>NZ_JBWLUW010000098.1:0-333 GCF_057784245.1 Mesorhizobium sp. CNPSo 4671 | reverse complement strand
GCCAATCGCCGCGGCAGCCATTGGTCGCTGCTGTTCGTTGATCGCCGCGAGCGGGAACGGCCGGTTGCCTATCACTACGACTCGAACGGGAGATACAACGAGGCGCCCGCAGGACAACTCGCAGCAAGGCTGGGCGCGCGCTTGGAGTCACCCCGCATCCCCCAACAGCGAAACGGTCATGATTGCGGCGTCTTTGTGGTGGACGGCACGCGCGAGCTGGTTAGGCGATTGGCGCAACCAGGGCAGCCAGTCCAGCTGGACCTCGACGGGCTCCGTGCCGATCGGCAGGCACTGCAAAACCGACTGAGGGGCTGAAGCTTCGCCATGGCGGGA
>NZ_JBWLUW010000097.1:0-359 GCF_057784245.1 Mesorhizobium sp. CNPSo 4671 | reverse complement strand
CTTTCGGTCAACAGCTCGACCGGCGCGGTGACGCTGACGCAGGACCGTGCGGTGCACGAGAACACGGCCGACAATCCGACCGACAGCTCCGAAGGCATCAACCTGACCTCGGGCCTGGTGACGCTGACGGCGACGGTGACCGACAATGATGGCGACAAGGCCTCGCAGTCGCTCGACCTCGGCTCCAAGGCGACCTTCCATGACGACGGCCCCTCGATCACGCTGAGCGGGACGGCGGCGCCGACGCTGAACGTGGACGAGAGTTACCTGACGGCGGCGACCAACGGCGTTGCCGGCTCGGGCACCGGGCCCGCCGGCTCGACCACCGACACGCAGAGCTTTGCCGGTGCCTTCACCGT
>NZ_JBWLUW010000096.1:0-359 GCF_057784245.1 Mesorhizobium sp. CNPSo 4671 | reverse complement strand
TTGCCCAGCGATGTCGCCCAGGCGATCAGCGTGCCATAGCGTGCGATCTCATAGTGCTCGACCGCCTGCGCGGCGGCGACAAGGCCGGCGTCGATCGAGCTCGAACCCTTGTATTCCTCCAGGATCTCCGATCCCTCCTCGATGATGCCGTCGATGGCCGGGCAGGTCTTGCCGCGCGCGGCAACGCCAAGGATATCGAACACCTGCTCGAGTCGCTCGACCTGGCTTTCGGTTTCGACAAGATGCTTCTCGAAGGCGGCGGACACCTGGGCGTCCTCCGCGCCCTTGGCCATCTTCGGCAGGGCTTTGAGAATTTTCTTCTCAGCGTAATAGATGTCCTTGAGGCCGTCGAGGAACAG
>NZ_JBWLUW010000095.1:0-366 GCF_057784245.1 Mesorhizobium sp. CNPSo 4671 | reverse complement strand
TCCATTGGCAGGGCTGGTTGCCGCGTTTCACTGAGAATGATTTCCGCCTGCGCACGGTGGCCGGCAACCTGCCGGGGACCAGCCTTGCCGACTGGCCGATCACCTATGACGAGCTGGAGCCATACTACCTCAAAGTCGAATGGGCGTTCGGCGTATCTGGTCAGCCTGGCGCCAACAAATTCGAGTCGCGCCGCTCGGGCGGCTATCCGTGTCCGCCAATGCCGATCTCGCGCTATGCACAGAAGTTCATCAAGGGCTGCGACGCGCTTGGCTGGAACGCCTTCCCGACTCCGCAGGCCGCCTTGTCGCGCCCTTTCAACGGTCGCAAGGCGACGGTTGTCAGCGCCTTTGCACAGCAGCACGGAG
>NZ_JBWLUW010000094.1:0-367 GCF_057784245.1 Mesorhizobium sp. CNPSo 4671 | reverse complement strand
GTAATAGTTTGAGCTAAAATACCTCCAAGTTGTGGCGGATCATGTCAAAATCTTCACTCGACGGGATCGACCGTAAGTTGCTTGTCGCGCTCCAAGAAGATGCGCGGCTGACCTCGGAGGAACTCGGCCGTAGGGCCGGTTTGTCGCCTTCCCCTTGCGCGCGCCGCGTGCGCAACCTCGAGGCGGCTGGCATCATCAAAGGCTACGTCGCAGTGGTGGATCAAGCCAAGGTGGGGCTGCCGATAAGTGTGTTCGTGTCGATCAAACTGGAACGCCAGCGCGAGGAGGAGCTCGATCGGTTTGCCTCAGCGGTGGCGCGCTGGCCCGAGATCGTCGACTGTTACCTTATGACCGGCCAGCGTGACTA
>NZ_JBWLUW010000093.1:0-398 GCF_057784245.1 Mesorhizobium sp. CNPSo 4671 | reverse complement strand
GCTCTATACCGAGATGTTTTGCGACGTCTTTTGACGATAATTTAACTCCCATATCCATCACGAATCACCCCTTAAAAAGGGTTCGCTATAGCGAGGCTAAAGCCCTTTAAGTACTGCACCCTTTATTTGAGTTGTTTTGTAAAAGGGTGCAATTGAAAAGGAACGCTGCGTTACTAAATGAACGGAGAAAGTCAGTTATATCAAGGGGTTAAAGGCGATTTTTTAAGTTCGAGTTTGTTTTGGAGTTTAGGAGCGGAGAAAAAGAAAGAACTGACAAGGAAACCCGAGGAATCCTGGTCAGTTCTTTTGGGGTTGAATCTGACAAGAAAAGTAAGCCAAACGAAAGTGTAGAATGAACCCATCCTTTGAGTGTGCATCAAAACGGGCTTATTCATAAT
>NZ_JBWLUW010000092.1:0-399 GCF_057784245.1 Mesorhizobium sp. CNPSo 4671 | reverse complement strand
GCTTTACTGCAGCCTGATATTGAATGTTGGTACAGCTTGTACAGGATAGGTAGGAGCCTTGGAAACCGGAGCGCCAGCTTCGGTGGAGGCATCGGTGGGATACTACCCTGGCTGTATTGACCTTCTAACCCGCCGCCCTTATCGGGCGGGGAGACAGTGTCAGGTGGGCAGTTTGACTGGGGCGGTCGCCTCCTAAAAGGTAACGGAGGCGCCCAAAGGTTCCCTCAGAATGGTTGGAAATCATTCGCAGAGTGTAAAGGCACAAGGGAGCTTGACTGCGAGACCTACAAGTCGAGCAGGGACGAAAGTCGGGCTTAGTGATCCGGTGGTTCCGCATGGAAGGGCCATCGCTCAACGGATAAAAGCTACCCCGGGGATAACAGGCTTATCTCCCCCAAG
>NZ_JBWLUW010000091.1:0-401 GCF_057784245.1 Mesorhizobium sp. CNPSo 4671 | reverse complement strand
TCGACCGGCAGCCTTGCATAGCGCTCGAACCAGTATTTGCCGATCAGGCCGGCGAGATAGGCGGTGCCGCAGGCCGAGATCGCCAGCCGGCCGATCTTGGCGAAGTCGAATGGCAGGTCGAGCGGCTTCGAGACGCCGGAGACAAAATCGACATAATGCGCCAGCGTGTGCGAGATCACTTCCGGCTGTTCATGGATTTCCTTCTCCATGAAATGCCGCCGGTTGCCCTTGTCGACCATGAAGGAGGTCGACAGCGACTGCTGGCGCTTGCGCTCGACCTTCTTGCCGTCAATGTCGAAGATGGCGACGCTGTCGCGGCGCACCACCGCCCAGTCGCCGTCTTCGAGATAGGTGATGGAATTGGTGAACGGCGCCAGCGCGATGGCGTCCGAGCCCAAGAA
>NZ_JBWLUW010000010.1:0-285971 GCF_057784245.1 Mesorhizobium sp. CNPSo 4671 | reverse complement strand
GCCACGGGTGCAACTGGCGATACCGGGGCCACGGGTGCAACTGGCGACACTGGCGCAACTGGAGCGACCGGCGCAACCGGAGCCACGGGTGCAACCGGTGACACCGGAGCCACGGGTGCAACTGGCGATACCGGAGCCACGGGTGCAACTGGCGATACCGGGGCAACTGGAGCAACTGGCGACACTGGCGCAACTGGAGCGACCGGCGCAACCGGAGCCACGGGTGCAACCGGTGACACCGGAGCCACGGGTGCAACTGGCGATACCGGGGCCACGGGTGCAACTGGCGACACTGGCGCAACTGGAGCGACCGGCGCAACCGGGGCCACGGGTGCAACCGGTGACACCGGAGCCACGGGTGCAACTGGCGATACCGGGGCAACTGGAGCAACTGGCGACACTGGCGCAACTGGAGCGACCGGCGCAACCGGAGCCACTGGTGACACGGGAGCGACTGGTGCGACCGGAGCCACGGGTGCAACTGGCGATACCGGAGCAACCGGCGCGACCGGGGCAACTGGAGCGACTGGCGACACTGGAGCGACGGGCGCAACCGGAGCCACGGGGGCCACTGGTGATACCGGAGCGACTGGTGCCACAGGTTCGACCGGGGCGACCGGTCCGACCGGCTCAACCGGCGCGACAGGCTCGCCTGGTCCGACAGGGTCGACAGGTCCGACCGGCTCGGGCGGTGGGACCGGTGGTCACGACAACAACGGCCACGGCAACGGAGAACAGCCCGCGCCGGGCAATTCCGGCGACCATAACAATGCCGACAACAGCGGCCATCAGGGACAGGGCAACTCTTCCGGAGGCCAAGGCCAGGGCGGGCATAACGCCAACGTCACGGCGAGCTCGCTGGGGTTGACGGACACGACGAAGTTCCTGCAGTCCGGCTCGACCGACACCAACGGTGATCCCGGCAAGCATGCGTCGTTCGGTCAACTGGTCAGCCTTGCGGCGACTTCGGTGACGACAGACCTGCTGAACGTCCTCAAGACAATCAGCGGATCTGGCAACAACCAGAACAAGCCGCTCGGGGCGAGCACGGATCTCACCTCGGATCAGACCAAGCCTGGCGCCGGCTACGCCAGCAACGACCACACCGTCAAGACGTCCCTGAAGGATCTCTTGAAGCCGCACGAGTGAGCGGCGAATGGACCTGGACGGTGACTGGTCCAAGTTCGAAAAACAGGCGCGCGGGCTTCGCTGGAAAGCGGGGTCCGCGCCCCGATCATTCCCTTCTGTCGGTTCGAAGGGAAACGCGCGAACGTCGCGGGAGAGCGAGGTTCGCGCGTTAAACATGCCCGGACGCGGATTGGCATGAGAGTCGCGCGGCCGATCAATTCGGAGTAGAATGGAGGCATGATCGAGAACCTCAGCAGAGGCAGTTCGGCCCGGGCATTGTCGAGGTCCCTCGCCTGCCGGAAGACACGTCCATGGTGAACATCCCCGTGAACGCCGAAATCCAAGCGGTCCCGATTCACGCCGGTTCCGCGCAAGGCGACGCGGCGGGCGGCGAGAGCACTATGGCGCGGATCCCTCGCGGTCCGGCTGAATTCGACAAGATCGGGCCACGTCTCAAGGCGATGCTGCGCGCCGCCCGCTATCACGGTGTCGAGCTCGACCCGAACGAATTCAGGGCCGCGAGCGCGGTTCCGGCCGCCGCCGATCTGTCGCAGTGGGCGCAGGACGCCGGCATGTGGTCACGCGCCGTACGCATCCGCTGGTCCCACCTTCTGCGCTTCCAGGACGCCGGCCCGGTCGTCCTGTTGTTCAACGATGGCGGCGCGGCTCTCCTCACCGGGGTGAGCGCCGAGCGAAACGTCGTCTTCCTGAAAAGTGTGGATGCACCCGACGATGGTGAGGCCGTCGCCATCGACGAGCTGCGGCTGTCGCAGGTGTGGACGGGCGAGGCACTGCTGCTGCGCGCCACACGATCCTATGTCGCGGCGGACGCGCCCTTCACCCTTCGCTGGCTCGCCGAACTGGTGCGGCTCGAAAACCATGCCCTGCGCGATATCACCATCGCCTCGTTCACGCTGAGCGTCCTTACCATCCTGCCGCCGCTCATCGTCATGACGGTGGTCAACAAGGTGCTGCAGTTCAACAGCATCTCGACGTTGGTGCTGCTGTCGGCGGTGATCGCCGTGGTGTTCGCCTACGAGACACTGCTTGGCCATGCGCGGCGGCTGATCATCAATGTCGTCGGCGCTCGTCTGGACACCAAACTGCAACTGCACGTCTTCAGCCGGCTGTTACGCCTGCCGCTCGACTACTTCGAGCGTCATCCGGCCGGCGAGACGATGTATCACCTCGCCCAAGTCTATCGTATCCGCGAGTTCCTGACCGGAAAACTCCTCAGCACGTTCCTGGATATGATCACGCTGTGCGTGCTGGTACCGGTCATGTTCTACATCAACGCCGCCCTCGCCTGGATCGTGCTGGCCTGCGCGGTGGTGATCATGCTGATCATCCTCGCCTTCCTCAGGCCACTGCGCCGCAGATACCAGCGGGTGGTCGACGCCGAGACCTGGAAGTCGGCGGCGCTGGGCGAGACTGTCGTCGGCATCAAGACGGTGAAGGCGCTCGGTCTCGAGCCGCAGCGCAAGGCGCTCTGGGACGAGCGGGTGGCGGAATCCGGAAAGGCGCGCCTCGCCTTCGGACAGCTGGCAAGCTGGCCGCAGACCCTGGTCACGCCGATCGAACGCGTGATGGTGCTCGGCACCATGCTGATCGGCGCCTATCTCGCGATGAACGACCGCTCGGGCTACATGGTCGGCGGCCTGTTCGCGTTCATGATGATCGCCCAGCGCGTGGCCCAGCCGCTGGTTGGCCTGGCGCGACTGGTCGAAGACTACGAGGAGGTCGGTGCGGCGATCGGCGAGGCAGCGTCGGTCCTAAACCGGCCGCTGGAGAGCAGTTCGAATTCCACGGGCCTGAGACCCAGGCTGGTCGGCGAGGTCGTGTTCAGCGACCTGACCTTCAGCTATATCGCCACCAAGACACCGGCGCTCGACCGAGTCAGCTTCCACATTCCCGCCGGCAGCATGTTTGGCATTGTTGGGCGCAGCGGGTCGGGAAAATCGACAATCGCCCGCCTCCTGCAAGGGATCAACCGCGACTACAGTGGTTTCCTCAAGCTTGATGGCGTCGATCTCAAGGAAATCAACCTGCGTCATCTGCGCCAAGGGCTTGGTGTGGTGCTGCAGGACAACTTTCTGTTCCGCGGATCGATCCGCGACAACATCATCGCCGGGCGCCCAGGCCTGACGCTCTCCGACGCCATGCGCGCAGCGCATCTCGCCGGCGCCCAGGAATTCATCGAGCGGATGCCGAATGGCTACGACACCTACATCGAGGAAGGTTCGCCCAATTTGTCGGGCGGTCAAAAGCAGCGGCTGGCGATCGCGCGCGCGCTCATCCACGATCCGACCATCCTCATCCTCGACGAAGCGACCAGCGCACTCGACCCGGAGAGCGAGGCGGTTGTCAGCGCCAACCTCATGCGCATCGCCAGCGGGCGCACGATGATCATCGTTTCGCACCGGCTCTCCTCGCTGACCGAGTGCGACAATATCCTGGTCATGGATCAGGGCAAGGTCCTCGACGTCGCGCCGCATGCGACCCTGCTCGAACGATGCGCGCTCTATCGCCAATTGTGGTCGCAGCAGAACCGGCACCTCGACGGCCGCCACGGCCGCCCGGTCGCCGTCCCGCCGCGGTTGGTTTGATCATGTCGCGCGCCTCATATTCGCATCAGGTCGGGTAACCCATGAGCAGCACCTCTCTCACCCCCCTTCCCGCCCGGTGGCACCGGATGGAAACGAGGGATCCGACGACGCCGGCCATACTCGAGTTCCAGTGGCCGTCGACGGCAGTCGCCAATGCGCCTATTCCGCGGGCGGCTCGCGGCATCGTCTGGATCGTCTCCAGCCTGGTCATCGCGCTGATCGCCCTGGCGGGGCTGATACCGGTCGATCAGGTCGTAACGACCAGAGGGCTGGTTGTATCGCAATCCCCCAACATCGTCGTGCAACCGCTGGAGACAGCGATTGTCCGCTCGATTGAGGTGCGGGAAGGACAGCGCGTCCAGGCAGGCCAATTGCTTGCCCGCCTCGATGCGACCTTTACCTCAGCCGACCAAGCGGCACTGGCCATGCAGGTCTCGACGCTTGAAGCGGAGGTGGCGCGGTTGAAGGCCGAGGCCAGCGGCCAGACGTTCACCTACAACGGCCTCGACCCGAGTTGGACCCTGCAGGTGTCGATATTCGAGCAACGCAAGGCGGTCTACGACGCCAAGGTGGAGAATTTCGAACGCCAGCGTGACGAACTCAGCTCGGTGATTTCGCGATCGCAATCGGATGCCGACGGCTACCGCCAGCGGCTCACGGTCGCCGACTCGATCGAGCAGATGCGCAGGCAGCTCGAGGCAAGGCAGGTAGGAAGCCGCCTCAACACGCTCCTCGCCGAGGACAACCGTGCGGAAATGTCCCGGGCGCTGGGCAATGCCGAACAGACCGCGGAAGCCGCCAAACGTCAGCAGGCAGCGGTGGCCGCCGAGCGTGACGGCTACATTCAGGGCTGGCGCGCTGAAGTCTCGCAGAGCCTGTCGGAGGCGAGCTCGCGGATTTCGGACGCCCGCGAACTTCTCAACAAGGCAAAGCTTCGAAACCAGTTGGTCGAGTTGAAGAGCCAATCAGACGCCATCGTTCAATCGGTGGCAAAAGTCTCCGTCGGCTCGGTCATGCAGTCAGGGGAGCGCTTTATCACGCTGGTGCCGGCCGACGCGCCGCTCGAGATCGAGACAAACATCGTTGGCAGGAGCAGCGGCTTTGTGCATGTCGGCGACCCGGTGATCATCAAGTTCGACACCTTCCCCTATTCGCAATACGGCCTCGCCCATGGAACTGTGCGGGCACTCAGCCCAGATTCCTTCTCGGCACAGGAGCAAGCGCGCGATCCGAACAGTTCCCTGGCCATGCTGCCTTCCGACGCCGAGCCCTTCTATCGCACGCGGATCTCCATCGACCAGGTCGCCCTCCACGGCGTGCCCGCCGGTTTCGCCGTCAGCCCCGGCATGCCGGTGACCGCCGACGTCAAGGTCGGCCGGCGCACGATACTCAAGTACATTCTCGGTGTGATGCTCCCAATCGGCCAGGAGGCGATGCGGGAGCCATAGAGTACCGGAGGGATCAAAGGCTCGGATCGATGACAATCCTGGATCGGCTGACTGGTCTGGCCTTCCCGGCGGCGGTGTTGCGTCGGGCGATCCAGCTTGCTGACAGCGGCAAGGCCGCTGAAGCCTTTCCGCTTATGGCGAAAGCGGCACGCGCGGGGATCGTCGAGGCCGAGTACCGGGTCGCGCGTTGCTATCTGGAAGGCGCCGGTGTGCCACCGAGCCGCATGGAAGGCGCGCGATGGCTGTTGCGGGCGGCCAACCACGGGAGCGCGGATGCGCAGGCGCTCCTCGCCGCTCTCTACGTCACCGGGCTGGTGACGGCGGAAGCCGACGGCAAGGGACCCTCGGAGCACTTGTTCAAACCTGATTCCCCGGGAAAACCAGACTTCGCTGCCGCTTTCGACTTTGCCACCAAGGCGGCGGAGGCAGGCTCGGCCACGGGACAGGCGATCCTCGGTTATATCCTTACCAGCGGCCCCACATCGATGCGCGATGCCGATGCGGCACACCGCTGGTACGAGAAGTCGGCTTCCGCCTGCTGCGCCGAAGGATGTCTCGGCCTTGCCCTGTCGCTGGCCCGCCGCGGCAAACGCGAAAACAGAGTTCGGATTGCGGAAGAGGTAAGGCGGGCAGCCGACGCCGGCCTGCCGACCGCGACCTATCTTCTTGCGGTCCTCACCGAGCACGGGCTCGGCGTCGCATGCGACAAGGCAGCAGCCGCTCAACTGTATCAGGCTGCTGCAGAGAAGGGCCTGCCCTCTGCCCAGTTCCGGTTGGGATTGGCACTGATCGACGGTGCACTCGTCGGCCAGGATGTCGCTGCCGGGGAGGCATGGATGCGGCGTGCCGCCTTGGCCGGCAATATCGAGGCAGCCTATCTCCTGGGCGATCGCTATGTGAAGACACAGCGGCCCGATTTTGCAGAAGCCGCGAACTGGTATCGGCGGGCAGCCGAAGCGGGCCACCAAGCCGCCGCCCGCGCTTTGGCCTCGCTCTATTTGACGGGAAATGGTGTGGCTGAGGATGTCGAGGAAGGAGCACGCTGGCTGCGCTCTTCCGCAAATGGCGGCAATCAGCAGGCACAGACCGACCTCGCCAATCTTATCCTCGGAGGGGTCGGCGAGCCGGACGACGGTGCAAGCGTTGCCGGATGGTTCGAGGCGGCCGCATCATCGGGCGACCTCATCGCGGCATTCAACCTTGGGCTCTGCTTCGCCAAGGGCGTCGGCGTTCGCCAGGACGAGGGGCAAGCGGCACATTGGCTGCGGCGCGCGGCCGAAGGCGTCGCCGAGGCGCAATATATGTATGCCCGCCTCCTCCAGGATGGACGCGGCGTGGCTGCCGACCCAACTCAGGCCCGCGTGTGGTTTGCGCGGGCGGCCGACGCCGGCGTGCTCGACGCACGCGTGGCGCTCGCCGAGATGCTACTCAATGGGCGCGGCGGCACGCCCGAGCCCGAGGCTGCAATGCAGCTGTTTGAACAGGCCGCCGCCAACGGTCACGCCGGGGCGATGTTTGCGATTGGCGCGCTGTACGGAGCCGGCCACGGCCTGCCGGTCGACCAGACAAAGGCGCAAAAATGGTACGCTGCCGCTGCCGGACGTGGGCATAGCCATGCCCAATTCATGCTTGGACGTTATCTCTTGAAAGGCCTCGCCGGGGAGCGCGACCCGGTTACCGCTCGCCTTTGGCTCGAGCGCGCGGCCGCGCACGGGATCAGTGAAGCCGCCGACGAACTGGGGGCTGCGGGCGGATCCAACTAGTGCTGCTGTGGCTGTTAGAGTGAAGCGGCGCCAAGAAGGCTGGAGGACCGTTGGAAATCCGCTGACCGACTGGCTGCGACATGAGCCATATGCTCGTTTAACAGGGGAATTAAAGGTCCGCCCCCCAATCTGGAACCTCTGACTGCTGCAGCCTCGACAACTGCCGCAATCACCAACCCTTCGAAGTCACCAATGTTCCAGACCAAACGATCGAAAGTCGCATGAATCGAACGGCATCCGGTCTTGGACCTTACAATCGCCCCGAGGACCACAAATCGCGTGTTCACCGGTCAGAGCCTGAAGTAGCAGAAACTAAGATTCGGCAAGCACGTTACTGCCGGTCTCACGCCACGGCAGGTAGGATTTGTCAGAATTTAGGAAGTTCCAGTGTCGGCGATGTCTCGGTGCTGACAAGGTCTTCAATTGCGAGAATGGCTGACCTCTAACGGCCCAGCGGTTGCCTGGATAGCGAAACCAGCTCATCCTCATCGACAATGCCTGCCATGTAGTTGCCTATGATTCTGGAGGCGATTGCGTCACGCTCATCGGGTGATTGATGTTCGAGCTTCAGCTGCTCGAACACCCGACCCAGCAGAGCCATTTCGGCTGGCTTAAAGATACCGGCCTCAGTTGCCTTTCGCCGAATTGGCATGATTGTCCTCCGAGAAATCCTGCAAAGAAGCGTGCCGCAGATCTCGCCACGCAGGTGTTTCACTAGAAATTAATCTCGCTTTCATCGCTTCTTCTGCTTCGGCGTGATCTCCTCGACCCGCACCTTTACGCGTCCTGAATCATCGCCTGCTCGAGCGCCTCGGCAGGACGATGGAGGGCACCTACCTGCCGCACGGATCAACTTTTAGAGATCACTAATGTTCCGCACACACATGATATTGAGAACGGCCTCGGCTGAGCGATAGAAAAATCGACGTTTCACCATTGCTTTCTGAGGAGTTTGCGATGGATAGCGTCATGCACGACAGCAAGGTCAATCCTTGCGTTGAAGTGGTCGAAGCGGGAGAATGGTTCGTCGTGTGGTCGATGGCGATGAAGAACTAACCCGAGCATTCGAAATAGAGTCGTTCGCCCCGGCGTCCTATGAAGTCGCCCGTGACGCCAGACACTGCCAAGAGAATGGCAAGCCCGAAGATCACCTAGCAGCCGCCACCATGGCGCTACGCAAGGTTGGGGGAAGGACTGGACGCACCGGCCAACGTGATTGAGGTCACTCTGGCAGTTGCAGCGCCGGGGGCAGACGGTGAGGTCAGGACTAAAGTCTTGGCTGCTAACGGCGAAGGTCTGACGTTACCACTTTAGTTCCGCAAATGTCCGTTGGACGTTCCATTACTTTAGCTAAGCGTGATATTAGCCATTTGGTACCGTTCACACCTTGGCACTACCCGGCCGGTGTGTTGACAGCCCGAATCCGGCACGGCCCCCTGGACCTTTGCGCATTAAACATCCGACTTCAGTCCTAAGCTCTAGAGCTTTCACAGGTGATTGTGGCGCCAGTAGTATAGCGCGTCGTCGGTGAGGATTCCGGTATGAAGGATGACCAGGGCCAAATACCACGGCCCTCCGGCATTAGCGAAGCGGCGGGCGTCGTTTTGTCGTTATGGCATGTGTACAACGAACCGGGCGATTATACGCCGTGACGCCGTGGATCGCAGTTGTGCTGATTTTCAGCGCGTTGCTGTTTCTAGCCAGGCGGCGCACTTCGCCCTCGCGAAGCAGGATGTGGGTATCCAAGCCCATCCAACCCGAAAAGGCTTTTACAGCAGCATATGCTGTCATTGAAGCTGCGTTCAAGCTTGTACACGAGGGAACGACCCTCTTGGATCTGAACGACACGATCATTCTAGCGGCTGACAACTTGGGACTACAATCAGCCAAACTATCGTGGATGGTGGCCATCATGGCCCTAGAGCAGGCGCATCCAGGCTTTCGCAATGGCTATCGTTTCGAATCGATGAGGCTTATCGCCTTTATGGAGTTCAAAAGGCATCTGCAAAGCAACTGCCACGACTTTGGGCGTGAAGCGAGTTCGAAGGTGGTAGAGACGGCAGTAAGCGAAGTGGCGGCATGCACCGGCGCCTTTGACCATACGTCTGCTCGGCTCATAGCAAATCATCCCCACCCTCTAAATCCGATTTTCGCGGAGATCGAGCGCAGCTACAGGTTCGCGGCCATCACAGCATCTGTCATCACGAACGATGAGGCGCGCCTGGATGCGGCCTACGGGCCGGTATTTCGCAACGCCTTCCAAGAATGTCGAGCCGCTGGATAGCAGATCCTAGCCGGCAGCTCACCAGCGCGCGTCTCTGCCGCGCCTCCATCCTACGCCACCGACGCGTCCCGCGCGTCATGGCGCCGCCTGTAGCCATCGAGAGTCATCGGCATCGGGAAGGACGCCATCTCGGTCGCCGATGCCGCCAAGCCCTCGCCGACCCGTCGCATGCAGCCACGAGCGCCAGCGGTAACGACATACCTGACAACACCGACAGCCTCGTCTTTCCTGGCTTCGCCTATCGCCCTTCGGCAACCGTTCGTCGCTTGTCCAACCCCGCCTTTTTGCACGCCATTGTACGCCAATACATACTCGCACAGCCACGTTTCGGTGCCCATCAGATTGCGGAAAGGCGATCGAGGCCGGCAACGGGTCATTGGCTTAGGCACATTAGCGACGGCGCAATGTGCCGAACTTACGCTATCGCCGTGGTCCCCGTCACTCCCACTCGATCGTACCAGGCGGCTTCGACGTGACGTCGTAGACGACGCGGTTGATGCCGCGGACTTCGTTGATGATGCGCGTGGCGGCGGCGCCCAGGAAGGCCATGTCGTAGTGGTAGAAGTCCGCCGTCATGCCGTCGACCGAGGTGACGGCGCGCAGCGCACAGACGAATTCGTAGGTGCGGCCGTCGCCCATCACGCCGACGGTCTGCACCGGCAGCAGCACCGCGAAGGCCTGCCAGATGGCGTCGTAGAGACCGGCCTTGCGGATCTCGTCGAGATAGATGGCATCGGCCTCGCGCAGGATCTCCAGCTTCTCGCGGGTGATGCCGCCCGGGCAGCGTATGGCAAGGCCCGGTCCCGGGAACGGGTGGCGGCCGATGAAGCTTTCGGGCAGGCCAAGCTCTTTGCCGAGCGCTCTCACCTCGTCCTTGAACAGTTCGCGCAGCGGCTCGACCAGTTGCATGTTCATGCGCGCAGGCAGGCCGCCGACATTGTGGTGCGACTTGATGGTCACCGACGGGCCGCCGGTGAAGGAGACGCTTTCGATAACGTCGGGATAGAGCGTGCCTTGCGCCAGAAAATCGGCACCGCCGAGTTTCTTGGCCTCTTCCTCGAACACTTCGATGAACAGCCGGCCGATGGTCTTGCGCTTCTTCTCCGGGTCAACCTCGCCTTCCAGCGCCGAGATGAATTTTTCCGAGGCATCGACCAGGATCAGCGGCAGATTGTAGTGCTGGTGGAACATCGCCACCACACCGGCCGCCTCGTCCTTGCGCATCAGGCCATGGTCGACGAGGATGCAGGTCAGCTGATCGCCGACCGCTTCGTGGATCAAAAGCGCGGCGACCGAAGAATCCACACCGCCCGACAACGCGCAGATGACCTTGCCCTTGCCGACCTGCTTGCGGATCGCCTCGACCGCGTGTTCGCGGTAGGCGCGCATCGTCCAATCGCCCTCGATGCCGGCAATGTTGTGGACGAAGTTCCTAAGCAGCCTGGCGCCGTCCGGCGTGTGCACCACCTCGGGGTGGAACATGATGCCGTACATCTTGCGCTCGACATTGCCGAAAATGGCGAAGGGCGAACTCTCCGACTTGCCGAAGACCTGAAAACCCGGCGGCAAGGCGATGACCCGGTCGCCATGGCTCATCCACACCTGATGGCGCTGGCCGGTCGCCCAAAGGCCGTCGAACAGCGGGCTGTCCTTCTCGATCTCGACGAAGGCGCGGCCGAACTCGCGATGGTTGGAGCTTTCGGCGACACCGCCCATCTGCACGCACATGGCCATCTGGCCGTAGCAGATGCCGAGCACCGGCACGCCGGCATCGAAAACGATCTGCGGCGCGCGCGGGCTGCCGATATCCGATGTCGAAGCCGGACCGCCGGACAGGATGACGGCTTTGGGATTGATGCGTTTGAACGCGGCTTCGGCCGACTGGAACGGCACGATCTCGGAAAACACGCCGGCCTCGCGGATGCGGCGGGCGATGAGCTGGGTGAACTGGCTGCCGAAATCGACAATCAGGACGGTGTCGGGATGATTGGCTGTTTTCATGGCGAGCGTTTAGAGAAAGAAATGAGTCGGCGCAATGGGTTGCGTAGGCTGACTTTCAGACGAGTCTCGTCTCGGCTCGGGGTGAATCCGCCCGGAGCAGACCCGAGCCGATCGCCTGTTCGAGGCGCATGACGGCGTCGGCCAGCTTCTCGTCGATGACATGCAGATATTCGGTCCAGTCGCCGACATGCCGCAAATCCGCCGCGCCGTCGGAAATGCCGCGCAGCCCGATGAGGGGGATGTCGAACAGCTGACAGGCGCGCAGGCAGGCGAAGGTCTCCATGTCGACCATGTCGGCCGCGATTGCATTATAGGCAGCGCCGGTGATGACAGCGCCGCCGGTCGACAGCGTGGCTTCCTTGATTTCGGGGATACGAAACGGCAGCGGCATCGTCACCGGCAGATCGAGGAACGGTGTCGCGCCTTTCTCGAAACCCAGCGGCGAGGCATCGATGTCGCGATAGCTGACGGAGACGGCCTGATAGATTTCGGTCTGTTCCAGGGTCCGGCTGCCGGCGGAGCCGAGCGAGACAACAAGGTCCGGCAACGCCTTCTCGGATTTCAACCAGGAGAGTTCGGCGCCGAGCCGGACACCGGATTCGACTGGGCCGACGCCCGTCATCAGCGGCGTGAACAGTTTTTGCAGATGCGGGCCGTATTCGGCCTGCGCCGCCATGACGAAGAGAACATCCTTGCCGCCAATTCGCGTAACATTAGCCATCAGCCCGCAATCCCATCGCGGCCGACCACCGTCATCATCGTCCCCGTCATTGTGGCGATGAGCTTGGCCTCGCCATCGGCGGCGAAGGCATAGGCCTGGCCGTCGGCGACGATGATGGTGCGGCCGGGCTTGGTCACGGAGCCACGGAACAGGAAGCGCTCGCCCCTGCCCGGCGCCAGTAGGTTGACCTTGAATTCGATGGTCAGCACGCCGGAATTTTCCGGCATCAGGGAGAAAGCCGCGTAGCCGCAGGCCGAGTCCAGCGCCGTCGAGATGACGCCGGCGTGCAGGAAGCCATGCTGCTGGGTCAGTGCCGCGGAGTAAGGCATCTCGATCTCGATGATGCCTGGAGTCACCAATGTCAGTTCGGCGCCGATCGTCGCCATCGCCTGCTGGCGGGCGAAGGACGCCCTGACGCGATCCTCATAGTCCGGGGCCGGTACGATCTTTGCTGCCATCGCTGATGCCTTCACGTTTGCCGGGAAAGCTTATCGCAGAGGCTCGAGCGGCAGGCAAATGCTTTTGCTGCACTGCAACAAAAACGACATCGTCGCCCCCCTAGTTCAACCAGAGCAGCGAGGCGTTGAGCAAGGTGGCGAAGGCCACCCATGCTGCGTACGGCGCGAACAACCAGCCGGAAAGCCTGTCTCGGTTCCATACCTTGATGATGAATAGAACAATGCTGGCGAGAAGGAGCACTATAACGACCAAAGCTGGCCCCATCATTTTCGCGCCGAAGAAGGTTGGCGACCACGCGAAATTCAGGGCGAGCTGGACGCCCCAGATCTTCATCGCTGCTCCCTTGGGTTCTCGCACCCAAGTCCGCCAGCCAGCCACAGCGATCAGCACATAGAGCGATGTCCAGGCAGGCGCGAAGACCCAGTTGGGCGGATTGAACGGCGGTTTGACCAGCGACGCGTACCAGGCGCCCGGCAAGGTCGCGTAACCGATCAGCAGGCCACCGCCCAGCACCAGGACAATGAAAAGCGCAAGCGACAGGTATCTATGCAAGAATTCCACCCCCGTTGCGGCCCGACGCCGCGCATCTGCAACTGGGGCGCCATCGCCAGCTGTCAACGGCAGCGTCAATTCGTCCGGCGCATGGCGCAGAAGTAGAACCCGTCGGTGCCGCTCAGCGCCGGGGACAGCGAGATATCCCCGCCAGCGCCGATCCGCGCGGCAGCCCCGTGACCCGGAAAACGGCTGTCCCAGAGCACGCGATGATCGACCGGGGCAAAGCCCTTGTGCCGCTCGCGAAATGCCGCGATCTGCTCGCCATTCTCTTCGTCGAACACCGAGCAGGTGATGTAGACCAGCAGGCCGCCGGGTTTGACATACAGTTTGGCGGCATCGAGGATTGCCGACTGTTCGCCCTTGCGGGCGTCGAGCTGCCTTTGCGTCAGCCGCCATTTGGCATCGGGACGGCGCCGCCAGGTGCCGCTGCCGGTGCAAGGTGCGTCGACCAGTACGATGTCCATATGGTTGGCGAGGGGGCTGAGTTCAGCCGGCTTGGTGACGACCTGCACATTGCGGTTTTCCGAACGGCGGATGCGGTCGAAGATCGGCGCCAGCCGCGCCTTTTCGGCATCGTGGGCGAATATCTGGCCGCGATTGTCCATCGCAGCCGACAGCGCCAGTGTCTTGCCGCCGGCGCCGGCGCAGAAGTCGAGCACCTGCATGCCGGCTTCGGCGCCGGCAAGCGTTGCCGCTATTTGCGAGCCCTCGTCCTGGACCTCGAACCAGCCTTTCTGGAAGGCCGGCTCCGACTGCACGTTGGGGTGCCTGCCGTCGCCGTCGATGGGCGGAATGCGGATGCCGAGCGGCGCGATCCGCGCGGGCTGCGCCCCTGTATCGGCCAGTTCCTTGAGGACCTTGGCGCGATCGGCCTGCAGCGTGTTGACCCGGATATCGAGCGGCGGGCGGGTCGCCAGCGCTGCGCCCTCTTCGACCCATGCCTCACCGAAGGCCCGTTCGAAAAGCGGTTCGCACCAATCGGGTATGTCGGCCCGCACCGCGGGCGGCGCGTCGGCAAGCTGGCGACCAGCGACCGTCTGGAGCTCTGTGGCGCTGAGCAGCGGCGGCGCGAACTTGTCGCCGTCGAGCGCGTCGTTGAGCGACTGCGCCGTCTGGCCCCATTCGAGCAGCAATGCGCCGAAGCCGATGGCGCGCGGCGTGTCTTCGCCGAGCAGCCAACCGGCCGAGCGCTTGTGGCGCAGCGCGTCGTAGACGATGTTGCCGATCGCCGCGCGATCACCGCCGCCGGCGAAGCGGTGCGACAGGCCCCAATCCTTCAGCGCATCGGCCACCGGCCGGTGACGCCGGCCAATGTCCTCCAGCACTTCGATGGCCGCAGCCAGCCGTCCGCCCAGTCGCATTGATCATTCCATCAAATCGAGATCTATCGCCTGCTCTTAGAGCCTTTCGCGTCCGGATTGAACCCCGCCCCATCTCGCGACAAAGAGGCCTTCTGAAATCTGTCCGATCCATAAATATCCCGGGCCGGCAACAGCAGATCGATCAATAAATGCAAAGTCTCTAATGTTTGCAACTGGCGACCGCAAGCACGGCTTGTGGCGCAACCGCTCAGCTTTCCAAGTTTTTCGGTTGGGAATACTCTTCACAGCATGATTCGCGGCGCGGAAAACGTGGACCGGCGGATCGCTACGAGGAGAGGGCAATGAAAACTTATCTGGCGGAAGTTCTAGGCACATTTCTGTTGGTGTTCATCGGCACGGCGTCGGTGGTGACGGGTGGCTTCGGCGGCGCGCTGCCGCTCGGCCAGGAAGGCATCGGTCTGGCATTCGGCATCGGCCTCATCGCGGCCGCCTATGCAATCGGCCCGATTTCGGGCGCGCATCTCAATCCGGCGGTGACGCTCGGCGTCTTCCTCGCCGGCCGGCTGCCGGCCAAGGACGTCATCCCCTATTGGATCGCGCAGATCATCGGCGCCATCCTGGCTTCGCTGGCATTGTGGATCATCGTTTCCGGCCAGGCCGGCGGCCACACCGGCGGCTTCGGCGCCAATGGCTGGGACGAGACGAAATGGGGCATGAGCTCGGCGTTCCTGTGGGAGCTGATCGGTACCTTCACCTTCGTCACGGTGATCCTCGGCGTGACCGCTGAAAAGCACTCGACGGCGTTTGCCGGGCTGGTCATCGGCCTGACGCTGGCCGGCATTCACTTCGCCATGATCCCGGTCACCGGCACCTCGGTCAATCCGGCCCGCTCCATCGGCCCGGCGCTGTTCACCGGCGGTGCCGCGCTCAGCCAGCTCTGGCTGTTCATCGTCGCACCGCTGATCGGCGGCGCCATCGCCGGCGTCGTCGCCAAGGCACGCATCTTCGAGAAGGATTGATCTCAAAAGCCTGAATGCAAAAGGCGCGGGCCACGGCCCGCGCCTTTCTGTTGGATAGAGCTTTATCTGGATCAGCCGGCGATGTCGAAACGGTCGGCGTTCATCACCTTGGTCCAGGCCACGACGAAGTCTTTCGCGAACTTCGCCTTGGCATCCGCCGTCGCATAGACTTCGGCCAGCGCGCGCAGCTGCGAATGCGAACCGAAGATCAGGTCGGCACGGGTACCGGTCCACTTGACTTCGCCGGTCTTGCGGTCGCGGCCTTCGAACACGTCCTTGGCATCGGACGTCGCCTTCCACTCCGTGCCCATGTCGAGCAGGTTGACGAAGAAGTCGTTGCTCAACGTTTCCGGCTGCTTGGTGAAGACGCCATGCTTCGACTGCCCGGCATTGGCGCCGAGAACGCGCAGGCCGCCGACGAGAACCGTCAGTTCCGGCGCCGTCAGCGTGAGCAACTGCGCGCGGTCGACCAGCGCCTCCTCGACGGTCAGGCGCTGCTTGCCGCCGACATAGTTACGGAAGCCGTCAATCGTCGGTTCCAGTGGCGCGAAGGAGTGGATGTCGGTCTGCTCCTGCGAGGCATCCATGCGGCCCGGCCAGAAGGGAACGTCGACGCTGTGGCCGGCGGCCTTCGCGGCCTTTTCGATTGCCGCGTTGCCGCCGAGAACGATCAGGTCGGCAAGCGAGACCTTCTTGCTGCCGGTCTGCGAAGCGTTGAAGTCCTTGGCGATGGCTTCGAGCTTGTCGAGCACCTTGGCCAGCTCGGCCGGCTGGTTGACGGTCCAGTCCTTCTGCGGGCTGAGGCGGATGCGCGCGCCATTGGCGCCGCCGCGCTTGTCGGAACCACGGAAGGTCGAGGCCGACGCCCAGGCCGTCGAAACCAGCTGCGACACCGACAGGCCGGAAGCCAGGATCTTGGCCTTGAGCGCTTCAGCGTCCTGCTCGTCGATCAGCACATGATCGACCGCCGGGATGACGTCCTGCCAGGGCAGCTCTTCCTTGGGAACCAATGGGCCGAGATAGCGGGCGACCGGGCCCATGTCGCGGTGGGTCAGCTTGTACCAGGCGCGGGCGAAAGCGTCGGCGAACTGATCCGGATTCTCGTGGAAGCGCTTCGAGATCGTTGCGTAGGAAGGATCGAAACGCAGCGCGAGGTCGGTGGTCAGCATGGCGGGTGCGTGGCGCTTGGCCGAGTTGTGTGCATCCGGCACCGTGCCGGCGCCCGCGCCACCTTTCGGCGTCCACTGATGCGCGCCAGCCGGGCTCTTGGTCAGTTCCCAGTCGAAGCCGAACAGATTGTCGAAGAAGTTGTTGCTCCATTTGGTCGGCGTGGTCGTCCAAATTACTTCCAGACCACTGCCGATGGCGTCACCGCCCTTGCCGGTGCCGAATTTGCTCGCCCAGCCAAGGCCCTGCTGCTCGATATCGGCGCCTTCCGGCTCGACACCCACCAGGCTCGCATCGCCCGCACCATGGGTCTTGCCGAACGTATGGCCCCCGGCGATGAGGGCTACCGTCTCCTCATCGTTCATCGCCATGCGCGCGAATGTGTCCCTGATGTCGCGCGCCGCAGCCAGCGGATCCGGATTGCCGTTCGGCCCTTCCGGATTGACGTAGATCAGGCCCATCTGCACGGCGCCGAGAGGATTCTGCAGGTCACGGTCGCCGCTGTAGCGCTCGTCGGCCAGCCACTTGCCTTCGGGGCCCCAATAGACGTCCTGCTCGGGCTCCCAGACGTCGGCGCGGCCGCCGGCGAAACCGAAGGTCTTGAAGCCCATCGATTCCAGCGCGACGTTGCCGGTCAGGATCAAAAGGTCGGCCCAGGAGATCTTGCGGCCATATTTCTGCTTGATCGGCCACAGTAGACGCCGAGCCTTGTCGAGGTTGACGTTGTCCGGCCAGCTGTTGAGCGGCGCGAAACGCTGCTGGCCGGCCCCGGCGCCGCCGCGACCGTCGGCGATGCGGTAGGTGCCGGCGCTGTGCCAAGCCATGCGGATGAACAGCGGCCCGTAATGGCCGAAATCGGCCGGCCACCATTCCTGCGAGTCCGTCATCAGCGCATGCAGATCCTTGATGACGGCGTCGAGGTCGAGGCTTTTGAATTCCTCGGCATAGTCGAACGCCTCACCCATCGGGTCGGACAGGGATGACTGCTGGTGCAGGATCTGGACGTTCAGCTGGTTCGGCCACCAGTCACGATTGGTCCTGCCAACGGCTCCGTGCGCGACGGGGCATTTGCCCGCGCTTTTGTCATCGGTGTTCGCGTCCATCTTCAGTCTCCGATTTTGCCGAGTCTTGATCTTTGCCAAGATTTTTTGGGGGCGGCTCGTCGGTCGCACCATCTTGGAATGATTCCAGACTAGGCCGCATTCGCGATAAAAACAAATTGCCTTTCCTGTTCATTTCGATAGGATTTTCTTATGATCGGATTGACAGTTCGCCAGATGCATTATTTCGACGCGCTGGCGCAGACGCTGCATTTCGGGCGTGCGGCAAAACTCGCCGGCGTCAGCCAACCGGCACTGTCCTCGCAGATCGCGGAAATGGAGCAGCGGCTGAACTGCCGGCTGTTCGAACGCGGCGGCAAGTCGGTGCGCATGACCGATGAAGCGATCGCGCTCTTGCCGCGCATCGAACGCATTCTGGCCGACATACGTGACGTCGAAACCACGGCCCGGCGCGGCCGCACGGCCATGGAGGGGCGTTTCCGGCTGGGCATCATCCCGACCGTCGCGCCCTATCTTTTGCCGCGCGCCTTGCCCGAGCTGAAAAAGCATTTCCCGGCCCTGCAGCTCGAACTGCGCGAGGCGGTCACCACTGCCCTGGTCGAGGACGTCGCATCGCGCAAGCTCGACGCTTTTATCGCCGCGCTTCCGCTCGACCATCCCGGTCTGATCACCGAGGCCCTTTTCCCCGACCGTTTCTTCCTCGCCGTGCCGGCAGGCGATCCGGCCTTCGCCTCGCCGCCGGTGCCGCCCGAAAGCCCGGCACTGGAGCGGCTGATGCTGCTGGAGGAAGGCCATTGCCTGCGCGAACAAGCGCTCGCCGTCTGCGGCAATGTGCGGCCGGTGGCGATGGCCAGCTACGGCGCCACCAGCCTGACCACGCTGTTGCAGATGGTGGCGCACGGACTCGGCGTGACGCTCATCCCGGAAATGGCGGCCGGGCCCGCCGGCACCATCCCCGACCTCAAGATCGTGCCGTTCCAGGAGCCGATGCCGCAACGCATGATCTGCCTCGCCTGGCGGCGCAACAATGCACGGCATGGAGAGTGCGTCGAACTGGCGAAGATCATTCGCAACCTCGGCGCGGCGGTGCTAGCCGCGTGAAAACCAAGCGTTAGAGAACCCGAGACAAAAACTCGCGGGTGCGCGGCGATTGCGGGTTGGCGATCATCTCGCGCGGCGCGCCGCGTTCGACGATCACGCCGCCATCCATGAAGACGAGCTGATCGCCGATCTCGCGGGCAAAGCCGATTTCGTGGGTGACGACGACCATCGTCATCCCGCTCTCGGCCAGATCGCGCATCACCTGCAGCACTTCGCCGACCAATTCCGGGTCGAGCGCCGATGTCGGCTCGTCGAACAAAAGCACCTTCGGCTTCATCGCCATGGCACGCGCGATCGCCACGCGCTGCTGCTGGCCGCCGGACAGTTCGCGCGGATAACGGTCGACCTTGTCGGCAAGGCCGACGCGCCGCAGCAGCACTTCCGCCTCGGCCTTGGCCTGGTCGAGCGGGATGCGCCGCACCTGCGTCGGTGCCTCGATCAGGTTCTCCATCACCGTCATGTGCGAGAACAGGTTGAACGACTGGAACAGCATGCCGATCTCGGCCCGGCGCTGGCACAGGAGATCGTCCTTGACCTCGTAGAGCTTGTCGCCCTGGAGGTCGTAGCCAACGAACTGGCTGTCGACCAACAGGATGCCGCCGCTGAGTTTTTCCAGATGGTTGATGCAGCGCAGGAACGTGCTCTTGCCGGATCCCGACGGACCGATGATACAGGCCACCGATCTCTCGGCCACATCAAAGTCGACACCCTTGAGGACCTCAAGCGAGCCATAGGTTTTGCGCACGCCACGCGCGAACACCATGGAGTCGGCCGGCACGCCGAAGCGGGCGCGGTTTTCGGACTTCACGTCGCTCATCGGGCAACGCCGCGTAGGCTGATCAGATTGCGCAAGGCGCGCATCGTCAGTGGTTCTCGGCGCATGTCGCTGCGGCCGAAATGGCGCTCCAGGAAATGCTGTCCCACCGACATGATGCTGACCACGGCGAGATACCAGAAGGCGACCACGATCAAGAGCGGGATGGTCTCGAAGGTGCGGGCATAGATGCTTTGCGCCGTATAGAACAGGTCGTCGACCGCGATGAAGGTCACAAGCGAGGTCATCTTCAAGAGGTTGATCGCCTCGTTGCCGGTCGGCGGCAGCACGAAGCGCATGGCCTGCGGCAGGGTGATGCGCTTCAGGATCATGCGGTAGGGCATGCCGAGCGCGCTCGCCGCTTCCGACTGGCCAGACGGCACCGACTTGATACCGGCGCGGATGATCTCGGCCATATAGCCGGCCTCGCACAGCGAAAGCGCCACGACTGCGGAGAAGAACGGGGTCATGAAGTCATTGGTGCGCACGGAAAACAGCGTACCCAGGAAAGGCAGAGTGAGCGAGATTTCGCGCACCAGCAGCGACAGGTTGAACCAGAAGATCAGCTGGATCAGCGCCGGGACACCCCGGAAGAACCAGACATAGACGCCCGCGAAGGCGCGCAGCACCGGGCTTGGCGACACCCGCATGATGGCGATGACGGTGCCGACCACGATCGCCAGCAGCATGATGATGACGGTGAGCACCAGCGTGTTGCCGAGGCCGCGCATGATCGAGGGATGGAACAGGTAGCCGGCGGCCGTGCCCCAGGCGAAGGCCGGGTTGCTGGCGAAAGCGCGGATGATCAGGAAGGCCAGCAAGAGGGCGAACGCCGTGCCGACCCAGATGCCATAGCGGCGCTGCGGCACGACGGTCAGTCGTGACACGGCGACGGCAACGCCTGGCTCGACGCCGATCTCGGTCTGGTGGGCAATGCCCATCAATGGTCTCCTGGTTGCTGGCCGGCGCCTGACCCAGGATCAGGCGCCGGGTAATTCCTATTCGGCGCGCAGCGCGTTCATGGTGCCGACGAAGTAAGGTTCCTTGATCGCGTAGGCGCCCATGCCGTACTTTTCCAGGGTAGCCTTGTAGGTGCCGTTCTTGAACAGTTCGGCGAGCGCTGCCACCATCATGTCGGCGGTCTCCTTGTCGTCCTTGGCGATCGCCATGCCGAGCGGCGCGACATCGTAAAGCGTCGGCAGCACCACCAGTTGGCCCTTGCTCGTCACCTCGAAATAGCTGGAAGCGGTTGCATCGTCCATGCGGGCGTCGACACGATCGGACAGCACGGCCTGGACGATATCCGTCGAGGAGTTGAAGACTGACTTCGCGATGGCCGCCTGGCCCTTGTCGGTGCACTCCTTGCTCAGCTTGTCGACCAGGAAGTCGGAGGCGCTGCCGGCCGAGACGCCGATGCGCTTGCCGCAGAGCGGGGTGTCGCCGCTGAAGCTCGCCTTCTTGTCCGGCGAAGTCGAGACGGCGAGACCCGCCTTGAGGAACATGACGAAATCGACCTGCTTCAGCCGCTCGGGCGTGGCCGAGAACGTCTCCCAGGCGATCTTGAAGCGGCCGGCGGCCAGGCCGGGGATCATCGAGGGGAACGGCGTGCGCTGCACGTCGAGCTTGGCGTCGACGAGCTTGGCCACCTCGCCGGCCAGTTCGATGATGATGCCGGTCTGCTTGCCGTCGGCGTCGAGATATTCAAACGGCGCATAGTCCAGCGTGTTGGCGACGGCGAGCGTCCCGCTCTGCTTGACGTCGGTGGATTTCGCAATCTCGGCGGCCCGGGAAACCCCGCCCCAGGCCATGGTGGATATCGCCAGCGCAAGGCCGGTCATTCGCAGATATGCATTCATTGCTGTTCCCCTTTCTTTGCTTGTTTGCCGTTATGCGCCGGCGGCTTCCGCCGCCTTCTTCTTGCGGTAGTGGTAGTTCTTGTCGATGCGCTCCATCAGATAGTCGCCGTAGAGCACCGGCCCGTATTTCGGCTGCGTGCCGGCCGGCACGCAGACCGACAGCGCCTCGATCGTCTCGTCCATGGACGGATCGAAGAAGAAGGGCTGCGAATAGCGCTCGCGTCCCGAGCGGTTGATGACGCGGTGCGGCGTCGAAACGAACTGGTCGTTCGACCAGCGCGCCAGTATGTCGCCGACATTCATGACGAAGGAATCCGGAACCGGAGGTGCCGGAACCCAGTCGCCCGCCTTGTTCTTGACCTCGAGACCGCCGACATTGTCCTGCGCCAGCAAGGTGATGAAGCCGTAGTCGGTGTGCGGTGCCGAACCGAAGAGCCCCTCTTCCTGGGGCTGGGTCGGATAGTGCAGCAGCCGCAGGAAGGTCGTCGGCTGCTCGAAATAGCCGTCGAGGCTATCGGAGGGCAGCCCGAGCGAGAGCGCAATGGCGCGGACCATCTTGCGGGCCAGCGTGCCCATTTCCTGGACATAGCGCTCGATCGTCTGCCTGAAACCCGCAAGCGCTGTTTCGTCCGGCCACTGGTTGGGGCCTTGCAAGGGCTTGTCGGCCAGGGCCCTTGGATCGTCGGCGCCGACCTCGTGCATGAAGAAGATCGATTCGCTCTGGTTCGGCTTGCTGACGGTCGCCACCGACGAGGTCACGATGGTCGAACCGGCAAAGGGCAGGAAGCCACGGAAATTCTTGTCGATCTTCAGCTTCAGCTTTTCTTCGTCTGGCAAGGCAAAGAAGCGCTTGGAGGCTTCGCGGACCGCTTCGACATCGGCGCGCGGAATGGGATGCCCGGTGACATAGAGGAAGCCGATCGTCTCGAGATAGCGGCGCAGCGTCGCCGCCGTTGCCCGGATGGCGCCCTCATCGTCGCCATAGAGCGCCGAAACGTCGAGGATCGGAATTTCGGAAAAATCGCCGCGCTCTTGTGCATCCATTTTCGAACACCCTGTCTTGAACATAAGATACAGTACTGTATTTCTACACATCCGAACGGCCTCATCAATAGGCTTTCGATCGCAAAAGGAAGAGCGCTGAAACATGGCACCACGCAAGATCATCATCGACACCGATCCGGGCCAGGACGACGCCTTCGCGATCCTCTTCGCGCTGGGCTCTCCGGCCGAACTCGACGTGGTCGGCATCACCACGGTCGGCGGCAATGTGCCGCTTGCCCTGACGTCGAAGAATGCGCTCAAGGTGGTGGAGCTTGCCGGGCGGCCTGATGTGCCGGTCCATGCCGGATGCCCGGCGCCGATGGTGCGCAAGCTGATCACCGCCGAATATGTGCACGGCGAAACCGGCCTCGACGGCGCCGACCTTCCCGAACCGGTGACACCGCTTCAGAGCGAGCACGCCGTCAACTACATGGTGCGAACGATCATGGACGCGCCGGAGGGTGAGCTGACCGTCTGCACGCTCGGGCCGATGACCAATCTCGCCATGGCCATGACCATGGAGCCGAGGATCGTGCCCCGCCTGCGCGAAGTCGTGCTGATGGGCGGCGGTTTTTTCCAGGGCGGCAACACCACGCCGGCGGCGGAGTTCAACATCTTCGTCGACCCGCATGCGGCGCACAAAGTGTTCGACAGCGGCGTGCCGGTGACCATGGCGGGCATAGACTGCACCTACACCGCGCTGATGACGCCGGAATGGCTCGACCGCCTGCGTGCCACCGGCAGCCGCGCCGCGATCGAGGCCGCCAATCTGGCCGACTTCTTCCGCCAGTACGGCACGCACAAATTCGAAACGCCGGCGCGCCCCATCCATGATGCCTGCGTCACCGGCTATCTGTTGGCGCCGCAGATCTATGAGCAGCGCCAGTGCGCGGTCACGGTCGACATCGTCTCGCCGGAGACGATCGGCATGACCGTCGTCGACTGGTGGCACGTCACCGGCCGGCGGAAGAACTGCAATGTCCTGCGGCGCATCGATCCGGCGCCGTTCTTCGAACTCATGCTGGAGCGGATCAGCGCATTGCCCTGAGCTGCGCCTTCCGCGATAGATGGACACTTGATGAGTCGCGAAGCGCATCGAAGCCGGCGAACGGTTTGCAGGCGTCGCATATGGCGATGAAGGTCTTGACCAGATGAAAGCCGAAAGCGCCCCGGCCAGAGGCAAGAGACCGTCCAAAGCCGCTCCGCCCGCGAAGGCGGCGCGGCAGACGCTGAGCCGCGAGGCCTGGATCACGGCCGCGCGCAAGGTGCTGGAGAAGCGTGGCATCGGCGAGGTCAAGATCGATCGCCTGGCGCATCAGTTCAAGGTGACGCGCGGCAGCTTCTATTTCCACTTCGCCAGCCTGGCCGACCTTCGCGACGGCCTGCTGCAGGAATGGCGAAACACCAATTGCGCGCCGTTCTGGGCCATGCGCGACATCCACGACATAGACGGCCTGCAGTTCTTCACCGACATCGTGCATGTCTGGGTCGATGAGGCGCCGTTCAGCCCGCTGCTGGATCTTGCCGTGCGCGACTGGTCGCGAACGTCGAAGAAGCTGGCGCAGGAGGTGAAGGACATGGACGATCTGCGCATCGCGCTGTTGATCCGCTCCTTCCGCGCCATGGGCTATCCCGAGGATGAAAGCCTGGTCAGGGCGCGCATCACCTATTTCCACCAGATCGGCCAATATGCGCTGTCCTTCAAGGAGGACCCGGCGGTACGCAGGAGCTACCAGCCGCTGTTCGGAGAAGTGCTGCTCGGGCCGCTCGTGCAGGAGCCGGGCTCGGCGCCGCGACCGAGCGAAATGCGGGCCGGCCGCCGCCAGCAAGGGGCGTAGCGGCAGGCAGGTTGCGGGACGCCCAGCCGATTTCCAAACCATCTACGAAGCAGCCGCCTCGCCGGCGATGGCGCGTGTCGCGTTCCGGTGCGGGCGTACCAGAAAATAGAACGCGGCGATGTGCGTGATCATCAGCAGCGGCACGTAGATGACGGGAATCGCGTAGGTGGCGCCAAACAATCCTGCATGGGCAGGGAGGTCGGCCTGGATGGCGAGGTAATAGTCGACAATGAGGTCGACCGTGCCTGCAACGTTGAAGGCGACGACGAACGGCCAGAAGAGCGGGCGTATCCGCACCGTGAGCAGTGCCAGCATGGCCAGCAGCCCGGTTGCGAAGTCGCCATAGGCGGCGAAGGTGGCAAAGCTGGCGGGCAGGTCAGGGTTGACGACGCCCGGAAGGATGAAGACGAGCCCGAAAAAGCGGAAGCTGTGCAGCGTGGCGATGGCGCGCTGCGCCGCGACGCGATCCATCGAGTTCAGCCAGGGCCAGATGTACGCGCGCAAGCACAGCAGCCACGCGACATAACCCAGAACGAGATGGGTCTGGAAAAGGATTTCCGTTGACATTGTGGTCTCCTGTCAGCTGTTGGTCGGCGCGGCCTCGAACACCGCGGTCAGGATGCCGAGCCGGCCTTCCATGAGATTTCGTCCCAAATTGGCTGCAAGCTCGGCGAAGTCCGGCCCCATCACCACGCCGAGATTTGGCGAAGGCGGCGGACCCGACGCCCGTAACTGTGCGAACCAGGCCTTGGCGACTTCGGTGTCGTCTTGCCATGCCAGCATGCGGAAGCCGGCCGGTTCGATCGCCTCACGCGTCGCGTCGGCTGTCAGGAGAAAGCTTGTTGCCGGCGTTCGCGCCCAGGGAAGCGGATAGCGCGCCTCGCCGCCGCGCAGCACCACGTCGAAGGTGGCAAACCTGCCACCTGATTTCAGCACGCGCCGAATCTCGCGGTAGAGCCGCGCCCGGTCGAAGATGTTCATTGCCACATGCTGCAGCAGCACGATGTCGAAACGGCCGTCAGCGAATGGAAGCTCCAGGGCGCTGGCGGCGTGGAACGACAGCTGGCCGTTCTGTCCCGTACGCGCGGTCAGATAGCGCGCGGCCTCCACGAAAGGCTCGCTGATGTCCACACCGGTTACCTGACAGCCGCAAGTCGCGGCCAGAAAGCGCGCCGGCCCGCCGATGCCCGAGCCGACATCCAGAACCGACATGCCGGCGGTGATGTCAGCCAATTGGGCAAGCTCGGCGGTGGCGGCAAGCCCACGGGTGTGAAACTGGTCGAGGGTGCCCAGTTGCTGCGGGGTGAGAAGCCGATCCTCCGGGCCGAAGGCAGCCAGTACGGTCTTCAGCCGTTCAGTCAGGCCGGTCGCGCGGTAATGGTCGCGCACCCCATCAAGTCCATCGGTCATAGCAGGTCTCCAAGGTTCACCCCTTACTTAAACCCGCTTCCTTAGTTCAACTATCCGCTATAATAGAAACAGGCCATGAAGCAGAACTACACAATCCGGCATGGAGCGCTGGAGGGCGTCGAGGTGTTCCTGGCGGTCGCCAAGCGCCGCAACTTCCGCCGCGCCGCTGCCGATCTCGGCGTGACGCCGTCAGCCGTAAGCCAGGCGGTGCGCGCGCTGGAAGCCCGCATCGGTGCGGCGTTGTTTGTCCGCACGACACGCAGCGTCGGCCTGACCGAGGCCGGTCAGCGCTTCCTCGACCGTGCCGGCCCTGCCTTCGAGGAGATCGTCGCCGCCGGCGAGGCCGCGCGGGATGTCGGCCGGCGGCCGACCGGCTTGCTGCGCCTGTCCGTGCCGCGCGCCGTCGTGCCGTTGATCCTGGAGCCGGTGATCGCGTCTTTCTGCCAGGCCTATCCCGAAGTCGAACTGGAGATCGCCGCGAGCGACGAGATGGTCGATCTGGCGACCGGCGGGTTCGATGCCGGCATTCGCCTCGGCCAGTTCATTGCGACCGACATGGTCGCGGTCCGGCTGACGCCGTCATTCTCGTTCGTGGTCGTCGGCAGCCCCGACTATTTCGAGCGCCATGGGCGCCCAGAACGTGTCGACGACTTGCGCAACCACGCCTGCCTGCGCTTGCGCCGTTCGAACGGCGCCATCGCACCCTGGACATTCGTCGACGGAAACGAGGCGATCGAGGCCATCGTTTCAGGCCCGCTGATCGCGCATGACTATCCGACATTGCTCGGAGCCGCGATGCGTGGGATTGGGGTGGCGCAGATCCCTCGACCTGTCGCCGAAGGTCCGATTGCCCAGGGAAAACTCGAGCCCGTGCTGGACACCATCGCCGCGACGACGCCGGGCGTCTTCCTCTATCATCCCGGCAAGCGCCAGATCCTGCCGAAGCTGCGCGCCTTCATCGACCACCTCAAATCCGGGGTCTGAGATAGCGAAGGATGTTGGAGCCTTGGCGCTTCGCTTCCACCGCAGCTTTCATGGTATAAATATCAGAAATACATAAGTAAAAAATACGACAAGATGGACCATTCCGGTCAAGAACGTCGTTCTTTCAGTGCTGAAGCTTACATTGCATATGAAAAGCGCCAGGACCAAAAGGACCGCATCAGCAGCCGGCAGCCCCAGGGTCAGTCCTCTCCCCGTCAGCAGGCTGGCGGCTGCGACTCCCGGTATGGTCAGCCCGATCGTGGCGCAAGCTGAACCCATCGCGACATTCAAGCCTCGCTGCAGCTCGTTGTTGAGTGAAGCGCGCACCGCCGAAATGGCCTCCGGCATCAACACCAGCCCCGCGATCATTGCCCCCACAATGCTGTCAGCCTGGGTCACCTGGTAGGCAACGAGCGTATCTTCGACACTTGCCGCGACCTGCTCGGCGAGCATGACAATTCCGATCAGCCCGGCCATCAGCAGCAGAGCGCTGGCAGAGATGTTCTCGTGAGGGGCAGCGCGCACCGAAACGTCGTGTGGTTGTCCCTGGGTAAAGTCTTCCCGGTGCCGGACGGTCTGCGCGAACACGAAGCTTGCATAGAGCAGCACTGAAAGGACGCTGACGAAACCAAGTTGGGCTGCCGAAAACGTGCCGGGATCCGTGGTCTGGGTGTAGGTCGGCAGAATAAGCGTCATGACGGTCAGCGCGATCAGAACCGCCAGATAGGCACTGGTCCCTTGCCGCACGATGGCCTGCTTGCGATGACGCCAGCCGCCAAGCGCGAGACACATGCCGACAACACCGGTAGATGTGATCATCACCGTCGAGAAGACGGACTCCCGTGCCAGCGTCGGGTTGTTCTCTCCATGCAGCATCATGGAAACAATGATCGACACTTCGATTGCCGTGACGGCAAACGTCAGCACCAGCGTGCCGTACGGCTCCCCTACCCGCCGCGCTACCGCCTCGGCGTGGTCGAGCACCACGAAAACGGTGACGAACATGATCGCACACGACAGCGCGCCGACAAGGATCCTGGCGTTCAGCGAACCCTGGTCCACCGACAGCCCGCTGGCTTTGACCGCGACAGCCATCGCCAGCGCAGCGAGGGGCATCGCGTAGGAAATCGCCGATCGTCCGAAACCAGTCATTCAAGCCCCTGTGCGCTTCTGCGAACCTTGGCTGCATTCACGCACCGACAGATCGAAGCGTTTTTCACGCGGTCTTCTGCGTCACCAGCCCCAGTTCCTCGACCATCGCCTGGCGCATCAGGAACTTCTGCGGCTTACCGGTCACCGTCATCGGCAATTCGGTGCGGAAGCGGATGTGGCGGGGGATCTTGTAGTGGGCGATCTGGCCAGCGCAGAAGTTTCTGATTTCCTGTTCAGTGGCGATCTGGCCGGGCTTGAGCACGATCCAGGCGCACAGTTCCTCGCCATACTTTTGGTCGGGAATGCCGAACACCTGCACTTCCCTGACCTTGGGATGGCGGTAGAGGAATTCCTCGACCTCCCTGGGATAGACGTTCTCGCCGCCGCGGATGACCATGTCCTTGACCCGGCCGACGATGTTGCAATAGCCCTCGGCGTCGATTGTCGCGAGGTCGCCGGTGTGCATCCAGCCGTCGGCGTCGATCGCCTCGCGGGTCTTTTCCGCGTCGTCCCAGTAGCCCTTCATGACGGAATAGCCGCGCGTGCAGAGTTCGCCCGGCGCGCCGACCGCAACGGTGGCGCCATCGGCATCGATGGCCTTGACCTCGACATGAGGATGGATGCGGCCGACCGTCGAGACGCGTTTTTCCAGCGGGTCGTCGACGCCGCTCTGGAAGGACACCGGGCTGGTCTCGGTCATGCCATAGGCGATGGTCACCTCCGACATATGCATCAGCGACACCACCTTCTTCATCACCTCGATTGGGCATGGCGAGCCGGCCATAATGCCGGTGCGCAGGCTGGAGAGATCGAAGCTTGCGAAATCCGCATGGTCGAGCATGCCGACGAACATGGTCGGTACGCCGTAGAGGCCGGTGCAGCGCTCCTGCGACACGGCTTTCAGCGTGGCGCCAGGGTCGAACCCCTCGCCCGGGAAAACCATGGTCGCGCCCTTCGACACGCAGCCCATCGTGCCCATCGACATGCCGAAGCAATGATAGAGCGGCACCGGGATGCAGAGCCGGTCGTCAACGGTGAGCTTGATCGCCGAGGTGACGAAATTGCCGTTGTTGACGATGTTGTGGTGCGTCAGTGTCGCGCCCTTGGGGGCGCCTGTCGTGCCCGAGGTGAACTGGATGTTGATGGCGTCGTTCGGCTTCAGCCCTTCGGAAATGCGGTCGAGACTGTCATGCTCGTCTCGCCCGGCCATGGCCAGCACGTCGGCGAAATTGAACATGCCTGGCGAGTTGTCCTCGCCCATACGGATGACGATCTTCAGATCAGGCAATTTCTTCGCCTTGAGCTTGCCGGGTGCCGCCGTGGCGATCTCAGGCGCCAGCGTCTCGATCATGCCGAGATAGTCCGAGGTCTTGAAGCTGGCCGCGGTGACCAACGCCTTGCAGCCAACCTTGTTCAGCGCATAGTCGAGCTCGGTCAGCCGATAGGCCGGGTTGATGTTGACCAGGATCAGGCCAATGCGGGCGGTGGCGAACTGCGTCACCAGCCATTCCCAGCGGTTGGGCGACCAGATGCCGACGCGGTCGCCTTTTTCGAGACCGAGTGCCAGGAAGCCGGCGGCCAGCGCATCCACCGTGTCCGACAGCTCGCTCCAGGTAAAGCGCTTGTCCTGGCCGACGAAAACGGCGGCATCCTGCGTAGCGTATTTGCTGGCGGTGTCTGAGAAAAGGGCCGGAATGGTCTTGTCGAGCAGCGGCACTTTGCGCTCGCCCGAGACATGCGCCCTGCCGTCGACAGGTGCGATAAAGACGCTGCCGGCGCGCGCGCCGCGGCCGCGCAGATTGGTGGCGTTCTTCAGCTCGTCGAGATTGACCGGCATCGCTGTTTCCTCCCAGGCGCGCCCGAGTCTATCAGCCCGGCGAGGTAGTGGAAATCCTGTCGATGGTCGTGGAGTTCTGGTCGTGGGGATCGCTATCCGACCGCTGCCGCCATTTTCGCAGCGATATCGCGCACGAACGCCTCATCCGCCACCGAACGATCTTTCCTTGATGCGACCAGACAGGCCTGCGACCTCAGCACAACCCCGTCGCCCAGCACCTTCAGGTGGTTGGCCCGCAGCGTCGAGCCGGTCGTGGTGATGTCGACGATGACGTCGGCAAGTCCAGCCGCCGGCGCGCCTTCGGTGGCACCGAGGCTTTCGACGATGCGATAGACCTGGATGCCGTGCTTCTGCGAGAAGAACTGCTGCGTCAGCCGCCAGTATTTGGTGGCGATCCGCAACCGCCTTCCGTGGCGCTGGCGGAAATCGGCGGCGACGTCGTCGAGATCGGCCATGGTGTCGACATCGAGCCAGATTTCGGGCACCGCCACCACGACATCGGCATGGCCGAAGCCGAGACGGGCAACGATTTCGGCGCGGGCTTCCCAGTCGGCGAGGTTTTCGCGGACCAGATCCTCGCCGGTGATGCCGAGATCGACCGCGCCCTGGCCGATTTCGCCCGATATTTCGGAAGCCGAGAGGAAGGCGACCTCGACATTGTCCAGGCCCTCGACGCGGGCGTGATATTTGCGCTCGTCGCCGGGCAGGCTGATGGCGAGGCCGGCCTTGGCCAGCACTTCCAGCGCCTGCTCCTTGAGCCGGCCCTTCGAGGGAATGGCCAACGTGATCATGATGCCGTCTCCCGCAGCGCCTCGATGCGGTCGAGCCAGACGGAAAAGCCGACGCCGGGGATCGCGGTCTTGGCGCCGAGCAGCGTCAGCAGCCGATCGTAGCGGCCACCACCGGCCAAGGGACGCTCGCCGCCCTGCGCCGCGATTTCAAAGACCACGCCGGTGTAGTAGTCGAGCGGACGGCCGAAGGCGGCGTCGTAGCGGATTTTCCCGGCCGGCAAGCCATGCGCCTCGATCGCCTTGGCACGGGCGGCGAATTTCTCCAGCGCGGCACCCAGCAACAGTCCGGCACCGGCGGCAAAGCTTTCCAGCGCCTCGGCCGCGCCATCGAGCGGCACGTCGATCGCCAGAAAATTCTTCAGCGCCGCGAAGGCCTCGTTCGACAGCCGCACGCTGCGCAATTCGGCTTTCTCGATCAGCCGCCGCGCAATGTCCGTGGGTGAGCGTCCGGCCGACGCCGACAGGCCGGCCTGTTCCATGCCGCCGGCGATGTGTGCCGAAAGGCCTTCGATATCCCCGTCTAGGACAAGGGCGGCGAACTCGCCAGAGAGCTGGCCGTTGCGCGGCGGATTGGCGAGATCGGCAAGTGCAGCCTGCAGCATCGGCGCCGAGCCGAAGGCACGGGCCAGCCGCATGCGCCAGCCGCGCGGCAGGCCAAGCGCGGCCAGCACCGCCTCGAAGATACCCTGGTCGCCAAGCGTGATCGTCAGCGCCTGGCCCGGCAGTACCAGCGACAGCAGCGCATGCGCGTCGGCCACGGAGCGGGCATCGGCTTCCGCCGTGTCGCGATCGCCAAGATCCTCGATGCCGGCCTGGAAGAACTCGTTGCCGCCTTCGCGGCGCTGGCGAAACACTTCGCCCAGGTAGGAATAGCGACGCGGCGTGCCGGCCTGCGAGCTTATATGGTCGAGACAGACCGGAATGGTGAATTCCGGCCGCAGGCACAATGTCTGCCCGGTCTCGCTTTCGGTGAGAAAAATGCGACGGCGCAGATCCTCGCCGGCCATGTCGAGGAACGGGTCCGCCGGCTGCAGGACGGCGACCTCGACCGCGTGTGTGTCACGTGCGGCGAAGAGGTTTGTGATGTCGGCTGCGATGGCGGGGTAGCGGGAGGTCATATGCTGCGCCCTTCCCTTCTCCCCTTGTGGGAGAAGGTGGATCGGCGCGCAGCGCCGAGACGGATGAGGGGTGGGTGACGGAGTGAGAGGTTGGCGTTCCCTGGAGCACCCCTCATCCGACCTCGCTTCGCGAGGCCATCGCCCTGGGGCGAGCCGCGGGTCTCGCCCCGTCCTACGGACCCCACAAGGGGAGAAGGACAAGAGAGGGCAGCGCTCGTCACTTCGCGCGTTCCTCCGCCTGCGCCGCCAGGATCTTCTTCACCTCGGCGACCAATTCACTTTCCGCCACCGTCACCTGCGCCGGGCGCGCGGCGCGCCATTCGGCGTTGTCGGTGATTTCGGCGGACATGCGCGCGCCTTCGATCAGATCCTTGATCTGCAGCTCGCCCTTGGCGCGCTCGTCGCCGCCCTGGATGATGGCGACCGGACAACCACGCCGGTCGGCATATTTCAGCTGCGCCTTCATGCCGGCGCCGCCAAGATACATTTCGGAACGGATGCCGGCGGCGCGCAGATCGCTCACCATCTTCTGGTAGCGGCCGAGGCTGTCGGTGTCCTTGTCCATGACCAGGACGACGACCGGCGCGATCACATCGGCGCTGTCGAGCTTGCCGAGGTTCTTAAGCGCCGTCATCAGCCGCGACACGCCGATCGAAAAGCCGGTCGCCGGCACCGGCTCGCCGCGGAAGCGCGAGACCAGACCGTCGTAGCGGCCACCGCCACCGACCGAGCCGAAGCGCACGATCTGCCCGTCCTCATTGGGGATTTCGGCCAGCAGCTCGGCCTCGAGGACCGGGCCGGTGTAATATTCGAGGCCGCGCACGACAGAGCGGTCCATGGCGATGCGGTCTTCGCCATATCCCGCCGCCCGGACCAGGGCTTCGATGGTCGCGAGTTCGCCGACGCCTTCCTGATAGGTCGCGTTCGAATTGACCATGGAATCCTGGCCGGCCTGCGCGTTCCTCGCCGTTGCTTGAAGAACAGCCTCGGCCTGCCCGTTGTTCAGCCCGGCGCCCTTGGCGAAGTCGCCCTCGCCTTCCTTGCCGCCATCCCAGCGGCCCGGGCCGAGCAGAAGCTTCACCCCTTCCGGCCCGAGCTTGTCCAGCTTGTCGATGGCGCGCAGCACCGTCAGCCGGCGGCCGGCATTCTCTTCGCCGCCAAGGCCGATCGCCTCCAGCACGCCATCCAGCACCTTGCGGTTGTTGACGCGGATGACGTAGTCGCCGCGCTTGATTCCGAGCGCTTCCATGACGTCGGCCATCATCATCGCCATTTCGGCGTCGGCGGCGACGCCCGGCGTGCCGATCGTGTCGGCGTCGAACTGCATGAACTGGCGGAAGCGGCCGGGGCCGGGCTTCTCGTTGCGGAACACCCAGCCAGAGCGGTAGCTGCGGTAGGGCTTTGGTAGGCGCTCGTAATTCTCGGCGACGAAACGCGCCGTCGGCGCGGTCAGGTCATAGCGCAGCGACAGCCACTGGTCGTCATCGTCCTGGAAGGAGAACACGCCTTCATTCGGCCGGTCCTGGTCGGGCAGGAATTTGCCGAGCGCATCGGTGTATTCGATCAGCGGCTGGTCGGCGGGTTCGAAACCGTAGAGCTCATAGACCGAGCGGATCGTCGCCATCATCTTCTCGACGGCGCGGATGTCCTCGGCGCTGCGGTCGGCAAAACCGCGCGGCAGCCGCGCTTTCGTCTTTTCCGATTTGTCGGCCATGAATTGGGCACCTGATGTTTCGTGGCTTCGTGGCTCGGTAAATTTACCGCGTCCCACAGCGCGCGTTTCCTAACCGATGCAGCCGATAGCGGCAAGGGCGGCACCCTAGGTCTGTCCGGACCCGAAATGGACAGAGTCGAACCTCCTTGAAACGAAAACGCACCGAAAATGAAACAATCCCGCCATGGGCGCGGCATCCTGCCGACACAATCGCAGCCGATACAGCGCAGGACATGAAGGGGTTCGGGACATGACCAGCTCAGTGAAATTCCATGCCAACAGCGATGCCGGCGAGTTGCCAGCACGCCTGCGCCCGGCCGGCACCCATGCTCCGAAAATTGTTGGCCAGGCCGCCGGGCCGTTCGACGTACCGGCCGACACCGGCAAGGGACCTTCCCTGCGCGACGCATTGGTGACCGGCCTGCTGGTGATCTATCCGACGGTGGCTACAGTAGTGGCGATCGTCGCCGGCCTTTTCCTGGCCAGCGCCAACGGCACCTGAACGCTACGCCGGCCGCTTGAACGCCTTGCGTTCCTTCTCGACCTGCTTGCGGCAGACACAGCCTTCGAGATGGTCGTTGACCAGACCCATGGCTTGCATGAAGGCATAGACCGTGGTCGGACCGACAAAACTCCAGCCGCGCTTCTTCAATTCCTTCGAAATCCGAACCGAGACCGCCGTGGTCGGGTTGGCGCGCAGATGGGCGAGGTCGACAATTTTGGGCCGTTCCTCCTTGCCGGGTTCGAACTTCCAGAACCAGGCGGCGAGCGAGCCGAACTCGTCTACCATCTCGCGGGCGCGTTTGGCGTTGTTGATGGTCGAGACGATCTTGCCGCGATGGCGGATGATGCCGGCATTGCCGAGCAGGCGCTCGACATCCTTGTCGGTGAAGGCGGCGACCTTGTCGAAGTCGAAGCCGGCGAAGGCCTCGCGAAAATTCTCGCGCTTGCGCAGGATGGTCAGCCATGACAGGCCCGACTGGAAGCCTTCAAGGCAGATCTTTTCGAACAGCCTGCGGTCGTCGGCCATCGGCCGACCCCATTCATGATCATGGTAGTGGAGATAGTCGGGCAGGTTGCCGTGCCAGAAGCAGCGCGCGACACCGTCGGGGCCGGCAAGCAGGCCGGTGTTTCCATGGCTCATTGCGAAAAATCCATCCGTTAACGCGCCTTTGCGCTGCATTTACTGTGGCTTTACCAGATTCCTGAACCCGGCGGTAACCACACCAAAAGGTTTACTGACAAAGCCGCATTTTACGCATTCCGATTCATGTTTCGGTTGCTGCTTGCGCGCCAATGATCCGCTGAACCGGGCGTCGTTACCACCCGGTTGTATCAGACGATCAAGGTGCGTTCCCGATGAAGAGAGTTTTGTTTTCCGTGCTCGGCGCCGCGGCTGTGTTTGCCGGTGTCTCGCCCGCAACCGCTGGCGACCGCTACGCCGACAGGCCGCCGGTGATGGTGAGCCCCGATCTTTCCGCCCCCTGGGTGCTGCAGCTCGGCAATGCACCCGGCATCGTGCGGCAGAACCGGCAGCTTGTGCAGCAGCCACGCCTGCGCACGGCGCAACCGGCGCAGCCAGACCGTGTGCAGACGGCCGCCGTGCAGGCACCGGCCAAACGCATGGTGATGCGCCCACAGATCAACCCGATCTACCTGCCGCAGGAAGTCGCCTATGACGGCCCGCAGAAGCCGGGCACGATCGTCATCGATACCACACAGAATTTCCTCTTCCTGGTCGAGAAGAACGGCAAGGCACGGCGCTACGGCGTCGGCACCGGCAAGCCCGGCTTCGAATGGTCGGGCACGCACAAAATCACCAACAAGCGCGAGTGGCCGGACTGGCGCCCGCCGGCGGAGATGATCAAGCGCGAGGCAGCCAAGGGCCGCTATCTGCCGACCTATCTGGCCGGCGGCATCGAAAACCCGCTCGGCGCCCGCGCGCTCTATCTCGGCACGACCGAATACCGCATCCACGGCACCAACCAGCCATGGACGATCGGCGGCGCGGTGTCGTCGGGCTGCATCCGCATGCGCAACGAGGACGTGGTCGACCTTTATGAACGGGTCAATGTCGGAACCACGGTCGAGGTGATATAGTAGCCTTCACGAATCACCTGATCGGGAACACTTGGTTTCCTGAAGTCGGAAGGAATAACGGGGGACGGGCCGTATGGGGATGCGGTCGGTCAGGAAGGGCAGCACGGGAAACCGCGCTGCCCTTCCTTTTTGATCGGCGTCCAGTGCCTGCGACATGGCCCCGCGTCGTTGCGTCGCGCAGAAGGCATGGCGGTTCGCTTTCGTGCTGCCATTTTCGACGGTCTTTTGCTATGTCGGCGCCAACGCAAGAAAAAGAGTGCACCATGTCCCTGTCCGACGACAGCCGCTATCTCAAGGGCGGCCCGGTTGCCCAGCGCATCATCGCTGCGGTGCGCGAGGATGCGGCCATCGCCAAAGCCGAGGGTTTTCCGCCCAAGCTGATCTCGATCACCGTCGGCGATACCGATGCGGTCGATGTCTATGTGCGCAACCAGCGCGCCAAGGCTCAGCTTGCCGGCATCGATTTCGAGGAACGGCGTTTCCCCGCCACCATCACATCGGGTGAACTGGAAGCGGCAATCCACGGCCTGAACGCCGATCCGCGCGTCACCGGCATCATCATCCAGCGGCCGGTTCCAGCGCACATTCCGATCAGGACGCTGCAGGCAGCCGTGCATCCGCTCAAGGACGTCGAAGGCATGCATCCGGCCTCGATCGGCAACATCGTCTACAACCAGCTCGACCTGGCGCCCTGCACGGCGGCGGCCTCCGTCGAACTGCTCAAGGAAACCGGGCTCGATCTCAAGGGACTGGAAGTGGTCATCGTCGGCCATTCGGAAATCGTCGGCAAGCCGATCGCCTTCCTGCTGATGAGCGAAGGCGCGACGGTGACGGTCTGCCACCACATGACACGGTCGGTCGCCGCCCATGCGCGGCGGGCCGATGCGCTGTTCGTCGCGGTCGGCAAGCCGCGGCTGATCAAGGCCGACATGGTGAAGCCAGGTGCCGCCGTCATCGACATCGGCATCAATTCCGAGATCGGGCCGGACGGCACGAGCCGCATCGTCGGCGACGTCGACACCGAAAGCGTGCGCGAGGTCGCCTCCTGGATCACGCCGGTGCCAGGCGGCGTCGGTCCGATCACGGTGGCGATCCTGCTGCGCAACACGATGGTGGCGCTCAGCCGCCAGCGCGCGCTCTATGAGGCGACCTACGGCACGGCGGACAGGCTGGCGGCGGAGTAACTGCTTCCGTCAGGTGTATTGCGGCACATGGCATGTGATCCGGGATTCTTCGTCCCAGAAAACGTAAAGCATGCCGCCGCTGCCCCAGAAGAAGCCGGCCAGCGAATCGAACTGGAGAAGAAATTTCATTTCCCGATCCGTTCCGGGAACCCGCGGAAATTGCGGCCCCTGAACCCATGATGGCAAGCCGCCAAGCCGAAACAGGTTTTGCCGCGAATTGCTGATCCCATACGACTGCCTAAGCCAGCGCTGAGGCGTCCGCGCTAGCCGGGCGATGCTCTTCCGGTTCGCCGGTTCGGATGTGAAATCATTGGGGGAATGGAACGGAGCGACCTGTGTCGGTACTCCAGTGACATCGTGGTAATAGTAGGTCGGCTCAAGAGAATCCCTGCAAGTCTCAAGACGAAGGCGAGGGAGTATCCCTGCTTGGCCGCCCAAATCGTCCAGGGTAACGAGATGCGCCAGCGCGTTACCGCAAGCGGGACAGGTGGTCGTCCCCTCGCCGCCAATCGCAAATGACGGGTCTGTTGCTGGCAAGTGCCAGGTGGGATGGTTGGGATGCGTCGGAAAAGACATGTCGCTCGGGGCGCCCCTCTCAAAGATGAAGTGATGGCATGCAGGCGGCGAACGAGGATCATCATGCGTCTGCCAATCCTCGAAATCGGGAATGCTGCCCAGGGTGCTGTCTGGAAACAATTCCGGCACCTGCAAAGCGACGTGAGCCAGCAGATCCTCGACATCCACCCCGCGTTTCACTTCTGCTTGGAGGAAAAATGCCAGACGAGCGAGATGCGCATCGTCGAGAAACGAAACTGAATCTTCGATCAGATTGGTCTGGTGAACGCCCGCTTCGATGGCCGCCCTTATCAGCGCAAACAGGAATTCGGACCCGTCCTTGAGATGCCGGGCGACGATCGCCGAGCAGTCTTCATAGCGCGCCGATCGTGTCGCGCGCGGCGTCTTCGACAACAGCCGAACGACGGTTTCAATCTCTAGCGATTTTGTATCGGACATCCCCCATTCTCATGGGCGATGCGAAGCAATCAACTCATTCTTGGTGGTTCGCCACCATAGGCCCAGTCCAACAGCTTGATCGTATGCACCACCGGCAGCTTCGCCGCGGACGCGATCTGCGTGATGCAGCCGATATTGCCGGTGGCAACGATCGAAGCGCCCGTCGCCTCGATGTTTTTCACCTTGCGATCGCGCAGTTTTGCCGAAATCTCGGATTGCAGGATGTTGTAGGTGCCGGCCGAACCGCAGCACAAATGGCCCTCGCGCGGCTCGCGCACGATGAAACCCGCCTTGGCCAACAGTTCCTTTGGTTGGCGGATGATCTTCTGGCCGTGCTGCATCGAGCAGGCCGAGTGATAGGCAACGACCGTGCCCGGCTTGCGCACCGGCTCGGGCAAATCAAAAGCCGCCAGATACTCGGTGATGTCCTTAGCCAATCCTGACACGCGCGCGGCCTTGTCGGCATAGGCCGGATCGAGGCGCAGCATGAAGCCATAATCCTTGATCGTCGTGCCACAGCCCGAGGCGGTGATGATGATGGCATCGAGCCCGCCTTGCTCGATGGCGCGCGTCCAGGCATCGACATTCTGCCTGGCCGAGGCAAGCGCGGCCTCCTCGCGCCCCATATGGTGAACCAGCGCGCCGCAGCAGCCCTCGCCCGGCGGCACCACGACCTCGACGCCGAGCCGCGTCAGCAGCGAAATCGTCGTGTCATTGATGGCGGGATCAAGCACGGATTGCGCGCAACCAGTGAGAATGGCGACGCGGCCCTTTTTCGTCCCCTGCCCGGGATGGACGCCCGGGGATGCCATCGGTGAAGCTGTGGGGATCGACCCCGGCGCGAGCTTGAGCATCGCACCGAGAGGCTTCAATGCCGGGACCTTTTCGAGCACGCCGATGAACGGCTTTCCCAGCTTCGCCAGTTTGAGCGCGGCGCGAAAGCGCTGGGGATAGGGCAGCACGAAGGCCAGCATGGCACGGGTCAGCCGGTCAACCAGCGGACGCTTGTAGGTCTCCTGGATGTGGGCGCGGGCATGATCGACCAGATGCATGTAGTTGACGCCCGAGGGGCACGTGGTCATGCAGGCCAGGCACGACAGGCAGCGGTCGATATGGGTGACGATCTCCTTGTCGGCGGGGCGGCCGTTTTCCAGCATGTCCTTGATGAGATAAATGCGCCCGCGTGGCGAATCCAACTCATTGCCCAATGTCACGTAGGTCGGGCAGGTGGCGGTGCAAAAGCCGCAATGCACGCATTTGCGCAGGATCTTTTCCGATTCCGCGACATGCGGATCGGCAAGCTGTGCAAGTGAAAAACTGGTTTGCATTTGCTGATTTCCTAGGCCATGCGGCCGGGATTGAGGAGGTTCCTCGGGTCGAATTCCTGCTTCAGCCGCTGGCTGAGCGCGGCCAACGCCGGCGGCTGCGGCTCGAAGACAGGCAAAGCGGCGCGATGGGCGGGGGCGGCGCGCACCAGCGTCGCATGCCCGCCGCCATGTTTGCGCAACAGGCCGCGCAGCAAAGAAGCTTCAGGGTCGCCCTCCCCCATGCGCAGCCACACCAGCCCGCCCTGCCAGTCGTAGAAGGCACTGACGGCCGCTTGCATGCGCAAGGTCAGAACCATCTGATGCGCGTGAAAGGGTGCCATCGACACGCGCCAGACCGGTTTCTCGGTGCCGTCGGCGAAAGGCCTGATATCGCGCACATCGCGCCAGATCAGCTGCGAAGCCTCGCCGGCAATCTCCTCCAGCGGCCCGGCCTTGCCGAGCAGCGTCTTCAGCCTGGCGATGCGGTAGGCGACGGACGGGCCGAAACCTTCGACGCGCAGCAGCGTTGCGGCCTCACTGCCGAGCGCGCCGCCGGCGACACGCGCGGCAATGCGCTCGGGCAGATGGGCGGCACTCGACACTTCCGCACTGGAGCCGAGCGCCAGGGCCATGACGTTTGCCGCGGCATCGTCGAGCAGACCACGGATGGCGAGCGTGACTTCAGTCTCGGCAGCCGGCAGCACCTTGAAGGTGACGTCGGTGAACACGGCCAGCGTGCCCCAGCTGTTGGCCATCAGCTTCGACATGTCATAGCCGGTGACGTTCTTGACCACGCGGCCGCCCGACTTGAAGGCCTCGCCACGGCCGGACACGACATTGATGCCGAGGATATGATCGCGCGCGGCACCCGCCTTCAGCCGGCGCGGACCCGAGAGGTTGGCGGCGAGCACGCCGCCGATCGTGCCTTTGCCCGGCTCGCCGCCGAGCAACGGGCCGTAGTCCATCGGCTCGAAGGCCAGTTGCTGGCCGTTTTCCGCCAGCAGCTTCTCGATCTCTGCCAGCGGCGTGCCGGCCTTTGCCGACAGCACCAGTTCGGAGGGTTCGTAAAGCGTGACGCCGGTGAGTTTCGACAAATCAAGCGTGTGCTGTGTCTGCAGCGGACGGCCAATGCCGCGCTTGGAGCCGTGACCGAGGATTTCGAGCGGCGTCTCTTCTCCCACCGCCCAGGCAATGGTGGACAGGACTTCGCCTGACGTGGTCGGGGTGAAAGTCGTCAAAGCCTGTGCTCCCTGAGCTTTTTGAGCACGGCTTCGCCCCTTGGCGACAGCCGGTAACCGACCTCGAGGCTCTCGGTGAGACCGAATTCCCCAAGCTTGCGGACATCCTGCTTGAACTTCAGCTTCTCGACGCCGGCGTGCGCCGCGAGGACGGCGGCCGGCACTTCTGGATTGGCGCCGATAGCCCGCAGGATCGACGGGAAGTAGCCGGGTGATGTCTTGTCCCAACGGGCAAAGCGCAGAGTCAGGACCTGCCAATCCTCATCGGAAAGGCCCTCGTTGCGTAAGGAAACGCGTTCGTCGGGTTCGATGCCGTTGAGTTCGATGCGATAGACCGGGATCCCGTCATCAGCGCCAAGCATCTCTTGAAGGGCTCCGAGTGCTGGAAAGCCGGCCGCGCTCGCGTCCTTTTCCGTCAGTGTGGACATGTCCACGATCGCGACATCGCCAATCAACACCACGCCCGAAGCCGTCCGCATGCGCCCGCCGGCCTTAACCGTTGGCCGCTTCCAGCGGCGAAAGGCGAGCGTCACTTCGCCCGACGCAATGGCCGCAAGGGTCTGGTGCCGGAACAGCATCCCTTCAAAACCTCGGAATCTCCGGGAACGCCACCTGTCCCCGGTGCACATGCATGCGCCCAAGCTCCGCGCAGCGGCGCAGTTGCGGGAAGACTTTTCCCGGGTTGAGCAGATGGTTGGGATCGAAGGCGCATTTGACGCGCATCTGCTGGTCGAGATCGACCTGGTTGAACATTTCCGGCATCAGGTCGCGCTTCTCGACGCCCACGCCGTGTTCGCCGGTGAGCACGCCGCCGACCTTGACGCAGAGCCGCAATATGTCGGCGCCAAAACTTTCGGCCTTGTCGAGTTCGCCGGGAACATTGGCATCGTAGAGGATCAGCGGATGTAGATTGCCATCGCCGGCGTGAAACACATTGGCGACGCCGAGACCGTATTTCTGCGACAGTTCGCGCATGCCGGCGAGCACACGCGGCAGTTCCTTGCGCGGAATGGTGCCGTCCATGCAGTAATAGTCGGGCGAGATGCGGCCGACCGCGGGAAATGCCGCCTTGCGCCCGGCCCAGAAGCTCAGCCGCTCCTGCTCGGACTGCGAGATGCGGCAGGTGGTCGAACCGTTGCGGATGGCGATCGCCTCGACCGCGGTGATGAGATGATCGACCTCGACACCCGGCCCGTCGAGTTCGACGATCAGCAAAGCCTCGACATCGAGGGGATAGCCGGCATGGACGAAATCCTCCGCCGCGTGAATCGCCGGCCGGTCCATCATCTCCATGCCGCCCGGAATGATGCCGGCGCCGATGATGTCGGCGACGCACTGGCCGCCCTGTTCGCTGGTCGGAAAGCCGATCAGCAGCGCGCGCGCCGTCTCCGGTTTCTTCAATATGCGGACCGTGACTTCGGTGACGACGCCGAGCAGGCCTTCCGAACCGGTCATGACGCCAAGCAGGTCGTAGCCTTCGGCGTCGAGATGGCTGCCGCCCAGCCGCACCACCTCGCCATTCATCAGCACCATCTCGATGCCGAGCACATTGTTGGCGGTCAGGCCGTATTTCAGGCAGTGCACGCCACCGGAATTCTCCGCGACGTTGCCGCCGATCGAGCAGGCGATCTGGGAGGATGGATCGGGGGCGTAGTAGAAGCCCTCCTGCTCGACGGCGGTGGTGATGCCGAGATTGGTGACGCCCGGCTGGGCGACGACGATGCGATTGGGAAAATCGATCGTAAGAATACGGTTGAAACGGCTCATGACCAGCAGCACCGCATCTTCCAGCGGCAGCGCACCGCCGGACAGCGAGGTGCCGGAGCCGCGCGGCACGACGCGGATGTTACGGTCGTTGCAGTATTTCAGCACGCGGGAGACCTGCGCCACCGTCTCGGGCAGAACGACGACCAGAGGCAATTGCCGATAGGCGGTCAGGCCATCGCTCTCGAAGGCGCGCATGGCATTGGCCGCGTCGACCACGCCCTCGCCCGGCACGATGATGCGCATGTCGGCGACGATCTCGTCGCGCCGGCGCATCGTGGCGTCATCTGGTTTCGGCATGGCCAGGCCGGACATCAGCAGCCTCACTTTGCTTGACTGGTCAAAATCTTTTACCAGTGAAGCGTGCCGGTTGCAAATGTTGTGGCGGCGGGAGGCTCCTACGTCCAGCCGAAACAAGCTTCCGCAGCGGCAATCTGCCGCTATTCGCCCGGGTGCTTCGCCGGTTCGGAATGCATCTGGCGCACGCGGCGCACGCCCCACCAGACCAGCAGGATGGCGACCGGCACCGAGGCGGCGGTGACCACCTCGGGTGCGAAAGCATGGCCGAAGATCGAGGCGCCCTTGGCGACATAGCCGATGAGGCCGACGACATAGTAGGAGACGGCGGCGACCGAGAGGCCTTCGACGGTCTGCTGCAGGCGCAGTTGCAGGCGTGCGCGGTTGTTCATCGAGGCGAGCAGGTCGCGGTTCTGCTTCTCGACCTCGACATCGACCCATGTGCGCAGCAGCGTCGTGGCGCGGGTCAGTTTGCGCGACAGGTTGGCCTGGCGCTCTTCGACCGAGCGGCAGGTGCGCATGGCGGGTGCGACGCGGCGCTGCAAAAACCCGCCCCAGGTGTCGTAGCCGGGCACGGCCTCTTCCTCCAGCGCTTCCAGCCGCTCGACGACGATGCCGTCATAGGCGCGGCTGGCGCCGAAGCGGTACAGGCTGGAGGCAGCGTCGGCTTCCAGTTCGGCGGCAAGCTCGGTTAGGTCGGCTAGCAGCGTCTGGCTGTCGCGGGTCTCGGCGACCTTCATTTCCAGCGTGGTCTGGGCCAGCCTGTCCTCGATGCGGCGGGCGCGCCCCGACAAGGTCAGCGCCAAAGGCAGGCCGAGCATGGCGAGCGTCCGGTAGGTTTCGATGTCGATCAGCCGCTGCGACAGCGCCCCGGTGCGCGCCGGCGTCAGGCCGCGGTCGAGCACCAGGATGCGGGTCATACCGTCGCCATCCTGGCGAAAATCGGTGACGATGGCCGCATTGCCGCGCTCGACCAGCGAGTAGCACAGGCTGGTCGGGTCGAAAGCGGCGATCAGCCGCTCGCTCGCCTGCGTCCATTTGCGGATTTCGAGCCGGATGCCGGAAATGACGGTGCCCGGCGGCGAAAAGCCGTTGCCGAAGGGTGTATCCTCCTGCGCCCTGCCGCCTTCGGAAAGCGGGCCTTCCCACAGATAGGTCGAGAATTCCGTGTGCCGCTCCCAGCGCAGCGAGCCCTTGCCCCACTTCATGGCGTGGTGACGGGCCTGGCGGTCGGGCGCGGCGATGCCGAGGCGCCGCGACAGTTCGGAAAGCACGGCATGATCGACGCCGGAGCCACCCTCGGTCATGAAGGCGAGTTGCACCAGGACGCGCGGCTTTTCGATCAGCGGATGCGGCCGGGCATGGACCTCGCCCAGCGCGCCGGGCCGGCCCTCATGCGCGGGGAAACCCATGACGCTGCCCTTGGCGCGCGGCTGGAACTCGAGATTGGACGGGTCGTCTGACACGGCTTGTCCCCCGGGTTTCTGTGAACCCTCTTGCGTTCGCGTCCCTCTAGGGCCAATCGCTTGATGACGCAAACAGCAAAGTTTAGCCGAAGGTGATATGGCATCGCGTGGCGAAACCGACGTGCTTCGACCAATTGGATAAATAATTTGACCAGTTGGCGACGCAGGCTTTATCCTGCGCGACACCGGTTCAATTCCCAGGCACAGCTGTTGAGCGACATTTTTTCCAGGATCGAGCATTCGCGGACCGCTGACGAGGTGGTGCAGCAGATCGAGAGCCTCATCCTCGAAGGCGTGTTGCGCACCGGCGACCGCTTGCCGGGGGAGCGCGAGCTGGCACGCCAGTTCGACGTGTCGCGGCCGATCTTGCGCGACGCGCTGAAGGCACTGGAAGGACGTGGGCTGCTGACGACCAAGGCCGGCGGCGGCACCCATGTCGCCGACATTATCGGCCAGCTGTTCACCAAGCCGGTGGCGGACCTGATTTCGATGCATCGCAAGGCGGTGACCGACTATCTTGAATACCGCCGCGAGATCGAAGGCATAGCCGCCGAATATGCGGCGCGGCGCGCCACCCCGGAGGATCTGGCGCTGCTCGACCGCATCATGGCCCGCATGGACGAGGCGCACCGCACCGGCGATTTCGACGATGAAGCCGAGATTGACGTCGAGTTCCATCAAGCGATCTGCGAATGCGCGCACAACATCCTGCTCTTGCACACGCTGCGCTCCTGCTACCGGCTTTTGTCGGAAGGCGTCTTCCAGAACCGGCTCCTGGTGTTCACCGTGCCCGGCGCGCGCGAGGCGCTGCTGGCGCAGCACAAGGCAATCCACGCCGCGGTCAAAGCCGGCGATCCGGCCGGCGCCCGGCAAGCGGCGATGGACCATATGATTTATGTCGAGCGGTCGATGGCCGAAGCCGAGCGCAGCGGCGACTGGCAACGTGTGTCGCGGCTGAGGCTGCGGCAACGTTCGGAAGCCGCCGATACCGAACCGGCACGCAGACGCTCCTAATCACTTCGATCAAGCGGGAACCATCATGAGCGACATTCTCACCATCGCAGACCTCAAGGATCTCGCGCGCCGGCGCGTGCCCAAGATGTTCTTCGACTATGCCGATTCCGGTGCCTGGACCGAGAGCACCTATCGCGCCAACGAGGAAGACTTCCAGAAGATCAAGTTCCGCCAGCGCGTGCTGGTCGACATGAGCAACCGCTCGCTGGAATCGACCATGATCGGCCAGAAAGTGTCTATGCCGGTGGCGTTGGCGCCGACCGGCCTGACCGGCATGCAGCACGCCGACGGCGAGATGCTGGCGGCGCAGGCGGCCGAGGAGTTCGGCGTGCCTTTCACCCTGTCGACGATGAGCATCTGTTCGATCGAGGATGTCGCCTCGGTGACGAAGAAGCCGTTCTGGTTCCAGCTCTATGTGCTGCGCGACAAGGATTTCGTGCTCGATTTGATCGACCGCGCCAAGGCGGCGAAATGCTCGGCGCTGGTGCTGACGCTCGACCTGCAGATCCTCGGCCAGCGCCACAAAGATGTCCGCAACGGGCTTTCGGCGCCGCCCAAGATGACGCTGGCCAACATCATCGACCTGGCCAGCAAGCCGCGCTGGTGCCTGGGCATAGCCGGCACCAAGCGCCGCACCTTCCGCAACATCGTCGGCCACGCCAAGGGTGTCGGCGACGTCTCTTCGCTGTCATCCTGGACGACGGAGCAGTTCGATCCGCAGCTGTCGTGGAAGGACGTCGCCTGGATCAAGGAGCGCTGGGGCGGCAAGCTGATCCTGAAAGGCATACTCGACAAGGAAGATGCGCTGATGGCGGCCAAAACCGGCGCAGACGCGATTGTGGTTTCCAACCATGGCGGGCGCCAGCTCGACGGAGCATCGTCCTCGATCATGGCGCTGGAAGAGATTGCGGACGCGGTCGGCGACAGAATAGAAGTGCACATGGATGGCGGCATCCGCTCCGGCCAGGACGTGCTGAAGGCGCTCTGCCTCGGCGCCAAGGGCACCTATATCGGCCGCCCATTCCTTTACGGCCTGGGCGCGCTCGGCAAGGAAGGGGTTACCAAAGCGTTGGAAATCATCCGCAAGGAGATGGACATCACGCTGGCTCTGTGCGGAAAGCGTCTGGTCACCGACATGGGCAAGGATCAGCTCCGCCGCTAGTGTCCGGTGACGGCCTGACCATGGAGACCATGAGGCGTTGGCGGAACCCGGCATCCATTTTCTCGACGCGCATGGGCCGGAGGGTGTGCGTCTCTATGCAATCGGCGACGTGCATGGCCGGCTCGACCTGCTGGCCGCCATGCACCAGCGGATCGAGAGCGAGCTGGAATGGAAACCGGCTCGCGACTGGCGGGTGATCCATCTCGGCGACTATGTCGACCGCGGGCCGGACTCCAAGGGCGTCATCGATTTTCTGATCGCGGCCCGAGAACGCGATCCGCGCCATCTGATGCTCGCCGGCAACCACGATATCGGCTTTCTCGATTTTCTGAGAACCCCCGATCCGGAAGGGCTTTTCATGCGCTATGGCGGCGTCCAGACGGCGCTGTCCTATGGCGTGTCGCTGACCGCCGACGCCAGCTGGTTCGGCAAGATGGAGACGATGAGACGGGGACATCAGGCCCTGCTCGAGGCAATGCCGCCAAGCCATGTCGATTTCCTGCGGTCACTGCCGTTCTCGTTAACGTTTAGCGACTTCTTCTTCTGCCATGCCGGCATCAGGCCAGGCATTCCCCTGGACAAGCAGGACCCGCAGGACCTGATCTGGATCCGCGACGTTTTCCACGATCACACCGGCCTGTTCCCGAAGATCGTGGTGCACGGCCACACACCCGTCCCCGAGGCGGAAGTGATGGCCAACCGCGTCAATGTCGACACGCTTGCCTGGCAATCAGGCATGCTGACCGCGCTCGTCGTCGACGGTGCGGACAAACGCATCCTGGAAATGGCGATTAAGGGAGCTTGAGCCCCCGTCGCGTCGCAGAATGCGTCGCGAGCGAGCCGGTTTTAGCGAAGCGAGGCGGTGACGCCGTAGCCGTCGACGGCGTTGTGGTTGTTGGCGGCATCGGCGGAATATATGCCGAGACCGCACAGCACGATGGCGGACAACATGGCAAAGGACAGAAGCGCTGCTTTCACGGACGTCATCTCTTGTTGAGCTTCCTGCATCTGTGCACCAGGCGGTTACCAATGCGTTGAAACGGAGAATTCGCTTCAAAGTTTCGACGATTTCGCGCTTCTAAGCGCGTTCTGTATCGACGGTGTGTCGCACGGGTCACACAAAAGGTTCATCCCGGTTGCACAGCCAATGCAGAGCGCGCGCCTTCTAGGATGGCGGTCGGACACAAGCCAAGGATGAAAGGGGTTTTCCCCAGCCGGTTTCACGGCTGCGTGCCAATTATGTCACGCGGAGCGCGCGGGCAGGCTCTTAGATCGTGGCCACCCAGGCACGGGCAATCGCAATGCCGGCGGCATCGGCGTCGGGTCCGTTTAGGGCCATTTCGCCATCGAGCTTGTCGGCCCAATCGGGATACCGCGAAGCAATGGTCGGGGCGAAGGAAGAGCTCCAGTCCTTCACCATCGGCCGATCAGCCTCGAAATGGAACTGGAAGCCATAGACGGCGCGGCCGAGGCGAAACGCCTGGTTCTCGGCGACTTCGTTGCCGGCGAGCCGCACTGCGTTTTGCGGCAGTTCGAACGTGTCGTCATGCCACTGGAAGATCGGAAATTTTTCCGGCAGCGCGCCCAGCACCGGATCGGCCTTGGCGTCCGGCGTCAGCGAAACACCGTGCCAGCCAAATTCATTGGCGCCGCCGATGCGGTTCTCACCGCCGAACGCGCGGGCGACGAGCTGGCTGCCAAGGCAGATGCCGAGCACGGCGCGGTCCTTGCCGGCAAAATCACGGGTCAGTTCGAGCAATGCCGGAAAATAGGGATACTCATCATCGGCCAGCGCATTCTGGCCACCGCCGAGCACGACCATGGCATCGTGACCGGCAGCGTCGTCCGGCAGCGGATCGCCCTTGTAAGGGAGACGCACATCGAGATCGGCACCGGCCTCGGCAAGTGCGGCGCCAACCTGACCGAGGCCGGTATTGTCGTAGTTCTGAACCACCAGCACCCGCATTCGCAAAACCCTGCTGACATGAAAATGATGTCACGAGCGATATCATGCCGTCTGTATAGCAGCCAAGATGCGCGTCCGGAGAGAAAACTATGCCACTGCAGAACCGGGTCGATCCGTTCGGCGCCATCCACGCCGTGCCCGAGCGCGGCCTGTTCACCGGCAATCGCGGCATCATCCACGATCCCGAGACCAAGACGCTGCTCAGGAAACGCTGGGCGCTTCAGGCATGGATCATCTGTGTGTGCCAATTCCGCAATGTGCGGCGCGAGCCGATGGGCAGAAACCGTCCTGGTGGCAAAGCGGGCTGGACCGAGCTGTTCTTCCTCGACGAGGTGACGGCGCTGGCGGCAGGACACCGCCCCTGTTTCTTTTGCCAGCGCGAACGGGCCAAGGATTTTGTCGGCCGCTTCGGCGAAGCCTTCGGCATCGCCGAGCCGCGTGCCCCGCAGGTCGACAAAAGGCTGCACAAGGAGCGGCTGGCCTCCGGCGGCAAGCCAGCCGTGGTTGTCGTTGAAGACCTTGGCGGCCTGCCGGACGGCGCCATGGTTGTGGACGGCGGCACAGCCTATGCGCTGCGCGGCGGCAAGGCGCTGCGCTGGTCGTTCGCCGGCTATGGCCCACCCGCTGATTTCGGCTTACTCGGCGAAAGGAAGCTTTCGCTGGTCACTCCAGCGACGACGCTCAACGTCTTGCATCATGGCTTTCGACCGGTGTGGCATCCGTCCGCCGAGACTTGACGCCGGCGGCCGGCTCGCCCATTCCTCGGCGATGCGCGCCAATTACAAGATGCAACGTCTGTTCGTGCCTGACGATCTCGGGGCGGATGCCGAGTTCGACGCCGGCCAGCAGCAGAGCCATTATCTTATGCATGTGCTGCGGCTTGGCGAAGGCGCCGAGATCCTGGTCTTCAATGGCCGCGACGGCGAGTGGTCGGCGACCATCGCGATGAAGTCGAAGAAGGCGGTCAAACTCAAGGTTTTGGCCCTGCAACGGCCGCAGCCGCCCCTGCCCGACCTCATCTATTGTTTCGCGCCGCTGAAGCAGGGCCGGCTCGACTATCTCGTGCAGAAGGCGGTCGAGATGGGCGCGGGCATCCTGCAGCCGGTAATCACCCAGCACACACAAGTGGCCAAGCCATCCATCGACCGCCTGCGTGCCAATGTCGTCGAGGCCGCCGAGCAATGCGGCATACTGGCGGTGCCGGACGTACGCGAGGCGGAAAGATTCGAGCGCCTGTTGACCGGGTGGGACAAGGAACGGCGGCTGGTCTTCTGCGACGAGGACGCCTCGACCAACAATCCGCTGCCTGCCTTGCAGGCGGTAAAGGAGAAGAAGCTGGCGCTGCTGGTCGGGCCGGAGGGCGGCTTTTCCGACGACGAGCGCAAGATGCTGCGCGCCCTGCCCTTCGTCACCGCCATTCCGCTCGGCCCCCGCATCCTGCGTGCCGACACGGCGGCCGTGGCGGCACTTGCGGTGATGCAGACAACGGTCGGAGACTGGTAGGACGTCATGTCTTGCAAGAGGCCGCCCGGATCGTGACCTTCAATTCCTCTTGACCTGTGGCTCAGGATTTTTCGCTTGATCGGCTGCTGACATTTCGTCCATTTACCCCCGGCGGTCGCCCGACCGCCTCTGAGGGCTGAACCATGGCGCGCGACACTACCGATTTCCGGCCGATCGAAGACATTGACGAACTCGTCGAGCACCTGGCCGAAGGCAACAAACCGCGCGACAAATGGCGCATCGGCACCGAGCACGAGAAGTTCCCCTTCTACGTCGACGGCAACGCGCCCGTGCCCTATGGCGGCGAGCGCGGCATTCGCGCCATCCTCGAAGGCATGCAGTCGAAGCTGGGTTGGGACCCGATCATCGACGACGGCCGCATTATCGGCCTGGTCGAGCCGACGGGCCAGGGCGCGATCTCGCTGGAGCCCGGTGGCCAGTTCGAGCTTTCCGGCGCGCCGCTGGAGACGATCCATCAGACTTGCCGCGAAGGCAATGCGCATCTGGCGCAGGTGCGCGAGATCGCCGAGCCGATGGGCATCCGCTTCCTCGGCCTCGGCGGCAGCCCGAAATGGTCGCTGGCCGAGACGCCGAAAATGCCGAAGTCGCGCTATGAGATCATGACCCGCTACATGCCCAAGGTCGGCACCAAGGGCCTCGATATGATGTACCGCACCTGCACGATCCAGGTGAACCTCGACTTCGAGAGCGAGGCCGACATGCGCCGCAAGATGCAGGTGTCGCTGAAGCTGCAGCCGCTGTCGACGGCGTTGTTCGCCAATTCGCCCTTCACCGAAAGCCGGCCGAACGGCTTGCAAAGCTGGCGCGGCGACATCTGGCGCGACACCGACAACCAGCGCTCAGGCCTGCTCGAATTCTGCTTCTCGCCCGATTTCGGTTTCGCCGACTATGTCGAATGGGCGCTCGACGTGCCGATGTATTTCGTCATCCGCGACGGCCACTATCACGACATGACGCACATCACCTTCCGCCAGTTCATGGCCGGTGCCGCGCGCAACGAAGTGCCGGACGGGCTGCCGACGATGGGCGACTGGGCGAACCATCTGTCGACGCTGTTCCCCGATGTGCGGCTGAAGCGTTTCCTGGAAATGCGCGGCGCCGACGGCGGACCGTGGCGGCGCATCTGCGCGCTGCCGGCCTTCTGGGTCGGGCTGCTTTATGACGAGGCGGCCCTCGATGCGGCCGAGGCGTTGACCGCGAGCTGGACCTACAAGGAAGTGCTGGCCATGCGCAACGCCGTGCCGGAACTTGGCATTGCCGCGCCCTTCCGCAACACCACGCTGCGCGAGATCGCCCGCGACGTGCTGGCCATTTCGCGCACGGGGCTGAAGAACCGCGGCAAGAAGAACCGCGACGGCTATGACGAAACCTCGTTCCTCAACACTTTGGACGAGGTCATCGCACGCGGCACCACCAGCGCCGAGGAGATGCTTTCGGCCTACCACACGCGCTGGGGCGGCTCGATCGAGCCGGTGTTCATGGAATACGCGTATTAACCGCGAGCTGTCGCGGGCGGCAAAAGCCGCTTCAATCGGGCGTTGAAACGAATTAGGCTCTCCTCTGAGGAATTCAGGAGGAGAAGCCGATGCCTACCTTGTTCGACATGCTGGCGCAGGCGCAGAACGGCAACGGCATGCAGGCGCTTGCCCAGCAATACGGGCTTTCGATGCAGCAGACACAGGCGGCGGTCGCCGCTCTGCTGCCGGCCTTTTCGCAGGGGCTGCAACGCAACACCGCCGATCCTTATGGGCTCGGCGCCTTCATGACGGCGATGGCAAGCGGCCAGCACGCGAAATATTTCGAGGACGCGACCCGCGCCTTCTCGCCGCAAGGCGTCGATGAAGGCAATGGCATTCTCGGACATCTGTTCGGTTCGAAGGACCTGTCGCGCGCCGTGGCCAGCCAGGCGGCGCAAGCGAGCGGCGTCAGCCAGCAGATCCTGCAGCAGATGCTGCCTGCCATTGCCTCGATGGTGATGGGCGGACTGTTCAAGCAGACGACGAACCAAATGCAGGCTGCTGGCGGTTTTGGCGGCGGCAACAATCCGCTCGGCGAGATCATCGAGCAGATGATGCGGCAAGGCGGCGGCATGCAGGCTCCGGCGCCGCAACAGCGCCAGGCCCCGCCATCACCGAACCCGATGGACAACCCGCTCGGTAAGGTCTTGCAGGACATGTTCGGCGGTGGCACGCCCCAGCCGCAGCCGGCGCCCAATCCCTATGGCGACAATCCGTTGGGGAAGGTGCTGCAGGACATGTTCGGTGGTGGCACCCCACAGCCGCAAGGCCGGGCGCAGCCGCAACCCCAGCAGACGCAGAGCCCCTACGGCGACAACCCCCTCGGGAAAATCTTCGAGGAGATGCTGCGCGGAGGTGGTGGAGGTGGTTTCGGCATGCCTGACGGCCAGCCAGCGCCACAACCTCAGGCCCCGCAGCAGCGCCAGGCCCCGCAGCCACAGGCCAATCCGAGCGGCCGGCCAAGGAACCCGTTCGACGATATTTTCGGCAAGATGTTCGAGACCGGCGCCCAGCAGCGTGACGACTACCAGAAGGGCGTGGAAACGATCTTCGACCAGTTCAAGCGGGACATGGACCGGCGGTAAGAAACCCTCGCTTCGTCATCCTGGGGCGAAGCAAGGAGCGAAGCGACGCGGCGCAGACCCCAGGATCCTGTGTGTCTGTCCCATGCTATGTTTGAAGTGGGAAGGAGACCGAGAGGATCCTGGTCGTCCTTTTGAGGACAGGCCGCGGCATGGATCCTTGGGTCTTCGCTCTGCTTCGCATCGCTACGCCCAAGGATGACGAAGCTGAGGCAAAAGAAAAGCCCGGTCCCTTGGGAGGACCGGGCAACGTGCAGGCAGGCCGGCGGGGAACCGGCAGGGAGTGGGGAGCCTGCATAATCCTTGGTCGCGCTGAACCCAAAAAAGGTTCAGCAGGACCGAAACTCAACCGATCAGGCCACCTTGCGGGCGATGTCCTCGACCGTTTCTACGCGATCGCTGGCGATTTCGCGCAGGATCGCCGTCGGGTCTCGGCCGAAAGGCACGTCGATGGCGACATGCAGGTCGGCGCGCGTCAGGCCGATATCGGCGAGCTCGGAATCCGACATCTCGCCAAGGCGGTAGAAGGCGCGACGGTTTTTCCAGGCGCGGTAGAAATTGAAGACGGTATTGGCCACGCGCATCGCAACGGCCGGACGCGAGGTGATGCGCGAGGTCTCGGTGGCGAAATCAAACGTGGTCATGTCGGTCTCCTTCAGTCTCGAACGGACAAAGCCAAGCAGTCGGCGCTGGCGACAGCGGCCGTTCCGGCTTCGATTCACATGCCTTCATGTGGACAATGCCAATTTGCCATCAGCCGATTGATTAATCCAACGAATGTTTCTAATCTTTAGCATCAACACCAGTGATGGATCATGCCGATGAAAGCGCCGCTCGATCTCGATCAGTTGCAGACCTTCATCTCGATTGCCGATACCGGCAGCTTCACCCGCGCAGCCGAAGAGGTGCTCCGCACCCAGTCGGCGGTGTCGATGCAGATGCGCCGGCTGGAGGAGCGGATCGGCAAGCCGCTGTTCGAGAAGGAGGGGCGCACCAACAAACTGACCGAGGAAGGCGACAAGCTGCTCTCCTACGCAAGGCGGCTGCTCTATCTCAACCGCGAAACGCTCGCCGCCTTCGACGACCAGCGGCTCGAAGGCACGATCCGCATCGGCACGCCTGACGACTATGCCGACCGCTTCCTGCCGGAGATCATGGCGCGTTTCACCCGCTCCAATCCGCGTGTCGAGCTGACCGTCATCTGCGAGCCGACGCCGGGGCTGGTCGAGCATATCAAGCGCGGCAATCTCGACCTGGCGCTGGTGACGCACAATGATGTGCGCGGCCAGTCGGAAGTGGTGCGGCGCGAGCCGCTGCTGTGGGTCACCTCGGCCAACCATGCGACGCATGAACAGGAAACGCTGCCGATGGCCTTTGGCCGTCCGAACTGCATCTGGCGGCGCGCCGCCGTCGATGTGCTGGACCAGCAGAACCGCGACTATCGCATCCTGTTCACCAGCTTCTCGGCGACCGTCATCACCGCCGCCGTGCTTTCGGGCCTGGCGATCTCGGTGCTGCCGGAATGCGCGCTCCGGCCCGGCATGCGGGTGCTGGGCGAAGCCGACGGCTTCGGCACCCTGCCCGACTGCCGCATCGGCATCATGCGCGGGCAGACCTCGCGGCCGGAGATCGTCGATGCGCTCGCCCGTCATATCTCGGAGAGCCTGGACAACATCTCGGTGCCACTGGTCGAAGAGACCGGCACGTTCGATTTCGCCGCACTTGCCTACTCCAAGATCAGGCGGACCAAGGCAAACCAGATCCTGCCGGGCTGGTAGGAAGGATCGTGGCGCCTTGACGTGGGGCGCCAACCGGCCCCCAATCGGCCGATGAGCGAAGCAGCATCCGAATCACGCACCAACGCCACCGAATACACGGTGAGCGAGATCTCGGGCGCGCTGAAGCGCACGGTCGAGGATGTGTTCGGCAATGTGCGGGTGCGCGGCGAAATCTCGGGCTATCGCGGGCCGCATTCCTCCGGCCATGCCTATTTCGCGCTGAAGGACGACCGCGCCCGGCTCGACGCCGTGGTGTGGAAAGGCACGATGAGCCGGCTGAAATTCCGCCCCGAGGAAGGGATGGAGGTGATTGCCACCGGCAAGCTCACCACCTATCCCGGCAAGTCCAACTACCAGATCGTCATCGACAATCTCGAGCCCGCCGGCGCAGGCGCACTGATGGCGCTGCTGGAAGAGCGCAAGCGCCGGCTGCAGGCGGAAGGACTTTTCGATGCCGGCCGCAAACGCCGGCTGCCGTTCATGCCGCGCGTCATCGGCGTCGTCACTTCGCCGACCGGCTCCGTCATCCGCGACATCATCCACCGCATCAAGGACCGCTTTCCGCTGCATGTGCTGGTCTGGCCGGTGCGCGTGCAGGGCGAGACGTCAGGCGTGGAAGTCACCAACGCCGTCACCGGCTTCAACGCGCTGCCCTGGGATGGCGCCATCCAGCGACCCGATCTTCTGATCGTCGCGCGCGGCGGCGGCAGCCTTGAGGACCTCTGGGGCTTCAACGACGAGGCGCTCGCCCGCGCCGTTGCCGCCTCCGGCATTCCGGTGATTTCTGCCGTCGGCCACGAAACCGACTGGACGCTGATCGATCTCGTCGCGGATGTGCGGGCGCCGACACCGACGGGGGCGGCCGAAATCGCCGTGCCGGTGAAGGCCGATCTCGAGGCGACGCTGGCCAGCCTTGGCGCGCGGCTCAAGGCAGCCATCGCACGCAATTTCGAACGCAAGCGGCAGGCCGCGCGTGCGGCGGCGCGCGCACTGCCCTCGCCCGATCAATTGCTGGCGCTGCCGCGCCGGCGCCTCGACGAGGCGACATCGAGGCTCGGCCGCGGCCTGTCCGTCAGCGTCGATCGCAAGCGGGCGCGGCTCCAGGGCCAAAGGCTGACGCCGGCCACGCTGTCGCGGCGCATGAACGAAGCGCGCACGCTGACCGGCCGGGACCTCGCCCGGGCGCAGGCGGCGTTCTTTGCCATTGTGCGCGAACGGCGCGCGCGCTTTGCGCGCACCGCGACGCGGCTGTCGCCGGCACCAATCGCACGCCGCCAAAAACTGCAAGGGGACGCCCTGGCGGCGCTCGCCAGGCGGCAGGACCGGGTCATCTCGCTGCGGCTCGAGCGCCTGCGCGGCCAGTTGAGCCAGGCTGAGCGCCTGCTGACCACGCTTTCGCACAAGGCCGTGCTCGCGCGCGGCTTCGCGCTGGTGAAGGACGCCGACGGCGCGGTCATCAAGCAGGCGGCCGACGTGGCATCGGGGATGGCGCTTTCGTTGGAGTTCGCCGACGGCACGGCGGATGCCGTGGCAACCAGTGGTGCGGCGCGGCCGAAGCCGGCTGCCAGGCCGACGGCCAAGGCGAAAGAACCCGGCAATCAGGGATCGCTGTTCTGACCATGACCGACAATCCGCACCATCTGGCAACGCCCAGCGGCAAGCCGCGCGCGCGCGGCTTCGGCATCGGCTTCGACGGAACGCCCGGGCCGTTCAACGCAATCACCGACGTTCCCGGCGTCGCGGTCGGCTATGCGACGCTGATTTCAGGCGATGGCGCGCTGGTGGTCGGCAAGGGGCCGGTCCGCACCGGTGTCACCGCGATCCTGCCCAGGCCGCGTCCCGACCTGGCCACGCCGGTCTTCGCCGGGATTTTCAGCCAGAACGGCAATGGCGAACTGACCGGCTCGCATATCATCGAGGAAACCGGCGCTTTCAACTTCCCGATCACCATCACCAACACGCATTCCTGCGGCGTTTCACGCGATGGCACGCTGCGCTGGATGAACCAGGTGCTGCCGGCCGCGGTCGACAGTGCCTGGGGCCTGCCGGTGGCGGCGGAGACCTATGACGGGTTCCTCAACGACATCAACGGTCACCATTTGACATCAGAGCACGTCGCAGAAGCCCTCGATGGTGCCGCCGGCGGTCCGATCGAGGAAGGCAGCGTCGGCGGCGGCACCGGCATGATCACCTTCGGCTTCAAGGCCGGCTCGGGCACGGCATCGCGCATCGTCGCATGGCAGGGACATTCCTACACGGTCGGCGCCTTCGTGCAGTCGAATTTCGGCAAGCGACGCAATTTTACCCTTCGCGGCCTGCGCGTCGGGCCGGAACTCGTGGAGCCGGCCGTTCGCGAAGGCACGGCGCGCGCCGAAAAGGGCTCGATCATCGCCGTTGTCGCCACCGACGCGCCATTCCTGCCGCACCAGATGAAGCGGCTGGCCCGGCGCGTGCCGCTCGGCGTCGCCATGACCGGCGGCTTCGGCTACCACAGCTCGGGCGACATCTTTCTCACCTTCTCGACAGCCAATCCTGCCGCCGCGCTGGCGCCGTCGGGCCGGATCGCCAAGGCTGATTTCATTCCCGATACAGACATCGATCCGTTTTTCGATGCCGTGATCCAGGCCGTGGAGGAATCGATTCTCAACGCCCTGGTCGCCAATGACGACATGACCGGACGCGACGGCAATTTCGTGCCGGCGCTGCCGAAGACTTGGCTGAAAGAAAAGTTTGGGCTGAAAGAAAAGTTCGTCTGAGACGAAAACGCGGGCCGAAGGGCCCGCGCATTCAGACAGAATGGCCGTTAAAATCTATTCCGCGGCGTTGCTGGCCGCCTGCTGGTGTTCATCGGCCTCGGCGGCTTCCTCCAGCCGGGAGGCAATGAGTTCCTGGATGTCGCCGACTTCTTCCTGGATGTCCTCCAGGGGAATTCCGACTTCCGCAGCTTTGGCGGCACATTCCCTGGCCAATGTCTCGGCCTGCTTGTCGATCCTGGCCTGGGACTGGCAATGGACCTTTTCGCCGATCCATCCCCGCAAGAACTCGATCGCGTGTTCACTCATACTGCTGTTCCCTGGCGGCAAAGCCGGTTGGTAATCATAAACGTCGGCATCCCGCAAAGGATGCATCCTGCCATTCCAGCCGAGTCGCGGCCAGCCGGCAAGTCAATGCCGTCCAAGGTCCACAGAGCCGAAGGAAATCGAGGGGTGAAGAACATTTTCTGATTCTGAAGGACTGTACCGTTGGCGGGATCTGGCCCGCTCCGAGCAATTGCTTCTACCTGTTACGGCTTTCAGTCCGTTTCTTAATCTCAAGGGCCGTCGCTGCAGCCGCCTTTTGACGTTGCGCCTCAAGGCGTGAGCCAGCGAAGCCGACGCTATATAGTGATATCCTCATGCAATGTCGACTCCTCCCAACCGTGCCCACAGCTTGCACCAAAGTCGCACCCGCGCACCCCTTCAGAAGGTCTCGACCCAGGGCCTGAGCTCCATTTCCCATGTCCAGGCGCTGCGGTGCTGGCGATGGATCGAGAGATAGGCTTCGGCGATCGCGTCCGGCGACAGCCGGCGATCCTGTGGCTCGGTCTCCTGCCCGGACCCGGCCGAGGCAATGGCCCCATCGATGATGAAATGCGCGACGTGGATGTTCTTCGGCGCCAGTTCACGAGCCATGGACTGGGCCAGCCCCCGCAAGCCGAATTTCGGCATCGCGAAACCTGCGGAGCCGGCGAAGCCCTTCACGCTGGCCGTTGCACCGGTGATGAGAATCGAACCCGAGCCTAGAGCCACCAACCGGCGGGCCGCCTGCTGGCCGACCAGGAAGCCGCCATAGGCGCCGACCAGCAAAGCCTGCCGGACCGCCTCAGGGTCGAGCTCGGCTATCGGTCCGCGGGCGCATCCGCTGGCGTTGAAAACCACCAGCGAGAGCCGGCCGGCCTTGTCGGCGACATCGAACAGGTGCTCCACCGACGCGGGATCGGAGACATCCGTTGCCACGGCCTGCGCACCGGTCTCAGCCTGCAAGGCACCGAGTTTCTCAATGTTACGGGCAGCCAGAACGACGCTGAACCCTTCCTTCGCGAGGAGGCGCGCCAGCGAGGCGCTCAAGCCGGAGCCCGCACCGGCGATGACGGCGACATTGGATCTCATGAGATTCCCTCCTTCTTTCCGATGGCAGGCGAACGAGTTGTGGCGGAGCTTGCCGGATCAGCACGGCGGCGGCAACGCGACGGCACCAAGAAAAAGGCCGGGCGCGAAAACGGCCCGGCCAAAAAGAAGGTCAAAACCTTCAGAGGGGAACACCGCTCGGCGAAATGGGAGGAAAACACCGAACGGATTCTTCTCTTTTGGACCGATTCTCGGGCAGATACGACGAACGGTTTTCTAAAGATCGGTTAGAATGGCGAAAATCCTGTCCTTTCTTCGCCAGCAAGCTCAGCCAACCCGGCTTTCCCCTTCGAGCAGATCCGCATAATGGCGGCGCGCGACGTCGGGATGCGAGCGCAACCGGCTTTTCAGCACATTGGTGCCGACATCGCGAAACAGCGGGTTGTCCGGATCGCTTGCCGGCCCGCGCGCCTGCGCCGCCAGTTCATCGGAAAGGCCAAGCAGCGGTATCGTCGCATCGAGCCTGGCGCTGAAGAAGAACGGCACCGAAATGCGCTCGACGCCGGCGGGCGGCGTCACCACGCGATGCACGGTCGCGCGCAGATAACCGTTGGAGGCCAGTTCGAGCAATTCGCCGATGTTGACGACGAGCGTGCCGGGAATCGGGTCCACATCCACCCAGCTGCCATCATAGTCGACCTGCAGCCCCTTATTGTCGTCCTGGAGCAGCAGCGTCAGGAAACCGCCATCCTTGTGCGCGCCGACACCCTGGTCGCCGCCGGTCGCATCACGGCCGGGGTAGCGTACGATCTTCATGCGATGGTTGGGCTCGCTGCTGTAGATCGGGTCGAACGCGTCCTCGGGCTGATCCAGCGATTGCGCGAAGGCCTTCAGCAACCGGATCGCCACGGCCGTCACCTTGCTCTGCCAGGCAAGCAATGCCGGTTTGAGATCCGGCAGCGCCGGGGGCCACTGGTTCGGCCCCTGCAGCCGTGTCCAGGCGGGAATCCCCGGCCCTTGCGCGATTGCCTGGCGTTCGACGCCGATGTCGAGCTGTTCGCGCCAGTCCTCCTTGCCCTTGGTCAGTTCGCCGCCGGCGCGGGTGTAGCCGCGAAACTGCGAGGACTTGACCATCTCGATCGCCAGCTTGTCGGCCTCAGGCAAGGCAAAGAACTGGCGCGATGCCGTGAGCACCTCGTTGATCTCCGCCCAGGAGATGCCATGTCCGGCCAGATAGAAAAAGCCGATGTCGCGCGAAGCGGAGCGCAAGTCCGCCAGAAATGTCCGGCGCTCCGACGCACCCTGTTCAAGACGGCTCAGATCGAGCACAGGCACTATTCTGGGCATATCAGGCTCCTTCCTGGCGTGTTCCGGGCGTTGCTTGAGACCGCCACCAGGAAAACCCAGTCGATTTGAACATGCAGGCACATTTCAGCGACCATAGCCGCCGTCAACGCGCGCAAGTTTCATCGACTTCGGATTGCCGGGAAAGAAACGATCGGCCTTTCGTCGCGACCGCGACGAACAATTTTTCCATTCGCACGGGGGGCTTGATGATGATGGCTGCTCATTCAGGAAATATGCACGTTCGGAGCGGAAGCTGCGGCGCATCCCACCAAGCTTTCAATCCAGGTATTTCGCAACCACCGGATTGATCGGCCGCACACGATGGCTATCTGCGCCGAAAATCAAACTCTATTAAAATTGATATTAAATAATATTTGTATTATTACTATAGATACGCACAAAATATTTCGCCTGAATAGTCACTTATATTGACGACCATCTTTGAGCTACCCGGTCCTGCCGACTTGAGAGCCATCGTGCCAGGGCAGACTATCCCAACCGGCGTTAATCGCTTTGGTCCCGCTTCCCTGAGGGGCCGATCGCTCAAGAGGAGATCTCGAGATGGACGGGTATGACGAATCGATGTTCGACGACCTAGCCTTTGATGAAGCGGAAGGCCCCGCCGACAGCTACGATGAATTCGACGAAATGGACGAGGGCGACGGCTTCGACGGCGCCGATGAGGCCGACGAAGGCGACGAGTTTGACGCTGGCGACGAGTACGAGGCTTCGGGCTTCGACGATATGGACGCCGGCGATGAATTCGACGAGGGCGACGACTTCGACGAGGGCGACGACTTCGATGAAGGCGACGACGACGGCTGGGACCAGGCTCTCGGCTTCGCGCTTGCCGCCGAAGACAGCGACGAGTTCTTCCGCCGCATTGCCCGTGGCATCCGCGGTGCCGTGCGCACCGTGCGCCGCGCCGCGCCCACCATCGGTCGTATTGCCCGCGCCGTGGCACCCGTCGCCAGCCTTATTCCCGGCGTTGGCACGGCCATAGGCGGCGTCGCCAATGTCGTCGGCCAGTTGATGGCGGACGAGGCTTCCGAGGACGAGGCGCTCGACGCCTTCGCCGAACTCGCGGTGCGCAACCGCGCCGCCATCCCGCTGGTCGCCGGGCTTGCCGCCCGCCGCGTGCTTGGACCTGCCGCCGCGCGCATGCCGGCGGCAGCGCGCGTGCAGGCGGTGCGAACCGTGCGCCGCGCCGCGACCCAGCTCGTCAACCGCGGCGGGCCGGCTGCGATCCGCGCCCTGCCGCGCATCGCCAACAGTGTGCGCCGCACGGCGGTCACCCGCCGCACGCCACCTTCGGTCCGGCCCATGGTGCTGGCACGCACGGCGCGCCGCGTCGCGGCACGCGGGCATGGGCTGCGCCGGCAGCTGACGCAGCCGCTGCAGAGAGGGCGGCGGATCGTGCGCCGCACGGCCACGGCCGTCCGCTCCGGCATGGCGCCAGCACGCAACCTGGCGCGCGCCGCCGGGCGGGCACTTGGCGGCCTGGCGGGTGTTCCGGGCGGTTATGGTGGCGGGCGCAGACGGCGTATCGTCATCCGTGGCCCGGTCAGCATCACCATCCGGCCCAACTGAAACCCCGTCGGTGCAAGAAGAAGGATCGAGGCGATGCGCGCTGGTTCTTCGACCAGGCGGTTCCTGGACACCAAGCTGCGGGCGCTGAAAGCGCGCGCGCAGCGCCTGAATCGCCTGACGCCGCGGCGCATCGGGCTGCGTCCCGAAGACCTGCCCTATGCGCCGTCACGGGCTCACTTCCATGCCGCCAACAAGCGGCTGGCGGCCATCGGCAACGCCATCAACCGGCACATCGCCGAGATCGAGCGCGGCTGGCCGCCGGCAACGGCGCAGGCCGCACTCACTCAGATGGCGATGCTCGACCGCAGGATCGACAGGCTGCGCCGCACCTTCGGCATGTTCTTCGAGGTCATGTCGCAGCGTGGCTCCGGCTTCGCCCCGGCGCTCGCCGCCCACGACGCGATCGCGCTCGATTGCTACACGGTTGTCCGCGCCGCCTTGCCGGGCGTGTTCGGCGGCCCGCTGCTGAAGCCGCTGACCTATATGGAACATGGCTATTCGCCGGCCACGCAGCGCCGTGGGGTAGCGCTGGCCCGGCTGCTTGGCGACAGCAATCCGTTCCCGGTCATCCGCGTGCCTTGGGACCGCGACAATCCCTGGCAGTCGGTCTTCCTGCATGAGGTCGCCCACAATCTGCAGGCCGATATGGGCCTATGGCAGGAGAACGCTCAAGCGGTCGGCAACCGGCTCGCCTCGATGCGTTTCGACCCGCTGGTGGTGACGATACTGCGCCGCTGGCACAAGGAGATTTTCGCCGACCTGGCGGCACTTTTGCTGGGCGGCACGGCATCGGTCTGGGGCATGATGGAGTTCCTCGCCCACCCAGGCGCACGTGCCTTGACCTATCGCCCGGGCGGCGCCCATCCGACCGGCTGGATCCGGGTGCTGATCCTGACCGAGATGCTGCGGCGCATGGGATTTGCCGCCGAGGCTGCGCGCGCCGAACGCGTCTGGCGAGGCCTTTACAATCCGGCAAGGGGGCACCGGCTGCCGCCGGCCCTGCTCGCCGCCGCGCCGCGCGTCATCCCGGCTGTCGTCGACGAGATCGCCTACCAGCCGCGGCGCGGCCTGGGCCAGCACGCGCTGGCCGATGCCATTCCTTTTTCGCGCGCCGACGAAGCCCGCATCCGGCGCGGCGGCATCCTGATCGCGGCGGGGCAAGTCCCCGACCTGCCGCCACGCTTTCTTGTGTCGGCCAGCCGCTTTGCGCTGGAGGCCGGCGCCGAACCGGACGCCATTGCCAAGCTCGTCATCAGGAGCCTGGCCCAGCGCCAGGCAAGCCGACGGCCTGCCGCGCAACCGTCCCCAGCCGCACTCGTAGCATGAGGTGAGATGTCATGGCCGACCTGTTTACCACCGCCGCCAGCCCGGTCCCGAAGTTTCGGTCGCCCGCCACGGTCGCCGTCGACAATCTGCTGCGCAAGACGCTGCGCGTCAGTGATCCGCGCGATCCCGACCAGATCGCCAACGCGCTCTTGAATTTCTATCCGCAGGAAGCGGACAGGGACCGCCGCGAACGCGAAGGACTGCCCTATTCGAGCGTGCCCGATTATGTGCCGCAGGTCCGGAATACCGGCCCATCCTCCGTCGAGATGGCGCAGGCGCAGGATGACCTCGAACGCGATCTGCAGACACTTTCAACCTCATCGCCGCTGAAGGACATCCGCATCGAGATGATTGGTTGGGGACGCTCGATCCGTCAGCTCGCCAATGACGGGCTGGCGGCCGCACGCCTAGCGCTGGATTCGGTCAACCACGACCGGGCCATGTCGGCGCGACGCCAGCTCGGCGAATATTCGCGGCTGGCCCGCTATGTCGGCACGCTGACCGACGGCAGCGCCATCCTTTTCCGGCGCTTTGCCCAAAGCTGCGACGTCCTGGCGGGGCTGATCCTTGTCGCCATCGGCGAGGGACTGGCATCCAACGGCATCACCCGCAGCACCGCGATCGTGCGGTCAGCGGCCGGTGAACTGCAGGCGCGCCGCAACGCCGTCATCATGGCACTGCGCAGCCTGACCGGCTCGGTCGAAAGCGCGCTCGGCCAGGAGGACTGGCCGCGTGGCATCGAAGCCTACCGCAACCTGGTGCAGCAACTGGAGGCGGGCGGCCAGGCAGATCTGCGCGCGCTGCTGGAGGAGAACGCGCTGTCACAGGCGATGGACGATCTGGTCGACCTGTCGACCGGAGCAAGTGTCGAGGGCCTGCGTGAATTGTCGACGGCGTCTGCGATGCTCGTTCACCGCTTCCAGCGCCTGATCCAGTTTGGCCAGAGCATCCCGGTTCCGATCGACGTGCCTATCACGTCAGGTCCGCCGGAATCGCCGCCGCTGGTGGCGTTCGTCTCCAGCCTGCAGCTCTTCGTCGATGCGTTCGTCGCCAAAGGCAGCTCGCGGCTGCTCTATGTCGCTCGGCCGCCGATCATCGTCTACGGCCTCTACGGCGCGGGCGGCCCCGACCAAGGCGCCATCCGCCTGATGAACCTCACCATCGCGCGCGGCTTCCTGCTCGAGCAGGTCGACTGTTTCGCCGGCTGTGGTTGCGACGATGACGACATCAGCTGCCAGGTGCTGCTGGACTACATGCTGTTCCTGCTCGACAGGGCGATCGATCTCTATGCGGTCGGCACCGATCCAGACGGCCTCGGCGAACAGGAGAGGCGGGCGACCGCCGTCGGCATCGTCGTCGACGCGGTGCTGGAACTAACCGACCAGTTGCAGAACCCCGGCGTGCTTCTGTGCGAATTCAGCGATAAGCTGAAGAGCAAGCTCGGCACGATCTCCGGCGAATTGCTCAACCCGTTCGGTGGTCCCGGCGCCTGGGATTCGAGCCTGAAAGGGCTGATGGTGCGTGAGTTGCGCACCTTCTACCAGGCGGAGGACCAGACCGAGCGCCTGGTGCGGTCGCTGACCCCACAATGCGACTTCAACGTCTTCAATTTCCGCAACAACCAGTCGCTGATCCGCTGGATGATCCGCCGGATCCTCGCCGATACGTTCGGCCAGGGCACCAATCTGCCGAGCCCGGTCCAGATGCCGTCGCCGATCGCCAGCTCGATGGCGAGCATGGGGCAGAACCGTCCCGACTACTGGTCGGCTTGAGCAGGCAGGAGAGGAGCAGGACAATGGCTGCGAAAATTCCGTTTCCCTACCATCCGGCCAACAAGTTCCACGCCGGGGTCAAAGCCCGCTTCGAAGTAGAGGCCGAGACGCCGCAGTCGATCGATCTGTTGACCGAGAAAGTCGACAGCAGCAGCAAGGGGACCCAGAAGGCCATCGGCGACGTTGCCAAGGCAATCAAGGGGTTCCCCGACGGCGAACAATCGAAGGCCTTCGACCGCTTGACCGTGGCGATCGAAGCCATTGCCACCACGCTGAAGAACCAGCCCAATGGCGACATTATCGACAAGAAGCTTGGCGAGATCGGCAAGGCGATCGACAGGCTGGACGAAACGGTTCAGTCGCTTGGCCTGCGCGACAAGGACAATGTCACCGCGCTCTATGCTGCGGCCGTCGACACATCAGGCGATATCGTCGGCCGGACAATCGCAGGGCGCTGGTTCAACCAGGCGAAATTCGCATCGTTGCAGGAGATCGTGGCATTCCAGAAGGGCAAGCCCCTGGAAACCCGGCGCAACGAATTCGTGAGACGCGTCCGCGACGCCAACACTTTCAGCACTGGACTTCCCACAGTTGTGACCGACAGCGAACTGGCGCGCTTCTTCGACCTGGCGCCAGCCGTATTGAACGCCATTGCCGCCAGCCAGGACGCAGCGTCCGGCGAGCCGCCCAAAGCCTGAAAAACCGTGAGCCGCCAATTCGAGCAACATGAGGTCTGTTATGGCTAGCGAATCCAATGAGGTCATCCAACGGCTGTTCCAGCGCTTCTTCAGGGACGAACTGCCCGGATTGTCGCCGGCGGACCGGGCTGCTTTCGAAAGCGAGTTCGAGGGCCGCTATGGTGAACTGCTTGATCGGTCGTCCAGTTCGACGACCACCAGCTTCGCGGATCTGGTCGGCTTCGGCGATGGACCGGTCAAGCCATTCGATGCGCTGCAGATGCCGCTGCTGCGCAATGATTTCGACGAATCCATCATCCCGCCACAGCTGCAGGCTTCGGCCGAACTCTACTACATCTACCAGATGGACCGCATGAAGCTGTTCCAGGTGGTCGATGTGCTGCGCCGGCTGTTCCAGAACGGGCAGATCCGTATCCAGCGCGGCCCTGGCGCCCGCGGGCTCTACATCCTCGAGAAGTGGCGGCCGATCCGCTACAAGCGCCGCGACCGGCTGATTGCCTACCGCCGTGTCTTCAATTATGGCCGCGCGCCGGTGCCCTCGGGCGCGATCGTCAACCGCAGCTTCCACTTCATGCTGGTCGCCTTCATGAACGCGATGTCGCAGTATTTCCAGGACCTGACGATCGGCCAGGTCATCCGTGGCAGTTCGACCATCAACGACCGGCCATTCGCCGCACTGGCCACGGTGCAGCGCGTCGGCACGGACCTGCGCTACCATCTCGATCGTTCGAGCTACGGCAACATCCTCGCGCTGACGCGGGAAACCGGCCAATACGTGCAGCAGATCTTCGAGCTGTTCGACGCGCCCGATATCAAGAAATCCTTCGACGCCAACACCAAATGGGATGTTATCGAAGCCGTCGCCAACCGGCACCTGGGCGGTGCGGCCGAGATGTCGCAGCGCGCCAAGATGGCGGATGCTGGGCGCAGGACGTTGCAATATATCGCCGAGAACGATTTCCGCACGACGATCACGCCGGCCGAATTCGACGCCGACGCAAAGAAGATGGGTTCGCAAGCCGATGCATGGCTCGCCGCCTACCGGCTGACGCGCGAAGGGCGCCGCTTCCCCGGCCTCGATGGCGATCGTGTGCATTGGTCCTACGGGCTCAATCGCAACACCGCCTCGCGCATAGCCGCCTGAACCGTTGGAGCTGTTCAGCGCCGCGCGGACTTGCTGAACAGCTCCAAAGCTTTGTTTCTAGGCAATTCCAGTGGGAAAGCCGCGTCACGCTTTTCCAGGATTTGCTCTAGGCAGTCTGAAGGTTGTCAGTGATGGACCACCATCTGGCTCTTCCCGGGCGCTTCTCGCCAAAGCCGCCGAACATCGTCATCGACGCGCCGCTGGCGCTGTCGCCGATGGGATTGCTGGTGACGGTGACGCTGTCGCAATCGGCGCGGGTGTGGCTGCCGCGCGGCTTCTACACCTTGCTCGACAATGACGAATATTACCGCCACCGGCCGGACCAGATGGGCGGCGGCTGGCTCCGTCCCGATGTCAGGGACGCCACATTGCGGGAACTGGTGCTGGAACTCGAACCATGGCGGCGGGCCTGGCAGAACGGCCGGCTGTCGTCGCGCGTGCACTGGATCGGCGACGCACAGTATGAGAGTGCGCTGCCAGAACGCGAGGGAACGGCCCTGCTGCCGCGTTTCGAAGGCTGCTGCGCCGCGCTCGAAGCGCGGCTTGGCGATCTGGCCGGCACCGCCGCGCCACTGGATGAATGCGCCCGCGATGTGATCGCGCTGTCCGCCGCCCTTCAGCCCGAGAGCACCTATATCCTCACCAGCGCTGGCGCCGCCGGCGCGCTCCCGCCGCTATGTGATTATCTCGGACGGCTGGCGTTTCCAGTCACGCGCCATCCTGGCGCCATCCAGGGCTGGTCCGGTGCGGCGTTCTGGCCGGCCGCGGCCCCAATAGCCGCCAGCGGCCGCAGTGCCGCGATCATCCAGGTGATCGCCCCGGTCATCCTGGCGCTGCCGGACGGGTGGAGCGAAACCGACTGGGCGCTGGAGGATCCTGCCGACCACGACGAGACGCCGGACGATCCGTGGCGCAATGCCTGCGCGCTCTGGTACGAACTGGCCCCGGCGGAGGCCGCGGCATGAAACCGCCCCGCATCCTTCCGGTCCACGGCTTGCGCACCAACGCGCGCGACCTGGTCATGATCAGCGTCGCGGGACAGGTGGCCTCGCCGACCGAAAAGGGGACGCCATGGCGTATCGGCTATGATGGCAGGCCACGCTCGCTGCCGGGCACTGGCGGCATCGTGCTCAACCATCGCGTGGGTGACCCCTGCGTCGGGCTGGCCGGCGACCATGTCGAACCGGCGGTGTCGATCCGCAACGAGGCGCGCGCCGCGGGCGGCAACCCCGATGCCGCCAACCAGGCGCTGCAAAGCTATTCCTGTATCGGCAATCACGCCATCGTCACCACGGGCCGCGCCGCCGGTGCGCGCGGCGTGGTGACCGGCAAGCATGGCGGCGTTGATACGGTGCTGATCGACTTTCCGCTGCCGGCGATGCGGCAGATGGCGATCGGTGACCGCATCCAGGTCTGGGCCTATGGCCTTGGCCTGCGCCTGACAGATTATCCCGACGTCGCGATCTGGAACTGCTCGCCGCGGCTGCTTGCCCGCTGGCGGCCGGTCGAGCGCAACGGCCGGATCCACGTCAAGGTGACACACCGCATTCCGGCCCGCGTCATGGGCTCGGGGCTGGGCCGCAACAATGTGCTGCGCGGCGACTACGACATCCAGATGTCGGATCCTGGCATGGTGCGGCGCTACAAGCTCGGTTCGCTGCGATTCGGCGACATCGTCGGGATCATGGACGCAGACAACCGTTTTGGCCGGTCACGGCTGGGCGGGCATGTTTCGGTGGGCGTGGTCGTGCACTCGGACAGCACCGTCGCCGGCCACGGACCGGGCGTTGTCTCGCTACTTTCGGCTCCGGCCTCGGTGCTTCAGCTGGAGCTCAGCCCCGACGCCAATATCGCGCGCTATCTCGACATCAGGCCCCCGCGGCCGGCGCGGCTGTCCTTTCCGTTGCCGACGGTCGAACAGCGGGAGAGGACAGTGGCGAGGCTGCGCCGGCGGGCCACGGCATCGGACGCAACAGTCAACGCTGGTCCGGGGTGACGCCGTACCGGCGCACCGTGTTGAAACAGGGTACGAGGAAGGGAGCCGGCATGTCATATCTCGACGAACAACTCGACGCGCTGGTCGACGAGGCAGCGCAAATGGTGCCCCACCGCCGGCTATGCGGCTGCGCGCGCTGCCGCCAGCAGCAGGGCTTTCGCGCCGTCGAGGTCCGGCGCCGGCATTTTCCAAGCGGCGGGTGCGGTTGCGGATGCGGTGGCGACGCCTCTTTCGACGAGGCGACCGTGCGGCGTGCGCCACGGCCGGCGCGCCGCCAGACATCGGTGCGGGCGCGCGGCTCGCAACTGCCGGGCTGGCGCGGCTGGACCCCGCCGGTGTCGCTCGCGGCCATCGACGCGGCGCGCACCGCTGCCAGCCGGGGCGGCCAGGTCGATGCGTTGTTGCGGCCATTCCTGGCACCAGGGCCGCAGGTCTATCGCATCACCCGCGCCGGCATAGACCGCAACCGTCCGCTGAGCATCGGCATGACCAAGGGAACCAATTCCATCGCACAGCGGATCATCGAACATTACCGGCAGCCGAGCCGCGCCGACCCGAGGGTCAACGCCGCGATCCGCAATTTGCAGCCGGGCCAGATTCTGGTCCAGGCGGCCCGGCTCACCCGCCAGGCCATGCATCCGCGCCGGGCCAGGAACTATGAGGGCTGGCTGCAGGACCGGGAGCGCCCGCTGCTCTACGACCCCAACAGCACGACATTCGACGAAGCGGCACTGATATACGACAACTGAACCCGAAGGAGGCCCCGATGCACGGGCAAGTCGCACCGCATTCAAGGTCGGTATGGGCCGATCTGGACGCAATCGTTCTGCAAGAGGTCAAGGCGCTGCGGTCGCCGCCGCAGCGCCAGACAGAGGTGCCTTTCCGGTCCGACGAGGAGTTCATGGATCGGGCCATGGCCTATCTCGAGAGCCGTGGCGAAGAGGCCCACCTGCTGGTCGACCGCCTGCGCGGCATGCTCGGCACGGCGGCAACCGATGAGACGGATCCCGTCGAGGCGCCACAGGAGCCGGCGGGCGAGGCCGGGATCGACGATGTGTCGTCGCCGGACGTGACGCCGCGGGATGTCGTGCCGCCGCAGGCCGAACACGGGCAAGACACATGACGCTGTTTTCGCCCACGCCCTTCGAACTCGACCGTCTGGCCGACGAGGCGGACTATGCCGTGGTCGGGCCGACCGATGGCCGCGCCAGGGTCACGCATACCAACCGCTTTCCGCACAGCGCCGTCTGCCATATCGAGCGCGACTTCGGCGACGGCAGGCTGACCGGCTGCACGGCATTCCTGATTTCGCCGACGCGACTGCTGACGGCCGCACATTGCATCACCAGCCCGATCCGCAAGCGCCTCGGCCTGCCCAATCTGGCGGTGCGCATCCGCGTCACACCAGGCCGCGCGTCTCGCGAGGCGCGGCCGTTCGGCTGGCAATGGGCGAAGCGATGGCATGTCAATCCGCCCTATCGCCGGCGACCGTCGGCGCTGCACGATGTCGGGCTGATCGAACTCGAACGGCCGTTTTCGCCAGCGCCCGGCTTCTTCCGGCTGTGGTCGCCCAACCGCCAAGACCTCGAACGGCTGCGCAGTTCGCGCCTGCTGCACATTTCGGGCTATCCGGCCGACAAACCCGATGGCACGCAATGGGAGCATGCCGAGCGTCTCGACCGGATCACCGAACGGCAGCTTTTCTACAGCGTCGATACCTGTCCGGGACATAGCGGCGCGCCTGTATGGATCCAGCGTCAGCAGGCCGGCCCACCGGTGGTGATCGCGGTTCACACTGCCGGTCCGCGCCCGCATTCGGGCGGCGCCTGGGGCTGCCGGCCGGGTGTACCGTTGGCGCCGGCCGGACTGTTCAACCGAGGCGTCAGGCTTACCCCAGATCTTTTGCGCTCGATCCGCGCCGGATTCGGGCGCTGAAAGGTGAAAATTGGCGACCCGATGATGATTTTTGGAATGCTAATATTTCGGAAGGTGTTATAGTCAATGCCATCTATGCAGCTTTCATACTGGTTGCGCCGGGGGTTCGGCGGCGTAGCAGTTTTGTTGGTGCGCCAGGGCTTGTGATTGTACTGAGTTTCCTGCCAACTGGGGCGTTCGACCATGGTTGCACGTGCCGAGAATTTGCAGAGACTTTCCGACTTCGCTGACGAGATTTCCGCCGCGCGGAAAAGCTCTTCGCCAGGCGAAGAATGTGAGCGCGACACGGCCACGTCGAACTTTGTCGTCAACGGCCATTCGCTGGTCGCCATCCGTCATCTCGACGAGGACGATCGCGGCGGGCCGAGCGGCCATGGCGCTCAGCGGCCGGTTGGCCGCATCGTATGTGCCGGCACGCACTATCTGATCTATGATGCAGTCTATGTCCCTGATGCTGCTACAGATCTGCCGCTGTCGGCCGCCGATCTGCTGACCCGGCGCGAACTGCAGATCGCGCTGCTGATCGCCGACGGCAAGCTCGACAAGGAGATTGCACGGCAGCTCGGCATCAGCAGCTACACGGTGCGCGAACACATCAGGCGCATCTTCGCCAAGCTGAACATCGGCCGGCGCTCGGCTATCGCATCCTGTGTGCTGGCGGGTCGGGCGGACTTCCGCCACGACGTGCGATAGGCCGAGGAACGACACGGCTCGCTCACAAAAGGTCAGGCGAAAGCCTTTTCGATGGGTCGGCCCTGAGCAGCATGCCGAAGAGGTCGCGCGGTTCCGGGCGACTTCAATTGATCCCTGACATAGCGCAGCGCTGACGAACAGCACGATGCTGAGATTGGGGATCATTTGCCTTCGTGCCGACGTGCCGGTCAGTCCTGGCGATGCGCATTGTGCGCCTTCATCATCGCGGCAAGTGCCGGATCTTTATCGTCCAGCGCACCGATCGCGCCGGTCGTGTCGTAGAGGCGCTCATCCTGCCCCATCTTGAATTTGGCTTCGAGCCGTGCGATCGGCAGGTCGAAGCCGGTGATGTGCGGTATACGCCGTTCCATGCCGCCGGGACCGAGTTCGCGCATACGCCATCGGTCGTCGCGATCCTTTTCCAAGACGTCGACCAGTTGCAGCAAATGCCGGGCGGTGCCGTGGTCGTCGAGCGGCACGGGATGACCATGGCAATGCACCACCGCGAAATTCCAGGTCGGCGCGCTGTCGCGCACCGGGTTGCGCGGATACCAGGACGGCGAGATGTAGCCATGCGGCCCCTGGAAGACGGCGACCGCCTCCCTGCCCTGCGCAACCAGCTCGCCGTGCGGATTGGCCCTGGCGAGATGCGAGACCAGCGTGCCGTTTGGGCCACGGGCGCGATCAAGCACGAACGGCAGATGCGAGACGACTAGCCCCTGCGGACCCGATGTCACCACCGTGGCGAAGGCGGCGGCCTCGATCAGGCCGAACACATCGTCACGCGATAGCGGTTCAAACTCCGGCTTGCTGTACATGAGATCAGCTGCGCTGGACGCGGACTGCGGGAATAAGGCCTTGCGGGCGCAGCAGCAGCACAGCGATGACGCCCGACAGCACGATGGCGTCGCGGTAGGGGGCGATCGCCGGCGGCAACGTCGCCTGCAGCAGCACCTCGATGATGCCGAGCAGGAAGCCGCCGGCCACCGCACCGGGCAGACTGCCCAGCCCACCGACGACGGCGGCGATGAAGGCCTTTAACACCGGCGTAAAGCCCATCAGCGGATCGACGGAGGCGCGTTGCGCCACCCACAGCATGGCCGCCAACCCCGCCAACAGTCCGGAAAGCAGGAAGGCGGTGGCGATGATGCGGCTCGCAGGAATGCCCATCAGGCGCACGACGTCGAAATCCTCGGCCGCGGCGCGCATCGCCGTGCCGGTCACCGAACGGCGCAGGAAGACCTCCAGTGCAATCAGCGCCAGCGCCGAGACGACGATGGAAATGCTCGGACCAACACCGATGGTGAAATCGCCGAAGGAGAAGGCGCCGGTCATCCAGCCGGGCATGGCGACAGCCTGCGGCCGGGCCGAGATGCCGTTCTGGAAGACGACTTTCAAAAGGCTGGAGACGGCGAAACTGGTCAACAAAAGACTGGTGACGCTGGCGCCGCGCATCGGCCTGAAGGCGATGCGCTCCATGGCGACAGCGGCGAGCGCGCCGCAGGACACGGCAACAAGCACGGCCACCGGAAAGGGGAAGCCGAGCCCCAGCGAGGCCAGCAGCGCATAGCCCGACAGCGTCATCAGCTCGCCATGGGCGAAGTTAATGAGGCCGACAATGGAAAAGACAATCGCCAGGCCGAGCGCCAGCAGCGCATAGACGCCGCCGAGGCTGACCGCATTGATGATCTGCTGCGCGACCATGCTTCTCAAGCTCCCAGATAGGCCTGGCGGACGAGGTCCGAGGAGGCGAGTTCCTTTGCCGTGCCCGACAGCACCACCTCGCCATTGGCAAGCACGACGGCGCGGTCGGCGATTTCGAGCGCCAGCGCCACGTTCTGCTCGACCAGAAGGATGGTCAGGCCGTTGCGACGCAGTTCGGCGATCAGGTCGAAGACGGTGTCGATCAGTTGCGGGGCGAGGCCAAGTGATGGCTCGTCGAGCAGGATCATGCGCGGCTTGCCCATCAGCGCCCTGGCAATGGCCAGCATCTGCTGTTCGCCGCCCGACAGATTGCCGCCCTTGACGCGGTGGTAGCGGCGCAGGATCGGGAACAGCTCCAGCATCTCCTCCTCGCGCAGCTTCGCCTCGGCCGCCGGCTGATGCACTGCCCCGCCGAGCCGTAAATTGTCGGCCACCGTCAGGCTGGCGAAGATGCGGCGGCCTTCGGGCACCAGCGCGACGCCCTTGCGGGCGATCGCCTCCGGCGCCAGGCCGGTGATGTCGGCCCCGTCGAACACCACCTTGCCGGACGCCGCCGGCACCAGCCCGGCGACGGCGCCCAGCGTCGAGCTCTTGCCGGCGCCATTGGCGCCGACCAGCGCGATGATCTCGCCGCTGTCGACGGTGAGGTCGACGCGGCGCACCGCCTCGACTTCGCCGTACCGGATTTTCAGGGCTTCGACGCTCAGCATGAGATCACGGCGCCGGAACGTCGGCGGCGTCGGGGATCAGGGTCTGGACATGCTTGCCTTCGCCGCCCTCGTAGCGCATCAGCGCCACGGGCCTGAGCGGCATGCGGTCGGTGCCGGCATAGGTGATCTTGCCGGTGATGCCTTCGAAATCCTTGAGGTTGGCGATGGCGTCGCGAACGGCCTTGGGATCGTCGGAGCCGGCGGTCTTCACCGCCTGGTCGAGGATCAGGCCGATCTCGTAGCCATTGACCTCATAGGTCGATTCCGGCGCGTGGCCGGCATATTTGGTGAAGGCGGCGTTGAAGGCCTCGAGCTTGCTGCCTGGCTCGGCATAGCCGGCCGCGGTGTAGACGACGCCGTCGACCAGCTTGCCCAGGGCCTTGATGGTCGGCGTGCCGATGGCATCGGCGCCATAGACCGGGATGGTGACGCCGGCGCCGCGCAATTGCTGGATGAAGGCCGGGAAGTCAGGCTCATAGGCCGCCGTCATGATCAGGTCGGGCTTGTCGGCCAGGCCCTTGATGTTGGTGATCTCGGCGGAGAAGTCTGGCTGGCCCATGGTGAAGTTGCCGCGGCCGACGACGGCGCCGCCCTTCCTCTCGAACACCTTGCCGAAATATTCCGGCAGGTTGGCGGTGTAGGTGGAGTCGGCGAGGTCAGCAGGAACACCTTCTTCTTGCCTTCGGAGACGGCGAAGTCGGCGACCGCCGTTGCCTGCACATTGTCGGCCGGATAGGTGCCGAACATGACGTCGCCGACCGCACCGGTGAGCACCGGGGCGGAACCGCACAGCGTCAAGGTCGGGATGCCGAGCGGCTGGGTGAGCTGGCCGGCGGAAATCGAGGGGTCGGCATCGCAGGGCGTGATCATGATCTTGGCGCCGGCGTCGATCAGTTCCTGGGCGACGGTGGCGGTCTGCGCGGTGTCGGAACGTGTGTCCTTGATGATCAGTTTGACGGTGTATTTGCCGCCGAGCCCGCCCTTGGCGTTGAGTTCGTCGAGCGACATGCGCAGGCCGGCAAGGGCCGGCTGGTCGTAGGGGGCGAGGCCGCCCGTCTGCGCGGTCGCCGCGCCGATGATGATCTCCTCGGCATTGGCCGTGGAAATGGCGGCAATGCCGAACACGGCCGCGCACAAAGCGGCGCGATGGAGGCGATAGAGGCTTGGCATGTCGGTTCTCCTTCTGGATTTGTTATCGTTGGCTGTCGTCGTTGCGGTCTATGCGGTCTGGGTTTCAGCTGTCTTGGCGCGAGCCGTGCGGCTGCCGAGATAGGCGGCGATGACGGCGGGGTTTTTCTGGACATCGGCCGGCGTGCCGTCGGCGATGACGCGACCATGATCAATGACGACGATGCGCTCGCACAGATTCATCACCAGCCGCATGTCGTGCTCGATCAGCACGACGCCGATACGGCGCTCGGCGCGCACCGCCGACAGGATGGAGACGAGTTCGGCGGTCTCGACCGCATTCATGCCGGCGGCGGGCTCGTCGAGCAGCAGGAAGCGCGGCTTGAGCGCCAGGGCGCGGGCCACTTCCAGCCGGCGGCGCTGACCATAGGCAAGCCCGGCGGCTGGCTGGTCGGCGAATTTCTCCAGCCCCATGCGGGACAGTTCGCGCATGGCCGCAGCCTCGGCGTGACCGAGATCGGGTTCGACCTGGCGCGCGGCGACGACGACATTCTCCAGCACGGTCATGTGCGGGAAGACGCGGATGTTCTGGAAGGTGCGGGCAATGCCCGACCGGGCAAAGCGGAAGGCCGTGGCCTGCCGCACCGTGCCGCCGACCGACACGGTCCCGGCACTGGGCTGGACATCGCCGGCCAGCATGTTGAGCAAGGTCGTCTTGCCGGCGCCGTTGGGACCGATGATGCCGGTGATGCTGTCGGTCTCGAAGCTCAAGCTGACATCGTCCACGGCGACGACGCCGGCATAGCGGCGCGACAGATGGTCGGCGACCAGCCGGTCGGCGCCAACCTGCTGCGGCACCGCAGCCGAAGCCAGGTCCGCCTGGCGTCCGGACCGGCGCAGAAGGTTGAGCTCACGCTCGCCGAAAAGACCGGTCGGGCGCCGCCAGATGACCAGGATCATGGCGATGGCCAGCACGCCCTGGGTCAGGCCGAACAGCACGGGCAGATGCACGCCGAGCACTTCGCCGCCGCCCTCGAAGCGCCGCACCACTTCGATCACCACGATGGTGACGATGACGCCGGCGAAGGCGCCGAGCGAGGACGTCATGCCGCCGACGATCAGCATGGCGAGCATGGTGAAGCCGAGGTCGAAATAGAAATCGCGCGGCGAGAACGCACCGAGGAACTGCGCCATCATGGCGCCGGCGGCCATGGCCGCGACCACGCCCGCCACCCAGGCGGCAAGACGCGCCGTGCGCTGGTCGACGCCGACGGCGGCGGCGCCGCGCTCGTCATTGGCGGCGGCGCGGGTGGCGAGGCCGAAAGAGGTCTCGCGAAACAGCCGCGCCGCGATCAGCGCCACCGAGGCGACCGCCGCCGCTGTCCACAAACCGACCTCGCGCGGCACGCCGTAGAAGGGCTGGCTGCCGCGGGTGATCTCGCGTCCCGCGACCAGCAGCGTGTAGACGATGATCAGCATGGCGAGTGTTGCGATCGAGGCACTCGACCCGGTCAGCCGGAGCAGCGGCGTGCCGGTCAACAGGCCGATGACGACCGCGAGAACCAGCACGACAGCCAGCGCCGCGAAGAAGGAGAGTTGATAGCCAGCAAGGAAATCCGGCAGGTCGCGCAGCGCCGTGCGCTGCAGCGCAGTGGGCATGGTGAGGATACCGGTGGCGTAGGCACCAAGGCCGACAAAGGCGGCCTGGCCGAAAGAGACGATGCCGCTGTTGCCGGAGAAGATCTGCAGGCCAAGCACCGCCGTCAGCATGATCGCGGCATAGGTGACGACACGCTGCATGGCGGCGCCGCCGAAGATGAAGGCGGCAAGCGCCACCAAGAGCAGCACCGCCACCATGCACAAGGCATCGGCCGTGGCGTTGCGGAATGCCGCCGGCATGAAGCCGCGTGGCTTGCTCTCGCTCATCGTCACCGACGCCATCACGCGGCCTTGAAACGGGCGGGCGAGAACGGCGCCAGGATCGGCTGCGCACCCTCGGTGACGAGCTTCGCGATGGCCTCGCCGACGGCTGGCCCGGTCTTGAAACCGTGGCCGGAGGAACCTGCCGAAACCACCAGCCCTTCGACGCCGGGCATTGGTCCGATGACCGGCAGATCGTCGGGGCTCATGTCGTAGAGCCCGGCATAGCCCGGGCGAATGCCAAGCTCGGCCATGGCAGGCACGCGAGTGGCGAAGGTCTCTAGGATTTCGACCGATTCAGACTCCTCGACACCTTCCATGTAGCTGTCGGGATTCTCGACGAAACGCGGACGGCCGGCATGTTCGTGACGCAGGCCGGTGCCGCCGCCGGCCCAGGTGCCGGCGAGGATGACGCCGTCATTGTCGGGCCGCGCATAATTGCAGGAAATGTCGTCGCACCAGGCGAACGGCATCACTTGCCGAGCCTTGCCGGCGGCATCGAGCACGGCCATCGGAGGGCGCTCGACATGCAGCGGCAGATCGAGATCCGCCGTCGCCAGCAGGCGGCGCGTCCATGGCCCGGCGGCGAGCACGACCGTATCCGCCTCCAGCACCGTGCCATCGGTCAAGGTGACGCCGGTGATGCGGTCACCTTGCCGCTGCAGGCTGTCGACAAGCGTGTTCTGCAAGATTTTCGCGCCGTTGGCACGGGCGGCGCGGGCGATGGCGTTGGTGGCGCCGAAGGCATCGGCATAGCCATATTCGGGTTCCCACAGCGCCAGCGCGACATTGTCCAGGGCAAAGCCGGGTGCTGCATCGGCAAAGGCTTGCGGCGACAAGGTCTCGATGCGGGCGCCCTCGCCATGGATGCGTTCGGCCGCCGCTGTCCAGCCCGCCGCATTGTCGTTGCCGCAGACCCACATCATGCCGATCTCGGTTACGAAAGATCCTTCGCCCGTGATCTTCGGCAGCGACACCAATATCTCGCGGCCACGGATGGAAAGCTGCGACAGTTCCGGCATCAGATAGAAGGCACGCAGCAGCGCCGACGACTTGCCGGACGGGCCGCCGGCGGGATGGGTCTGCTCGACCAGCGTGACGCTCACGCCGGCCTTGGCGAGATGATAGGCGGTGCTCGATCCAACAATTCCGGCACCGACGACGATGACGTCGCTTCCGTTCCGCATGGCTGTTCCCCACAGTCTCTTGGCTGCTTTCCGACAAGGTAAGGCCGGTGATCGCGCAATGTCAACATCTCTTCATTGTTGACCTGATTTAAAATCCCTGTAATAAACTCTACATAACGAGGCTGAGAGCCCAAGACCTATTTCGGGGAGGCCAATGGCGATACGCGATGTTCTCATGCGCGGGGATCTGGCGCTGACGCCGTCGGAAGAGAAGATCGTCCGGCTGCTTTTGACGGACTATCCGACCTCCGGCCTCGGCTCCGCCTCTTCGCTCGCCCGGCGCGCCGGCGTCAGCGATCCGACCGTGGTCCGGCTGGTCGTCAAGCTCGGCTATGAAGGCTTTCCGGATTTCCAGTCCAAGCTGCTGGCCGAGGTCGAGGCCAGGCTGCATTCGCCTCTGTTGATGATGGAGGCAAAGCGGCAAAGCGGCTCCAGCGACAGCGCCGTGCTCGCCTATCTCGATTCCGTCGCCGCGGCGCTGCAGAAAGCCACCGCCGCGACGCCGGTACAGACCTACGAGCGGGCAGCCCGCCTGCTGATGGAGGCCAAGGGCGAGATCGTGCTGGTCGGCGGCCGGTTCAGCCGCCACATCGCCGGCATGCTGGCCGGATATCTTGGGCAGTTCCGCTCCGGAGTCCGCGATCTCGGCGTGCTTTCTCCTCAGACATTCGACACGCTGGCCGACCTCGGCCGCCGCGATGTGCTGGTCGTCTTCGACTATCGCCGCTACCAGCTCGACGTGATGGCCTATGCAAGCCAGGCGGCGGCGCTCGACGTGCGCATTCTGCTTTTCACCGACCAATGGCTGTCGCCGATATCCGATCTCGCCGAAGTCACCATTGTCAGCCCGCTGGAAGTCGCCTCGCCCTACGACACGCTGGCGCCGGCGATCACACAGATGGAAGCGCTTACCGCGCATATCGTTTCGACGCTGGGCGACGACGCCCGGGCGCGCATCGAGAGGATCGAGAAGGTGCGGCACGCCAATGCGGTAACGCTCGACAGCGATCCGCAGTCGAACGGCAAGCGCCAGACATCCGAACCGCGCAAGACACCCGGACCGAAATCAGCAAAGCAGGACGACTAGCATGACCCAAACCTTACCGAAGCGGGCCTTACCCAAGCGAGACGAAGCCTTTCGTGCCGGCGAGACGGCACTGCTGCTCGTCGACATGCAGCGCATCTGGCTGGAGCCGGGCGCCGATCCCTCGCATCCAGAGCGCGGCCCCGACCATTATTTCTACCGGCAGACATCCTCGCAGACGATCCCCAACCAGGAACGTCTGCTGGCGGCGGCGCGGGCCAATGGTGTGGAAGTGCTGCACACCATCATCCAGAGCCTGACCGAAGATGGGCGCGACCGCTCGCTCGACCACAAGCTGACACCGATCCATGTCGCGCCGAGTCTCCCCGAAGGCCTGCCGGTGGCGTCGCTGGCACCTGTCGGCGACGAGATCATGCTGCCGAAGACCTCTTCCGGCATCTTCAACTCGACCAATGTCGACTACCTCCTGAAGAACCTCGGCATCCGCTACCTCGTCGTGGTCGGCGTGCTCACCGACCAGTGCGTCGACATGACGGTGCGCGACGGCGCCGACCGCGGCTACCTCGTCACCTGCGTATCGGACGCCTGCGCCACCATCACCCAGGAGCGCCACGACATCGCGCTCAAGGCCTTCGGCGGCTATTGCTGGGTTGCCGACACCGACACCGTCGTCGACCGTTTCAACGCTCTGGGAAAAACTGCATGACATCGACCGTCGAGCCCCTCGTTGCCGTCGTCACAACGGATCTCTGCGCCATCACCCGGGGCCGTTTCGTTGTCGAAAGCAGATTGCAGAAAACCGCCACGACCGGTGTCGGCTGGCTGCAGGCCAATCTGTCGATGACACCGTTCAATTCGATCGTCGTTCCCAATCCCTGGGGCTCGTCGGGCGATCTGCGGCTGATCCCCGACCTCAAGGCGCGCTTCCGCACCGAACGCACCGGATCGGCAACGCCCTTCGACATGGTGGCCGGCGACATCGTCGAGCTCGACGGCAGCCCGTGGCTCGGCTGTACGCGGACCATGCTCAGGGATGCGCTGGCGGAGCTGAAGGCCGCAACCGGGCTTTCCGTCATCGCCGCCTTCGAGCATGAATTCCACATTGCCGAAGGCAGTTTCGCGCCGGCGCATTCGATGTCCTTCGCCGCGCTGCGCCGCACCGATCCGTTCGCTCCCAATCTGATGGCGGCGCTGGAGGAAGCGGGCGTCGGCCCCGAAGTGGTCATCGCCGAATTCGGCGACGAGCAGTTCGAAGTGACGCATGAGCCGGCCGACGCACTCACGGCCGCCGACCGCGCCGTCGCCATCCGCGAAATCACGCGCGAAGTGGCGCGCAATGCCGGCTGGCGTGCGAGCTTCGCGCCCAAGACCGCGCCCAATGCCGTCGGCAACGGCGTCCACATCCATTTCAGCTTCGTCGACGCGGCCGGCAAGCCGGTGACATACGATGCGGCGCAACCTGGTGGCCTGTCCGCCAAGGCCGGAGCCTTCTGTGCCGGCGTGCTGCGCCATCTGCCGGCGATCACCGCCATGACGGCGTCGAGCGTGTCGTCCTTCTACCGGCTGAAGCCGCACAGCTGGAGTTCGTCCTACACCTGGCTCGCCGACCGCGACCGCGAAGCGTCGCTGCGTATCTGCCCGACGGTGACGATTGGCGGACGCGATCCGGCACGGCAGTACAATGTCGAATACCGGGCGGCCGACGCCACCGGCAATCCCTATCTATCTCTGGCGGTGATCATCCGCGCCGGGCTGGAAGGGCTGAAGGCGGAGCTGCCGTCACCGCCGCTGGTCACCGGCGACCCGACGCTGATGAGCGAAGCGGAACGGGCAAAGCTCGGCCTGGTGCGGCTGCCGGAAACCTTGCCGGCGGCGCTGGACGCGCTTCTCGCCGACAAGATCGTCACCGGATGGTTCGCGCCAATCTTCATCGAGACCTTCGTCGGCCTGAAGCGACATGAGGCCGAGCGGCTGGCCGGCCTCGATCCGGCTGCCATCTGCGATCTCTACCGGACGCTTTATTGATGACTGCGCAGACTGAAAAAGACCCGCTCCCTCAAAAAGATTGGCCCGACGCCGTCGAGGTTCTCAATGAGCATGGCCGCTCGGATATCGTCCTGTTGTGCGAGCATGCCTCCAACCACATACCGGTCGAGTATCGGCGGCTCGGTCTCGATGCCAGCCATCTGCAGCGCCACATCGCCTGGGATATCGGCGCCGCGGAGGTGACGCGGCTGTTGTCGGCACGGCTCGATGCAGCGGCCTTCCTCAGCGGCTATTCACGGCTGCTGATCGACCTCAACCGGCCGCTGGGCACCTCCGGCAGCATTCCGGTCCTGTCGGAAGACACCGACATTCCCGGCAATGTCGGCATCGATGCCGTGGAACGGGACCGGCGCGCGGAAGTCATGTTCGCACCGTTCCATGAGCGGGTCGCCGCGCATCTCAACCGCCGGGTGGCCGCGGGCAGGCCGACGCGGATCGTGACGATCCACTCCTTCACGCCGGTCTTCCTGGGTGTTGCCAGGCCATGGCATGCGGGCGTGCTGCACGGGCATGCGGCCGATCTCGCCGAAGCGATCCTGTCGGGCTTGCGCACGGATGCGACCCTCAACGTCGCCGCCAACGTGCCGTATGTGATCAGCCGCGACGCCGATTACGCCGTGCCTGTCCATGGCGATGACCGCGGCATCCCCGCCGTCCTCGTCGAGATCCGGCAGGACCTGCTGGCGAACCGGTCCGGCATCGAGGAATGGGCGAGCCGGCTGGCGGCGGCACTGCCCGCACATGAGACGGAGACGGTTTCGTGAGCAATCTCAGCCTGCGCGAGCGCGACGCCGTGACCATCGCGCAGATCGGCAAGCTGCGCTTCTCGCCGCTCAGCGTCGTCGGCGGCCGGGGCAACCGGCTTATCGAGGAAGGCGGCCGCTCGCTGCTCGACCTGTCGGGATCGGCCGGCCCGGCAGTGCTCGGCTACGGCCATCCGGCCATCGTCGAAGCGGTCGAAGCCTCGATCCGCGACATGGCGGGCGCCAGCCTGCTGCTCTATCCGAACGAGCCGGCGGTATCGCTGGCCGAACGGTTGCTGGCAATCACCCCTGGAGACGGCGAACGGCGTGTCTGGTTCGGCCATTCCGGCTCTGACGCCAATGATTGCGCGGTGCGCGTGCTGCAGGCAGCCACCGGCCGGTCGCGCTTCATCTCCTTTATCGGCTCCTATCACGGTAACCTTTCGGGCTCGATGGGCATCAGCGGCCACACCGCCATGACGCATACGCTGCCGCGGCCTGGCGTGGTGCTGTTGCCCTACCCCGATCCGTTCCGCCCGACCTTTAGCGGCGAGCAGGTGCTCGCCCTGCTCGACTACCAGTTCGAGACCACCTGCCCGCCGCATCAGGTCGCGGCCGTGTTTATCGAGCCGCTGATGTCGGATGGCGGGCTGATCGTGCCGCCACCAGGGTTCCTCAAGGCGCTGCAGGAGCGTTGCCGCAAACACGGCATCAAGATCGTGCTCGACGAGGTCAAGGTCGGGCTCGCCCGCAGCGGCATGATGCACTGCTTCCAGCACGAAGGGCTGACGCCGGACCTCGTCGTCTTCGGCAAGGGTATTGGCGGAGGGCTGCCGCTGTCGGCAGTGGTCGGGCCGAAGGAAATCATGGATCATGCGCCGGCCTTCGCCTTGCAGACGACCGCCGGCAATCCGGTGGCGACATCGGCCGGCAACGCGGTGTTGAAGACGATCGAGAGCGAAGGCCTGGTCCAACGCTCGGCGCGGATCGGCAAACTCTTTTCCGATGTGCTGCGAGCACTCGGCGAAAAACACGAGATCATCGGCGACGTACGCGGGCGCGGGCTCGCCATTGGTGTCGACCTGGTCAAGGACCGCGCGACGCGCGAGCCCGTGCCTGCCACGACCACGGCCAAGATCATCTATCGCGGCTACGAACTGGGGGCTGCCTTCACCTATGTCGGGCTGAAGGCCAATGTGCTCGAATTCATGCCGCCGCTGACGTTGACCGAAGACGAAGTGGCCGAGGGCGTGGCGATCGTCGACCAGGCCATCGCCGATGTGAGTGCTGGCAAGGTCTCGGATGTGGATGTCGCGTCGTTCATGATGTGGTGATGGGAACAGGGCCAGGCGCCCCACGCGGTGGCAGCCCCTGTGAAGTGAGCCGCGGAAGAGTACGCGAAAGCCCGCGCCCATGGCGGAGGCGCGGGCTTTTTGTCACTGTAATGCGGGCTCTTCAGGCGGCGCGCTGGCTTTGTTTGGGCCGTAGATTCTGATTCATGCGGAACAGGTTCAGCGGGTCATAGCGCTGCTTGATCTCCAGAAGCCGCTGGTAATTGCCGCCATAGGCCGCTTCGACCCGGTCAACCTCGTCCTCAGGCATGAAGTTCACATAGGCGGTGCCGGCAGCATAGGGTTTGGCCGCCTCATAGAGGCTGCGCGCCCAACCGATGCAGGCCCTATCCATTGCCGGTTCGCGCCAGCGGGCATGAACATTCATGACGAAGTGCGAGCTGCGTTGCGGAAACGCCGTTGCGTTCTGCTCCACACGGCCTGCCGCACCGCCGACATGGCCGATGAATATCTCGCATTCCGGGCCTGGAAGCTCACGTATCGCTTCGGTGACGATCTCAACTGCCCTGTCGGGAAGCTGGGTGAAGTCATGGCTCTTCCAGTAGTTGCGGGCGCCGGGGGTGAGCAATGGGTCGAATGCCTGCTGCCAGCCGGTGAACGGGTTGGGGCCGACGACATCGGCAATCGGCGAGCCGATGGCGCGAAGCTTCTTCGTCGCCTTTTCACCTGCCTGGAGATCGCCGCAATAGCACATGGCCAGCACCAGAACATCCTTGCCATGCCACTCGGCCGGCAGGAAAGGCAGCGGCGGCGCTTGCCGCATGACCACCCAACAGGTCAGTTCGTCGGGAGCCGTTTCGAGCGCCTTGCGATACTCCTCCAGCACCTTCTCGGCATCGGCGAAAGGATGGACGACAAGCCCCGACAGAACCTGCGGACCCATCTGGTGGAGTTGAAACTCGAATGCCGTGACAATGCCGAAATTACCGCCGCCGCCACGCAACGCCCAGAACAGGTCCGGATTTTCCGTCTGACTGGCGCGCAGCAATTTGCCGTCGGCGGTGACCACATCGGCGGAGACAAGATTGTCGATGGTCAGGCCGAATTTGCGGGTGATCCAGCCAAAGCCGCCGCCCAGGGTCAGGCCTGATATGCCGGTGGTCGAATTGATGCCGGTCGGCACCACCAGCCCAAAGGCTTGCGTTTCGCGGTCGACATCGGCAAGCGTGGCGCCGGGTCCGACCCATGCTCGCCGAGCGGCGGGATCGACCCGCACCGACTTCATCGGCGACAGATCGATCATCAGACCGCCATCGCAGACGGCGCTGCCGGCAATGTTATGGCCGCCGCCGCGCACGGAGACGAGAAGCCTGTTTTCCCTGGCGAAATTCACGGCACGAATGACGTCGGAGGCGCCGACGCAACACACAATCAGCCCGGGCCGCCGGTCGACCGTGGCATTCCACACGGTGCGGGCTTCGTTGTAAGCGGCGTCCCCCTGCTGAAGCAGTGTGCCGCGCAATTGTGCCGAAAGCGCTTCTATTGCTGCGGCGTCGACCGTCGTCTTGCCGCGATCAAGCGTGGTGAGGCTCATGGTGTTCATGGTTTCCTCCCGATTTGCTTATGAGCCGTTCTCCTTCAAACGCCTTCAATTCTGCTCTTATATTAGATGTCGCGCAAGTTGGAGCAGCTGACGGGAACGGCGCATGGCGGACAAAAATCCTGGCGTGCATGTCACACCAGCAAGCCCTCGCTCGTCATGGGATCGGCACACCAACAGAAGGAAGCCAACCATGACCGCAAAAATCGACCTCTTCGCCGCCGCCCCTTCGCTGATGAAGAACTGGCAGCGTTCCTCGATCGAGCTCTCCGCCGCCGCCAGCCTCGAGCACAGCCTCACCGAACTGGTGAAACTGCGTGCCTCGCAGATCAATGGCTGCGCCAACTGCATCAATCTCCACGCTACCGAAGCGCGCGAGAATGGTGAAACGGAGCAGCGCATCTATCTGCTACCGGCCTGGCGCGAGGCGCCCTGCTACAGCGACCGTGAACGCGCGGCCCTTGCCTGGACCGAGGCACTGACCCGGCTTTCGGAAGACACCGGCCGCGCAGGCGCCTATGAAGAGCTGAAGGCGCATTTCACGGAGGAGGAGCAGATCAAGCTCACCTTGACGATCAACATCATCAACGCCTGGAACCGTATCGCCGTCGGTTTCGGCCTGTATGCCGACCCGGCCGCCGTGAAGGCCGCCCGGGTGGCCGCGGCCTGATGACGAGCTCAGCGCCCGACGATGCGGCAGCAGGCTTCGGCCCGCTGCGGCACAAGCTCATGCGTGTCGCCTACCGCATGCTGGGCTCGGTGTCGGACGCCGAGGACGCCGTGCAGGAGGCCTTCATCCGCTGGATGAAGGCCGACCGCAGTGTGGTGCGCGAGCCCGAGGCATTCCTGCGCCGCACGGTGACGCGGCTCTGTCTCGATCAGCTCAAATCCGCGCGGCGCCAGCGCGAGACCTATGTCGGCCCCTGGCTTCCCGATCCCTTGGTGGAAGAGGACGAGGTGGAAGACGTCACCTTGCCGCTTATGCTGGTGCTGGAACGCCTGTCTCCGCTCGAACGGGCGGCCTTTCTGCTGCACGATGTGTTCGGGCTCAGGTTCGACGAGGTCGCGGCCGCCATCGAGCGCGACCCGGCGGCCTGCCGGCAACTGGCGGCCCGGGCGCGCGGCCATGTCCGCGAGGCGCGGCCTCGCTTCACGGTGGAAAGGCAACGCGGCCTGGAGCTTGCCGAGGCCTTTTTCGCGGCCTCGCGCAGCGGTGACATGAAGGCGCTTGGGACCATGTTGACGACCGATGTCATCGCCCATGCCGACGGTGGCGGCAAGCGTCCTGCAGCCACGCAACCGGCCCTCGGTTTCGATGCCGTGATGGCGCAGTACGAGCGCGTGGCGGCCTGGTTGCGCACGCATGCTTCGAAACTTGTCCGCGTCGGTTTCATCAACGGATTGCCCGGGTTCGTCACCCTGGAAGCCGATGGCGAGTTCCAGACCACCGCACTCGACATCGAGGACGGCAAGATCGCGGCCATCTACGTCGTGCGAAACCCCGACAAGCTTAGGCACCTGCATTGAGGTGCCTGGCTCATCAGGCCAGCCCGAACTTCTCCACGGCGCGCATGATGCCACGCAATTCAGCGAGGCCTTTCAGCCGGCCGATCAGCGAGTAGCCGGGATTAATCTTCTTCTTGCCGATGTCGTCGGCGAGCAGGTGGCCGTGGTCCGGCCGCATCGGGATGCGCCAGTCGGCACGGCCCTCCTTGCGGCGGCGCGCCTCCTCCTGCATCAGAGCCAGGATCACATGCGCCATGTCGGTGCCGCCTTCGAGATGCTCGGCTTCGTAGAACGAGCCGTCCTCCTCGATGGTGATGTTGCGCAAATGGACGAAATGGATGCGGTCGGCGAATTCCTTGACCATGGCGACAATGTCGTTGTCGGCGCGCGTGCCGTAGGAGCCGGTGCAGAAGGTCAGCCCATTGGCCGGGCTGTCGACGGCGTTGAGGATGAAACACGCGTCCTGCGCGGTCGAAACGACGCGTGGCAGGCCATAGAGCGAAAAGGGCGGGTCGTCGGGATGGATGCACATGCGCACCCCTTCCTCTTGCGCCACCGGAATGATCTCGCGCAGGAACCAGGCGAGGTTGTCGCGCAACTCCTTCGGCCCGATCCCGTCATACTCCGCCAAAGCCTCGCGAAAACTGTCGCGGTCATACTTGCGCTCGGTCGCCGGCAGGCCGGCGATGAGGTTGCGCTCGATCTGGTCGACCTGCTCTGACGTCAACGCCTTCAGCCGCTTCTCGGCTTCGGCGATCCGTGCCGGCGTATAGCTGGCCGCGCCATCCTTGCGCTGCAACACGAAAAGATCATAGGCGGCAAAGTCGATGGCGTCGAAACGCAAGGCATAGCCGGTTGTCGGCAGGCGATACATGAGGTCGGTGCGGGTCCAGTCCACCACCGGCATGAAATTATAGCAGATCGTCTTGATGCCGGCCTTGGCGAGCGTGCGGATGCTGTCGCGATAGTAGCCGGCATAGCGCTCGCGTTCCGGCGCGCCGATCTTGAAGGAATTGTGGACCGGGATGCTTTCGACCACCGACCATGTCAGGCCGGCGGCCTCGATGATGCGCTTGCGTTCGAGCACATCGGCTTCGGGCCACGCCCTGCCATCGTATATGTGGTGAAGTGCTGAAACCACGCCGGTGGCGCCAGCCTGCCTGACGTGATCGAGTGTCACCGGGTCATCCGGACCATACCAGCGCCAGCACTGTTCCATTGCAACTTTCCTTTTTGCGTGAGACCGGCAACCTATTGTTTGACACCGATGAGTGTCAAACTCAGAACCACGTTTTTGATGGCGCATGAAGGAGTTCCCGCGATGAAGGATTTCGACGGCAAGGTGGCATTGGTGACGGGGACGACCGGCATTGCGCTCGCCACCGCAAGGCGGCTGGCGCAAGGCGGTGCCGCGATCATCGCCTGCGGCATCGACCGGGCTGCCAATGCCGCCATGCAGGAGAGCCTTGCCAAAGCCGGAGCGAGCGCGCTGGTGCAGACGGTCGACGTCTCCGTCTCCGATCAGGTGCGCGACGCGGTCGCGGCCGGCGTCGCGAGATTCGGCGGCATCGACGTCATCGTCAATTCGGCCGCGGTCCATCCCTACGGAACCGCGACGACGACCGACTGGGAAACCTGGAACCGGGCGATGACGGTCAATGTCGGCTCGATCTACCTGACCGCGCATTTCGGCATTCCGGAAATGATCAAGCGCGGCGGCGGCGCCATCGTCAACGTCGCTTCGGTGCAAGGCTTCGCCTGCCAGCAGAATGTCGCCGCCTACGCCACGACCAAAGGCGCGATCCATACGCTGACGCGCTCACTTGCGCTCGACTATGCGGCATCAGGCATAAGGGTGAATTCGGTCAGCCCGGGCTCGATCCGCACGCCGATCCTGGAGAAGGCCGCGCGCGGCGACGGTGGCAGCGATGCCGATGTCGAGGAGGCCTTCAGGCGCTTCGGCGCGGCCCATCCGCTTGGCCGCATCGGCGAGCCGGAGGAAGTGGCCGAACTCATCGCTTTCCTGTGCTCGTCCAAGGCCGGCTTCTGCACCGGCGCCGACTACAAGATCGATGGCGGCCTGACCGCCGGGATCGGCGTGAAGTAGAGTGGTGAAGGCGGTCCCGGGGCGTTGACCCCGGGACCATCATGCCTTCTTGTTCGGCTTCGCCGGCGCCTGGTCCGGCGCCGGTTCCCAGCCAAAGACGCTGCGGCCGCCAAGCAGATGCGACTGATCGAATTCGCCGGCGACGATTTCCTTCAGGCTGGGGCCGGTGACATATCGCTCGACCTGCCGCGACTGATCGTCGAGCCGCCGCAACGCACCAATCTCCTCTTCGCGGCCCAGCCTGGCTTTCTGCACGGCGGACTTCAGCACGCCGATGGTCTCGTCATAGACCTTGAGGGGTACCGGGAACGGGTGCCTGTCCTTGCCGCCATGCGCCAGCGAGAACCGGCCGGGATCGGAAAAGCGGCACGGCGCGCCATGCACCACTTCGGCGACGAGGGCCAGCGCGCGCACCGTGCGGGCGCCGACGCCGGGAACCAGCAGCAGCTCGGAAAAATCCTCGGGACCACGTTCGGCGGCGGCCGCCATGTTGCCATGCAGGCGGCGCATGACGACATCGCTTTCGCGCACATCATGATGAGCCGGCATGACCAGATGCGGCAGCAGCGGCTGCTCCGGAGCCGGTGCGGTGCCGGCATCCAGGGCAGCGAATTCGCGCAGGATGCGGTCCGGCCCGAGGTCCTGCAGCAGGTCCAGCTGTCCCTGGCGCGAGGCCTCGGCGCGGCGGTCGGTCAGGTTGACGATCTCGCCCTGGTTGGCGCCCTCGATGGCGGCGTGCGGCTGATCGACGAAGCTCTTCAGCCCTTCGGACAGCCAATGGTAGCGGCGTGCGATCTTGCTGTCGCCGTTCATACCTTGCTGCACCACCACCCAGTCGCCGTCGTCGGTGACGATGAAGCCGTGCAGATAGAGGTCGAAGCCATCCTGAACGGCGGCGCTGTCGACCTTGGCGACAAGCCGACTGGCGGTCGCCAGGTGCTCTCCGTCGAAGCCGATGCGCTCGCCGATTGCCGCAAGCTCATGCGGGGTTTTGCGCGAATGCGCGCCACGGCCGCCGCAGACATGAATGCCGAGTTCGCCCGACAGCGGCGTCAGGCCGCGTTTCAAGGCGCCGACGACGCTGGTCGTGATGCCGGAAGAGTGCCAGTCCATGCCCATGACGGCGCCGAAGGATTGGAACCAGAACGGATGCGCCAGCCGCCGCAGCAGCTCGTTGCGGCCATAATGATGGATGATCGCCTCGCACATGACGGCGCCAAGGCGCGTCATGCGGTCGCCCAGCCATTTCGGCACGCGCCCGCCGTGAAGTGGAAGATCAGCACTGCCCGATCGTTGCGCCAAATCCGTTGCCTGTTCCGGTGTCTGTCCACACAGATAGGCATTCCGGGCCACGCAGGAAAGCTTTGAATGCTCCCGCTCGAATTCGCCGTGGACCAAATCGGGTTCAGCCCGATCGTGGGCGTAGCGCTCCCGCTATCTCACCACGCGTTTCTCGAGCTTGCGGGCCAAAGTGCGCCGGTGCAGGCCAAGCCGGCGCGCCGTTTCGGAGATGTTGAAGCCGGTCTCGACAAGCGTTTCGTGGATGCGCTCCCATTCGAGGTTCTTGATCGAGGTGGGACGGCTGCTCAGCGAGACGGAAACATCACCCTCGGCCCGGCCGAAGGCGGCTTCGATGTCATCGGTGTTGGCGGGCTTGGCCAGATAATGACATGCGCCGAGCTTGATCGCCTCGACCGCGGTGGCGATGCTGGCAAAGCCGGTCAGCACAACGATCCTCATCGAAGCGTCGCGGGCGCTGAGCAGCTTCACGCATTCCAGCCCGGAGCCGCCGGCGCCAAGCTTGAGATCAACGACGGCGTAGGAAGGAACCGCTGTTTCGAGGGCGCCGAGCAGTTCTTCCCTGCCGTGGCAGACCACGACGTCGTAGTCGCGCTTTTCGAAAGAGCGCTTCAGCGTCTTGGCGAAGGTGGCGTCGTCCTCGACGATAAACAGGGATCGATCAGGCCTCATGATCATCTCCATCGGTCAGCGCCACGAGCGGCAGCGAGAGCGTAACACAGGCCCCGTGCTCCATGTTACGCGCCGAAAAGTCGCCTCCCAGCTTTCGAACCACGTTCACGACAAGGAAAAGGCCAAGGCCGCCGCCCGGCCGTCCCTTGCTCGACATATAGGGCTGGCCGAGTGCCGCCAGAATAGCCTCGTCGAAACCCGGCCCACGGTCGCGCACGGCAATCACCAGTTTCTCACCCTGCCGTTCGGCAGCGACGCCGACCCAATCGGGCGATGCTTCCTGGGCGTTGTCGAACACGTTGAAGATCACTTGTTTCAGCGCCGTGTCGGACACGATCTGCTCGTCGGGGTCGAAATCGTTCTTGTAGTCCAGATTGAACGGCTGGCGGCTGACACGCCATTCCTGGACAAGATCGTCGAGGAAATGGCGGATGCTGGTGCGGATGGTGCCCTCGCCCCGCGCCTGCCCCGAGGACATGAGGATGCCCGACACGATGCTTTTGCAGCGCTCGATCTGCGCCTGCATTTCGGCGACGTCCCCCGCCAGCTCGCGGTTGCGGGTGACGCTGCGCGTCTGGCGCCAGTCGGAGAGGATGACGGAGATGGTCGAAAGCGGCGTGCCCAGCTCGTGCGCGGCGCCCGAGGCCAGCAGGCCCATGCGCACAATGTGGTCCTCCTCGGCCGAGTGCTGGCGCAGATCGGCGAGATAGGCATCGCGCTCGCGCAGATTGCGGTTGATGCGCGTCATGAAGATGACGATCAGGCCGGCCGCCAGCACGAAGCAGATGAACATGCCCCTGATATGCAGGGCCAGCAGGTCGCTGCCGCCGTGGTGCGGGATTGCGATCGGCTTGAACTGGAAGGTGAGGAAGACGAAGCAGGCCGAAGCGGCGGCCACCAGGCTCCAGGTCGACCAGGGTGTCAGCAGCGCGGCGCCAAGCGTGATCTGCAAGAGATAGAGCGACACGAACGGGTTGGAGGCACCGCCGCTCAGATAAAGCTGTGTCGTCAGCGCTGCCATGTCGAAAATCAGCGCGACGAAGAGCTGCGCGTTGCTGATCGGGCGCTGGCCGCGCGAAGCCAAGAGGCTGAAGATGTTCAGCCCGATCAGGAAAAGCACCACGCCAGCCATCTCCGGCAGCGGCAGCGGGATATCGAACCAGTATTCCGTCACCAGAATGGTGAGCACCTGACCCGCCACCGCCAGCCAACGCAGCTGGATGAGCAGGAGCAGGTTCTTCCTGTTCGCCGCATCGGGATCCGAGACCGTGCCGCCATTGCCCGCAAGGGACACCGCGAAGGATTTGTCGTTGCGAAGCGTTTGCGTCGGGACGCTCATCTTGCCGGTCCTCGCCGTCGGCGGCGGCCGATCATCGGCGCGGCCAGGGCTGCAACAAGCATCGCAGCGAGCGTGAACCAGGTCAAAGCATAGACGAGGTGGCTGTTGCGGAACGTCACGACGGTCAGGCCGCCGCGCGGCCAGCCATCCGTGCCGGATGCCTCCGCATCGACGAAATAGGGGGCGACATCCGTCAGGCCGCGCGTAGTTGCGATGGCGGTGACGTCGCGCGAATGCCAGCGATTGCCCGCGGCATCGTTGTTGCGCAGGAAACCGCCGCCCGGCTCGCTCTTGCGCAACAGCCCATCGATGACGGCCGGCGCGGTGAAGCTACCGCTCTCTTGTTCGAATTCGGCCTTGCGCTCCTGGGGGATGAAGCCACGGTTGACCAGCACGACGAAGCCACGGTCGGTCCGCAGCGGCGTCAGCACCCAATAGCCGCCGCCAAGTTCCGTCACCGCCTGCACCAGCGTGTTGGCGCCGCCCAGAAAGTGCCCAGCCAGTCGCACATGGCTGTATTCACCACTGGCCGCGGTCATGCCGGCCCAGGCCCCCGGGCCGGGGGCATCGGCAACCGGAGCATGAATGCGCTGGTCGACGCGGGCGATCAGGTCGAGCTTCCAGACCCGCCTTTCCAACTGCCAGATGCCGAGCCCAAGAAACACCAGCACGCCGAGGAGGCCGAGCAGTGCGAGGAAAAGCCGCGACGCAGGCGATCTGCCGGCGTCCTTTCGTGGCGCGGCGGACAGATCAATGCCGGCCTGCCCGATCCCTGACTCGACAGTGGCCCTCCGCGCGCCCGGCGCCGGGCTCATGGCATCTCGCGCATGTCGTGAAGCCCAGGCATCATGTTGGCATTGAGGTGGTACATCACCCAGAGCGAACCGGTCAGCACGATGACGACCAGGATCAGTGTGAAGATCAGGGCCAGCATCGACCAGCCGCCCTCCGAGGCGGTGTTCATATGCAGGAAGAAGACCATGTGGACGACGATCTGCACCACCGCGAAGGCCATGATGACGATGGCCGTGGCCTGTTTGTTGTCGATGGCGCCGCTCATGACCAGCCAGAACGGGATGGCGGTTAGGATCACCGACAGGACGAAGCCGATCAGATAGCCCTTTAACGATCCGTGCGCCGCGCCGCCATGGGCGTGGCCGTGATCGGCAGCGTGATCATGAGCGCTCATCGCAACATCCCCATCAGATAGACGAAGGTGAAGACGCCGATCCAGACGACGTCGAGGAAATGCCAGAACATCGAGAGGCACATCAGCCGGCGGCGGTTGGCCTCGGTGAGACCGAACCTGGCGACCTGCGTCATCAGCGTCACAAGCCAGACGGTGCCGAAGGTGACATGCAGGCCGTGCGTGCCGACCAAAGTGAAGAAGGACGACAGGAAGGCGCTACGCTGTGGTGTCGCGCCTTCATGGATCATGTGCGCGAATTCGTAGAGTTCGATCGACAGGAAGGCCAGGCCGAACAGGCCGGTCACGGCAAGCCAGGCTTGCGTTACAGCGACGCGGCCCTTGTCCATTGTCAGCATGGCAAAGCCATAGGTGATCGACGACAAGAGCAGCATGGTGGTGTTGACCGCGACCAGGTCGAGATCGAACAGGTCCTTCGGAGCAGGCCCCGCCGCGTAATTGCCGCCGAGCACACCATAGGCCGCGAACAGCATGGCGAAGATCAGGCAGTCGCTCATCAGATAGAGCCAGAAGCCGAGCATCGTGCTGCTGCCTTCGGCATGCGCATGCTCTTCTTCCAGGTGGAAGACCGGCTCGGTTCCGGCCGTGGTCGCTATCGACGCCATGCTCAACCCCTAGCCCTGAGCGGAGAGGAGCGTCGTCCTCGCCTCCTCCGTCTGCGTGACCTCGGCAGCCGGAATGTGGAAGTCTCTGATATAGTTGAAAGTGTGGCCGATCGCGGTGGCGATCAGGCAGACGAAGCTCAGCGCCGCCAGCCACCAGATGTACCAGATCAGGCCGAAGCCGAGCGCGACGCTGAAGGCGGCCAGGATGACGCCGGTGCCGGTATTGCTCGGCATATGGATCGGCTTGAAGCCGGAGAGCGGCCTGACGTAGCCGGCCTTCTTCATGTCCCACCAGGCGTCGTTGTCGCGCACAACAGGCGTGAAGGCGAAGTTGTAGGCGGGCGGCGGCGAAGAGGTCGACCATTCGAGCGTGCGGCCGTCCCAGGGATCGCCGGTCGGATCGGTCAGGGCCTCGCGCCTGCGGATGGAGACGTAGATCTGGACCAGGAAGGCGGCGATACCGCAGGCGATCAGCACCGCGCCGAAGGCGGCGATGACGAACCAGATCTGCAGCGATGGGTCGTCGAAGACGCGCATGCGGCGCGTCACGCCCATCAGGCCGAGGATGTAGAGCGGCATGAAGGCGAACCAGAAGCCGACCACCCAGCACCAGAACGACACCTTGCCCCAGAACGGATCGAGCTTGAACCCGAAGGCCTTGGGCCACCAATAGGCAATGCCGGCGAACAGGCCGAACAGCACACCGCCGATGATGACGTTGTGGAAATGCGCGATCAGGAACAGGCTGTTGTGCAGCACGAAGTCCGCCGGCGGCACGGCAAGCAGCACGCCGGTCATGCCGCCGACCACGAAGGTGAGCATGAAGGCCATCGTCCACATCATCGGCAGTTCGAAGCGGATGCGGCCGCGATACATTGTGAATAGCCAGTTGAAGATCTTCGCCCCGGTCGGGATCGAGATGATCATCGTGGTGATGCCGAAGAAGGAATTGACGCTGGCGCCCGAGCCCATGGTGAAGAAGTGGTGCAGCCAGACGAGGTACGACAGGATGGTGATGACCACCGTGGCGTAGACCATCGAGGTGTAGCCGAACAGGCGCTTGCCGGAGAAGGTCGAGGTGACTTCGGAGAAGACGCCGAACAGCGGCAGGATGAGGATGTAGACTTCCGGGTGACCCCATATCCAGATGAGGTTCACATACATCATCGGGTTGCCGCCGAAGTCGTTGGTGAAGAAGTTGGTGCCGACATAGCGGTCGAGAGCCAGCAGAGAGAGCACCGCCGTCAGCACCGGGAAGGACGCCACGATCAGCACGTTGGTGCAGAGCGACGTCCAGGTGAAGACAGGCATGCGCATCATCGTCATGCCGGGTGCGCGCATCTTGATGATGGTGCAGATCAGGTTGATGCCCGACAGCGTCGTGCCGACGCCCGCCACCTGCAGCGCCCAGATATAATAGTCGACGCCGACATCAGGACTGTAGCCGATGCCGGAGAGCGGCGGATAGGCGAGCCAGCCGGTGCGGGCAAATTCGCCGACGAACAGCGAGGCCATGACCAATATGGCGCCGCCGACCGTCATCCAGAAGCTGAAATTGTTGAGGAAGGGGAACGACACGTCACGCGCGCCGATCTGCAGCGGCACGACGAAGTTCATCAGCCCGGTGACGAAGGGCATCGCCACGAAGAAGATCATGATCACGCCGTGCGCGGTGAAGATCTGGTCGTAGTGGTGCGAATTGAGATAGCCCTCGGAACCGTTGAAGGCGATGGCCTGCTGCAAGCGCATCATGATGGCGTCGGAGAAGCCGCGCAGCAGCATGACCAGGCCGAGCACCATATACATGATGCCGATCTTCTTGTGGTCGACGCTGGTGAACCACTCGCGCCAGAGATAGGTCCAGAGCTTGAAATAGGTGATGACGCCGAGAAGCGCGATGCCGCCGAGCGCCACCACGGCGAAGGTGGCGACGACGATCGGCTCGTGCAGCGGCAGCGAGTCCAAGGTGAGACGGCCGAAAATGAATTTGGTCAGCGCATCGGGCATCTTCTGTCTCTCACAATTCGCGTCGCAACAAGCCGAGCGACGGCGTATCCGCCTCGGCGCGACGGCTCTCGGTGCCTGGCCTCAGCAGCCCCGCCCCACGCAGCGGGGAAAGATTCCTGGCCGGCCAATCCGCCGGCGTGGCATCGCTGGCCGCGCGCGCCGCGGCAGCCGCCTCCTCCGCCGTGCAGATGCTGGCGACATAGGACGGATCGTTGCCGAACACCGCGCCGCGCCGGGCGAACTTGTCGTATTGCAGCGGCAGCGTGTTGCGCACACCCGCAAGACCGAGGCCACCCTTGGCGTCGATCGACATCATCTCGTTCATGCACATCTTGCCGCGCTCGACGCACAGATTGAGAATGGCGCCGTAAAGGTCGGGATCGACGGAGGCATAGTGGCGGACCGGCTCGTTCTCACTCGGCTTTTCGAGTTCGAGATAATTCTCTCGGCTGAGCGCGGCCGACGCGGTCCTGGCTTGCGCCACCCACTGCTCGAAAGCCTGGTCGGACAGGCCGTGGAAGGCGAAGCGCATCCCCGAAAAGCCGGCGCCGCTGTAATTGGCCGAAAAGCCGCTATAGGTGCCCGGCCGGTTGATGACGGCGTGCAGCTTCGTCTCCATCGCCGGCATGGCATAGATCTGCCCGGCAAGGGCTGGGATGTAGAAGGAATTCATCACCGCCGACGAGGTGATGCGGAAGTCGATCGGCTGGTTGACCGGTGCGGCCAGTTCGTTGACGGAGGCGATGCCGTAGTCCGGGTAGATGAACAGCCATTTCCAATCGAGCGCCACGACCTCGACCCGCAGCGGCTTGTGCAGTTGGGTGACCGGCTGGCCGGGCTCGATGCGGTCGATGCGGCGGTACGGGTCGAGCAGATGCGTGCCGAGCCAGGTCAGCGCGCCAAGGCAGATGATGATGAGCAGCGGCGCCGCCCAGATCACCAGTTCCAGTTTCGTCGAATGGTCCCAGTCCGGCGCATAGGTCGCCGAGGCGTTGGATTGCCGGTAGCGCCAGGCGAAGAACACCGTCAACGCCATGACCGGGATGATGATGACCAGCATCAGCAGGGTCGAGACCACGAGCAGGTCGCGCTGCTGGGCCGCGACATCGCCGGCGGGCGCGAGCACGACCAGATCGCAGCCGCTCATCAGCCCGGCCAGGGGGAACAGAAGCAAGGCTCCAAATCGTTTCATCAAACGCTGCCCTCGATGGACCGCGGCAACCGTTCATGTTGCAGTGCGGTATCGATCCAAGGGCTACTGCTCGCGGCGGCGCGGCAACATTGGACAATTTGTCCAATGCCCAGCCGGCATGGCTTTGGCGCAGTGTGCAGTGCACAATAGAACCCTTGGGGAATCCCTAGAATTGGGTCCCGGACAGTTCATTCCACGCGGTGGCGACGGATAAGATGGCTCAGACTTCGACTGCCGAAACCAACAGCGAGCTGATCGGCTCGCATCATGGCCAGGTCAGCGCCGGCGATATAGCGGTCGGCGTGATCGTGGGCAGGACGTCGGAATTCTTCGACTTCTTTGTCTATGCGATCGCCTCCGTCATCGTGTTTCCCAAGCTCATATTTCCGACGCACGATCCGCTTGTCGGCACGCTCTATTCCTTCTCGATCTTCGCGCTGGCCTTCGTCGCGCGCCCGTTCGGCTCGGTTCTGTTCATGGCCATCGACCGCGCCTATGGCCGTGGCGCGAAACTGACCATCGCTCTGTTCCTGCTCGGCACGTCGACCGTCGCCATCGCGTTTCTGCCCGCCTCAGGCGACATCGGCGCGGTCGCAATCTGGCTTCTGGCGCTTGCCCGTATCGGACAGGGGCTGGCGCTCGGCGGAACATGGGACGGGCTGCCCTCGCTGCTGGCACTGAACGCGCCTGAGAACCGGCGCGGCTTCTATGCCATGATCCCGCAACTGGGCGCGCCGATCGGCCTCATCGTGGCGAGTTCCCTCTTCGCCTTCTTTGTCGCCAATCTGTCGGCCGACGACTTCCTTTCCTGGGGCTGGCGCTATCCCTTCTTCGTCGCCTTCGCCATCAATGTCGTGGCCCTGTTCGCCAGGCTGCGCATTGTCGTTACGCCCGAATTCTCGAAACTGTACGAGAGCGGCGACCTGCAGCCGACGCGCATCAGGGACACGATCAGGGCCGAGGGCCACAACGTCGTCATCGGCGCCTTCGCGCCGCTGGCGAGTTTCGCCCTGTTCCACATGGTGACGGTGTTTCCGCTTTCCTGGGTGTTCCTGTTCACCAATGAGGGGCCGGCACGCTTCCTGATGATCGAGGCGGTGAGCGCGCTGTTTGGCATCGCTGCCATCGTCGCATCGGGCCCGTTGGCCGATCGCGTCGGACGCCGTGCGCTGCTCGGCGGTTCGGCGATCGCCATCGCGACCTTCAGCGGCTTTGCCCCGCAGCTTCTGGATGGCGGCGCCGTCGGCGAGGCGCTGTTCATGGTACTGGGCTTCATTCTGCTCGGGTTGAGCTTCGGGCAATCGTCGGGTGTCGTCGCCTCGCGCTTTTCCCGGCAGTATCGCTATACCGGCTCGGCGATCACCTCGGATCTGGCGTGGATGTTCGGCGCCGGTTTCGCGCCGCTCGCCGCCCTGCTGCTGGCCGGCAATTTCGGCCTCATCGCCGCCGGCGCCTATCTGCTCTCGGGCGCGGCCTGCACATTGCTTGCGCTGTGGATCGACGGGCGCCGCCCGGCCGCGGACCGTCAACCTGACTAGACTAGCCCCGCTTCGGGATCTGGATATCCTCCAGCAGGAGCGTCAGCGCCATGGCGACGAAGTACAGCGCCGCCACCCAGATGAACATCACGTTGAAGCCACTGGAGTAGTGGCCGAGCACCACATCGCGGACCGCGGGCGACAGGCTTGACGCCAAATGCGGGGTCAAGCCGGTCAGGCCGTCCGGCAGCAGGGCGGCCGTATCGGCGGGAAGCTCTGATGTCTGTCGGTTCAAGGCCCAGGTCATCACCGCGCCGTTCAGCGCCAGTCCCAATGACGCCCCGATCGTCCGCGCCTGGGTGATCAGCGAGGTCACCGCACCGATGTCCCGCAGCGGTGCGGCGGCCTGGATCGCCACGATCAGCACCTGGAATTGCAGGCCCATGCTGATGCCGAACAGGCCCATCATCACCGCCAGCACCCAGATCGGCGTGTGCGAATTGATGAAGACAAAGCCTATCATCAGCAGCCCGCCAATCCCCATGGCCACCACCGGCATCCATTTGTAGCGGCCGGTTGCGGCAATGACCCGCCCGGCGACGATCGAGATGACCATCGAAGTCAGGGAAGCCGGCAGGAACAGGAAGCCGACTTCGGCCGGGCTCAGTCCCGTCAGCGTCTGCATGTAGAGCGCGAAATAGAAGAACATGCCGAGCGTCACCGATCCGGCGACCACCGATACGCCCGAGACGATGCGCACCGTCGAGATGCCGAACAGCCGTAAGGGCACGATCGGCTCCTCGGCCCGCCGCTCGACCATGATAAACGCGGCGATGGCTGCCAGCGCGAGGACCGGCAGCGCGAAGGTGAGCAGATCCGGCCCGGCGGGGTCGAGCACATGATAGCCCCAATAGACGATGGCCGTGGTGCCGACGGCCAGCAGCAAGCCGCCCAGGTAGTCGATACGATGCCTCTTCTCGTTGAACCGGCTGCGCATGGCGAATGCCAGGATCGCCAGCACGACGATGCCGATCGGCAGATTGACCAGGAACACCCAGCGCCAGCCGAACAGGCTGGTGATATAGCCGCCGGCCAAGGGACCGAGGACCGACGACAGCGCGAAAACCGCCGAACTGTAGCCTTGATATTTGGCGCGGTCGCGTGGCCCGAACAGTTCGCCGATCATGGCGAAGGCCGAGACCATCAGGCCGCCGCCACCAATACCTTGGATGACGCGCGCCGCAATCAGGCTTTCCATCGACCATGCCATGCCGCAGACCAGCGAACCCAGCAGGAACAAGGTGATCGCCGTCAGCACCACGTTCTTGCGGCCATACATATCGCCGAGCTTGCCGTAGAACGGCGCGACGGCGGCGGTCGAGAGCAGATAGGCGGCGCCGACCCAGCCGAACAGATGCAGATTGCCGAGTTCGCCGGCAATGGTGGGCAAGGCGGTGACGACGATCTGCATGTCGATGGTGGCCATGAACATGGCAATCAGCGCGCCGAAATAGACGATCAGCGTCGTCAAGTCGGGTCTGGCCTCACTCTCTACGGGCACCGCTTCCGGAATGGTCGAGTCGAGAGTCATTGATATCTCCGCAGGCTGGGCGGTATCTCCGCAGGCTGGGCGCGGTTTATGTGCTCATGGCAGATATATGTCAATATCAAATATATGCTATAAGCACATAGTTGACATTTGCATATATTTTTGCTAGCGCGCTCTAATATGAGCAGCAACGATACCGAGCCGGGCAAACCGGACCGATTTTCCGCCCTGGGTCAAACGCATGGCGATCAGGACCTGGCGGATCTGGCGCGCAGCAGTGGCATGTCCGAAGCAGCAGCCGACGCCGTCGCCGCCATCGATGCGGTGATGACCAAGGTGCGCCGCTCCGTCCAGCGTCGGGATTTCGGTCGCCTGATCCTGGCCCGCATCGATCCCTCGCTGGAAGTAAGCCATCTCGATGCGATTGTCGCACTTAGCGCCGGCGCCGGCGACGCGCCACGGGACGAGGTGACGGTCGGCATCATCGCCGAGCGCATGGGGATCGACCCCTCCCGCGCCAGCCGCATCTCCGCCGATCTGGTCGAGCGCGGCTACGCCTTCCGCGTCGCATCCCAACTCGATGCCAGGCGCATTTGCCTCAAGCTCACCGCCAGGAGCGAACGCCTGGTGACGGCGGTTCGTCAGACCAAATGGCGGATTTTCGCCGGGGCACTGGCGCAGTGGGACGAGCAGGAATTGGTGACGTTTGCCACCTTGCTGGAACGCTTCGCGGTTTGGGCCACCGACGAAGCAGAGATGACCAAGTCGGCGGATGCCGTGAAGCAGATGATGGACGAGACGGAACCGGTGTAGGCGCCCGGTTGTTTCGACCGCCGGCCGCAGGATTGTCCGTGCCGTGCCTCAGCCAATACCAATTGCAGCGCCCGACACCATGAAATTCTCCGCCGCTTTTCTACGCCCGCGCTTTAGCGCGACAGAGTGCACCATCAGCAAGTTGGCCGATCCGGCTAAATTTCGCTGAGTTTGCGCGGCGTTCTGTCTTGCCCCCCGAAAATAAGTCTGTGGATATTGGTTTTGTGACGAGCGTGCGTCGTATCCGTCAAATGAAAGGTGAGTATCGATAAGCAACTTGGCTCGGGGGATTCATGAAGCGGTTGCTTGTTGGCGCGGCAGTGCTTGCCGCGAGTGTCGTCGGCGCGGATATTTCTGCTGTTTCTTATATGAGCCGAAGCGCAGGAGAGCCCAGGCTCTTCCGCGACTACAGGAAACTCTGCTGCCGGCTACGGCAATGGCGGGGCGGCGCTGGGAGCCGGCGGACCGGCCGCGGGCAGCCCGCCGAATTCGTCGACGCAGACACCATCAACCGGCGGCGGTTCATCAGGGACCGGCAGCTCGGACGCGGCGGCCAAGGTTGGCGTAAAGCCGGCTGATGCCAAGGCCGCCGACACCAAGTCGACGGATGCCAAGACAACCGACGCCAAGGCCGGCGCCGTGGCGAAGACGACCGATACCGAGGCGGCGCCCGAGGAGCCGGCTGCAACGGCCGCGGCGACGGCGGCCGCGACCACGACCACCGACAGCGGCGATCCCGAAGCAGTCGGCACGCCGAAGGTGGACCTGCCCAAGGCTGCCGGCAACGGCAATCTCGGCTATTCGATCGGCATCGACGTTCCCGCCTTCCATGGCATCGAGCCGCAGATCGCGTTGAACTACAACTCCTCGCGCAAGACCAAGACCGGCGGCCTCTACCAGGGCTGGCTCGGCTATGCCTGGGGTCTCGATGGTTTTGACGTCATCGAACGCGCCACGCCCGGTTATGGCATGCCGGCCTATGATGCCATGACATCTATCTGCTCGATGGCCAGGCGATGGTGGCGTGCGTTGCCGGCATGGTCTCGCCATCCTGCGCGACCGGCGGCACGCATGCGACCGAGAATGAAAGCTATCGCCGCATTGCTCTGAATAGCACCACGAATGAATGGAAGGTGACGGATAGAGACGGCACGGTCTCGACCTTCCGCTCGGTGGCAGCCATTGCCAATTTGACGCCGACGGCCGGCACGCCGGCCTATGACCTTGCCATGAGCTATCGCTGGCTGTTGACCTCGGTGACCGACACCAACGGCAACACGGTCACCTACAGCTACACCTGCCCGGCAAGCCCGGTCTGCTACCCCGACAGCGTCAGCTATAACGGTACGGTGGTAAAGTTCTACTACGAGACCCGTCCGGACATGATCCTGATGGGCAATGGCCGCGACATTTCCGAGACCAGCCAGCGCATCAAGACGATCGGCGTGACGGTCAGCGGCACACTGCGTGGCGCCTATCAGCTGACCTATGACCAGGCGCCATTCTCCAACACCTCGCGGCTGACTGCCGTCACCCGCTACGGCACCGATGCGACAATCGCCACCGACGGCACCATCACCGGTGGCACGTCAAAGATCATCGGCCAGATGGCCTATCAGAGCACCGATGGGGTTTATGGGACGGTGAGTGGCGCACCCTTCAAGACCAGGGGGTTGGCGATTTGGATTTCGACGGCCAAGACGAGATTTTTGGCGACGTTATCCGGGACGTGGATACCTGTCACGCCAACCAAGGGCCTTGTCCGGCCAAGCAGAGGACCAAATCCATCTATAGATTCAATTCAAGTGGTGTGCAGAACGGAAGCGTATCACAGGTGATTGACACCACAAATTACACCGATCCTGATATTCCACAGTATTTCTCGCAACTTGGCCGCTTCTCTGCAACCAAAAATACTATTGACTTTGCCGATACGGTCGTAACTGCTTTTACAAACGGCGCCACTGGTCGCACGACCTACACACCACACAATTCGATCATTCAGACAGATGACTCCCTGGGGCTGACCAAGGCTTCTTGCGCACCCGCAGGCTACCAAGCTGTTTGTGCTGCACTCCCAACTACTATTGCCGATGTATCACCGTTTCCCATTGTTACCGACGCGAATGGCGATGGCATTGACAATCTCAATGCCGTCGGAGGCAGCTCGCCTGTAATCATTGGCGATTTCTTCGGTAATGGCCGGCAACAGCCGCTCCTGTTGGATAGCGGAGGAACGGCAAAAAAAGGAACGCTTTCGAACGGCGTTTGGCAGGCCAGCGGAACATCGTTCTCGATCTCGGGTCCTGGCACCAGTGTCATGGGCGATGTCAATGGCGACGGCGCAACAGACATTTTGCGCTATAGTGGCAATGACGGCAGCGCCACCGTTTGGCTGTCAACCGGGACCGGCTTCAAAAACTATTCGGTTTCCTCGATGTCGGGACCGACAGCGGTTCTTCGCGACTTCGACAACAGCGGTAAAGCCTCGGTCATCACCGTTGGCGGGACGATCACACAGCAGTATCGCACCGGCCCTGTGCGGGTTTTCTCGCTCCGTCCGTCGTCAACAGCATTGACGCCGGTGCAGTTCACGCTGCCTTCGGGGATTTCCGCTGGCACGGTTGTCGGCGACTTCAACGGCGATGGCCTGCCGGACTTCACCGACTACAACAACATGTTCTTCTCGAACGCCGGAACGGGCAACCCGAACCTGTTGAAGCAGATCACCACGGAACTCGGCGGGACGGTCGCGGCCGAGTACACGCCGTCATCGACCTGGGCGAACAACTACCTGCCGCAGGTGGTGCATGCGGTCACAAAACTTTCGGTCAGCGACGGCCGTGGCCAGACGGCGGTGTCGACCTACACCTATGCCGGCGGCAAATATGATCCGGCGGCGCGCAAATTTTTGGGCTTTGCCTCGATCGTCGAGACCAAACCGCTGGCCAATGGTGAGACGGCGCCCTCGACGGTGACGACCACATATCGCCAGGATCTGGCGAGCTACGGCCTGCCGTCGCTGACGGTTTGGAAGGATGGGGCGGGCACCGTGCACAAGCAGGTGGCCGAGAACCTATGCCGTCAACACGGCGAGCAAGCCATACACGGTGCAGAACACGGCGACCGACACGACGCTGACCGAGACCGACACGGGACTAACCACCAACATTTCGCTGGCCACTCGGGTCGTGCGCTATTTCGACGCCTACAACAACGTCACCGTCCAGGACGACTACGGCCGCACCGATACCAGCGGTGACGAGGTGCGAACGGCTCGATTGTTCGCGCCCAACACCGCAGCCTATATCGTGTCACTGCCGCGCGCCGTGACAACGCAAGCCGGTTTTGATGGGTCATTCCCGTACATTGGCTGGATTTCGAACTTCTACGACAACAACCACGCCGACAACACGACCCCGCCAACCAAGGGCAATCTCACCTTGCGAGTGAGCTTCAACGACATCTATTCGAGCCCGCAGAAAACCACTTTCCAGTATTTTGCCTATGACAGCTACGGCAACAAGATTTCGGCCACCAACGGCCTCGGTCACAAGACCGAGTGGGACTATGACGCCACCTATCACCTCTATCCCGTAACCGAGCGGGCACCGCGCTATTTTGCCACCGGCGGCCAGACGGCGGACACGCGCTTTGTCTCGAGCGCCACCTACAATCCCATCTGCGGCCTGCCGGCGACCAAGACCGACCTGAATGGCTTGGTGAAAACCTTCGCCTACGATCCGTTCTGCCGGCCCTATCAGGTGTCGCAGAGCGTGACCGGCGCCTATGCCAAGATGCGGTTCGAGAACGAGGGCAATCCGGCGACGCAGGCGCTGGTCAAATACACGCCGCTGCCCAATGGCGCCGGCGAGGATTTTACCCGCTCCTATTATGACGGGCTTGGCCGGGTCTATCGTGTCGAAAACCCTGGTGAGACGGCGGCTGGGCCAAAGCGCATTGCCGATACTGATTTCGACCCACGCGGGAATGTGCTGCGCACCGCTTTCCCAAGGTTCGCCGGTGACACCGCGCAATGGACCACCAACAGCTACGACTGGGCCGACCGGCTGGTGAAGACGGTCAATCCGGATGCCAGCCAACGGACCTACAATCAAGTTCTCGATCCCGGCACCGTCGGTGTAAACCCGGTCTTCTCCGGCGTGCTCATGCAGGACGAACTCGGCCACAGGACATCCATCTATAATTGGGTGCATGGCGACCCTGTGGTCGTCATCCGCGATGCCACTGGCCTCTTTTTGCGAGAGATACGCAACTACGACCGGTTGGGACGCTTGATCAGCGTCAGCGATCCCGGCGGTTCCAACTGGTCCTACACCTATGACCTGCTCGGCAACCGGCTGTCGGCATCGGATCCCGATCTTGGCACCTGGACCTATGTCTATGACGCCGCCAACCGGCTGATCAGCCAGACCGATGCCAGGGGCACCGTCACCAATCTCAGTTACGACCAGATGGACCGGCTGACGCTGAAGACGGCAACGGCTTCCGGCGGCAGCCCGCTTGTCCTGACGCAGAACACTTATGACGAGGCCTCGGCCGGCTTCCAGAACATCGGCCAGCTGACCACGTCGCAGAATGCTGCCGCCACGCAGAGCTACAAATATGATGGCTTCGGCAAGGTGGCGCGGCAGGATGCCACGATCGGCACGCTGACCCACACCACGACGACGCTGCGCGATGCCTCGGGGCAAACCCTGGCGACGCAATATCTGCCGGTGCAGCTCGACTTCGGCACGACGGCCGCGCCGCTGCAATACACCGCCGGCAACAGGCTGGCCTCGGCACCCGGCTTCATCACCTCGACCATTTACGAGGCCGATGGCCAGACGAAGGAGATCACCTACGTCAATGGCGTGAAGACGTCCTTCACCTACTCGCCGACACGGCGCTGGGTGACGCGCATCACCACGGCACTTGGCGCCACCACATTGATGGACCGGCAATATACCCGCGACAACCTTGGCCGCATCACCAACATTGTCGGGGCGTCGGCGCCCGGCAGCTGGAACTATGTCTATGACAATGCCGACCGGCTGACCTCGGCGGACAATCTCGGCGACAACACGCTCGACGAGACTTTCGTCTATGCCGCCAACGACAACATGACCTCACGCACGCGTGTGGCCGGCACCTACGTCTATCCCTCGGCCACATCCCCGCGCCCGCATGCACCGGTCACCGTCGGCGCCAATGCGATGGCCTATGACGCCAATGGCAACCTCACCTCGGACGGCAGCCGCACGCTCGCCTGGGACGAGGCCAACCGGCTGAAGACCGTCAGCCTTGCCTCCAACACCGTCAATCTCGCCTATGGACCGGACGGAGCGCGGGCGAAGAAAACATCGAGCTTCGCGACGACGCTTTATCCCGACGCCAATGTCGAGATCAATCCGGCGACACCGGGCGCCGAAATCTACACGCGCTACCCGCATCCCGACATCAAGGTTGTCGGCACGACCAAATACTTCCTGCACCGTGAGCATCTGGCCTCGGTGCGGCTGGTCACCGACATGTCGGGCGCCGTGGTCGAAGGCACCACCTACGCCACCTATGGCGAAAGCCTCAACACCGGCTTCCAAACGCAGAAGGGCTATATAGGCGAGCGCTTCGATGCCGAAACCGGGCTTCTGTATCTCAATGCCCGGTACATGGACCCGGTGCTGGGGCGGTTCATCTCGCCCGATGATTGGGATCCGACACTGCCGGGCGTGGGCACCAATCGGTATGCATATGCCCAGAACGATCCGGTTAACAAAAGCGACCCGAACGGACATCTTAATGGGGATGCAAGCGCTTACGAGGCAGCTCTTGCGGGGGCGGAAGCCGTCGGATGGCGAGGCTTAGTCGCTTTTGTCAATCCTGTGGCGGGGGTTGTTACATTCGGCGTAGCTATGATCACGCCGACCAAACTCCAAGACCTAACTGACGAACAACAGCGAGAACTCGACAATCAGACCCAAAGTTACGTAGCTCAAGGGATGGCGCCGGAGGACGCGAAGCAAGCTGCCTGGGATAATGTGATGTCGCAGTCGCTGTTTGGATCGACACCCACGGACCCTGGTGTCCGCACAACGACGTTCTCTCGGGCACTAATGGCTGCCGGGAAACAAACCGTAGGGCAGAAGGCGCATCACATTGTCGAACTGACAGCTAAGAACGCAGCTGCCGCGCGGGCCCAACTTTCGAAATTTGCAATTGGTCTGAACTCTGCAGAAAATGGTATCGGACTGAGTAACCATCTTGGTAAGCATACCACTCTATATTCCGAAATGGTTGAAAGGGAGTTAGGACTTGCTACAACAAGAAAGAAGACGGAGGACACTCTTGGTAGAATAGGCAAAGAAATCTCGAAGGTTGATAATGAAATATCAAACCACGAGAGGGGCGAAAAGAATGCGGCGAACGCTTGGGCGAACGACGTCGCCGCCGGTAGAACTCAATTCTAAGGAGCTATGATGCTATATTGGCGAGCCGAACAAGATATCAGAAATTATGCCATCCTTGGTGATTGGGGGAATGACTATGGATCGCAAGATCTTCTGGGAATGGAAGGTGCGAGAGACATCGACCAAAGTAAGTTGCAATTCCGTTTTGACAAACAACGCCCCCTTCCAATCGGAGATTTCGTGCCTACTGCTAAGAGGGGTGTCTTGTTTGCAAGGCGCGAAATATTCGAGCTGTTTGGGTCGATAACTTTACGGAGTCGCCACAAATTTTACACAGCAAAAACTGACAAATACGACTTAGAAATATATGTGCCTATGGAAGAAGTGGACGGATTCGATTTTTTAAATTCATCTTATGAAAAATATGATGACGGGAGTATATCCCGGATTTTCGAACTAAAATTAAAAAATGGATTTTCGACAGATCTGGACTTATTTAGACTGCACGATCCCGTTGTCGCCAGATTCGACGTAATCGTTTCAGATAATTTTAAAAATATATACGATTCCAATAAGTTAACAGGACTCCGACTTACCGCAGCTTGATTTTGTGGCGACAGTGTCGCTTTTATTTGTTTTTGATAAATCTGAGGTAGCCGACGATAGGAATTACAGTGACAGTGCGCTTTTACCCTGTTCGCCTGGCTATCGCCGCGTGTAGATTGACCGCATGGGAATTACGGTGACAGTGCACTTTTTCGCGATGTCGGCTTGACCTCCCATACCAAGGCCACGCCGCCTCTGTAGCCTAGTCTAAAGCAGCCCCGACCGAGATCGCGCTCCTGTGCTGCAGCGCAAGCGTCCTCCATCGATATCCAGATCGGCAACGCTCCCGCCCTGCCTGGGCAACCCCACCTACCCTGTGGATAGACCGCAAACACCGCCATCATTCCCGACATCGGTTTGCAAGAAGCCCTAGACTGGACCCCTAGGGGAATCGGGTGGATGTCGAGCAAGCCGAGTCATTGCGTCGTGTTGTGCACGCTGCTGGCTGTTGCCGGCTGCACGTCTTCGCCGGATTTTTTCACCGAGACCATCGACAGCCTGCATGCCAAGAACTCGCCCTTGCGGTCGGGCTACACAGGGCCTGCCACCATCACCTCGGCGCAGAGTGCCGCGCAGCGTTTCAACGGCGCGCAGTATCAGGGCACGGGCCAGTTCGTGTCGTCGGGCGCGCCGGTCACCAAGGTGACCAGCGACGGCGCCGGCAAGTTCGAGCTCAATCTGGTCAATGCGCCGATCGCCGACGCGGCCAAGGCGGTGCTGGGCGATGCGCTGCACCTCAACTACATCGTCGACCCGCGCGTGCAAGGCACGGTGACGCTGCAGACCTCGCAGCCGGTGTCGAAGGATGCGCTGGTCGATATCCTGCAATCGGCGCTCGCGGTGAACGCCGCCGGCATTACCAGCCGCGCCGGCACCTACCAGATCGTGCCGCTGTCGGAGATCATGGCCTCGACGCCGCCCGTCAGCGTGCCGTCGACCTCGCCGTCCGGCCCCGGCGTCAAGGTGCAGGTGCTGCAGCTGCAATTCATCGCCGCCGACGAGATGAAGACCATTCTCGAACCGATCACCCGCCAGGGCTCGGTGCTGAGGGTCGATTCCACCCGCAACATCATCACTGTCGCCGGCAGCGACAGCGACCTCAATGCGATCCGCGAAGCGGTTTCGGTGTTCGATGTCGACTGGATGCGCGGCATGTCGGTGGCGCTGCATCCGTTGAAGACCTCCAAGCCGGAAGCGGTTGCCGCCGAGCTCGATTCGATCTTCGGCACCAAGGAAGGCCCAGGCGCCAAGCTGATCCAGTTCATCCCCAATGACCGGCTGAATTCGGTGCTGGTGATCACCTCGCGCCCGGCCTATCTGGCGCGCGCCTCGACATGGATCAACAAGCTCGACAGGCTGGCCGAGACCAACGAGAACCAGCTCTTCGTCTACCAGATCCAGAACCGGCCGGCCAAGGAACTGGCCGCGGTGCTGAGCTCGGTTCTCGGCACCACGGTGAAGACCGAAGGCGAATCCGGCGGCTCGAACGTGTCGCCCAACCAGACGCCGATCGCCATGCAGTCGGATGGCGTCACGCCGGCGCCGTTGACCGGCCCCTCGCCTTCACTGCCCGATTTGCAGGATGGACAACCGCCCGCGCACGCCACGGTCGTCGCCGATGTCGAGAACAATGCCTTGCTGATCCAGACCACGGCGCGCGACTATGAGCGCATCGAGCAGATCCTGTCCAAGGTCGACGTGCTGCCGACGCAAGTCATGCTCGAAGCCGTCATCGCCGAGGTCACCCTCAACGACGATTTGAAATACGGCCTGCGCTGGTTCTTCGAGAATGGCGGCACCAAGATCTCGCTGTCGGACGTGGCAAAGGGCGCGGCCGCGGCCGCACTGCCCGGCTTCAGCTGGAGCTATGCGACCGACAACATCCAGGTGACGCTGAACGCGCTGTCCAGCATCACCGACGTCAACGTCATCTCGGCGCCGACCATCATGGCGCTGAACAACCAGAAGGCGATCTTGCAGGTCGGCGACCAGGTACCGATCGCCACCCAGCAACAGCAAGACACGACGACCGGCAGCGCGCCGATCATCAACTCGATCCAGATGAAGGATACCGGCGTCATCCTGACGGTGACGCCGCGCATCAATGCTGCCGGCAGGGTCATGCTCGACATCGAGCAGGAGGTCAGCAATGTGACCAAGACGACCAGTTCCGGCATCGATTCGCCGACCATCCAGCAGCGCAAGATCCAGACGCGGGTGCTGGTCAATGACGGCGAAAGCCTGGCGCTGGGCGGCCTGATCCAGCAGCGCAACAATGTCGACCGGACCCAGATGCCGATCCTGGGCGATATCCCGATCATCGGCAATGCGTTCAAGCAGAAGGACGACAGTATCGGACGAACCGAACTGATCATCTTCATCCGGCCTCATGTCGTGCGTGATATCAATGAAGCGCGCGAGGTGACCGACGAGTTCCGCGGCAAGATCAGCCTGCAGACGCCGATCCAGAAGCGGCGCGGCGGCACCAAGCTGCAGCAGGATTTGAAGAGGCTGGCGTATTGACGATGGCTGCGCACCCCTCTCTCGTGCTGGCTGCCACGATCGCCTTGGCGGTTGTGCTCGGCGCCATTGCGATCGCCGATTTCCGCCGCCAGATCATTCCGGACGGGCTAAACCTGGCGCTGGCCGGCATCGGGCTTTCCTATCAATTGGCGGCGGACGCAGACGGCCTGCCGGTGCATCTGCTGTTCGCCGCCACGACTTTCGCCGCTGCCTGGCTGCTGCGGCGCGGCCATTTCCTCATGACCGGCCGGATCGGCCTCGGCCTCGGCGACGTCAAGATGCTGGCGGCGGCCGCGTGCTGGATCAGCCCGCTGCTCCTGCCGGTGCTGCTGTTCATCGCCAGCGCCAGCGCTCTTTTGTTCGTCGGCGGGCGGGTGGTCGCGACGGGGCCGGCGGCTGCGCGGGCGCGCGTCGCCTTCGGTCCGTTCATCGCCATCGGCCTCGGCTGTTGCTGGGTGCTGGAACAATTTGCAGGTCTAGACATGGGACTGCTCTGATGATGCGCTTTCTTCAACCCTCCGAGAGATTCCGCCGCGCCAGAAGATCTGGCGGCGAAAGCGGTCATGGCGAAAGCGGCTTCACCCTGGTCGAGCTTCTGGTCGTGCTCGCCATCATCGCGCTGATCGCCACGCTGGCGGCACCGCAAGTGCTGCGCTATCTCGGCGCGGCCAGGACCAATGCGGCCAAGGCGCAGATCCGCAACATCGAAAGCGCGCTCGAACTCTACTATGTCGACAATGCGAAATACCCGACCGACGAAGAGGGGCTCAACGCCCTGGTCGCGCAGCCTGCCGGCGAAACGCGCTGGAACGGGCCGTATCTCAAAGGAAACACCGGCCTCAAGGATCCGTGGGGAAGGCCCTACTCCTATGAAGTGAAGGCCGATGCCAGCGGCGTGGTCATCCGCAGCCTTGGCAAGGACGGCAAGCCCGACGGAACCGGCGAAGATCAGGACGTCAGCAACTGACGGTGGCCGAACACGACGGTTCCTCAATTCGTGCGCGGCGCCGGGGTGCCGGCCAGATCGAGGCGGGCAAAACCTTGCGATGAATAGGCGGCACCATCGCGCACCACCGAGAGGGTGAAACGCACGGCGGCAGGCAGCCGCCGGGGTATATTCCAGCTGGGCAGCCACGAGGGCGATGCCAGCGCGCTGTCGAGATATTCGAATTTCATGGCGCTCACACCGCCGATCAACCTCACCGGTTCGCTCGACACCGACGCGCCGGGTTTGCTGCCGCGCCGCGTTTTCTGGACAATCATCAGAGCGCTTCCCGACTGGCCACCATCACCAAGCGACACGGCGATCTCGCGGAGCGCCGAGGATTTGAAGCCGATCGCCTGAACGGCATTGAATTCGATCCGGGCACCATCGCCACTGAGATAAAGCACCTGGTCCGGTGACGATTTCGACAAGGGCAAGGGCTCGGCGTGACTGATCGCCGTCTCGAGAAAGCGCGATGCGGCATCGACCTCCATCTGGAACTCGGTTGCCTTCTCGATACGCATCATCGTTCGCGCCTGGCCGAGAAAGACCATCATCAGCGATGTGATGACGCCGATCAGCGCCAGCCCTACCAAGACGTCGATGAGTGCAAATCCCGCTGCCGATGCCTGGGGTTGCGGATGCGACTTGCCGTCGGATGAAGCAGCGCCTGCAAGACGGCGGCGAACGACGCAGGCCTTCGCCTGAGCGCGGGAGAACGGCCAGTTCATCGCGCAGCCGGGCCTTGCGCCGGCACGAAGGTCAGGAACGGCCCGCTTGGAAACGCTCCACCCGGCTTCTCGATGAGAACGGCGGTCACCCGCGCCTTTGCGACGTCTATCGTGCGGGTCTTCAGGGTCCAGCCGGGCTGTGCCGTGGTTTGCGCCCTGGCCTCGTAGTCGGCCAGCATCATGCGAACCGTTCTGGCCGCCTCGACCTGGCGTTTGGCCGCGGCAATGCTGCGGCTGGCCAGCACGATCGATTGGCTGGCGATGCCGAGCACGAGCGTCAGGATCGTCATGGCGACGATCATCTCCAGGATCGAGAATCCCTCTTCGGCTGAGGATGGGGACGATGGCCCGGTCATGGCAGGGTTCGCCATGTCGAAAGCCCTGTCAGCCAGTTGACCGCGATGCGCGCGGTCCGCCCTTTTTGCTCCAGCGCTATGTCCATGCCGGAAGCGCTGCCGTCGGGAAGGAAGGTCAGCACTGTCTGCCGATCGGCGACGACCGTCTCCTGGCCGGTGATCACGGTCACTTTGACATCGTCCGGCAAGGCAAGACTGTCGCGTTCGCCGAAGCGGATGAGACGGCTGCCGAGATCGACAACGATCTGCCTCGGCCGGGCGGTGGCGATGGCCGATGTGCGCGACAGGCGCAACCGCATGGTGATCTCGCCGGCCACTGTCTCCAGGCTCTTGGTGCGATAGTGGCTGACCAGCCCCGGCGCGGCGATGGCCGCCACAAGCGCCATGATCGCCAGCACCACCAGCATTTCGACCAGGGTGAATCCCGCCGTTGCGTCCGCCTCTGTGTTGGCTCCAGGGGCGGCGGTCATTGCAGCGCCAGATCGTTGATGCTGAGGATCGTCGTCATCACCGAAATGACCAGGCTGCCGACGAGAAAGCCGAGCGAAATCGTGAGTGCCGGCGTCAGCAGCTTCAGCACGGTGTCGATGCGCCGCGTCAGCGTCAGCTGAAGCATTTTCGCGGCGCGATCCAGCACCACGGGAAGCGCATTGGCCTCTTCGCCAAGGGAGACCAGCGACATTGTCGCGTGGTCAAAGATCCCCGCCTTGACGATAGCGCCATGCAGGCGCGCGCCATTGGCGACGTTTTCTTCGATCGTTGCAAAGCTCGCGGCCAATGAACTCTGCCTGGAGACATTGGCGGCCAGGCCAAGCGCCTCGGTCATCGCCACGCCATTGCCGAGCAGCAGCGCAAGCGTTTCGAGATAGCGCGCGACTACGGCATCCCTGACCAGTGCGCCGATGAGCGGGATCTTCAACACCGAGTGCGAAAGCTGTCTCCTGGCGCCGGCGGAACGGGACACCAGAAGGTAACAAAGCAGGCCGAGAACCGTCGCCAGCGGGAAAACGAAGGGGTAATCGCGGAACACGATGCCGAAGGTGGAAAGCATGGTCATGGTGAACGGCTTGGGGGCGGATGACCCTTCGAAGATCGGCTCCAGCGCCGGCACCAGGACCGTTGCCAGGATGACCAGCGCGCCGCTCATGACCAGCAGCAGGAAGGCCGGATAGGCCAGCGCCTCGCCGATTGCCGCGCGGCGCTTGGCTGTTGCCTCGAACGTGTCCGCCAGCCGCTGGCAGATATAAGCCATCTTGCCACTGCGCTCGCCGCTGGCAAGCAGCGCGGCAATATCCGGGGTGATGCCCGGCAGGGCGGCAAAGGCCTCGGCGATCGGCCGGCCGCCGGTCGTCAGATCGAGCACCGCTTGCAGCTGCTGGCGCCGCTGCCGGTTGGCTTCGCCGGAGATGACTGCGCCCAAGGCACGGTCGACCGTGAAGCCGGCATTCAGAAGCACCGAAAGTTCGGAAAACAAGCGGCTGAGATCGACCCCGCGGGTCAGCGTCAGCGCGCTGCGCCCCGGCAGGCGAAGCTGCGGCCTTTCGCTGTTCACAGGGGCAAGATGGTAGGAACGGCGACCTTGCTGCGCCAATTTGCGCGCGGCGTCCTGTTTGGTCGACGCGTCGAGAACGCCGGCTTCCGTCGAGCCGTCGGCCAGATAGGCGCGATAGGCGAAGGCCGGCATCAGTCATCTCCCGCGAGATCGATGACCCGGCGGACTTCGTCCATCGTGGTCACCTGCGATCGCGCAAGGGCGGTTGCGTGGGCCGACATCGGCACGAGGTCGTCCTCGGCGGCAATGCGGCCGATCTCCATTTCGCCGGCACCCTGGTCGATAAGCTCGGCAATGCGTGGCGACACTTGCAGCATTTCATAGGTCACCGTGCGGCCGCTGTAACCGGAGCCGTTGCAGGTGCGGCAGGCCGGGCCGGTCTGCTCGGTGCCGTGGCAAGTCGGGCAGATACGGCGCAACAGCCGCTGCGCAATGACGCCGCGGATCGTGGCGCCGAGCAGATAGCCATCGATGCCCATGTCGCGCAGGCGCGTCAGCGCGCCTGCGGCACTGTTGGTGTGCAGCGTCGAGAAGACGAGATGGCCGGTCAAGGCCGCCTGGACCGCGACCTGAGCCGTCTCGCGGTCGCGGATTTCACCGAGCAGGATGATGTCGGGGTCCTGCCGCAGGATCGAGCGCAAGGCGGCCGCGAAGTCGAGGTCGATCGCCGGATTGACCTGCAGCTGGGTGATGCCGGCCATGCGGTATTCGACCGGATCCTCGACCGTGAAAATCTTGACATCCGGCCGCGAGCGTTCGGCCAGGATCGAATAGAGCGTCGTCGTCTTGCCGCTGCCGGTCGGTCCGGTGATCAGCACGATGCCGTTGGCCGATTGCGACATGGTGCGTATCTTCGCTTGCGCGGCGCTGTCGAAACCGAGTTTCTCCAGCTTCAGCTCAACGCCGGCACGATCGAGAATGCGCAGCACGATGGCCTCGCCGTGAATGGACGGAATGACCGAGACGCGCAGGTCGACATCCCTGCCGCGCACGGCAATGCGCATGCGCCCGTCCTGCGGCAGGCGGCGTTCGGCAATGTTCAGCCGCGACAGGATCTTGATGCGGGTGGAGATGCCGGACAGCATGGCGATCGACGCGGTGTCGACGGTGGACAGCATGCCGTCATGCCTGAAGCGGATGCGGACATGGTCCTCGAGCGGCTCGATGTGAATGTCGGTGGCTCTTGCATCGACCGCCTTGTGGATGGTTTCGGCGACGAAGCGCACGATCGGCGCTTCACGGGCGAAATCCTTCAAGCGCTCGAGGTCGTCAGGACCGAAATCCAGGGTTTCGCCACTGCCGCCGCCATTTGAAACAGCGGCCAGGGCCGATTGCTCGATGCGATCGATGCATTCGGCGATCATGCGCCTTGGCAAGATGCGCAGCGCCAGTGTCCGCTCATAGTGGAAGGCCAGTGCGTCTATGGTGGCCGACGAGAAAGGATCGGCCACCGCGACGACCAGGTGCTCGGCGTCCATCTGCAGCGGCAGGATGGCGTTTTCCCTGAGATAGGCCAGCGGCACGCTTGCCAGCATTTCCGGGCTGACCTGTTCGGGAATCTCGACCGGCGTCGGCGCTTGGAGATAGCGGCTGAGGCTGTTGGCAAGCTCCTGCTCGCCGATCAGCCCGAGTTCGGTCATCACCGTATCGAACGGGTGTCCGGATGTCCGCGATGCCCCCAAAGCGCGTTGGGCGGCATGCGCGGTCAGCACCTTCTCACCTTCGAGAAAGGCAAGAAACGCCTCTATCCCCTTCGACTGCGCGGAGGCGTTCATGAGCTCCACCCCCGCAGAATCCGCGCCGCCTCAGTGCCGAAAAGCGCTTCGCAGTCGGCGGTGCCGGCCACCGGCGGCAACACGCCGGCTTCGATGGCCGGGCTTCGGGCGACGCGGGAGAATGCCGCGCCTGCCGGAGATTTTTCGATGATGAACCCGGCCTCGCCCGTAATCCCGGAACCGTCCCGCCTCACCACCACATCGACCGTGTAGGCCGATGGTTCGGCCGACGCTTGAACGACCGTAGCGTCGGAGCCACTGGCAAGGGCCGCACGAAGACGGCCTGGCGCGCGATCGGCGCTGATCGTGCCACGCTTCGAGTTGACCGTGAAAACGCCATCCAGGGTCTGCAGTTGTATCGACGACAGTGCCGAAAACTCCTGCAGTTCGGACACGGATTCGAACGGCGCCTGCTTGTCTTCGGCTGGCCCGACGGCGCCTCTGGGCTGCGGCAGGCCGGCGAACAACTTGGCGCTGTCGCGAAACCGGATCGCCGCCTTGGCCAGGTCATCCGATGTCTGCTGCTCGAAGCCGAGCGCGGCGAAGCCAAGCGCCAGCAGACGGTCATCCGCGGCATTGAGGTCGATCAGTCCGCCGTGATCCTGGACGCGCACGGCGAAACTGAATGCCCCCGACTGGCATGCTGTCGGTGTGGAATCCAGCGGAAACTTTTCCGCGCCTGAGCCGCCGGTCAATGCGCTCGCAACCACATTGCCGAGGCCTTCGGCAAGCAGCGACAGGCGCTCCTGCTCGACCTCGTTGTTGGCGATCATCAGCCGCGTTTTGGCCATCACGGCAAAGGGGACGACGATAGCCGAGACGATCAGCATGAACACCAGCACGGCAACCAGCGAAAAGCCGGCGCCTCCGCTGTCGTCCGCTGCGCTTTCATTGGCGCTGTCATGGGCGGCGCGGTCGCTCATAGTTCCGGGGCATTCGGAGTTGGTGGGCCACTCTTCCAGGGCGGATAAAGCGGGATGCGTGCCACCTTGCCATCCCGCTCCAGCACGGCCTGATCCTTGTCGATCGCCGACACCGTCCAGCCGTCGACGGTCTCGCCATTGCCATACCAGACCGCGGCCCCGCTGCCGGCGACGCGCAGCAGCGCCTTTGCCGCTCCGCCCTGAATGCTGATGCCCAGAAGCGATGGCGCGACGGCCGGCGGGGCTTCGGGTAGCGGCGGCGCCGGTGCCGGCGCGACCGGGGCAACGGCAACCTCCACCGGCGGTGGCGGCGCGACCGGCGGCGGCACGAATTTCCGGCGTGTCGGCGTGAACAGCGGACGCTGAAACGTCTCGCTGAGATCGCCGGCTTCGGGAAATTGCAGCGATCCCGCCACCGAGGTCGGGCCGCCATCATGGCCCTTGCCGGAGGCGACCGGTGTGATGTCGACAGGTGTGTCGTAAAGCGCGACATTGACCAAAGCGAGGGCCGCGATCACAGCCGCAATCGCCAGGCCTGCGAATTTCCCGGTCATGGTTTGACCCCGGCGGGCGCCATCTGCGTTTGCAGCGGCCCGTAAAACAGGATCTCGGCAAAAAGCTCGGGGTCGCCGGTCCGTCCCGCCGCGGGCCTGACATCGGTGGTGCGCAAGGTGGCCTCGCGAATGAACAGCACCGGCAGCGACGTCTCGATGGCGAGGATGGCGTTGTGGATGCCTTCCAGCGGCCCGGACAAATTGACCCGCAGCCCGATGAAATCGACGCCGGCCTCGCTCAGCACCGGTGCATTGCCGGCGGACAGCACGCTCACCCCATTCGCGGCGGCAATCGCGTTCAGCCGGGTCTGCAGCCCGCCGCGGATAATCGCTTCGCTCCCGCCGGTGAGAAATTCGGGATTGGCCGATGCTTGCGGACTGGCGGCGGTGTCGAGGCGCTTTGCCAGTGCCGCCACGCTCTGCAGCTGACCGAGCAGCTCGCGCTTTTCCTCGATCCCGGCCTGTGCGGAGGCAACGCTGTCGAACGCCGCGAACACCACCCAGGCAAGCATACAGGCCGTGACCACGGCAATCGCCAGCGCAATCAGGCGGCGGATCGTCGGCCTCGTGTTGAGGATGGCGGAGAGCATCGTCAAAGCGCTCCGATCTTTGCCGAAATGGTGAAGTGCTCACCGTCCTGGCCGGGAACCTTGACCACGGGTGAAGCGAATTCAGGCGCCGAAAACAGCGGCGAGGCGTCGATCGGCTGGATAAGTTCGGCGGCCGAAGTGGAAAAACCAGAAATGGTCAGGTCGTCGCCCTTGGCCGAGAGATCTGTCAGCCAGGCGGTGTCGGGCAGCAGGTGCGTCAGCTCGGCCCAGACGCGCACCAGCGATGCCGTCGTCTTCTTTTCCTGGCGGATCTTTTCGATCCGTTCGATGCCGGCCTGGCGCTTCTGCAGCGAGGCGCGCGCCGCCTTGGCCAGCACCTGCGCATCGGCGATCTGCGTGTCCAGTTCGGCCTCGGCCTGCCAGGCGCGCCAATGCGCATGCGCGAAGGTCACCAGCACGGCCCCGGCCAGCACCGAAATGGCCGTGATCCATGCAGTCCTGGCACGCCGGTCACGCGCCGTCGGTGGCCAGATCGCGGCGAGGCTGAGCGGATCGGCGTGCAGCGCGCCGGCAGGCCGCGACAGCGACAGGCAGCGGACCGAGCCACCGGCGCGGCGAACCGCATCCAGCACGGCGGCGAGCGTCTTGGCCTTGACGACATGGTAGGTGCTGTCTTCTTCCGCCGTCGTGGCGAAGACGACATGCACCTGCGCCGGGTCGATCGGCGTCGCGGCCAGAAGGTCGAGTTCGGCCATGTCGCGCGCCTGCCGAACCGGCAGGCGCCGAGCCGCCAGTTGCCGGGTCAGGAACAGGCCGGGCTGGATCGCAATATCGAAGCTCGGCCGCCTGCGCCGAGCCCCCCCCTGGAGCAGCGCCAGGATCTCGTCCGAAGAAGCGGTGAGCGCCAAGGGGATCGACTGGAATTCCGGCGCATTGGCCTCGCGCACGCGAATGCCGTCATCCGCCAGGCTGACGATCCAGTCGGCGGTGGAGGCTTGTTCTTTCCTGGGAACAACCCGCGTCCAGACCCCTCGCAGCTCATCGAGCCACCAGTCGAAAAAATCCAGAAATTGCGCGTTGAGTGTCGCCACAATCAACCACCCGCCGCCCCGGCTGATTCTCGGCCGAGGTTTTCAAGGCGAGACTACTACAGATGGTGGTGGGATGCGGATATTTGCGGGTGTGTGGGTAGGGGATTAGCCACAGGTTTGTTGGCGGGCACTAAAATCTCGAACGGCCTGAAGCCGGGAACGCGCTGGCGCGGACCACGGTCACTTTTCGTTCCGCCGAGCGCAAGGACGCCAGCGCGTCCTGGGAGATGCCCTCGTCGGTGATCACCTCGTCGATCTCGGAGATATCCGAAAGCGTGCAGAAACCCGGTGCGGTGAATTTCGAGGAGTCGACGAGCAGGATCGTCTTGCGGGCCGAGGAAATCATGGCGCGCTTGAGCGAGGCGACTTCCAGCGATGTCTCCGTCAGCAGCGTGCCGGTCACCGCCGACGCGCCGGTCATGCAGAGGTCGGCGTGCAGCGTCTTGATGAAGCTTTCGCCGGGCTCGCCGGCAAGATGCCGGTAGCCGGGACGCACGGTGCCGCCCGGCAGGATGATGCGCCAGGATTTGATATCGGCGGCGAAGTCGGCGATTTCCAGGCTATTGGTCACCACGGTCAGCGGCAGGTCGCGCTCGGCGGCGGCGCGCACCGCTTCCATCACGGTCGAGGAACTGTCGAAGATGACGCTGTCGCGGGCGCTCAGCCGCCCGGCCGCCTCGCGGCCGATCGCCACCTTCTCGGCGTGCTGCAATTCGGCATTGACCTTGGTCTCGCGCTCGAAGGTCGCGCGCATCGGCTGCAACAAATGAGCGCCGCCATGGGTGCGTTCGAGATAGCCCTTTTCCACCAGATGCTCGAGGTCGCGCCGCACCGTCGACTGCGAGCCGCCGATCGTGTCGGCAAGCTCCTGGATGGAGGCCGCGCCGTTGACGCGCAGATGCTCCAAAATGAGCGCCTGCCGCTTGGCGGGAACCATATCGACGCGCTTGCTGGGAGTGTCCATGCTTTACCTGCCTGGCCGCTGGCGGATCCGGGCCAATCGGCCATCCCTACCAAATCGTATAACCGCAATCCACAACCACCACCGCGCCGGTCATGGCACTGGCAGCATCCGAAGCGAGGAACAGGATGGGCGCTGCGATCTCGTCCGGGCCGGCGACGCGCCGCATCGGCGTCATATCCATCCATATCGGCATCAGCGTCTCGTCGGTGAAGCCGCCGCGCGACATCACCGTATCGACATAGGTCGGCGCCACGCAGTTCACCCGCACCCCGCGTCCAGCCCATTCGCCGGCCAGCGAGCGCGTCATGTGGTGGACGGCCGCCTTCGCCGCATTGTAGTGCGCCTGGCGCTGCGGCTTGTTGGAGATCAGCCCGGACATGGAACCCAGCGTGACGATCGCGCCACGGCCGCGCTCCAGCATTGGTCTCGCGAATTCGCGGCACGACCAATAGGCGCCGTTCAGGTCGACATCGACCACCTTCAGCCACACCTCGTCGCTCATCGCCTCGCCGGGCGTGTCGGGCCAGGCGATGCCGGCATTGGCGATCAGGATATCGACCGCGCCATGGCGTTCATTGGCGGACCGCGCGGCCGTGGCAACGGCCTTTGAGTTCGTCACGTCGAGCTGCACCGCCTCGACCTCATAGCCCTTCTGCTTCAGCTCCTCGAGTCCGGCCGCCAGCACCTGTGGGTCCATGTCTGAAATGATGACCCTAGCGCCGGCCTCGGCCAGCGCCTCGGCCGTCGACAGGCCGATGCCGCGGCCGCCGCCAGTGATGAAAGCCGTCTTGCCGTCAAGGCGGAAGCGTTCGAGAAACATTAAGGTGTCCTTCTGGCATGTCTGAGGTTAGCGCCGGTGTCGGCGTGACGGTTTCGTCCGAGGATGTGCAGGCAGCCGGCGGTAAAACTGTCGCCGAGGCCGAGCGTCGTCGCCGGTCTGTCCAGATAGGGAGACGCACAGGCGACGAAAGTCCAGCGTCCCCTGCGAACGGGCGTTTCGAAAGGCAGCGGATGGAACTCGGCCGCCGTCGCGATCGCGATGGTTTTGGCCGGCGCGCCATTGGCGGCCCTGGCGCTGGCGATAGCGCAGCCTGCCATCAGCGCCAGTTCCTCTTCGGCCGGATCGTTGAGCGTCACGGCCGCCGCCCATGTGTCGGCATGCACGCAGACCCGCTCGAGGCCGAGCCGCTCGCCGAGCGCGATCAGGGCTTCCATCGGATGATCGGTCGACGGGTTCATGGCAAGCAGTTCGGAATGGCTCATGCCGAGCGAGGTGATGGCGCCACCTGCGTGGGAAAGCAGTTCCTCGACCGCCTTTTGCGAGACATAGCCCGCCAGCTCGAAATGGATCGTCTTGAGGCCGGCGGCCTTCCAGTCACGGCCAAGCGAAAACACATGGCGGCTGGCGGCGCCGACATTTTCGATTGCTTCGTCGTTCAGCCCGGAAAGCAACCCAGCGGCGGCCGAGGACGCCAGCCGGCGCGACAGAGCCTCGAAATCCCCGTCATGCTGGATGCCGCGGTCGCGGAAGCGCACGACGACGCGGGAGGAACGGGTCGGCACGACAGTGCCGATCGCCCGGCCGGCGGTGAATTCGAAGATGAAGATTTCCGGAATGTGCGGGCCACAAGCCTGCACCTTGTCGACCGGTTTGAGTTCACCCTTGTCTGCCAGGAGAACCCCCGGCGGTATCTGCCGCAGCATCAGGGCGTGGCGATCCTCGAGCGCGACCAGGGAGCGGACGCCGAGTTGAGCCAGCACCCAGGCCGCCTGCGGCCCGGTTCCGCCCAACGCATAGCGTGGCTCGAGGCGCTCGCGCAGCCACGCTGGACCTTCCGGCCAATCGAAACGCACTTCGCCGCCGATGCCGCGCGCGGCGCGCGAAACCAGCATAGCGGCAAGCCGCCCCGCCTGCGTGTCGACGGGCGCATCAAGCAGCGGCTGGATGTCGGTCATCTCGACCCGCGCATCGACGCAGGCGCTGATGCCGCACAGGAAAAGCCCGGCCGAGGACAGAGCGTGTGCGCCGAGCGGGCCTGATCGTGGATCGATCAGCGCGGCATAACGCTGCGCGAACGATCCGGTGAAAGCATGATTCATCTCGCGCTTCTCCTCGCCTGGCGCGCTGTCAATTGCTACCATTATCTTTCAAATCGTCAATGCGATTTTCGCCTTTTTGCACTCTGTGTGCATAAATCCATCGTCAAAACTGCCAGCCCTCGACGTCGGCAACGAGCCGCTCCACAAAAATTCTCAAATCTGACCTGCGATCGTATTCCTCGAATAATTTGTGATATAACAATCACTTATCTTCGCAAAATCCCTGGTCGGAAACCCTTTGTCACGGTGCGCTTGCCTTGACTGGCATGCGGAGGTTCAGGAATAGAGAGATTTAGATAGCTATTGACAGATTATGAGAAATATTCGCAAATGGCGCAGAGCTTGACGTGGCGAAGGCGAAGCGCACGCCGCCGAGCCCCGACAACAGATCCACTGAGGAATACCGATGGTCACGAGACTGGACAGGAAGCTGGCGAACATTCGCGCGGGCCGCTACACGCGGGCCGATTTCGTCATCGCCGATGCCAAGGACAGCGATGTCGGCGCCGGCGTGACCGCGACCGGCTTCGACTATTCGGTCAAGCCGCCGCGCCGCCGCAGCCGCCAGGAATTCATCGCCCAGATCGAGGCGATCATCAAACAGGACATCGTCGACATCATGCTGGTGTCGCAATCCAACCTCGAGCTTCTCGACGAGCGCGCCGCTTTCTTCGGCAGCGAGATGAAGCCCGCCATCCGCGGCAATCTGGAGACGATGTGCTGGGGCGCCGTTCGTCATGGCACCTACACGCAGACGGCGTCCCTGCCCTTCCGCGACGCGAATCTCACGCGCGCCATCGCCAACTACCCGACGCACGGCACCGACCTCGCGCTTTATTCAGTCTCCTTCAGCAACGATGTCGAGCTTGACCTGCGCGCCTTGAACGCCTTCGCCGAATTCCGCGCGGAGGCTGCCCGCACCGGCTTCAAATATTTCTACGAAGTGTTCAATCCGAGCATCGATCTCGGCTTCAGCCGCGAGCAGATCGGCGAGTTCGTCAACGACAACATCATCAAGTCGCTGGCGAGCGTGCCGAAGGCCGAGCGGCCGCTGTTCCTGAAGACGCCCTATAACGGACCGAAAGCGCTGGAGGAGCTCGCCAGCTTCGATTCCGAGCTGATCGTCGGCGTGCTCGGCGGCGGCGCCGGCACCACCCGCGACACGTTCGAGCTTGTCGCCCAGTCGGAGCGTTACGGCGCCCGCCTTGCCCTTTTCGGCCGCAAGATCAACCTCGCCGAGGCGCCGCTGCAGCTCATCGTGCTGATGCGGGCCGTTGCCGACGGCACGATCGCTCCGGAGGAAGCGGTGCGCGCCTATCACGGCGAGTTGCAGAAGCTCGGGCTGGCGCCGAACCGGCCGCTCGCCGACGACCGGGCGATCACCGAAGAGGTGCTGACATCGGCGGCCGCGAAAGCCGCCTGACGCCGAAGCAACGCGTGTGACGGCAAATGCCGTCACGCCGTGATGACGGCAAGAGCCGTCACACTTGGGAATGTGACCCGGCAATGGGTCGCCGCGCCCGCGAGTGGAGGCTCGCGACGCGCTTATCTGGGAGCAAAAAAGGGAGGAATATGATGAGAAAAATGCTGTTTCTTGCGACGACGATCCTTGCCGCCGCTCTGTCTTCCGCTGCCAATGCCGAGCAGAAAGAGGTCACCGTCTGGTCCTGGTTCGTCCAGAGCACGATGCAAAAGTCGATCGCCGCTTTCGAGAAGGCGCATCCCGACATCAAGGTCAACTACACCTATTACAACTACTCGCCCGAATACATAACCGCGCTGAAGGCTGCGGCTGCCTCGGGCAGCCTGCCCGACGTCATCGGCCTGCAGCCGGGTTCGCTGACCCAGCAGTATCGCGAAAACCTCGAAGCGGTGAACGAACGCGCCGCCAAGCAGTGGGGCGACAAATGGGCGGAGAAGGTTTTTCCCGTCAACCGCAAGCAGATGCTGATGGGCAATCCGAAGGGCGATGAGAATTATTACATCATCCCGCAGGAATCGCAGGTCCTGTGCATCTGGTACAACCGCAAGATCTTCGAGAAACTCAACCTTTCGCCGCCGAAGACCTATGCCGATCTGAAGGCGACCGCCAAGGCCCTGACGGATGGCGGCTATATCCCGATGTTCCAGGGCGCCGCCGACGGCTGGCAGAACGAGAATGTCTTCCTGATGCTCGCCAACCAGTTTGCACCTGGGATCACCGACAAGGCGCAAGCCGGCGAGGCCAAGTGGACGGCACCGGAACTCGTCGCCGCCATGAAGGCCTGGAAGGGCCTGTTCGACGACGGCATCTTCCAGCAGGGCGCGCTTGGCGCACATGCCTATCCGACCGGCGCGCAGCTCTTCGCGCAGGGCAAGGTCGGCATGATGGCGCTGGGTTCCTGGTGGATGCAGGAGAGCAAGTTCCCGCCGCCACTGTCGGAATTCGTGCAGAACATGGATGGCTTCGACTTCTTCTATCTGCCTCCGGTGAAGGACGGCAATTCCGCCAGCCCGCCGGTCGGCGGCATCGACATCGGCTATGGCCTGACCAAGAATGGCGGCAAGAAGCCGGAAGCCTGGACCTTCCTTGCCGAACTCACCAACGGCGTCGGCCTGCAGGAAGCGCTGAACGACCTCAACGACCTGCCGGCGTTTGACGGCAATGCGCCAAAGGGCGACATCACCGACCACGTCAAGGACATGTCGGCCCGCTTCATGGCGGACCTGCCCAAGGCCGAGAACCAACGCTTTGCCTCACCGGCGGTCGCCGAGGCGCTCGACAATGCGTTGGCCGGTGTCGCGGCCGGCAGCATCGAGCCGGAAGCTGCGCTCGCCACCGTCCAGGCAGCGACCGAGAAGGCTCTGGCGGCGAAATAACCCATGACCCAACTGCCGGGCGCGGAGACGCGCCCGGCCCTTTTTCAGTGTAAGATGGCGAGCATTATGAGCGCAGAGGCCATGCGAGCCGGAGCCGCCGTCGCGGCGGTGAAACGGCGATCGGCATCGAGAGCTTCGACGCTCTATCTCTTCGCCCTGCCGGCAACGCTGCTGTTTGTCGTCTTCGTCGCCTATCCAATCCTGTGGGTTGCCGAGCAAAGTCTTTACGCCGGCAAAACAGATGGCGGCGTGGTGTTTGCCGGGCTTGCCAACTACACGACCATTCTCAGCGATCCGACCTTCTGGATCGTGGTGCGCAACATGGCGCTGTGGGGCGCCATCACCATCCCCGTGCAGATGCTGATCGGCGGGCTGCTCGCCTATTTCATCGAGCGCCACACGCATGCGCTGCGCGGCTTCTTCCGCACCATGTTCTTCCTGCCGGTGGTGACCTCGGTTTCGGTCATCAGCCTGGTCTGGGTGCAGATCTACGCCCCCTATTACGGCATCGCCCAAGAGTATCTGAAGCATATCGGCATCGTCATGATGACATCGCCGATCGGCGACCCGAAGACCGCGATCTACGCGCTGATCGTCGTCAACATCTGGCAATGGACCGGCTTTTCCATGCTGATGTACATCGCCGGCATCGCCAATCTGTCGAGCGAAGTGCTCGACGCCGCCCGCATCGATGGCGCCCGAGGCTGGCGGCTTGCCGTCCACGTCATCGTGCCGATGCTGGCGCCGGCGACAAAATCGCTGCTGCTGCTCGGCGTTATCGGTACGCTGCAGACCTTCCCGATCGTGCATCTGATGACCGGTGGCGGCCCGAACCGCGCGAGCGAGGTGTTCGGCACCTTCATTTTCAAGCAGAGCTTCGTGCTGGGTGACACCGGAACCGGCGCGGCACTGTCCGTCATCGTGCTGGTCGTCGCGCTCGCGCTGTCGCTGATCCAGATCGCCGTGCTCGGCGCCCGCCTATCGCCGGCCGGACGAGAGGAGTCCTGATGGCGCCGCTCGCCCGCAGCCGCATCCGTGGCGTGGTCATCCACTCCGTGCTCTTCATCGTGCTCGGCTTCTGGATGGTGCCGCAGGTCTACATGCTGTCGATCGGGTTGCGCACGCCGGCGCAGGCCTTCGACGCCGCTCTGTTCACCTGGCCGGTGACCTTCGACAATTTCGTCACCGTCATCCGCGACAACCCGCTGGGCGGCATTTTCCTGAACAGCCTGATCATCACCGTCGCGACGGTGGCGATCGTGGTCGCGGTCTCGTCGCTGTTTGCTTTCGCTTGCGCCATCCTGCGGCTGAAGGGCTCGATGCTGCTCTACACGACCTTGCTGACGACGCTGATGGTGCCGCTCGCCTCGATGGTGCTGCCGCTCGCCATCCTGCTCAAGAATTTCGGCTGGGTGAACACCTATATCGGTCTCATCCTGCCCTATGCCGCGCTCGGCGTGCCGTTCGCCATGGTCATCCTCAAGGCCTTCATGGAAGACGCGCCGCGTGAACTTTTCGAGGCCGCGCGCGTGGATGGCTGCAACCCCTGGCAGACCTACTGGCATGTCGCCCTGCCGCTGGTGCGGCCGGCGCTGGTGTTCGTCACCATCTGGCAGTTCATCGTCACCTGGAACGAGTTCTTCCTCGCCCTCATCGTGCTGACCAAGAGCGAGATGAAGACGCTCACCATCGTGCCGATGCAGTATTCCGGCCTCTATATGGCCAATCCCGGCGCGCTCTTCGCCATCCTGACGCTGATCGCGCTCCCCCTCATCCTCCTCTATGTGCTGGTGCAGCGCGCCTTCGTGCGCGGCCTGCTGGCCGGCGCGGTGAAAGGTTAGGCCCATGGCGACGCTCACCATCGACAAGGTCACCAAGGCCTTCGGCCACACCACGGTCATCCCGGAACTGTCGCTGACCATCGAGGATGGCGAGTTCTGTGTGCTGGTCGGACCGTCGGGCTGCGGCAAGTCGACCTTGCTGCGCATCATCGCCGGGCTGGAGCCGATCAGCTCGGGCCGCATCCTGGTCGACGGCGTCGACATGAGCGGTGCCGAGCCGCCGGAACGCGGCGTGGCCATGGTGTTCCAGTCCTACGCGCTCTATCCGCATATGAATGTCGACCGCAACATCGGCTTCGGCCTGAAGATCGCACGCACGCCACTCGCCGAGATCGCCGAGCGCGTCGGCCGCGCCGCCGAGAAACTGCGGCTCGGCTCCTATCTCAAACGCAAGCCGCGCGAGCTTTCCGGCGGCCAGCGCCAGCGCGTCGCCATCGGCCGGGCCATGACGCGCAAGCCGAAGCTGTTCCTCCTCGACGAGCCGCTCTCCAATCTCGACGCGGCGCTACGTGTTGGTATGCGCGTCGAGATCGCTCGGCTGAAGGCGGAGCTTGCCTCGACCATGGTCTATGTCACGCACGACCAGGTCGAGGCGATGACGCTCGCCGACCGCATCGTGGTCATGAATGGCGGGCACATCGAACAGGTCGGCGCGCCGCTCGACCTCTATCACCGGCCGGCCAATCTGTTCGTCGCCGGCTTCATCGGGTCACCGGCGATGAATTTCCTGAAGGGCTGTGTCGACACGGTTGAAGGCAATCTGGCGACGGTCAGCCTGGACCTCGGGCTTTCACTCACCATGCCGGTTTCGCAGGCACTGCGGCCGGGCGTCGAAGTGACGGTCGGCATTCGCCCGGAACATATCGTGCTGTCCAGCGAGGGTCAGGCCGGTGCGTTCGTCGTGCAGGCAAGCGTGGTCGAGCTCCTGGGCAGCGACACCTTCATTCATGTGCGCGACGGCGAAGACAGCCTGGTCATCCGTGACAGCGGCGGCCGCATGGCACGTGCGGGCGATCGCATCGCCATCACCTTGCCGCCCCATGCCTGCCATCTGTTCAACGAGGCAGGTCAACGGATTTCCGATACGGCGCCAGCCACCGAGCCCGCCTGACACGAGTTTGAAAGATACCACGAAGAGGGAATCATGACGGATTTTCACGGACGCAATATTCTGGTGACGGGCGGCAGCGGCGGCATTGGCGGCACCACCGTGCGGCATCTGGTCAAGGCCAACGCCAATGTGATCGCCGCTGGCCGTTCGCAAGAGGCGCTTGCGGCAATCGCCAGGGAGACCGGCTGCCGGACAGTGACCTTCGACCTCGCCTCCGAGGAGGAGATCCGTGACGCGCTTGAAGGTCTCGACCTGTGGGGCGTCGTCAATTGCGGCGGCTTCGGGGGCGAGATCGCGACGCCGATGGACACCGACATCGCCATCTTCGACAAGGTGATCACCGTCAATGCGCGCGGCGCCTTGCTGGTCACCAAATATGCGACGCGGCAGATGGTGGCGATCGGCAAGGGTGGCGCCATCGTCAACGTCTCCAGCCAGGCGGCGCTGGTCGCGCTCGACGGCCATATTTCCTATGGCTCGTCCAAGGCGGCGCTGGAGAACATCACGCGCTGCTCGGCGCTGGAACTCGGCAAATACAACATCCGCGTCAACAGCGTGAACCCGACCGTGGTGATGACGCCGATCTCGTCAGGCCATTGGAGCCAGCCGCATGTTGCCGAGCCGTTCCTGAAACAGATGCCGCTCGGCCGCTGGGCGACCGAGGATGAAGTCGCCGGCCCGATCGTCTTCCTGCTCAGCGACGCCGCCTCGATGATCACCGGCATCCATCTGCCCATCGACGGCGGCTACACCTGCCGATGAGGCCGAGACCAGGGATAGCCGCTGCTTCGGCGGCGGCCCCCATTTTCCGTCTGTATTGAAGTCCGGACCGACAGCTAACCGGCTTGAGATCGGGTCGCTTGCTCGACCTTCGCAGCACCCGTCATGATGGCGACGACATCGGCCATGGTGTGGGTTTTCGGACTGACCACGGCCGCGCGTCGGCCGAGGCGCATAATGTGGATGCGGTCGGCGATTTCGAAGACATTCGGCATGTTGTGGCTGATCAGCACGACCGGCAGTCCGCGCTGCCGGATGGCCCGGATCAGGTCGAGGACCTGGCCCGTTTCGCGCACGCCAAGTGCGGCCGTCGGCTCATCCATGATCGCAAGCTTTTTGGCGAACAATGCGGCTCTCGCGACCGCCACGCCCTGACGCTGGCCGCCGGACAGGGATTCGACTGCGCTGTTGATCGACGGCAGGCGGAATTTCAGGTCCGCCATGCTGCGTTCCGCCTCCGCCCGCATGCCCTTCTTGTCGAGCATGCGCAGCACATTGCCGAGGAAGCCTGGGCGGCGGCGTTCCCGGCCGAGGAACAGATTGCTGGCGATATCGAGTGCCGCCGCAACAGCAAGATCCTGATAGACTGTCTCAATGCCCAGTTTGCGTGCCTCCAGCGGCCCCTTGAAATGGACGGGTTGGCCGTCCAGCAGGATCTCGCCGCTGTCGGGGACGAGCGCGCCGGTCAACGCCTTGATCAGCGAGCTCTTGCCGGCGCCATTGTCGCCGACCACCGCCAGGATCTCGCCGGCGCGCAATTCGAAATCGACACCGTCGAGGGCGGTGACGTGGCCGTAGCGTTTGACCACATTGCGCGCTTCGAGGATGACGCCAGCTGAGGCGGTCGCCGCCTGCGCTCTCGGTTCCACAGGCGCCATCACCGCCTCCCCCTGGTCAACTGGTCGAGCGCGACCGCAACGATCACCAGAATGCCAGTGATCAGATCCTGCCAGAGCGGATCGATGCCGGCGAGTGTCAGCCCGTTGCGCAGGACACCAACGATCAGCGCGCCAATCAGCGTGCCGATCAACCCGCCCCGGCCGCCGAACAGGCTGGTGCCGCCGATGACGACTGCGGTGATGGAATCGAGATTGGCGGTCTGCAAGGCATTGGGGTCGGCATTGGGGATGCGGCCCAGCGCCAGCCAGGCCGCAATGCCATAGATGAACGCCGCAAGCACATAGACCGACAGCAAAAGCCGGCCGACCGGTATGCCGACAAGCCGGGCGGCCTCCGGATTGTTGCCGACCGCGTAGACATGCCGCCCCCACTGGGTCTGGTTGAGCAGGAACCAGACCACGCCATAGAGCAGGAGCATGATGATGACGCCGTAGGTAAGGATGAAACCGTTGAGGCGAATGGTGCTTCCGGTCCAGCCGAGAAATGCGTCGGTGACGGGGAATGCGCCGCCGGCCGAAATCAGCCTGAGCGCGGCGGTGATGATGCCCAATATGCCGAGGGTGACTATGAAGGGCGGCAGGCGCAGGCCGGCGATCAGGCTTCCAGCCGCGACACCGGCCGCCGTGCAGGCGAGAACGGCGAGCGCCATGGCCAAGACGGGGTCATAGCCACTGTTCGCCAGCTTTCCGGCAAGGATGGTGCCCAGCACACATATCGCGCCGACCGCGAGGTCGATGCCGGCGGTCAGGATGATCAAGGTCTGGCCAATGGCCAGCGTGCCGATGATCACGGTCTGCTGGAGAATGATCGACAGGTTCTGCGTGGCGAGGAAACGCGGATTGGTCAGCGAAAAGATCACGCCGAAGGCGAGCAGCACGAGCAGCGGCCCGACCGATGGCGTGGCGATGAGCCTCTTGGCAATCGTGGATGGCCTGCCGGAAGCGAGTGCTGATGCCGAATTCATAGGACCCCTCTGGAACGATCGTCACGTCTCCCGGCCCAAGGGTCGGGCCGGAAACGAACGGGACCATGCCGCTACAGATACCGCCTTGTCGACGGCCTGTCCGGCATGGTCCCGCCGGGAGGGTTCTTAAGATCAGTCGCCCCAACAGTTCTTGAGGCCCCATTCGGTGTCCTTGGAGTCGATCCCTGCGATCGGCTTGTCGGTGATCAGGAACGAACCGGTGTTGACGAAGCCGGTTGGCTTCTTGCCGCTGGCGGCATATTCCACAACCGCGTCGACGCCATTGGCCGCCATCTTGTAGGGGAACTGCATGACGGTGGCGGCGAGCTGGCCGGCCTTGACATTGCGGACGCCGGCGCAGCCGCCATCGATCGAGGTCAGCATGACATCGGCTTCCTTGCCGAAGGATTTCAAGGCCGCGTAGGCGCCGGCGGCGGCCGGCTCGTTGATGGTGTAGACCGCGTTGATGTCGCCGTTTTTGGACAGCAGGTTTTCCATGCCGACCTGGCCCTTGTCCTGCGCGCCATTGGTGATGGCCGAGCCGGCGATGGCCGGATCGCCCTCGGCAAGCCCAAAGCCCTTCAGATAGCCATTGTGACGGAACGTATCGACCGTGCCACCTGGCGTTCCATCGAGCATGGCCAGCACCGGCTTCTTGTCGCCGAGCGCCTTGCGGGCATAGGTGCCCTGCTGCACGCCGGCCTCGAAATTATCCGTGGCGAAGGTGGCGTCGACCGCATCGGCGGGATCGGTCGCCGTATCCAGCGCGATCACCAGCACGCCTGCATCGCGCGCCTTCTTGATGATGCCCAGCATGCCGGTCGAGTTGTTCGGCGTCACCAATATGCCTTTGGCGCCGGCGCTGATCAGATCCTCGATCGCGGTGACCTGGCCTTCATTGTCGCCGTCGAACTTGCCGGCGCGGGCGATCAGCTTGACGCCCTTGGCCTTGGCTTCCTCTTCGGCGGCCTGTCGCATTTTCACGAAGAACGGATTGACCTCTGTCTTGGTGACGAGACCGACGATGACTTCCTCGGCCGAGGCGTGGCCGGTCGCGGCGAAGGCGGTTCCGAAAAACACAAGGCCGGCGGCGGCCGACTTGACGAGGGCTCCGGATCTGGCGCCCGTCGAGATATGCAAAATGGACATGAACTCCTCCCGAGTTGTTGAACCTTTCTCCTCAAAGGCTCGCGGATTAACGCATAAGTTTTGCATACGGTCAAACATTATGTAGGTAATTATGTATGCTTTTATACATAATACCTGGGCAAGGCAGCAGACGCCTAGGAGGCCCGCAATCGCCTCGCTCAGGCGACCGATTTCGTTTCCTCCCTCGGCTGGTCGAGCGACAGCGACGCGGCCCCGTTGAGATCGTGCATGGCATTGCGCACGGTCTGGCTGCCGCTGAGCTCCCGATAGGTCCTGTAGAGAACGTGGTAGGCGGCGGCACTTTCCGGGCGCGGCTGGTAGGGCGTGAAGGTGCGTGCGCCGAACCGGGCCGTGCCTTCGGCGAAGCCGCTCACCAGTTCCGCCGCGACCGCGCCATGAACCGCCGCGCCGACAGCCGTTGCATGGGTAATGCTTGGAACCTCCACGACGCGGCCCAGCACGTCGGCCATGATCTGCACCAGCAATGGATTGCTCTGGGCGAGACCGCTGGTCAGGATGATGCGGTCGATGGCAAAATCGCCGGCCTCGAAGAGGTCGACCACCGTGCGCGCGCCGAAGCATAGGGACTCGATCAACGCGCGATAGATGCCGACGCCGGTGGTTTCGGTGGTGAGGCCGAGCAGCAAGCCGCTTAGGTTTGAATCCGCAAGCGGCACGCGGTTGCCGTTCCACCAGTCGAGCGCCACGAGATGGTTGGTGCCGGGTTCGAGCCCGGCTGCCTCGTGGTTGTAGATACGGAAACTTTCCGCTTCGTCGGCGCCGCGCGGAAATGCCTTCACGAACCAGGCGAGCGTGTCGCCGAAGCCGGCCTGCCCGGCCTCGTAGCACCAGAGATCGCGCACCGACCCATCCTTGGCCACGCCTTCGATGCCGGGCGGCAAAGGGCGGAACTGTTCGCTCAAAAACAGATAGACGGCCGACGTGCCGAGCGCGCCGACGAGACAGCCTGACGACACGGCCCCAACCGCGGGCAGCACGACGTGGGAATCGATCACCGCCACCGCAACGATCGCGCGACCGCTGATGCCGGTGCGAGTCCGCCATGAATCTGACAGGCGGCCTCCCGAACTGCCGATGCGATGCGGCACCGACAGCCTTTCGGCCAGGCCGGGCACGATGCCCTGCGGGTAGCCTTCCGCGTCGGAATACTGGGCCTTGTAGGCCGCGAAGCCCAGGCTGCGCACTTCGCGGCCGGTCAACTGCCAGACAAGCCAATCGCCGGACTCGATGAACCGGCCGGCCGCACTCCAGATGTGCGGTGCTTCGTCCGCAATCTCAGCCGCCTTCGGCAGCAGCCATTCCCCGGAAAGCTTGCCGCCGAAATTGCGCAGGAAGGCCCCGCCCCGGCGGTTGATCGCGTCGGCATAGGGCTGCGCGGCGCGATGTTTCCACAATTTGACATAGGCATGCGGCTCGCCGGGATAAAGTTCGGAAAGGGCGGTGCCGTCGGCGGTGGCCGGCATCGGGGAACTGGCCGAGAAGCCGAGCCCGATCGACTCGATGACCCGGCCACGCCCCAGCACATCGAGGATTTCTTGCGCCGCCTCGAGATAATCGGCGGCGTTCTGCAGCGCCCACGATCGCGGCAGAAGCTTGCCGTCAGGCAGGCTTTGCGTCATGACGTCGTGGCGATAGGCATGGGTGTGACTGGCGATCTGCTCACCGCTCGCCGCATCAAGCAGGACGCCGCGCGCTGACCCGGTGCCGTAGTCCAAGCCGATGACATAGGTTGCGATCATCTCGCCTGCTGCCTTTCCAATTCGGCGACGTATTCCTCTTATTCATCGATATATCTTTAAGTCAACGCATTATTGCATACTTTTGTACAAAACATGCGCGGCTTTCTTGTGGACGCGCCTTTATCTCCCCAGGGTTTATGGCTAAATCTCAAGGCGAAGGGGACAGTGGAATGGCAAGGACAAACGGTACGGCGGAACATCCCGCGCTTGTGAACAGCGGCGAGATCCTCTCGCTGATTGCCACCGGCGCCGCCACGTCCCGGTCTGCGCTGCTCGATGCGTCAGGGCTGTCGCGCGTGACTGTTACCCAGCGCCTGAATGCGTTGATCGACACCGGCCTTGTCCGCGAGACCGCCCGCACCATGCCGAGCGGCGGCAGGCCGACGCGCGTGCTTGGGATCAACGAGCGGGCGGGCTTCTTTCTGGTCGCCAACATTGGCGAAACTTACATCCACCTTGCCGCCATGGACCTTGAGCCCGCGATCGTTTCACAAAGCACGATCCCATTCAACGCGTCGGACGGACCGGCGGTTTCGCTCGCGCAGATCGCCGACGGGTTCGACGCCCTCGCAGCCAAGGCCCGAGCCAGCCACGGCTCGCTTTTTGGCGTCAGCCTCAGCATGCCGACGCCTGTCGATTTCAAACGCGGCCGCGTCGTCGGTCCTTCGGTCCTGCACGGATGGGACGAGTTCGACATCATCGGCTGGCTGCGCGGACGTTTCGATGCACCGATCTATGTCGAAAACGACGTGAACCTGATGGCGATCCACGAACACCGTCAGAATTTCCGGCATGTGGATGATATGTTCTTCATCAAGGCGGGAACGGGTATCGGCAGCGGCATTGTCGCCGGCGGCAAGATCTTCCGTGGCGCCCAAGGGGCTGCCGGCGATATCGGCCATATCCAGTTCAGCTCCGAGAATGCGCCCTTGTGCCGCTGCGGCAAGCTCGGCTGCGTCGAAGCCCGCGCCGGCGGCTGGGCGATTGCCCGGGATCTTACGAGCAGGGGCTTCAAGGCGGAGAATGCGCGCGATGTCATTTCGCTCGTCGAAATGCAGAAGCCGGAGGCGCTGATGCTGCTGCGCGGCGCCGGACGGGTGATCGGCGAAGTCGCCTCCGATGTCGTCAGCATACTCAACCCGAGCCTGATCGTGGTCGGCGGCACGCTCGCCAGGGGCGGCGAGTTCCTGTTGTCGGGTATCCGCGAACTCGTCTACCAGCGCTGCCTTCCGCTCGCCACGCGCGAATTGCAGATCGTACTTGCCAACCCGCAGAAGGACAGCGCACTTTTCGGCGCCGCCCATCTGGCGCTCGAGGATATCTTCAGCCTCGAGAAAGTGGAGGAACTGATCGATCGGCGTACCGCCGATCGATAGCCCGCCATCTCATCCGGTCAGAGCGAGTCGTAAACGGCGTCGATCAACAGTTTGCGGCGTGGGTCCAAATCGTCAAAACCCAGCATGCGGTTGGTGACATAGCCGAATCCGACGCCGGCACCGGGATCGGCAAAGCCGATGGCGCCGCCCCAGCCTGTGTGACCGTACGTTTGCGGCGACGCACGGCCGGCATAGAGCGGATCCTCCATCTGATAGCCGGCGGCGAAGGCCGTTGGAACCGCGAAGCTGTCATCCATGCCGCGAATGCGCAGGTGCGTTGCTTCCTCGATCGCCGCGCGGCCGATCAGAGCTTTGCCCTCCCAGACCCCGCCTGCTGCCATCATGCCGTAGATACGTGCCAGGGCATGCGCCGTCGACTGGCCATTGCCGCCCGGCACCTCGGCGGCGCGCCAGACGCGGTCGTTGGGGGCCAATGCACGCGGCGCCGGATTGTCGCTTGCGTGGGGAAATGGCGAAGCGCGAACGAACTCGACCCAGTCCGAAGTCCTGGGACCCTCGATCATCTCGGCGACCCTGGAATCCTCGCGGTCCGGCAGACCGACATGAAAGTCGGCTCCGAGCGGGCCTGCGATCTCTTCCGCGATGAAGCGGCCGATGCTTCGCCCGTCGACGCGGCGCAGCACTTCGCCGGCAAGGTGGCCATAGGTCAGGGCGTGATAGATGCAGCGGCTGCCAGGCTCCCATAGCGGCGACATGGCCGCAAGCGCGTCGACAAACGACGTCCACGCGAACATTCCTGCTTCGTCCATCGGCACGGCAAGACCATTCAGCCCGGCCTGATGCGACATCACCTGATCGAGCGTGATGCGCTCCTTGCCGCTGGCCGCGAATTCCGGCCAGTAGCGGGCAATGGGTGCGGCATAATCCAGCCTGCCGCGCTCCACCAACATTGCGATCGCCAGCGCCACGACGCCTTTGGTGGAGGACCAGACATTGATCAGCGTGTCCTGCCGCCAGGGGCGGGTGCGCGCGGCATCCGCGTGGCCTCCCCACAGATCGACGACAGTCTTGCCGTGGACGACGGCGGATACGCCACCGCCATGTTCCAGCCCTTGGGCAAAACATTCGGCGAATGCCTCGCCAACGGCGGCAAAGCGTGGATCGCAAATACCATTTATGTTCATGCGCGAATTCTATGTCAGGCTGGGCTCGCTGAATCAAACAGCGTGCGCAGCAAGAATGCAGTTTACATGCCCCAGACCACCGCCTGCTCATGGCGCTTGATCAGATGCTTGAGGTTGTCGAAGCTCTGGCGGATGTGTTTGGCGAAGGCATCGACGGCCGGTGCGCGCGGCGTGTCGGCGCGCCGAAGCAGGCCGAGCGCCCGCTCGGGATGCGGAATGGCAACGGGAAGCGCCGTGATCGACTTGTCCTTGCGAAAGGCAAAGACCACACTGTGCGGCAGCACGGTCAGCGCATCAGTCTCCTTCATGTAGTTGACGGCGCTGGTCAGCGATCCCCCGGAATAGCGGATTTTGATCTCGGTGGCGCCGAGCGACAACAGCAGGCTGCGCAGATCTTCCAGCAGCGGGCTGCCCGGCGGCGGCGCGATCCAAGGATAGTCGAGCAGGTCGCCGGTCTTGAGCTTGCGCCGCAGCAACAATGGATGCGTGGCGCGACAGGCGACGACATTGCGGCCGGGCAGGATCTCGCGGAACTCCATCCCTGACCCTTCCTCCAGTATGTCGATCGGACAAACGGCAAGGTCGATGCGGTCGGCGTTGATGGCGGCGCGCAGGTCCGTGAGATAGCCATAGCTCTGGTCGACGCGCACATCGGGATAGGCATTCTGGAAGTCGGCGATCATGCCGGAGATCAGCGCATCCATGAAAAACGGCGTGCCGCCAACCCGCACCACGCCGGAACGGCCCTGGCTGAAATTGGCGACGATGTCGGAGGCCTTGCGCGAGGCCGTCAGCATCACCTGGCCATGATCGGCAAGCGCCTTGCCGAGTGGCGTCGGCTGCAACGGCCGGCGGCCTTTCAGAAACAACGGTTCGCCCAGCCGCTTTTCCAGCATCGACAGCGTGCGCGACACGGCCGGCTGCGACAGGCCGATGAGCGCCGCACCTTCGGTGACGCCGCCCGCCTGCACCACCGCTGCCAGCTGAATCAAATGCCTCTCATCGAGCTTCATAACGATATGGTATATTAAATCGGGCAGAAATCATCATCTTTGTCTTTGGCCCGCGTTAATGTTCCCAGGTGAGATGAAACCGGGGAGGAGCATGTCACAGACCGGTATCCCACCATTCAGCGAGGCCAACTCGGCCGAGATGGTCGCCCAGCGCCTTCTCAAGGCGAAGGCCGGGCCGCTGCCGCGTTTTCTCGCTGTTGTCGTCGACCACCTCCATCAGATCGTCAGGGAAACCCGACCGACCGCGGCGGACTGGCGGCAGGCAATCGCGTTTCTCACCGAAATCGGCCATGCCTGCGACGACAAAAGGCAAGAATGGGTGCTGCTGTCGGACCTGCTCGGCGTCACAGCACTTGTCGAGGACATCAACTCCCGCCGCCCGAACGGCGCGACGCCCAACACCGGGCGCGGTCCCTTCTATCGCCCCGATGCGCCAAGGCTGCCGCACGGCGCCGACATTTCGCTCGATCGCGCCGGCGCGCCGCTCATCGTGTCGGGTCGGGTGACCGATCTCGACGGCATGCCGATAGCGGGAGCAATGGTCGAAACCTGGCAAGCCAACGCGCAAGGTTTCTACGAGAACCAGCAGCCCGACCTGCAGCCGGAATATAATCTGCGTGGCGTCTTCATCACCGACAGAGACGGCCGCTTCCACTACCGCACCGTCAAGCCCGACGGCTATGGCGTGCCGGACGATGGACCTGTCGGACAGATGCTCGGCCGCCTGAACTATCCGCTCAGCCGGCCTGCACATATCCACTTCCTCATACGCGCTGACAATTTCGAGACATTGACCACGCAAGTGTTCGATCGTGCCGACCCGCGCCTCGACCAGGACGCGCTGTTCGGCGTCAAGCCGGAACTGGTCGGTGACTTCATGCGCTCTAGCACTGGCGACGGCTGGTCGCTCGACTACAGCTTCGTCATGGCGATGGCGCGCAAGGGGGCGGCATGACAAGAACGTTCACCTATTCCGGCAGCCCGGCAAACATCATCTTCGGCAATGGCGCCGCCTCGCAGGTCGGCAGTTGGATCGAAAAGCTCGGCTGCAGACGCGCGCTGGTGCTGTCGACGCCGCATCAGGCGGGCGATGGCGAGGCGCTGGCGAAGCGGCTTGGATCGCTGGCCGCTGGGACCTTTTCGGGCGCGGCCATGCACACGCCCGTCGAGGTGACCGAAGCCGCCATGCGCAAGGCAGCCGAGGTCAGGGCCGACTGCGTTGTCGCGCTTGGCGGCGGCTCGACCACCGGTCTCGGCAAGGCGATCGCGTATTGCACCGACCTGCCGCAGATCGTCATCCCGACCACCTATGCCGGCTCGGAAGTGACGCCGATCCTCGGCCAGACCGAACATGGCGAAAAGACCACGGTGCGCGATGCGAAAATCCTGCCGGAAGTGGTGATCTATGATCCCGAGTTGACCATCGGCCTGCCGGTCGCGATGAGCGTCACCTCTGGTCTCAATGCCATGGCGCACGCGGCGGAAGCGCTTTACGCCCAGGACCGCAATCCGATCTCGACGCTGATGGCGACCGAGGGACTGCGTGCCCTGAAGGCGGCTCTCCCCGTTCTGGTGAGAGAACCCAGGAATCTCGATGCCCGTGGCGACGCAATCTACGGCGCCTGGCTGTGCGGCACGGTGCTCGGCACAGTCGGCATGGCGCTGCATCACAAGATCTGCCACACGCTGGGCGGCTCCTTCGACATGCCGCATGCCGAGACCCATGCGGTGATGCTGCCGCACACGATCGGCTTCAACGCCGTCGCCGTGCCCGAACTGCTCAAGCCGGTCGCCGATCTCTTTGGCGGCAGTGCCGGCGGCGGTCTCCACGCTTTTGCCGGGTCCGTCGACGCACCGCTGACGCTGAAGGAGCTTGGCCTCAAGCAGGCCGACCTCGACCGCGCCGCCGAGATCGCGACGAAGAACCCGTACTGGAACCCGCGGCCTTTCGACCGCGCCGCAATCCGCGCCCTGTTGCAGGACGCGTGGGAGGGAAGACGTCCGCAGGACTGACGGCAACACAGGGAGGAACAACAGTGATTACCAGACGCGAATTCATCCGGAATACGGCCGCCACCGGCCTGCTTGCCGGCGGCCTGCCCATGCCGGCGATCGCGCAGAATGCGCCGATCAAGCTTGGCTATGTCAGCCCGCAATCCGGCCCGCTCGCCGCCTTCGCCGAGGCCGACAAATTCATCATCGACGGTTTTATGGCCGCCACCAAGGCCGCCGGCCTCAACTACGAGGTCGTGGTCAAGGACAGCCAGTCCAATCCCAACCGCGCGGCGGAAGTCGCCAAGGAATTGATCGTCAACGACAAGGTCAATCTGATGCTTGTCGCCTCGACGCCAGAGACCACCAATCCGGTCGCCACCACCTGCGAGGCCGAGGAAGTGCCGTGCCTGTCGACCGTGGCGCCCTGGCAGCCCTGGTTCATCGGCCAGCAAGGCAATCCCGGCGATCCCGCTTCGTGGAAGCCGTTCAACTACGCCTATCATTTCTTCTGGGGGCTGGAAGACGTCATAGCCGTCTTCACCAACATGTGGGCGCAGGTCGAGACCAACAAGAAGGTGGGCGGGCTATTCCCCAATGATGGTGACGGCAATGCCTGGGGCGATGGCACGGTCGGCTTTCCGCCGGTGCTGGCCAAGGGCGGCTACGGGCTGACCGATACCGGCCGCTACCAGAACCTGACCGACGATTTTTCCGCGCAGATCAACGCCTTCAAGGGCGCGTCGTGCGAAATCATCACCGGCGTGATGATCCCGCCCGACTTCACCACTTTCTGGAACCAGGCCAAGCAGCAGGGTTTTGCGCCGAAGGTGGCCTCGATCGGCAAGGCGCTGCTGTTCCCGCAATCGGTCGAGGCGCTCGGCAAGTCCGGCCACAACCTGTCGTCGGAAGTCTGGTGGACACCCAACCACCCGTTCAAATCGTCGTTGACCGGAGAAAGCTCGGCGCAGGTGGCTGATGGCTTCACCAAGGCCACCGGCCGGCAGTGGACGCAGCCGATCGGCTTTGTCCACGCGCTGTTCGAGATCGCGGTGGATGTGATGAAGCGGGCGGGTGAAGCCGGCGACGGCGACAAGGTGGCGGCGGCGATTGCCGCAACCAAGCTCGACACGCTGGTCGGGCCGATCGCCTGGGACGGTGCCAAACTGCCGCCCTTTGCCGCCAAGAATATCGCCAAGACGCTGCTGGTCGGCGGCCAGTGGCGGCTGAAGGACGGCGGCGGCTATGACCTCGTCATCACCGACAACAAGACCGCGCCGAACATTCCGACCGGCGGCAAGATGGAAGCCATCGGCTAGCCATGGCCATCCTCGCCCTCTCCAATGTGTCGAGACGCTTCGGCGCACTGACGGTCGCCGACGCGGTTTCGTTCGAACTTGGCGAGGGCGAGGCGCTGGGCATCATCGGCCCGAACGGCGCCGGCAAGTCGACGCTGTTCAACCTGATCACCGGCAACATATCGGCCGATGCCGGCACCATCGTCTTCGACGGCCGCGAGGTGACACGACTGCCGCCGATGCAACGTTGCCTTGCCGGCGTCGGCCGCTCTTTCCAGATCCCGCAACCCTTCGAGAAACTGACCGTGTTCGAGAACCTGCTGGTCGCCGGTGCCTTCGGGGCAGGCAAGACTGAAGCCGAGGTCGGTGAACGTTGCGCCGAGATCCTGGTCGAGACAGGACTGATCGACCGCGCCAATCATCCAGCGGGGACCTTGAGCCTATTGCAGCGCAAGCGGCTGGAACTTGCCCGCGCGCTTGCGACCGAGCCGCGGCTGCTGTTGCTGGACGAAATCGCCGGCGGCCTGACCGAAGGCGAATGCGGCATGCTGGTCGACACCATCCGCACCATCCACAAAGGTGGCATGTCGATCATCTGGATCGAGCATGTGCTGCACGCGCTGAACTCGGTGGTCGAACGGCTGCTGGTGCTCAATTTCGGCAGGGTTATCGGTATGGGCGCGCCCGATGCCGTCATGGCGTCGCGCGAGGTCCGCGAGATCTATCTCGGGATCGAAGTCTGATGGCGCTGCTCGAGACCAGAAACCTCACCGCGCGCTATGGCGACTTCCAGGCACTGTTCGGCGTCGACATCGCGCTGAACCAGGGCGAGACCATAGCCATCATCGGCGCCAACGGCGCCGGCAAGACGACGCTGATGCGCTCGATATCAGGCATATTGGCCAACCAGCCCGATGCGGTGCTGTTCGTCGGCGAGAAGATCGGCGCCCTGCCCGCTCCCGACATCGTCGCGCGCGGCATTGCCATGGTGCCCGAAGGGCGAAAACTGTTTCCCTCGCTCAGCGTCGAGGAGAACCTTCTCATTGGCCGCTATGGCCGCGCGGTCGAAGGACATTGGAGTCTCGACACCGTCTACGCGCTATTCCCGATCCTGAGGGAGAGACGTGCCAATCCGGGCACGGCGCTGTCCGGCGGCCAGCAGCAGATGGTGGCGATCGGTCGCGCGCTGATGTCCAACCCGCGCGTGCTGCTGTGCGACGAGATCAGCCTTGGCCTGGCGCCGGTCGTCATCAAGGATATCTACGCCGCCTTCCCCCGCATCCGCGCCGCCGGCGCCTCGATCGTCATGGTCGAGCAGGACATCGGCCAGGCGCTGATGGTCGCCGACCGCGTCTACTGCATGATGGAGGGTCGCATCACGCTCTCCGGTGCGCCGTCGGATCTGACGCGCGAAAAGATCCACGCTGCGTATTTCGGGGTGGCCTGACATGGCGTGGCTCGACACCATCATCCAGGGCATTCTGCTCGGCGGTCTCTACGCCTTATTCGCCGCGGGCTTGAGCCTCGTCTTCGGCATCATGCGGCTGGTCAATCTGGCGCATGGCGACCTCATCGTGCTCGCCGCCTTCCTGATCCTGGTGCTGGCCTCTGTCCTTGGCCTCAATCCGTTTATCGCCGCCCTGGTGGCAATGCCGCTGATGTTCGCGATCGGCTGGGCACTGCAATTCTTCTTGCTCAACCGCACGCTCGGCACCGACATATTACCGCCGTTGCTCGTTACCTTCGGCCTGTCGATCGTCATCCAGAATGGCCTGCTCGAAGGTTTTACCGCCGACAGCCGACGCATTTCGGTTGGCGGACTGGAATCGGCGTCGCTGGCAATAGGCCCGATCAATGTCGGCGTCATGCCGCTGTTGACCCTGGCTTCGGCCATCGCGGTGATTGTCGGGCTGAACCAGTTGTTCTACCGCACGTCGCTCGGTCGCGCCTTCCGCGCCACCTCCGACGATCCGGTCACGGCCGGGCTGATGGGCATCCGGCCAAAGCGGATTTTCGCCACCGCCACCGGCATCGCCATGGTGGTGGTGACGATCGCCGCGCTTTATCTCGGCACGCGCGCCAATTTCGATCCGACCATCGGCCCGGCGCGGCTGATCTACGCTTTCGAGGCGGTGATCATCGGCGGTCTCGGCTCGCTGTGGGGGACGCTCGCCGGCGGCATCGTCATCGGCATCGCCCAAACCTTTGGCGCCGCGATCAATCCGGAATGGCAGATTCTGGCCGGGCACCTGGCCTTCCTGTTGGTACTGCTGGTCAGGCCGCGTGGCCTGTTTCCGCGTGCGGTGGATTGAACGCCATGACCTACGTCACAATCCCGCACTGGAAAGTCGAGACCCGAACCAAAGCATCGGCGACATTCGCCATTGTCGCCGCGCTCCTCATCCTGCTCGCTTTCGCCGCGCCGCTCTTCGCTTCGCGCAGCGTGCTGCAGGACCTGTTCTTCATCCTCACCATGCTGGTGCTGGCGCAGAACTGGAACTTGCTCGCCGGCTATGCTGGACTGGTTTCGGTCGGCCAGCAGGCCTTTATCGGCTTCGGCGCTTACGCCATGTTCGCCCTTGTCATTCTCGCCGGGCTCGACCCGCTGATCGCGATCCTGCTCGCCGGCATTGCCAGCGCCCTGCTTGCCATCCCGACCGCCTTCTTCCTGTTTCGCTTGCAGGGTGCTTACTTCGCCATCGGCAGCTGGGTCATCGCCGAAGTGGTCCGGCTGGCGCTGGCGCAGTGGAAGGCGCTGGGCGGTGGCACCGGCACCTCGCTGCCGCGCGAAGCGACACGCGACATGCCGGCACTGAAACTGGTCGGCGGGCTGTTCGGCGTCAAATCGTCCGAAGCCGGCGATATCCTGACTTACTGGCTGGCGCTGCTGCTTGCCATCGCCACGATCGGCCTCGTCTATCGCCTGCTGCGCTCGAAGCAAGGATTGGGACTTGCCGCCGTGCGCGACAACCAGGAGGCCGCGCGCTCGGTCGGAGTCGACGCGCGGCGAATGAAGACGCTGGTCTATCTCGCGGCCGCTTTCGGCACCGGGCTGGCCGGCGCGCTGATCTATGTGCAGAAGGCCCGCATCTCACCGGACGCCGCCTTCTCCGTCGTCGACTGGACCGCCTATGTCATCTTCATCGTCGTCATCGGCGGCATCGGCACCATCGAAGGTCCGATCGTCGGCGTCATCGTCTTCTACATCCTGCAGACCCTGCTGGCCGATTACGGCTCCTGGTATCTCTTGATCCTCGGACTGATCGGCATCGTCATCATGCTGTTTGCGCCGCGCGGCCTTTGGGGCCTGTTCGCCGAGCGCACCGGCATCCAGCTTTTTCCGGTTCGCCGCCGGCTGACCGGCGGACCTGTACCATTAGCCAAAAAGGGAGGGCCGCATGGCTGACATTTCCACCGACGTGCTGACCATCGGCACCGGGCCAGCGGGCTCGGCCACCGCAGCTTTGCTTTCGACCTATGGCGTCGAGAACATGGTCATCAACCGCTATCGCTGGCTGGCCTCGACGCCGCGCGCGCACATCACCAACCAGCGCACCATGGAGGTGTTGCGCGACCTCGGCCAAGAGGTCGAGGCGGAAGCCTATATGCACGCCACCGAACAGGATCTGATGGGCGAGAACGTCTTCTGCACCTCGCTCGCCGGCGAAGAGATCGGCCGCATGCGCAGCTGGGGCAAACACCCGCTCTCCCGCGCCGAGCATCTGCTTTCCTCGCCCTCGCATATGAACGATTTGCCGCAGACTTTCATGGAGCCACTGCTGTTCAAGACCGCCTGTTCGCGCGGCACGCAAGCGAGGATGTCGACCGAATACCTTTCCCATGTCCAGGATGCCGACGGTGTCACCACCACCTGTCGCGACCGGTTGACCGGCAAGGACATCACCATCCGCTCGAAATATCTGATCGGCGCCGATGGCGGCAATTCGCTGGTCGCCGAACATGCCGGCCTGCCCTTCGAAGGCAAGATGGGCGTTGGCGGCTCGATGAACATCCTGTTCAAGGCCGATCTGTCGAAATACGTCGCCCACCGGCCGTCGGTGCTCTACTGGGTGGTGCAGCCGGGTGCCGATGTCGGCGGCATCGGCATGGGCCTGGTGCGCATGATCCGGCCATGGAACGAATGGCTGATCGTCTGGGGCTACGACATCAACCAACCGGCACCGAAGGTCGACGAGGCCTTCGCGAGAAAAGTGGCGCGTGATCTGGTCGGCGATCCCGGGCTCGAAATCGAGATCCAGTCCGTATCGACCTGGACCGTCAACAACATGTACGCCACTGAGACCTCCAAGGGCCGCGTGTTCTGCATGGGCGATGCCATCCACCGCCACCCGCCATCGAATGGGCTAGGCTCCAATACATCGATCCAGGACGGTTTCAATCTCGCCTGGAAGCTTGCCCATGTCGTCAAGGGCAAGGCCGGCCCAAAACTGCTCGACAGCTATTCACAGGAGCGCGCGCCGGTCGCCAGGCAGATCGTCACCCGCGCCAACAAGTCGATCGAGGAATTCGGCCCGATCTTCAAGGCGCTTGGCCTGCTCGATTCCATCGACCCGGTGAAGATGCAGTCCAATATGGACGCGCGCTGCGACGACACGCCGGCGGCCGAAGCGCAACGCGCCAAGATACGCGAAACCATCGCTTCAAAAGTCTATGAATTCGACGCCCATGGCGTCGAGATGAACCAGCGCTACAGGTCGAATGCCATCGTCACCGACGGCCAGCAGGAGCCGGCTTTCGACAGAGACGCCGAATTGCACCACCAGCCGACCTCCTGGCCGGGCGCGCGTCTGCCGCATGTCTGGGTGCATTCGGATCGAGGCGACAAGGTCTCGACGCTCGATCTGACCGGGCACGGCAAATTCACCGTGCTGACCGGCATTGGCGGCCAAGGCTGGCTCGACGCGGCCAAGGCAGTCGGCAAGGAATTGGGCATCGACATTACGGGGCATCTCATCGGCCCGCGCCAGTCTTGGCAGGACTTTTCCGGCGACTGGGCGCGCGCCCGCGAGATCCGCGACAGCGGCGGGCTTTTGGTGCGGCCCGACCAGCATGTAGCCTGGCGCAAGGACGCCATCAGCAGCGATCCGACGGCGGATCTGCGCCGCGCCCTGACATCAATTCTGGACAGGTGAGCGATATGGAAGCGCACGAAAAGGGCTTCTTCACCGAGGCGAATTCGGTCGAGGTCGTCACCGGCCGCAACAAGAACGCCAGGAGCGAACGGCTGAAGGCGGTTATGGAAGTCATCACGCGGAAACTGCATGAGGCGGTCAAGGAGATCGAGCCGACGCAGGAGGAATGGTTCGAGGCGATCCTGTTCCTGACCAAAACAGGCCAGCTCTCCACCGAATGGCGGCAGGAGTTTATCCTGTTGTCGGATGTGCTCGGCGTTTCGATGCTGGTCGACGCCATCAACAACCGCAAGCCCTCGGGCGCTTCGGAATCGACGGTGCTCGGGCCATTCCATCTGGCCGACGCACCGGAACTGCCGATGGGCGCCAACATCTGCCTCGACCAGAAGGGCGAGGACATGTTCATCCATGGCCGCATCCTCGACACCGAAGGCAGACCGATCGCAGATGCAGTGCTCGACGTCTGGCAGGCCAATGACGAGGGGTTCTACGACGTGCAGCAGAAGGGCATCCAGCCCGACTTCAATCTGCGCGGTGTCTTCCGCACCGGCGCCGACGGCCGCTACTGGTTCCGCGCGGTGAAGCCGAAATTCTACCCGATCCCCGACGACGGCACGGTCGGCAAGCTGCTGCATGCGCTTGGCCGCCATCCCTACCGACCGGCGCACCTGCATTACATTCTGAAGGCCGATGGTTTCGAGACGCTGACCACCCACATTTTCGATCCGGACGATCCCTACATCAATTCGGATGCCGTGTTCGGGGTGAAGGAGAGCCTGCTGGCAGAGTTCAGACGCATCGACGATCCGTCGCGCGCCAGGGATTATGCGTTCGACAATCCCTTCTGGGACGTCGAGCACGATTTCATCCTGGCGCGGCCTCGGCCCGCTTGAGTCCCAGGCGCGACGAGTCCTACTGCTTCACCGAAGTGGAGGTGCCCCAGGTATCCGACAGCACGTAGCCCTGGGGATAGGGATCGGTCGGATCAAGATAGTAGCTGTGCTCGCCGGTGATCCAGGCCCGGCCGGTGATCTCCGGAACGATCGCCTTGCGCCCTGCGACTTCCGTCAGTTCCACGATCCTGCCCGTGAAGCGCGAGCCGATGATCGATTCATGGATCAGCACGTCGCCGACGCCCATCAAGCCCCGGGCTTGCAGCACGGCCATGCGGGCCGACGTTCCGGTTCCAGTCGGGCTGCGGTCCGAGCGTCCCGGCGAGACGATGCAGGTGTTGCGCGTGACGTTACCCGGCCCCTGGAACGGCATGGCGAATTGCACGATCGACACGCCGCGCACATGCTCGAACTCCGGATGGACGACATCGAGCTGTTCGCGCGCGGCCCGCCTTATCTTTTCCCCGGCCACCGCCAACTCGCGCGCCTCGTCGGGAGCGACCGAGAAGCCGAGCGCCTTGGCGTCGACGATGGCGTAGAACATGCCGCCATAGGCGATGTCGACGATGAGCGTGCCAAACCCTTCAACCTCGATGGCAGCGTCGAGACGTTCGGCAAAGGCGGGCGCGTTGCGGAACGTGATCGAGACGCATTTGCCGTCGCGGCATTGCGCGCGCACCTCGATGACGCCGCCCGGCATGTCGAGCTTGAAGCGCGTCTCGGGCTCCTGCATCGGCACCATGCCGGTCTCGAGCAGCACGGTGGCAACGCAGATCGTATTGGAGCCGGACATCGGCGGGTATTCCGTCGGCTCCATGATGATGGCGCCGGCGGCGCAATCCTCGCGCGTCGAGGGAACCAGCAGATTGACATGGCGCGCCACGCTGCCGCGCGGCTCGCAGATCAGCATGCGCCTGATATGATCGTGATCGCGTTCCATCGTGATCATCTTGTCCATCATCGTGCGGCCCGCCGGCGGCAACACGCCGCCAATGATGACGTCGCCGACCTCGCCTTCGGCATGACAGCCGACGACATGAATGCTGGTTTTGCTGCGCATTGTTGTTCCTGCGTTGATCCCTGGCGCCCACGACTATTTTGCTTGGCAAGCCATGCCGCTTCGGGACAAACTGGTCAATCCGCGTGCCAGCCTCAAGGAGAATCCGAAATGACCTCTAACGTTTTTTCCGGCACCATGCCGGCGTTGATGACCCCGTGCACGCAGGATCGCCAGCCTGACTTCGACGCGCTGGTGCGCAAGGGACGCGAGCTGATCGCGGCCGGCATGTCGGCCGTGGTCTATTGCGGCTCGATGGGTGACTGGCCGCTCTTGACCGACGAGCAGCGCATGGAAGGCGTCGAGCGCCTGGTGAAGGCCGGCGTGCCGGTGATTGTGGGAACCGGCGCGGTCAACACCGCCAAGGCCGTGGCGCATGCGGCGCACGCCCAGAAAGTCGGCGCACGCGGCCTGATGGTGATCCCGCGCGTCCTGTCGCGCGGCCCGTCGGTGACGGCGCAGCGCAACCATTTCAAGGCAATCCTGGCGGCCGCACCCGACCTGCCGGCGGTCATCTACAACAGTCCCTATTACGGCTTTGCGACGCGTGCGGAGCTGTTCTTCGCGCTGCGCGCCGAACATCCGAACCTCGTCGGCTTCAAGGAGTTCGGTGGCCCGTCGGACCTGCGCTACGCGGCGGAGAACATCACCAGCCGCGACGATGAAGTGGCGCTTATGATCGGCGTCGACACCGCCGTCTTCCACGGTTTCGTCAATTGCGGCGCGTCCGGCGCCATCACCGGCATCGGCAACGTGCTGCCGAAGGAGGTTCTGCACCTCGTCGGGCTGAGCCAGGCGGCAGCCAAGGGCGACGCCGAGGCCCGCCAGCGCGCGCTGGAGCTGGACGCCGCGCTCGCCGTGCTGTCCTCCTTCGACGAAGGTCCCGACCTGGTGCTCTATTTCAAGCACATGATGGTGCTGAAGGGCGCTCCCGAATACAAGCTGCACTTCAACGAGACGGATGCCCTGACCGACAGCCAGCGCGGCTATGCCGAGGCTCAGCTCAAGCTGTTCGACAGCTGGTATGCCCAGTGGTCGAGGCAGCCCGGCGTCATTGCCAGATACGCAGCCTGACCCGGCAAGTGCGAAGGGCGGCCATAGTACGGCCGCCGGTTGCATTGCGGGGCTGAGCAGTCACTATCTGACTTAGTGCCTGACCATCCCGGCGTCTACATTCAGCGTCTGGCCGGTGATCCAGCGCGCATCGTCGGAGGCCAGGAACGAAACCACATCGGCAATATGCTCCGGCTGGCCTTTGCCCTTCATCGCCTGCAGCATTTCGACGAAGCCGAACGCCTCGTTGTGCGGGCTCGCCTTGACGCCGTCGCTCTCGATCAGGCCGGGCGTCACCGCGTTCGCCGTGATGTTGTATTTGCCGAGTTCGGTGGCCAGCGCCCGGGTGAAGCCGATGACGCCACCCTTGGCCGCGACATAGGCCGCCATGTTCGGTGTGCCGGCAAAGAAGGTGTTGGAGGCGATGCTGATCACCCGCCCGGCCTTGCCTGCCGCACGCATCTGGTCCGTGCCGGCGCGGGTGACGATGAAGGTGCCTGTCAGATTGACGTCGATGATCTTGCGCCAATGGTCGAGATCGACGTCGTCCCAGGCGACGAACGGCACGATGCTGGCATTGTTCACCAGGATATCGATACCACCGGTCAGGGCCTGGATTTCGGCGAAGAGCGCCTTGACCGAGGCCGGATCGGAAATGTCGGCGGCGATCGCCCTCGCCTTTCCGCCGATCGCCGCGGCGGCAGCCTTGGCGCCTTCGGCATTGATGTCGCTGACGATGACGGTCGCCCCGTCGGCGGCAAGCCGCGCGGCGATTGCCTTGCCGATACCCTGTGCGGCGCCTGTAACCAGGGCCGTTTTTCCCGCAAGCCGTTCAGTCATGAAAATACTCCCTCAATCCGTGATCTGGTATGTCGGTTCAGGCGTCGGCGTCGATAACGGCCAGCGCCGCCTCGATGCCTTTGCCGATTGCAAGTTTCTGCCCGGTTGCGTTCAGGGCGCCGCCAAGTGCCGTGAGTGCGGCGATCGCATAGATCGGCTGGGCGGTTGGCCCCATATGGCCGATGCGCGTCAGCTTCCCCAATGTCTCACCGCGGCCCGACGAAAACACCACGCCGTAGCGGGCGCGCGCGGCCTGGCGAAGCGCCTTCTCGTCGACACCTTCGGGGGTGCGGACGGCGGTCGTGGTTGGCGACGCGATGCTGTCGCTGGCGGCCCAGATCGACAGCCCCATCGCGGTGACGCCCGCGCGCATGGCCCTGGCGGTGAGCGCATGACGCGCCCACACCGCCTCCGGTCCCTCATTGAGATAGAGGTCGAGCGCGACGTCTAGCCCGTTGATCTCAGAGACCGACGGCGTGAACGGAAACGGTCTGTCCCTCGACCAGGCATTTTCCCAGTCGACGATGCTCAGCATCGATGCGCGGGGCGCCAGGGGATTGGCCTTCATCTTGGCCCAGGCCCGCTCGCTGACACCCATCATGGTGAGGCCGGGAGGCGCGCCCAGGCATTTGTTGGGGCCGGTGACATAGATGTCGGCCTTACAATCCTGCGGATGGGTCTTCATGCCGCCAAAGGACGAGACCGCGTCGACGATCAGATAACCGCCATGCGCCGAAACCAGCGCGCCGATGGCATCGATCGGATTGATGGTGCCGGACGGCGTGTCGTGGTGACAGACGGAAACGACGGTGATTTCCGGATGCGCCTCGAGCATATCGGCGACCGCCTGCGGATCGATCGCTTCATTGTAGGGCACTTCGATCTCGAGCAGATGCGGCGAGTACCGTTTTGCCCAATAGCCAAAGCCTTTGCCGTAAACACCCGAGGCAAGGTTGAGCACGACGTCGTCGGGCGCGATCAGCGATGCCGCCGCCGCCTCGAGGCCGAGCACCGGCTCGCCATGCAGGATGACCGGCTTGTTCGACAGCCGCATCGCCTTCTGCGCCTTGTCGACCACACCCTCGTAGAAGAGCTGAAACGCCGGATCGTAGTCATAGAGCACCGTACGACCGAGGCCGCGCAGCACTTCGGGATAGGCATTCACCGGGCCCGCGGTCAGAGTGATGACCGGATCGGCATGTTCGGAATAGCGCATGGTCTTGTCTCCGGATTGGCGGCCGGTCAGCCGTAGAACTGCGTGCCGGTCCTGTAGGTCTTGAAGTTGTCCATGTCGTGCGAGTACATCAGCTCGGCATCGTGGTCCTCGGCCAGCTTCTTCACCTTGCGCATCGAATTGACGCCCGCCACCGGGTCGATGTGGAAAGCCGCCTGGCACAGCGTTTCAAGGCTCTTCTGTGTGTAAGCGGCGTCGATGGTGAACATGATCGGCTTGCGCTTGGGGAACTCGACCAGCAGGCTGTAGTGGCCGATCGAATGGCCCGGCGTCGAGATCAGCTTGACGCCCTTGGCGAGATCGATGTCGCCGTCGACGCCTTCGAAGGTCGAGTTGGCGCGCGTCGTACCTTCCAGCAGCTGCGCGGTCGCGCCACGCGCTTCGGCAGCCTCCGCCGAGAAGCTCAGGTCGGAATAACCGAGATGTTCGAAAGGCTGCGGATTGCAGGCCTGCGGCACCTCGGTCCGGTGGCAGATCTTCTTGGCATGCGGAAAATACTTGTTGCCGCCGCAATGGTCGAAATGGAAATGCGAATTGACGACGACGTCGATATCCCTGGGCTCAAGGCCGAGCAGGCCAAGCGCGCCTGGGATGGTCTGGTGCTTCTCCTGGATCGGCTTTTCGAAGGGCAGCACCTTCATGACGTGATCGTAGTCGTAGCCGGTGTCGATCAGGAAGCGGCCCTCGGCATGCTCGATCAGGATCGAGTAGACGGGGAAGCGCACTTCGCCGCCCGGGCCGCGGTTCCAGAACACATGATAGCCGTCGAGAACGAGCGAGCCGCCGTCGAGCAGGTAGACTTTGGTATCCGACATTCTTGCCTCCTGTTTTGGCGCGGTTCCCTTCCGCGCATGAGTTGTTGTCAGCGCGCGCCGCGCTCGTATGGAATGCCAAGTGCCGCCGGCAGGCTGGCGCGCCGGCCGAACAGCACCAGCATGATCATCACCGCCAGGAACGGCAGCATCTGGGTGATGTCGGTCGGTATGTTGATGCCGGCCACCTGCATGGCCGTGGTCAGCGACAGGCACACGCCGAACAGCAAGGCGCCGAACAGCACCCAGACCGGACGGCCGCGCGCCAGCATGGCCAGCACGATGCCGAGGAAGCCGGCGCCGTTGGTGATGAACGGAATGAACAGGCCGGCCCCGACATTGGCGAGATAGGCTCCGCCGAGCCCGGCCAGCGCGCCGGTCGTGAGTACCGCGATGGTGCGGGTCCTGATGACGTCGATACCGGCGACGTCGAGCGCGGCCGGCTTGTCGCCCGCCGCCTGCAAATTGAGGCCGAGCTGCGTGCGCCGATAGAGGTAGCCCATGCCGAACACCAGCGCGACCGCCAGATAGACGATCAAATGATGCTTGAAGAAGGCGGGCCCGATGACAGGGATATCCGACAGCAGCGGAATGACGGTGGCGTCCGCCGCCGGCAGGCGGGGATAGCTGCGCGAGAACTGAAAATGATGAAGCAGCGCGGTCAGGCCTTCAAGACCGAGCGTCAGCGCGATGCCGATGACGATCTGGTTCAGCCCGATGCGCACGCACAGCAGCGCCATGACCAGCGCCACCGCGACGCCGCCGGCGGCACCGGTAAGGAACCCCAACCATAGCGACCCGGAATAGAAGGCGCCGACAAAGCCAAGATAGGCGCCGGCCAGCATCATGCCTTCGATGCCGATGTTGAGCACGCCGGCTTTCTCCGACATCTGCTCGCCGAGGCCGGCCAAAAGCAGCGGGATCGCCGCGGTAACGGCGCCGAACAGCAACGCGCTGAGAAAGACTTCGCTGAAGAGCCCGGTCATGCCTCAAGCCCTCCGCGACTGGTTGTATCGGTGGTCGAAATATTCGGCGAGAGCGAGCACGATCAGCACGATGGAAACCAGCACCAGGGTGAAATGATTGGGCACGCCGAGCCGCCGCGCCGCGCTCTCGCCGCCGATCGACAGCACCGAGAGCAGGAACACGAAGCCGATGGCTGCAAAGCCGTTCATGCGGGCGAGAAACACCGCCGGAATGACGGCAAGCCCGTAGGCGGGATTCCAGTCGGCGCGGACATTGCCTTGCACACCGATGATATCGACGGCGCCGGCCAGGCCGGCGAGCCCCGCTGAAATGGCGAAGACAGCGACGGTCAGGCCGGGCACGCCCAGCCCCGAATGGACCGCCGCGCGCGGATTGGCGCCGACGATCCGCAACTTCAGGCCGAACGCCGTGCGCGTCATCACCAGATGCACGATGATGATCGCCGCCAACCCAAGCAGCAGGCCGCTGGTGATGGTCGTATCGAACAGGCGCGGCAGCCGGTCCTCGACCGGCAACGTGCGGGTCTGCGGCACCGTCGTGGTGGGGTCGCGAAATGCCAGCTTGACCAGGACATTGGCGAGCGAGGTGCCGAGGAACGTCATCATCAGTGTGGTGATAATCTCGTTGACGCCCTGATAGGCGCGCAGCAAGGCCGGCACCAGCGACCAGATCATGGCCACGACCATGGCGATCAGGAACGAGCAGATGAGCGCCAGCCAAGCCGGCAAGATCTCCACCAACACCGGAGCGCTGGCCGCCGCCGTCACCGCGCCAAGCAGGAACTGGCCGTCGCCGCCGAGATTCCACATGCCGGCGCGAAAGGCCACGATCAGGCCGGCGGCGAGAAACAGCAACGGCGCCATCCGCGTCAGCGTCTGCTGGATGCCGAGCGGGGAGAACAGTCCTTTCTCCAGCACGAAGCCGTAATAGGCGAGCGGGTCGACGCCGACGGCAAGCAGGATGCAGCCGGCTATGACGAGAGCGATGAGGATCGGGCCGAGCGTCATCAGCAACCGATGCAGGATGTCGCGACGCGCCGCCGCCGCGCTCGTTGCGTCGAGTGCGGTGGCACTGGCCGTGGGTGCGGTGTCGATGCTCATGCGGCAAGTCCGATCATCAGGCGGCCGATCCTGGTGCGGGCGTCGTCGGTGTTCTCGACGGTGCCGACCAGCGCTCCGTTGGCGATGACGGCGACGCGGTCACACATGCTGAGCAACTCCTCGAGGTCGGTGGAGATCAAGAGCACGGCAAGGCCGCGGGCCGCCGTATCGCGGATGCGCTGGCGCGACGCCAATGTGTTGGCGAGATCGAGCCCATAGGTCGGCTTGTTGAAGATCACCGCCTTGGCACCCTCAGCCAGTTCGCGTGCCAGAAGCACCTTCTGGATGTTGCCGCCTGACAGCCGGGCGACCGGGGTCTTCAGGCTTGGCGTGCGCACATCGTATTCGCGCACGAGTTCAGCGGCACGCTTGTCGATCTCGCCGCGCTGCTCGACGCCGCCGCGCCAGAAGGGCGCAGCGCCAACCTGCTTGAGGAAGAAGTTGATCGACACCGGGAAAGTGCCGACCGTGCCTTCGCCCAACCGGTCATCGGTCAGGTAGCGAAGGCCGCGCTTGCGGCGTTCGCCGACACTCAGTGCCTCGATGGCGGTGCCCTCCAGCCGCACCGAACCGCTGGTCGCGGCGCGCTGGCCGGCCAGCGCTTCCGCCAGTTGCTTCTGGCCGTTGCCATCGATGCCGGCGATGCCCAGGATCTCGCCCGGGCGGATGTCGAAGGAGATCGACGACAGGCCGGGCGCATTGTCCGTCGGCGCGACCGCCAGATCAGCGACCTGAAGCAGTGGAGCAGCAGCGGTGCGGACTGTACGGACCGGGCGCTCGACAGCTTCCGGATCGTCCTTCTGCTTGCCGAACATCAATTCCACGATCTCCGAAATGATCGCCTGTTCGCCCAGTGCGCGAAACCGCTCGGGTGGGATCTCGCCGACCTTGCGGCCGAGCTTCAGCACCGAGATGCGGTCGCCAAAGGCCGCCGCCTCCTTGAGCTTGTGGGTGATGAAGACGATCGCCAGGCCCTGCTCGACAAGGCGGCGCATCAGCGCGCCCAGTTCGTCGATGCCTTTCGGCGTCAGCATGGAGGTGGATTCGTCGAGGATCAGCAATCGGCTGTTGCGCACCATCGCGCGCAGGATTTCGACCTGCTGCTGCTCGCCGAGCGAAAGCTCCGATACCTTGGCATGCAGCTTCACCGTGATGCCGAGGCTGCGGGTGATCTCGGCGACGCGCGCCTCAAGCTCCTCGGTCCTGGGGCGTTGCCACCAGGGTCCGCCAAGCAACAGGTTTTCCGCCACCGTCAGCGTCGGCACCAGCATCATGTGCTGGAAGACGGTGCCGATGCCCAGCGCCAGCGCATGGCGCGGCGAGGTGATCGGCGTCGGCTTGCCGTCGACCAGTATGCGCCCTTCGTCCGGCTGCTGCAGCCCCGACAGCATGCCGATCAATGTCGATTTTCCGGCACCGTTCTCGCCCAGCAGAACATGCACCTCGCCAGGGCGGATCGACAGATCGACACTGTCATTGGCGACGATCCCGGGAAACCGTTTGGTCACGCCTTCAAGCGCGACGATGTCGCGCCCGGCAACGGACGATGAAGAAGAACTGCTCATGAAAGCCCAACACCAAAAAATGGTAATCGGCCGGAGAGGTGAACGGTTCACCCCTCCGGCAGCCGACCGTGATCGCCTTACTGGGCGACGCTGGTCATCAATGCCCTGACGGCGGCCGCGTCATAGACCGGATCGACCTTGATCTTGCCGGAAATGACGTCTTCGCGCAGTGCCTGGATTTCCGTCCAGACATTGTCCGGAATGGCAGCGGTTTTCAGCAGCTTCACCGAGTCGTCCTTGAGGCCGATCGTATAGTGCTTGGTGCCGAACGTGTCGGCCTTCAGGTCGGCGATCATCGCCGCGTAGACGGGTTCGATGTTCCACACCACCGACGACAGCAGGAAGCCCTTGTCGATCGGCGACTTGTCACCGATGACGTCGATGAAATAGACCTTGCCGCCATCCGCTGCCTTGGTCGTTTCGACTGCCTGCAGCATGCCGAAGCTCGAACCGTTGCCCTGGCCGAAGATGATGTCGGCACCCGACGCGATCACGCTTTCGGTGACGCGCTTGCCGCCGGCCGCGTCGCTGTAGGCGGCGGGTCCGATCACCGCATAGGTGATCTTGACGTCCGGGTTCTCCGCCTTCACGCCTTGCGCGAACGCCGCCGACTGCGAATTCCACGACGGGGGTTCGCCCGAGACGACGATGCCGACGGACTTGGAACGCGACATCTTGGCGGCGAGACGGCCGGCGAGATAGGCGCCCTGGTGACCGCTCAGCGTGTAGTCGGCGACGAGACCCTTCTCCAGGCCGTTCGGCGTATCGACGATCGCCACCGGAACCTTCAATTCCTTGGCGATTTCAGGCGCCGAGGTGTTGTAGCCGCTGGCGTGGGCGATCAGCAGGCTGGCGCCGTCCGACGCAAGCTCGCGCAAGGTCGGGCGAACATCGCCGTAGCCGAGGCCCTGGGCCACGACCACTTCGACGCCGGCGGCCTTGCCCGCCGCCTTGGCGGCATCGATGCCCTGCTGGTTCCAGCCGTAATCGGTGCCTTCTTCGGGCGTCAGGATGGCGATCGACTTGACTTCGCCGGCAAACGCACCGCTCAGCAAGACGCCGCTCAGTATAACTGCACTTACACTGCTCTTAAGAATCTTTAACATGTTACCCTCTCTGTTTGATTTTCCAATCAATATTCTTATTGTTATTGCGCAAAAGCGAGATAGACTGCCCGATGAAAATCTACCCATGGAGATCGGGCAAAGTGAAGATTCGTTATGTCCTTCCGGTGATGCTGGCGTTCACACCCTTCGCCAACGCGGTCGAGTTGCACCAGGTCATCGTCCGCAAGGGCACCGACGGGCTCGCCATGGTGCCGTTGACGATTTCGAATGCGGGCAATGAAGGGCTGTCCTGCAATGCCGACTTCGCCCACTGGTATTCGGCCGGGATCGCGACGGTCGAGCCGGGGAAGAGCGCCCGTGTCGAGCTCTGGTTCGATGCCAAGACCGGCACGTTCACGATCCTCAACGACAAGCGCGAGAACCTGCCGGTCGAGCGGCTGTGGTGCGGCCTGTCGGGCCGCGCATATGCCACGCGGGTGCAGATCACGCTCGACCGCAGCGACGCGGCCAAGGGAGCGCGCGCCGTGTCCTGCGGCGTGGAGCGGGACCGGCTCGCGTGCCGATAGGCGCTCATCGATCCCTTGGCCCGCGACATGGCGCGACCTACTCCTTGGCCAGGAATTTGTCGGTGAAGACGTCGTCCGCCGAGAGAGCCGTCTTGAGCACGCCCTGGTCGGTGAGCGTCTTCAGCGTTTCTTCCCACTGCGTCTTCGTCATCCAGCCAAGGCCGTGTTCCTTGGTGTCCGGGCTGGTGAAGGTCGACGCGATGTCGGCGTTGATCTGCGCCAAAAGCACATCCTTCTTGCCGGCGTAGCCGGGTGCGGCCTTGGCGGTGATCTCGGCAGCCTCCTCAGGGTGCGCGACGACATAGTCGAAGGCTTCCCTATACGCCTTGACGAAGCGGGCGACGATTTCGGGCTTGTCCTTGATCATTGTCTGCGAGGTGAACAGGCCGGAGCCATAGGCCTTCCAACCATGGTCCGAGCCCATCATGATGCTGAGCGAACCGGGACCGCCCGCCTTGGCCTCCAGTTCGGGGACCTCGGCGTCGACATAGCCGACCACCGTCTGGACCCGGCCCAGAAGCAGATAGCTTTCATAGGGCGGCGAGACGCTGTTCAGCGTCATGTCCTTCTCGGTCAGGCCATTGGCCGCCAGGAAGCCCTTGAAGAAGATGTAGGTCGAACCGGCCGGATGAATGCCGATGGTGAGACCCTTGAGATCCGCCGGCTTGGCGAGCTTCATCGTCTTGGCCAGCGAGATGATCGCCAGCGGCGAGTGCTGGTTGACGGCGGCAAGCGCCACCACCGGGACATTCTGCGACCGCGCTACGGCGAGCGTGGGAAGGTCGCCGAAGCCGAAATCCGCGTTCCCATTGCCCACCAGCCGCATGGCGTCCGGCGAGCCGGACCCCTTGCGGATTTCGGCCACGTCGATGTCGTTCTTGGCGAAGAAGCCCTTTTCCTTGCCGACGAAGAACATGGCGTGGTTGCCGCGCACCACCCAGTCGAGCTGGACGTTGACCTTGTCGGCCGCCAGGGCCGCGCCCGAGAAGCCGAGTGTCCCGACACACGCCGCAAGCGCGGCTGCCTTGATGAGTGAGCGTCTGAGCATTTTTGTTCCCTTTTTCGTTGGTTGAGAGCGGACCTAGGACTGGCTGAATTTCGGCGCCCACGGCACGACGATGCGTTCGAGAATTTCGGCCGCGTAGTAGAAGGCGATGCCCAGCACCGAAACGAGGAGCAGGGCCGCGAAGACCAGCGCGGTGTCGAGCTGGGTCGAGGCGAACTGGATGACGTAGCCGAGCCCGTCAGAAGCGCCGGCGAATTCGCCGACGATGGCGCCGATGACGCTGAGCGTCGCGGCGATCTTGGTGCCGGCCATCAGGTTGGGCAGCGAATGCGGAACGCGAATCCTGAACAGGATTTGCGTGCGGCTGGCGCCGACCGAATTCATCAGCGACAGCAGCGAGCGATCGACCGACTGCATGCCCGCCAGCATCGACAAGGTCACCGGGAAGAAGGCGATGACCAGGATCAGGCCGATCTTGGGCGCGAGCCCGTAGCCGAACCAGAGGATGAAGATCGGCGCCAGTGCCACCTTGGGTACGTTCTGGAACAGCACCACCAGCGGATAGAGCGCTCGCCCCAGCCAGTCGAAGCGCACGATGACCAGCGCGATGGCAATGCCGACCACGACGGAGACAAGGAATCCAAACAGGATCTCGCCCGCCGTCACCAACGTCGCCTGCATCAGCGTTGCCCATTGCGCGGCCAGCGATTGCGCAATCTCGGACGGGGCAGGAATAATGAAGGCGGAGATGGCGAAAATCCGCACCACGGCTTCCCACACCACGATCGTCGCAAGCAGGAGGATGACCGCCGGCAGCCAGCTGCCTGTCGCCGCGGCCCAGTTAGAGGCAGGCCGGGGCTCGGAGAGATTGGTGATGGGTTGATCGCTCATGACGCGCCTCCCGGTTGATGGCTGGCGCGCAGCATCACCCGCAGCCGAACCACCAGCCTGACGAACTCCGGATCTTCCGTCACCGACAGGTCGCGCGGATAGGGCAGACCAATGTCGAGGCTCTCGGTGATCCGCCCCGGCTTGATCCCCATCACGTGGACATGGCGCGACAGGTGGATGGCTTCGTCTATGGAATGGGTGACAAGCACGATGGTCTTGCCGGTGCGCTGCCAGATCTCCAGCAGCGACTGGCCCATCGAATCGCGGGTGATGGCGTCGAGCGCGCCGAACGGCTCGTCCATCAGCAGCACCGCCGGATCGAGCGCCAGGGCCCGCGCGATGGCGACGCGCTGGCGCATGCCGCCTGACAATTCATGGGGACGCTTGTGGGCGCTGTCGCCCAGCCCGACCAGTTCCAGCATCTGCTGTCCGCGCGCCCGCAACTCAGCGCGCGAAAGCGATTTGTCGGCGATGCCGAGCAGCATCGACGCGTTGTCGACGGCGTTCTTCCAGGGAAGCAAATTGGCGTCTTGGAAGACGAGGCCGATCATGCGCTTGCGCGCTGCCTCGACCGGCGAAAGCCCGGCAATCGAAACACTGCCGCTCGTCGGATTGACAAGCCCGGCCAGGACTTTGAGCAAGGTGCTCTTGCCGCAGCCGGAAGGACCGATAAGGGAGACGAACGACCCTTTCGGTACCGAAAGATCGATATTCTGCAGAACCAGCTGCTTGGCCATGACCACCGAAACGCCTTTGACGGAGATCAGATCGTCGTCGTGGCGGATATGTGCTGGCCGGCCGCCTGCTGCTCGAATGGGTTCCATACGCATGGCTACTCCCGGCCCTCCAGGATACGCCGCACCGCAACGAGCTTGCGCGCCCGTTCGCCTTGCAGCGCCTTGGTCTGCTCGGGCGTGTAGGAGAACATGCCCTCGCCCGACTTGATGCCGAACTTCGACGCGTTGGTCTTTTCCAGCACCATGGGCGCGACATCGTCGCGATTGGAGAGATCCGCGTTGAGGAAGGAGGAGACGGATTTGTAGATATCTAGCCCCGCCATATCGAGCAGCGCCATCGGCCCGATCACGGCGATCTTGTAGCCGATGCCCCAGGACACGCAGGTGTCGAGATCTTCCGGGTCGATGACGCCGCGCTCGACAAGGTCGACCGCCTCGCGCAGCAACGCATAGAGCACGCGGTTCTCGACGAAGCCCGGAACGTCCTTCTTCACCACCACCGGCAGCAAACCGATCGAGCGGATCAGGTCGCGGATGACAGCCACGGTTTGCGGCGCGGTGTTCTCGCCGGCGATCACCTCGATCATCGGGATGATGTGCGGCGGGTTCGACCAGTGCATGCCCACCATCCGCTCGGGATGCGAGATATGCGCCTGCAACTTGGTGATCGGGATACCCGACGTGTCGGAGGCGACGATCGTGTCCGAGGCGATCAGGCCGTCGATCGCGCGATAGACATCGGCCTTGACCGAAATGTTTTCAGGGACGTTCTCGATGACGAGGTCGGCCCCCGATACCGCATCGCCGATATCATCGGTGAAGCGGACCGCTCCAGCGCCGGTCGACGGCGGCGCGATGCCCAGGGCGTCCAAAACGGTCTCGGCCACGCCCAACATGGATCGCGCGCGCTCGATCGCTGCCGGGGCAACATCGTAGGCGACGACCTGCAAGCCGCCTCTGGCGAGCCGGGCGGCCATGCCCGGCCCCATCGTACCCATACCGATGATGGCGATACGTCGGATCATTGCATTGTCCCGCTTTGTTTTGAGCCGGCGATGAGGTCGGCGGCTTTCTCGGCGATCATGATCACCGCCGCATTGATGTTTCCGCAGACCAGGTCGGGCATGACGGAAGCGTCCACCACTCTGAGACCCTGGACGCCGCGAACGCGCAATTGCGGGTCGACGACCGAGGCTTCATCGGCTCCCATCCGGCAGGTCCCCGCCGGATGATGCACGGTGATGGAAGTCTTGCGGATATGCTCGTCGATCTCGTCGTCGCTCTGGCATTTCGGGCCGGGAAAAAACTCGGCCTCGATGAAGGGCTGCATGGAGGGCTGCGCGGCGAGATCCCGCGCCACCCGGAAGCCGGCCCGCAGCGACTCCCAATCCTTCGGCGACGCGAGGAAATTCTGGTGGATCAGGGGCGCGGCGGAAGGATCGGCCGACGCCAGTTTCACCGCTCCGCGGCTTTCAGGCTGTGTCGCCACGATCCGCGTTGCGAAACCGTCCGCAAACGGCGCCTTGAACGGCTTGAAATATGGCCATGCCGCGAGCGGCGCCGCCGTGAAGAGCAGTTGCACATCCGGCAATGGCCGCGCCGGACCGCTCTTCAGGAAGGCGACAACACCGCCGGGCACATCGCCGGAAAAACCGCGTCCCGTGAGGTAGGTCTTGACGAAATCGAGCCCGATCCGGTCGGCACGCATGTTGCGCAGGAAAGGGCCGCCCGGAGCCCGGCGCCGGTACATGAGGATGACCGAGACGTGATCCTGCAGGTTCTTGCCGACCGCCGGCAGGTCGACCCGCGTCTGGATCCCGTGCGCGGCAAGCTCGTCCTGCGCCCCGATGCCCGACAGCATCATGAGTTGCGGCGTGTTGATCACACCGCCGGAAAGCAGCACTTCCCTGCGGGCGAGAACCGTGCGTTCGCCGCCGCGATGGTTTATGGTGACGCCGGTGGCGCGCGCACCCTCCAGCACGATCTTCGTCGCGCTCGCTTCCGTCAGGACGGTTAGGTTGGGGCGCTTCAGCACCGGCCGCAGATAGGCTGTCGCGGTCGAGCTGCGCCGGCCTTTTGAAATCGTCATCTGGAGGCGGCCGAACCCTTCCTGCCGCTCGCCATTGTAATCTTTCGTCTGCTCGTAACCCGCCTGCACGCTGGCTTGCGCAAAGGCATCGATGAGCGTGTCCTTGTAGCGGCAGAACTGGGTGCTGACCGGACCGGCGCCGCCGCGAAACTGGTTCTCGCCGCCTTCCCAGCTTTCCTGCTTGCGGAAGTACGGCAGCACCTTGTCATAGGACCAGTCGGAAAGCCCCGTGGCTGCCCAACGATCATAGTCGCCGCGATTGCCCCGCACATAGGCCATGGCGTTGGTCGACGATGATCCGCCGACAACTTTGCCGCGCGCGCATTCGACCCTGCGTCCGCCGACATTGTCTTCCGGCTCGCAGAAATACATCCAGTCATGGCGACGCTCGGTCAGGATCTTGCCCCAGCCAAGCGGGATATGGATCATGGGATCGCGGTCCCAGCCGCCGGCTTCCAGCAACAGCACCGAACATTTCGGGTCGGCGCTCAGCCGGTTGGCGAGCACACAACCGGCCGATCCGGCCCCAACAATGATGTAATCGTAGCTTTCAGCATGCGGCATGGTGCGTTTCATTGCCTTCGTCCGACGCCGTGGCGTCAGGGAACCCATTGCGATCGAGTCTGGAAAACCTGGGCCAGGACCAAGGTCTTCCCGGTATGTTCAAACGCCGGCGGACCCTAGGCCAAGCCTGCTTCCCTGAGTCGCTGCGACCAGTGATCCCATCCACGATCGATCTGGGCGCCGACGAGATTTCCCGCGGCCTTGATTTCGCCCGGCGACAGATACTTGATCGTGCCGATCCGCAGGCCGGCGGTATGCGCTGCCGCCTCCTGCTCAAGATAGAAGGCCCGGAACACCACCTGCCGGACGGAACTGCCGACATTGACGACGCCGTGGCGTGCCATGAGCACGACGGGATAGTTCCTGAGGCTTTCAGCGATGTCCGCACAGACGCTCCGGCTGCCGCCAAAGAGATCGGTATCGTCTCCCTGCTTGTCGCGTATCTCGTAGACCGGGACGGCGTCGCCGAGGAAAGCCCCCATATGGGTCACGGGCCGCAGCGGCTGGTCGGTGAAGCAATAGGGCAGGACAGCCGGCGAATGGCTGTGGAGCACGCACTGGACGTCGGGCCGTGCCTTGTAGATCTCGCTGTGGATATAGCGCTCCAGATAGGATGGCCGGTTGTCCGAGGTCTCGCCGTCGAGGTTGAAACGCTGGATATCCCCAACCGTTATCAGGCTTGGAGCCAGCTTCTGCGCCAGGAAGAAGCTCTCGGGATCCTCGGGGTCACGGGCACTGATGTGCCCGAACGTATCCAGGATGCCTTCGTTCAGAAGTATCTTCGTTGCCGTGACGAGTTCCTCGAAGACCTTCTGGTGCGCCGGGTTGTTGTCTTTCATTTCCAAATTCTCCCATTGCGGCGATGGCGACCATTCTTGTTGTTGTTATTGGTCGCCAGGGCCGCGGATTTCACTTGTTTTCGTAGATGCCGACGATCCGGTTCTGCTCGATGATGTTGCCGGCATATTTCTGCAGGAACTCCTCCCGGGTGGGCGTTCCTTCGACCTTCGTGTCGAGCGCATAGACCCAGAAATAGTAGTGATGCTCACCATGGCCCGCGGGCGGCTGAGGGCCGTAATATTGCTTGCCACCGGCGCCGTTGGGGCCGACGCGGAATTTCTCCTGCGCATCCGACAGGTCGGTGGTCGAGGGATCGATGCCGTAGACCACCCAATGCGTGAAACCGTTGGCGAGCGGTGCGTCCGGATCGTGGCAGATGACCGCGAGTTCCTTCGTCCCTGCCGGGACGCCGCTGACAATAAGCCTGGGCAATACGTTGCCCTTGTCGCCGGCATGCTCGTCACGCAGTTTCCCGAGCGGCTTGAAATCCGCCGACGTGATCTTGAGGTCCTTGATGTTCAGGGGCATGAATTCGTCCTTCAGCAATTTCGATCGAACTAGACGCCGGCCTTGAGGTCGGCGACGGATTTGCCACCGACGCGCTGATGCACGCGCGGACCTGATGCGACGGCGACGCAGATCAGAAGTTCGTCCGGGCGCGGCGCATCCGGCACGGAAAAGGTGACGGCGTCGTAGTGGGAACGGATGTAGAGCTCGTCCTTGTGGGCAAGCGGGATATCGATGGTCGTGCCGGCGACAGCGACCTTGCTGACCGACGATATCCAGGCCTTGCCACCGCCCACCTGCTGGCGCAGCGGATCGCCGAATACCGTGGTGATGCAGGCGACGACATGCTCCTGTTCGCCTGATGTACCCGCGATACCGCCCTTGCCATAGCTTTCGACCGGCCTGTTGCCGAGCAGCGCCACGGCCCGCTCGCCGAGCGCATGACCGATCGCTGCACTCGGACTGGTCAGATCGGCCAGTTCGGCGACGAATTTTCCGGCGAACGGATTGCGTATGACAACGCCAGTCGCGACCTTGACGAGGGTTTCGCCAGGTGTGCCGCCATCATGCCGGCTTTCCTGGACGCAGGCGTACCACCCCCTGACATCGTAGTCCCGTTCGACTTCACTGGAATAGTTCATCTTTATCTCCTGAAGGGCGCGCGCTTGCGCATGCACCGATTAATTCGTTGGCCAGCTTGCCCGGCGCTACTGCGGCCATGAGTAGACGCGGCGCAGCGGGTCGTAGCGGGCAGCTTCCAGTGCCGCCGGTGTGAACATGTTTCCCATCGAGAGCGAGCGGTTCGCCGCATAGTCGCCGGACAGGGCCTGGCAGCGATCCGTGATCGGGCGGATGCGCTTCTCCCACGCGACGAGCGCATCCTCGACTGAAGCGCCCTCCTCCAGGTCCTGCGACAGGCTGAAGGCGTTGACCATCGCGCAACCGGCACCCTGGGCAAGAGCCGGGCACATGGCATGCGCGGCATCACCCACAAGGGCGACCTTGCCTCTTGTCCAGCTATCCAGCTTGGTCGTTTCGTACTTGTCGTATCGGGCGGTTTTCAGCTTGGCCGCCTCGACCAGGCACGGCTCCAGGAAAGGAAACATCTCGACCCAGGCTTCGAGATCGATCGGAACACTCGATCCGCGCGGATCGGCGGCCGGAGCCATCAGACCGAGATAGAGCTCATTCTCATTGCAGGGCGAGTAGAGAATGCGCTGAACACGTGGCCAGAAGTTCCACATGTCGATGGTGTTGTCCCACTCGCCATGACCGAGCTCTTTCTTCATGCGCGGGACAATCAGCCGGATGAGACCATCTTTCGAAACCCATCGATCCTGTTTGAAGCCGATGGAATCCCTGACCTTGGAGCCAACGCCATCGGCGCCGACGATCAGGTCGGCTTCGAGAACCTCGCCGGTCTGAAGCGTCAGGCGACCTTCCGGATCGGCGGCGACCGCCTCGGAATTGACGCTTATGTCGACACCAAGCGCACGAGCGCGGTTGACCAGGGCATCGTGCAGGTGGCTGCGCGTCATGATGCGCCAGGGCAGACCGTTGAACGTCTCCTTGGAGACCGACTTGTTGTGCATCCAGGTCTCGTAGGTCGGAGGCGTGTGCGAACCCTGGAGAACATCGTCCAGGGCGCCCAGTCCTTCGAGCACGCGAAGGCCATTGTGCCAGAGATAGATGCCAGCGCCGAACGCCCGCAGCTCCGAGCTCTTTTCGTGCAGCCTGACGTCCCAACCGTTCTGCTTGAGAGCGATGGCGGCGGTCAGGCCGGCAAAGCCGCCGCCGGCGACTTCGGCGCGACGCGTTTTGCCCGGAGTTTTGTTTACATTGGCCATTTTCTATCCTGATGCTGCGTACAAGAAGACGGCGCGCTTGGCCGTCAGGCGTCTATGAAGTTGGTGATGGCTTTCAGCGTGATCTCGGGAGAGACCTCGTTGACGTAATGGTCGGCGCCCGGAACGACGACGACAGGCAGATCGGGCCGCAGCCGGCTTGTCTTCGCCAGCGCCGCAGCCGAGACCAATTTGCTTGTCTCGCCGCGAACGATGAGGACGGGCTTGGTCACGTCGCGATAGGCCGGCACCAGGTCCGCTCGCAGGCCTTTGGCGGTCTGCGCCATGGCGGCGGGCGAGGCCAATGGACGCAATCCGCCGTCGACCGGCTGATAGCCGCTTTCAGCCCTGATCCTGATGGCGTCGGCGGGAATGTTCGGATAGCGGCCGGAGAGATATGCTTCGACAGCCCCGACATCCTCGAAAAGCTGGCTCCCCGCGTTCACCCGCGCCTCCAGCGCGTCCAACGCTTCGGTCTCGATGTACGGCGTAAAGTCGATTGCGACGACCGACCGCACCAGATCCGAGTATTTCGCCGCGGCCGTGACGGAGTTTCGAGCACCAAGCGAATGTCCGACGAGGATGGCAGGGCCGCGATCGAGCGTGCGTATCAGGCCGGCAATGTCGTCGGCATAGTCATTCGCCTCGTAGCCGGTTTCCGGCTTGTCGCTGAGGCCATGCCCCCTCTGGTCAACCGCAATCGTCATAAACCGATCCGAGAGCCGAGCCATCAACGGCTCGAAGACGGCGGAGTTGGAAGTGATGCCATGGAAGAACAGCATCAACGGGCCGCTACCCCTCTGGCGCACGTTCAAGGTGATGCGGCCAATGTCGACCCGTCGCGAGATGAAGTGGTCGGAAGCTACCTCTGCCGCCATGTCCATGATCCTCGCCTCCGCTGCTCGTCTCCTGCAAAAGGATCATACAGCCCGAAGCGCGTCAAGGAGATTGTCTGACATTCTTGCAATCTTCAGATTTGACAATCAGGCCATCCTGCTGTCAAATTTCAACGGCGTGGCGTATGCTGCTTCAGCGTGCGACTCAAAAGCCCATGAGACGTTATCGATGCCCCCAGATTTGAATTTGCGAATTTCGCCACGGACCGTGCAACGGGAGACCGTCGACAAGTTACGGCTGGCGATCTTCTCCGGATTGTTTCAGCCGGGAAGCCGCCTCATCGAAAGTCAACTGTGCACACAACTCGGCATCAGCCGTCCCTCGCTGAGGGAGGCTTTGCGCAGTCTTGAGGCCGAGCGCCTGATCGAGATCGTGCCCAACCGCGGGCCGTCGATACCGGCGCTTTCATGGGAGGTGGCAACCGCCATCTACGAGGTTCGAGAGCTGTTGGAAGTCGAGGCGGCGGGACGATGCGCGCTAAGGATTTCGCCGGAACAGTTGCGTGAGCTCGAGAAATCTCTTTCCGCATTCGAAGAAGCGGCATCGAGCAATGACAGCCTGGCGCAGGTGATGACCGCCGCGGACTTCTATTCCATCATACTCGCGAATTGCGGCAACCCGATCCTGGAGGAAGTCCATCGCGGTCTTGTGGCCAGGATCAGCTTCTTCCGAGGACGATCGATGTCCCTGGAGGGCAGAGCACAAAGCAGTCTGGCGGAGATGAGGGAGATCTTCGAATCCATCGCCGCCGGCGACGAGAAGGCCGCCCGCAAAGCCTCGAAACAGCACGTCCTGAGGGCGAAAGCGGCGGCGAAGATATCCATGGACCACGGGATTTGAGCTCTTCGATGGACTGTCGTTCCATCTGAAGACTCGACGCCCTTCATGACGTTTTCGGATCGGCCGAACGCAGATCAGTGCGCGGCCTTCTTCATGTCGGTGTCAGACATGCCGGCCATCGAAGCCGGCAAATGGCAGATGGAGTGATGATGACCAGGGCCGATGTCGAGCGTAGACCGAATTGCGATATCGTCATCGTCGGCGGCGGTTCGGCCGGGACGTTGCTTGCCGCGCGACTGAGTGAAGATCCGGCCAGTCGCGTTCTGCTGATCGAGGCGGGCGAAGAGGCGACGGACCCCGACATCTGGAACCCCGCTGCCTGGCCGGCGCTTCAGGGCCGCAGCTACGATTGGGACTATCGCACGGTGCCCCAGGCCGGCACCGCGGGCCGGGTGCATCATTGGGCGCGCGGGCGGGTGATCGGCGGCTCGAGTTGCCTGCACGCGATGGGCTACATGCGCGGTCATCCCTCGGATTTCCAGGCCTGGGTCGACGCGACCGGGGACCGCCGCTGGGGTTGGGACGAACTGCTGCCGGTTTTCCAGGCTATCGAAGACCACCCGCTTGGCGGCGACGGCATTCACGGCAAGGGCGGACCATTGCCGATCCATCTGCCGGCTGACGAAGTCAGTCCGGTTGCTCGTGCCTTCATCGAGGCAGGCGCATCATTGGGTCTGCCTCGCCTCGAGGGCCACAACAGCGGAGCGATGATCGGTGTCACCCCGAACTCCTTGAACATTCGCGATGGGCGGCGGGTCACAGCGGCGGACGCCTGGCTCACCGGGGCAGTTCGAGGCCGCGAGAACCTGACCATCCTTACGGGATCCCGAGTGCGGCGGCTCAATCTGGAACGCAATCAGGTCCGCAGCCTCGAGGTCGCAGGGCGACAGGGTCCAGTCGAAATCTTTGCGGACCAAGTCGTGCTTTGCGCCGGCGCGCTGGAAAGTCCGGCCTTGCTGATGCGTTCTGGCATCGGTCCGCGCGCAGTGCTCGATGCGGCAGGCGTCGGCTGCCTGATCGATATGCCTGACATCGGTCGGAACCTGCAGGACCACCTGCTTGGCGCAGGCAACCTCTACGCGGCCCGCAAGCCGGTGCCGCCATCGCGCCTCCAGCATTCGGAATCAATGGCCTATATGCGGGCCGACAGCTTCACCGCTGCCGGGCAGCCCGAAATAGTCGTTGGTTGCGGCATCGCGCCGATCGTGTCGGAATGTTTCCAGGCGCCCGCCGCCGGTACGGCCTATTCGCTGCTGTTCGGCATCACCCACCCGACCAGCCGCGGCAGCGTGCGCATCAGCGGGCCTGAGCTCGGGGATCGATTTATCATCGACCCGGCATACCTGCAAACCAGTCGGGACCGCGAGCGGTTTCGCAGGGCGCTCGAAACAGCACGGACAATCGGGCATAGGGATGAGCTCGCCGGCTGGCGGGAGCGCGAACTGCTGCCAGGCACGCTGAACAGTGCGGCCGAGATGGACGACTTCATCGCGCGGTCGGTCATTACGCACCATCATCCTTGCGGCACCTGCAGGATGGGCAAGGACCCGGACACCGTCGTCGATGCAGATCTACGGCTCAAGGCGCTCGACAATGTCTTTGTCGTGGACGCTTCGATCATGCCCAGCCTTACCGCGGGACCGATTCACGCCGCGGTCCTCGCGATCGCCGAGACCTTCGCTCGACGGCACCGGGAAATCCTACAATCCTGACCCGAAGGGCTCGCGTCCGGCCCGACAATGCCATCTCTTCTTCGTTCTCGTGCGGACGACCCCAACAAGGGCCAGAATTTCGGAGCCATTGCGCGGTTAGTTTTTGCTTGTGAACACGCTGGCGGATTGTAGCTTGCCCATGAGCCGGTCCGACAAAAGGTGGTCCGCGAGATGATCTACATCCTCATGGATGCGCCGTGCCGCTGAAAGCAGCCACCCATATCGAGGCCATGTCTGCCTTCGCGCTTGCGAATTTCGGCGGCTATGACCGGCCGACCCTTGCCCAGAACGAAAGCGCCTTCCCGCCCAGCCCCAGGGCGATTGCCGCCGGCCGGGACGCGATTGCCCGCAGCCATCTCTATCCCGATCCGGACTGGACGGCGCTGCGCGAAGCGCTCGCACAAGCCTACGGGGTCGAGCGCAGCCTGGTCTTGTGCGGCGCCGGTTCGATGGACCTGATCAGTTGCACCGTCGCGGCGTTTGCCGGGCCAGGCGATGAGGTGCTGGGCACCGCCTTTGCCTATAATTTCGCCGCATCCGCCGCCGCGCGTGTTGGTGCGGTCTACGTCAAGGCAGCAGAGCACGATCTCACCGTTTCGATCGACAGCATCCTGGCTGCCGTCACGCCAGCAACGCGTATCGTCTTCGTCTGCAATCCGGGTAATCCGACCGGCACCCGTATCCGCAACAGCGAACTGCTGCGGCTGCGCGCGGCGTTGCGGCCGGACGTGCTCCTCGTAATCGATCAGGCCTATGGCGAATTCGACGACCAAGACCCAGGACCGATTTTTGCGCTCGCCGCGCGCGGCGATACGGTGGTGTTGCGCACCCTCTCCAAAGCCTATGGCCTGGCCGGCGCGCGCGTCGGCTGGGGACTGTTCGCGCCTTCGGTCGCGGCTGAAATGCGCAAGATGCAGAATTCGAACCAGGTCACTACACCGAGCCTGGCAATGGCCGTCGCGGCCGTGCAGGACCAGGCCTATATGCGCGAAACAGTGGCCCGCACGGCCGTGATCCGCGATCGGTTTGCGCATGATCTGCGGTCTGCCGGCTACCATGTTCCCGAAAGCCGGACGAATTTCGTACTGATCCGCTTCTCCAGTGCAGCCGCCGCAGAAGCGGCCGAGAGAACTTTACGCGGCGCCGATATCATCGTGCGCAGCCTGGGCGGCTACGGCCTCACGGACTGCTTGCGCGCGACGGTCGGCCCGCAAGAGATAATGGATCGAGCACTGCACATACTGATCGACATGCGCGGCGGATAGTTTTGGCGACCGCATGGCTTACGACTGAATCCTGGGGAGATTGAGAGATGCCGTATCTGCCTGTCCGTGACCTTATCGGCTATGGCGCCAAGCCTCCGGCCGCTGAGTGGCCCGGCGGCGCCAAGCTGGCACTCAACATCGTCGTCAACTATGAGGAAGGCGCCGAATACAGCATCGGCGAGGGCGACGGCGTCTCCGAGGCGATCCTGTCGGACCTTGCCGTGTCCCCGGCGGCGCCGGGTCTGCGCAACCGCAACATGGAATCGCTCTACGAATACGGTTCGCGCGTCGGCGTCTGGCGGCTCGCTTCGCTGTTTGCCGACAAGGGCATCGTTCCGACTTTCTATGTCGTCGGCAGGGCGCTTGAACTCAATCCGGCGGCCGGCAAGGCGATCGCCGCACTCGGTAGCGACATCGTCTGCCATGGCTGGCGGTGGATCGACTACGCGCCGCTGAGCGAGGCCGAAGAACGCAATCACATTGCGATGACCGTGGACACCGTCCAGCGCCTGACCGGCATTCGCCCGCTCGGCTGGTACACAGGCCGGCCCAGTCTCAACACCCGGCGGCTGGTGGCGGAGCATGGCGGCTTCCTGTTTGATTGCGACGACTACAATGACGACCTGCCCTATTTTGTCGATGTCGATGGCAAGCGGCATCTGGTCGTCCCGCACAGTTTCGACAACAATGACAGCCGGTTCTCGCGCGGCTCCGGCCTGGAGACCGGCGGCCAGTTCTTTGAATATGTCAGCGACGGGGTGGACTGGCTGCTGGCCGAAGGCGGGCGGACGCCTCGTATGATGACCGTGTCGCTGCACTGCCGGCTGGCCGCCCGGCCGGGGCGCATGGTCGGGCTCGCCCGCTTCCTCGACAAGATCAGGAACAATCCAGACATCTGGATCTGCCGCCGCTCCGACCTTGCCCAACATTGGCTGGATCGGTTCGGCGGCTGACAATGCACCCGGCGGCATTGTTTTGACGCAATTCCGGACGGAAAACCGCTTCGCACTTTTCCTGGAATTGCCCTGGCCGCCGGCAACACCCTACTTGTTCGGAACCTCGTAGACCTTGCCGTGCCAGGGTGCCGCATCGATCTGGTCGAGCGCCATCACGTAGAGCTCTTTCTCGTCGGGTCCGAAGGCGAAGTTCGGCATGGATGGCGACGGCACTGAAAGCGTGCGCAGCAGCTTCGCATCCTTGTCGACGACGATGATCTTGCCCGGCGCGTCGAGCGAGCGCGGGCTCTGGCCGATATACATCTCGCCGGCCTTGTCCATCTTGATGCCGTCAGGCCAGATATGCGGCTGGTTCGGGAACAGATCGTCGAGGCGCAGGAAGACGCGGCGGTTGCTCAGGCTATGGTCGGGCTGGACGTCGAACTCGATGATCCTGTTATCCTCGGTCTCGACCAGGTACAGGATTTTTCCGTCGTTCGACATGACGAGGCCATTGGCATTGTGCAGGTCGCCGGCAACCTTCTTCACGCTGCCGTCCTTGCCGATGTAGTAGGCCGAGGCGTCGATCAGCGGTCCGCCCTTGCCGGAGCCGGTGAAATAGATGCCGCCATCCTTGTCGGGCGCGAAGTCGTTCGGTCCGCTGAACGGATTGCCGTCCGTGTCCTTGTCATAGGCCGGCAGCGTCTTGCCGTCGGCGGAGACGTGGCCGATCGAGTTGCTGTCGTAGCAGGTGACGAGGAATTCGCCGGTGGTCGTCGGCAACACCGCTGACGGGCCACAACCGTCCATCTTCCAGAAGATCGCGTTCTTCTTGCCGTCCCATACGTCCACCGTGCCGCGGCCGTATTCGACGTAGAACAGCTTGTCCTGATACCAGATCGGACCTTCGGCGAACCACGCGTCTTGATTGATAACCTTGACGTCTCCCGCATGCGCGGAGGATGTGAGGATCAGGGCAAACAGGGTGCCCAGCAGATGCCGTTTGATCATGCGATTCCCCTTTGTTTTCAGACGGTCGAAATCTTCCTCGTTCAGCTTCGCCGGCGTCTCCGGCCGGCTACGGGTTTCGTCAGTTGGTTCACTGGGCGAACGGATGGCCGGGCTTCTATGAGCGCAGCCGCTTGCCCTCGGGGTCGAAGGGAGGATGCGGCAGCAGGATCGCCTCATGCGGCCTTCCCAGTATGGCGACCGAGACCTTGTCGCCGGCCCTGGCGGAGCCTGCCTTGACATAACCGAGCGCCAGGGACTTCTCGACGAAATAGCCGTAGGCGCCTGAAGAGACCTGGCCGATCGGCGTGCCGTCGGCGAGGAAGATCGGCTCGCCGCCGGTCGCGTCGGCATCCCTGGCGTCGATCGACAGCATGATGAGTTCGTCGCGTGCCGGCTTGCCAGCGATGGCGGCATAGGCTTCGCGGTTGAGGAACGCGCCCTTGTCCATTTTGACAAGGCCGTCGAACTTGACCTCCTGCGGCCAATATTCGGGCGAGTATTCGCGGCTCCAGCTGCCATAGCCCTTTTCGACCCGCAGCGACATCAGCGCGCGCGATCCGACTGGTCCGGCGCCGACTTCGTTGCCGGCCTTGAGCAGCGCGTCGTAGAGCTCGACCTGGTCGGCGACCTTGCAATGCAGTTCCCAGCCAAGGTCGCCGGTGAAGGATACCCTGAGCGCCACCACATCGATGCCGGCGACGGTGATCCGGCGCGACTGCATGAAGGGGAATGCCTCGTTCGACAGATCCTCATTGGTCAGACGCTGCAGCAGTTCGCGCGAACTGGGTCCGGCCACGTTGAAGCCGCAGAGGTCCTCGGTGCGCGAGCGGAAGGTCGTGCCCTCAGGCAACGGGACGGCCTTGAAGAACCTCTGGTGGAAGCGCTCGGCCATGCCGGAGCCGACGACCATGAATTCGTCGTCGGCGAGCCTGGTCACAGTGAAGTCGCCGGCAATGCCGCCGCGCTTGCCGATCAGCGGCGTGAGGCAGGACCGGCCGATCCTTGTCGGCATGCGGTTGGCGAACAGCGCATTGAGCCAGGCCTCGGAGCCGGGACCCTTGACCTCGTATTTGGCGAAATTGGAGATGTCGATGATGCCGGCGCGTTCGCGCAGCATACGCGCCTCGCGGCCCACCGGTCCCCACCAGTTCTGGCGGGTGAATCCGATCGTCTCCTCGCGCGGCTCGCCCTCGGCGGCGAACCACAGCGGGTGCTCCCAGCCGAAATTGAGGCCAAAGACGGCGCCGATCTGCTTCTGCGTTTCATAGGCAGGCCTTGTCCGCACCGGCCGCCCGGCGGCGCGCTCCTCATTGGGGAAATGGATCTTGAAGCGATGGCTGTACTGATCCTGGACGCGGGCCTTGGTGAAGGCCTTGCCGGCCCAGTGGCCGAAGCGCGCCATGTCCCAGGCAAACATGTCGAGCGAAGGCTCGCCCTCGATCATCCACTCGGCCGCCAGCTTGCCCATGCCGCCCGACTGCGAGAAACCGGGAATGATGCCGTTGCAGCAGAAATAGTTGCTGAGTTCGGGCACCGGTCCAAACAGCACCGCGCTGTCCGGCGACCAGATCATCGGTCCGTTGATCACCTTTTTGACGCCGGCGGTGCCGACGGCCGGGACGCGCGCGATCGCGCGCAGCATGTTCTCTTCGATACGGTCGAGATCGTCGGGAAACAGTTCGTGGCCGAAGTCCAGCGGCGTGCCGTCCTCGGCCCAGAATTTCATCTTGCGCTCGTAGGCGCCGATGAGCAGCCCGAGGCCTTCCTGGCGCAGATAGTACTCGCCGTCGCGATCGGCGACCGAGGGCAAGCGGCGGCCCATGGCGGCGATTTCCGGAATGGTCTCGGTGACGAAATACTGGTGCTCGGTCGGGATCAGCGGCAGTTGCAGCCCAGCCATCGCGGCGACCTCCCTGCCCCACAGGCCGGCGGCGTTGACCACCCATTGCGTGTGGATGTCGCCCTTCGGCGTGCGCACGATCCAGCTGCCGTCGGGTTGCGCCTCGGTGGCGGTGACCGGCGTGAAGCGATGGATCTCGGCGCCGCGCTGGCGCGCGCCGGCGGCGTAGGCGGCGGTGACGCCGGACGGATCGACATTGCCGCCTTCCGGCTCATACATGATGCAGCGTATGCCGTCGAAATCGACCAGCGGGTGCAGCCGCTCCGCCTCGTCACGCGCGACCTCGTAGAAATTCATCTTGTAGCGCCGCGCCTTGGCTTCCTGCAGCCTCAGCTGATGCTCGCGCGCCTCGGTCTGGGCGAGATAGAGCGAGCCCGGCTGGAAGATGCCGCAGCCCTGGCCGGTCTCGGCCTCCAGTTCCTTGTAGAGTGCCATGGTGTAGTGCTGCAGGCGGCTGATGTTGGTGGAATCATGCAGGCCGTGGATGTTGGCCGCCGCGTGCCAGGTCGAGCCGGAGGTCAGTTCGCTGCGCTCCAGGAGAACGACATCCGTCCAGCCGAACTTGGCAAGGTGATAGAGGATCGAGCAACCGATCAGACCCCCGCCGATGACGACGGCTTGTGCATGGGTACGCATGTTTCTTCCCTTTATTCGGCGACTTTTATCTTGGCGTTTGATTTAGCTGATGGGTCAATCGCAGTCGCCCGGCGACTTCAGGGGCGCAACATGCGCCCCTGAGATATTTGCTGTGACCGGCCGGCCTAGGCCTTGTCGAGCCAGACCTTGTCCAGCTGCAGTTCGAATGTCTGATGCATGCCGAGGTTCTTCACATAGGTTGCGTGGTGCCGGTAGAGCGAACGCCAGAATGCCTGGATGAGGATGCCGGAGTCCTGCAGAATGAACTCGACGTCCTTCATCAATTCCTTGCGCTTGTCGACGTCCGCCACGGCGAGCGCCGCGTTGAGCTTCTTGTCGAATTCCGGATTGGCGTAGCCCGACTCGTTCCAGGCCTCACCGCTGCGATAGGCGATCGCCAGCACCTGGACGCCGAGCGGCCGCATACCCCAGTCGGTGGTCGACCACGGATATTTCGTCCAGTCGTTCCAGAACGACGAGCCCGGAATGATGGTGCGCTTGACCTTGAAGCCGGCCTCGCGCATCTGCGCGGCGACGACGTCGGCCGGGTCCTTCACATAGTCCGCATCGTAGGAGATCAGTTCGAATTCATGATCCATCTGGCCGGCCTCGGTCATCAGCGCCTTGGCCTTGGCAATGTCGCGCGGCATCTTCGGCAGCGCATAGTATTCTGGATGGATCGGGCAGACATGGTGGTTTTCCGCCACCTGTCCGAGGCCGCTGTAGCCGAGCTTCAGCACCGTCTCATTGTCGACCGCGAGCTGGATGGCATTGCGCACGCGTTTGTCGTCATACGGCTTGTTGGTCACATTGGTGCGCAGCACGATGGTGCCGGCGGTGACGACCTGCTCCTTGACCAGGCCCATGCCGTCATAGAGATCGACCGTGCCGCCGACGGTCTGGTAGTTGCAGTCGATCTCACCGGCCTCGAAGGCGCTGCCGATGGCGGGGTTGGAGGCGTCCGATCCGTAGTCGGTCCAGTCGACGCCGTCGAGATAGGGCTCGCCGCCGAACCAGGTGAAGTCCTTGCGCCGCCGCACCGAGGCCGACTCGCCGACCTTGTACGAGATCAGCTCATAGGGACCGGTGCCGGGCGTCTTGAGCATGTCGGCGCCGTTCTTGTCGAAGTCGCGATGGACGATGACCGCCGGATAATCGGAAAAGCCCGGAATGATGGTGACGTCGGACTGATGGCATTTCAGCTTCACCGTGTGGTCGTCGACCTTGGTGATGGCGCCGGCAGCGGCCTTCTTGGTGGCGGGATCGATCAGGGAACTCATGCGCCCGGCCATCGAATTGCCCTCGGCCGCCTTGTCGCACCAGCGCTCGATGTTATGGACGATGTCGTCGGCGTTGAAGTCGTCGCCGTTCGACCACTTGACGCCCTTGCGCAGATGCAGCGTGTACTCGGTGGCGTCGTCGCTGACTTCCCAGCTCTCGATGAGATGGCCCTCGAAGGTGAAGTCGGTGGTGTAGCGGATCATGTAGTCGTTGCACTGGCGCATGACGTTGGCGATCTCGGACCAATCCCAGGAGCGCGGATCCTTCATGTCCTTGATGATCATCTGCATCTTGAGGATGCCGCCCTTCTTGCCGGGCACGATCGCCGCGGCCTTGGCCGGGGCGATGCCGGCCATCGAATAGGCGAACGCCGTGGAAGCGCCCATCGCGCTTGCCATGGCCAGGAATTCGCGGCGATCCATCCTGCCGCTTTTGACTTCGGCTGCGTAGCTTTCGATGACCGCCGGGACGCGATCACCGTTGCTCTTGAACATTGTCATCGTTGTTCTCCGGTTCAGGGCTTTCCGCCCGTTACATTCCCCTTGCGATATCCATGTTAGGGGCGATGCAAAAATCCCGGAAGGGCTCGACCCCTGAAGAACCGCCAAAAACCGGCCCTCAAGACCTAAAAAAACGATGCCATTGGCGTGTCAATTTTTTGAGCGCGGGCCTGCCGCCGGCTAGCGGATGGCTGTCAGGCGCCGTCTTCGCGCGCCCGTGAAATGATCCATTCGCGCACGATGCGCGCGATGTTGCCTTTCGAGAGTTGGCTCTCGGTGAGGTAGTAATTCCAGGGGCTTGGCGGCCGAACCGGAAAGGGTTCGACGAGCAGCCCGCGACGCAGATAGGCGTGGGCAAGCGACCGCTGGGTGGCGACCAGTCCGGCCCCCATGGCAGCGAGTTCGAGCGCGATGTTGGAGGCGTTCGTCGACAGCCCCTTGTCGTGCTCGTCCATGTCGAGGCCAAGCGCCGTCGTGACGACCTGCCAGTATTCCTGACGGCCGTGCACGAAGATCCAATCCACCTTGAGGATATCGCGCGGCGTCTTCAGCGCGTGTTCGCCATCCAGCAGCGCCGGAGCGCAGAGCAACAACAACTCGTCGTTCCAAAGCGGGATGCCCGCGGGCGGGCGATCGTCGAAACGCCGCGTCGAAATCGTGATGTCGGCGATCTGTTCGCTGATATCCTCCCAGATCGTGCCGTGCAGGACGATCTCGATCTCGGGATGCTTCTTGCGGAACGCGGCCATGCACCCCGCCAGCCAGTTCTCCGCCAGGCTCATCGGGCAGGAGACGACCACGGTGCGGTTGCGCGAAGAGGTGACGATCGCCTCCGTCGCCTGGTCGATCTGATCGAGGGCCTGGCGCAAGGTCGGCAGGAAGGCCTCGCCCATTTCGGTCAGCTTGAGGCTGCGTGGATAGCGGATGAACAATTGCCGTCCGATGTAATGTTCGAGCGCGCGCACATGCGTGCTGACCGCGGCCTGCGTGTATCCGAGTTCGTTGGCGGCGGCGGTGAAGGAGAGATGCCGGGCCGAACTCTCAAAAGACCTGATATAGTTCAACGGGGGTGGCGGCTTCATCGCTCTCTCCTGCAAGATGCAGGGATAGCTATCGCACAGACCGGCCGGCGTTCAATCGTGCCTGATCGCAAGACGTGAATTTTTTTGGCCAATGCCGCTGAACTAATTGCGTGAAAGCACGATGAACCCAAATTAATGATGGCGTGACGCAAAGGGGAGTGATGCAAGTGGCTGTGCCGTCGCATCGGCGTGAAGCGCCTGACGCAAGTACCAGCGTTGCCGTTCGCCTGGCCGATTTCGTGTTACGGCGGCCGGCGGCCGCATTCCCCGCCTCCGTCCTCGAGCAGGCACGCTATCTCCTGCTCGACACAATCGGCATTGCCATTGCCGCCGGTCCGATGGAAGCGGGCCGGATCGCCCGCGACACCGCCACGCTTCTCTATGCCTCTACCGACCCGCGGCATTCGGCACGCATGCTTTTCGATGGCCGCCGTGCCAGCATCGCGGGAGCCGCCTATGCGGCCGCGACACAGATCGACAATCTCGACGGCCATGACGGATACAGCCCGACCAAGGGCCATATCGGCGTCGCCGTCGTGCCGGCGCTGGCAGCGCTTGCCGAGGCACGCCCCGACCTTGGCGGGCCGGAGGCACTGGCAGCCCTGGTCGTCGGCTACGAAATTGCCGGCCGGGCGGGCATTGCGCTGCACGCAACCGTGTCGGACTACCATACGTCGGGCGCATGGAACGCGCTGGGCGTGGTTGCGGTGGCGGCAAGGTTGCGACGGCTCAGCGACGATCAGCTGCGCCAGGCGCTTGGCATTGCCGAATATCACGGCCCACGCAGCCAGATGATGCGCGAGATCGCGAACCCGACAATGCTGCATGACGGCTCGGGCATCGGCGCGCTGATCGGCCTGTCGGCGGCCGTGCTCGCCGAACGCGGCTTTACCGGCGCGCCGGCGATCACGATCGAAGAGCCCGAGGTCGCGCCGCATTGGCAAGATCTCGGCGCCTTCTGGCAGGTGCTGCACCAGTATGTGAAGCCATACCCGATCTGCCGCTGGGCGCATGCGGCGATCGACGCGACGCGCGGGCTCTGCCATGCGCATCATCTCGCGCCCGCCGACATCAGCCACGTCGAGGTGAACAGCTTTCATTACGCCGCAACGCTGTTCGACGGCATGCCGGACACGACCTCGAAGGCGCAGTACAGCCTGCGCTTCGCCGTCGCGACCTTTATCGTCCATGGCCGCATCGGACTGGAGCACATTTCCGGCAGCGGGCTGGAGGATGTTGCCGTGGCGGATATGCTGAGCCGCATCACGGTCGTGGAATCGGAGCGCCACAGTGCCCGCTTTCCAGCGGGCCGCTGGGCCGACGTGACGCTCACGACATCAGATGGGCGGATCCTCGCTTCGGGCGACGTCCATGCGCGCGGCGGACCGGAGGCACCGCTGACGCAAGCTGAGATCGAGGCCAAGTACATGGAATTCGCCGCGCCGATGCTCGGACAAGGCCGCGCCGAGGCGATCCGCGACGCGGTGCTGTCGCTCAGCGACCGCGACAGCCTCTTCGGCGACCTCTCGGCCTTGCTCTACGATCCTCCGGTGATCACCAGGATGCTGCAACGACCGGCGTGGTAGCGGCCGGACGGCGGCAGCAGTGATCACACCCGAATACCATCACGCAAAGAGGATACGCATGACCCGCCCGCAAGGAACCATCGCACCGATCCTGACACCGTTCGCGGATGACGGCAGCATCGCACGCGACCTCTTTGTGTCCCATGCCAAATGGCTGCTGGACCAGGGCGCGCATTTCCTGTCCCCCTTCGGCACCACAGGCGAGGCGCTGTCGCTCTCGCTTGGTGAGCGCATGCAGGCGCTGGAGTGGCTGATCGAAGCCGGCATTTCGCCAGGCCGGCTGATGCCCGGCACCGGCGTCACCGCGCTTCCGGAAACCGTCGAACTGTCGGCGCACGCGGTCGGGCTCGGCTGCGCCGGCGTGATGGTGCTGCCGTCGTTCTTCTACACCGCCGCCGGCGATGACGGCCAGGCACGCTACTACAGCGAACTGATCGAGCGGGTTGCGAACCCGGCAATGAAGATGATCCTCTACCATATTCCGCAGAACTCCGGCGTGCCGGTGAGCCCGGCCTTGACCGCCCGGCTGAGCGCGGCGTTTCCCGACACTGTCGTCGCCTACAAGGACAGCGCCGGCGACTGGAACAACACGGCGGCGGTGATTGCCGCCGCGCCAAATGTTGCGGTGTTCCCCAGCTCCGAAGCGCAACTGACCAAGGGGCTGGCCAACGGCGCGGCGGGCTGCATCTCGGCCACCGTCAACCTCAACGCCGCGGCCATCCGCTCGCTCTACGATCGTACGCTGGCCGGGGAGAACGTTACTGAGGCGGATGCGGCGATCAAGGCATTCCGCAAGATCATCCAGGATGCCGGCCTGATCCCGGCGATGAAGGCCGTGCTGGCCGTGCGCTCCGGCGACCAGCGCTGGCTGAACCTGCGCGCGCCGCATGAGAATGCAACGCTGGAGAACGGGCAAGCGCTGCTTGTCGCGCTGGGCAGTGCCGCCGATCATATCGGCCACGGCTGAGGCCCGCGCCATGTCGGCCCGCCCAACCGTCATTCTGCACACCGACAAGCCGGCCGGCGCGTTGGCCGTGCTCGCCGAGACGCACCCGGACCTACCGGTCCACCCCTGCGACAGCTACGCTGGGCTTCCCGAACTGATCGAGCGCGTGGCGGCGGAAGTGGTCTATTCCATCCGCTTCGACGGCACGCCGCGCTATCCACGCCAGGCCCTCGTCGAAAGCCCGACCGTGAAATGGGTGTCCATCGGCGGCTCCGGCACGGATCATCTGGGACGCTGGGATCCGACGCGCGTCACGGTGACCAATTCCGCAGGCGTTGCCGCCGGCATGCTGGCGGAATATGCGCTCGGCGCCATGCTGTCCTTCTCGCTCGACCTGCGCGGCTTCGAACGCCGCCAGCAGGCGCGGCAGTGGGGCGGCGGTCGTGTCGAGCCGATCGAAGGCAAGACCGTGTTGATCATCGGCCTGGGCAAGACCGGCGAGGCCGTGGCCAAACGAGCGCAGGCGATGGGCATGCATACGCTGGGCATCCGCGCGCGGCCCAAGCCGACGCCATGCCTGGACGAGGTTCATGGCGTTGACGCGCTGCTACCACTCATCGGCCACGCCGATTTCGTCATCTGCTGCGTGCCTTTGCTGCCGACCACGCGCGGCCTGCTCGGCAAAGCGGCCTTTGCCGCCATGAAGCCTTCCGCCGTGCTCATCGACATTTCGCGCGGCGGCGTCGTCGAGGAAGCAGCACTTCTGGCCGCGCTCGATGCCAAACAGATCAAGGGCGCGGCGCTGGATGTCTTTGCGGCCGAGCCGCTGCCCGCCGAGCACCCGCTTTGGGGCTACGACACCGTCGCCATCACGCCGCATTGCGCGGCGGTTTATGACGGCTGGGACATCAAGTCGGTGCGCATGTTCGCCCACAATCTCGCGCGCTACCGCAGCGGTCAGCCGCTCGAGAACATAGTCAATCCGGAGCGCGGCTACTAAGCCGAGAGGGAAGAGACCGATGACGCAGGACAGGCGCGGCGGCGGCCGCAGGTCGAGGCTGGAACGCGGCGGCGGCGGCATCGCACAGCTGCCGTGGCAGAGTGTCAAGAATCCCTATCCGCCCATGCAGCTTCTCGACGAAGAGCGGATGCAGCAACTGCACGACACCTCGATGCGCATCCTGTCCGAACTCGGCATCCGCGTGATGAGCGAGCGGGTGATGGACCTGTTCGCCTCCGCCGGCGCCATCGTCGACCGCGAGGAAAAGACCATCCGCATCGACGAGAGCCTGGTGAACGAGGCGCTGCGCGCGGTGCCGTCCTCCTTCACGCTGACCAGCCGCAATCCTGAGAAGCAGGTGCATCTCGGCGGCAATTCGCTGGTCTTCGGCCTGGTGGCGGGTCCGCCCAATGTGCACGACCGCATCAACGGCCGACGTCAGGGCAATCTTGCCGACTACCAGAACTTCATCAAGCTGGCGCACCACTTCAATGCCATCCACATCATCGGCAACCAGGTGGTGGCGCCGATGGAGCTGCCGGCCAATGCACGCCATCTCGACACCTACCACGCCAATCTGACGCTGAGCGATCTCTCCTTCCACTGCACCGCGATCGGCCGCGCCCGGGCGATGGACGGGATCAACATGATGGCGATCGCGCGCGGCATCTCCGTCGAGGAGATGCGCGCCTCGCCGGGCGTGACGACGATCATCTCGATCAACTCGCCGCGCCTGTTCGACGATGCGATGGCGGAAGGTCTGATCGCCATGGCCGAGCACGGCCAGCCGGTGACCGTCACGCCCTTCACCCTGATGGGCGCGATGACGCCGGTGACCCTGGCCGCGGCGCTTTGCCAGCAGAATGCGGAAGCGCTGTTCGGCGTGGTGCTGACCCAGCTCGTCAACCCCGGCACGCCGGTGATGTATGGCGCCTTCACCTCCAATGTCGACATGAAGTCGGGCGCGCCGGCCTTCGGCACGCCGGAGAACGCCAAGGCCAACATCATCGCCGGGCAATTGGCGCGGCGCTACAATCTGCCCTACCGCACCTCCAACGCGAATGCCTCCAATGTGGTCGATTTGCAGGCGGCCTATGAGACGGAAATGGCGACCTGGGGCGCGGTGCTTGGTGGCGCCAATCTGATCTACCATGCGGCCGGCTGGCTCGAGGGCGGGCTCACCGCGTCCTATGAAAAGCTCGTGCTCGATGTCGAGATCCTGCAGAACATGATGGAGTTCCTGCGGCCGCTGCCGTTCCAGGAAGACGACCTCGGCTTCGAGGCGATCAAGTCGGTGCCGGCCGGCGGCCATTTCTTCGGCGCCGAGCACACCATGTCGCGCTACACCACCGCCTTCTACCAGCCGATGCTCTCCAACTGGCAAAACCATGGCGCCTGGGAGGAAGCCGGCGGCAAAGATGCTCTGGAGCGAGCGACCGAGCTCTGGCAGCAGGCCCTGCACGACTACGAAGAGCCGGTGATGGACCCCGCGATCCGCGAAGAGCTCGACGCCTATGTCGCGCGCCGCCGCGAGGAGATCGCCGCCAATCCGGAAGGCTAGAGCATGATCCCGAAAAGTGGAATCGGTTTTCTCGGACAAACGGTTTCCGTTTGTCCAGAGATCATGCTCCAACAAGAGAGTTGGACCTTTGCCCGATGCCATACGATCTCGTCATCCGTCATGCGACGTTGATTTCCGGCGACAGCTCGAAACCTTTCGAGGCCGACATGGCCGTCACCGGCGACAGGATCGCTGCCATCGGCCGGCTGGACGACGCGACTGGCATCGAGGAGATCGATGCCAGGGGCAAGGTGGTCGCGCCCGGCTTCATCGACGTGCACACCCATGACGACGGCGCGCTTTTGGCGCCACGCGGCATGGACCCGAAGATCAGCCAGGGTGTCACCACGGTGATCGCCGGCAATTGCGGCGTCAGCCTGGCACCGCTGCTTCTCGACAAGACACCGCCACCGCCCTTCACACTGGTCGGCGGCCGCGAGAATTTCCGCTTCGATCGCTTTGCCGACTATGTCGCCGAGCTCAAGGGGCGCGGCATCGCCACGAACGCGGCCCTGCTCGTCGGCCACACCACCTTGCGCCAGCGCTGCATGCCGGTGACCGATCGTGCAGCCAATGAAGCGGAGACGGCTGCGATGCAGGAGGCGATCGCCGAGGCGATGGCCGAAGGCGCCTTCGGCCTCAGCACCGGGCTCGACTATCCGCCGGCGGTCAACTCCTCGACCGAAGAGGTCAAGGCGCTCGCCGCCACGGCGGCAAGCCTCGGCGGCCCGTATGTCACGCACACGCGCAATTATTTCGAGACGATGGACGAGGCGATCGAGGAAGCGATCGACATCGCTGATCATGCCGGCGGCAAGCTGTTCATCTCGCACCACCAGTGCACCGGCCGCGCCAATTTCGGCAAAAGCCGTCCGTCCCTGGAAAGGATCGACCGGGCGCGCCAAACGATGGACATCGGCATGGATGTCTACCCCTATGCCGCGAGCTCGACCGTGCTTCGCTTGGAGCGCTGCGACACAGGGCTCCAGATCCTCATCACCTGGTCAGATCCGCATCCCGAGATGGCCAGGCGCGAGATCGCCGACATTGCGCGGGAATGGAACTGCAGTGAGCGCGAGGCCGGCCAGCACCTGCTGCCAGCAGGTGCTGTCTATTTCCAGCTCGACGAGACGGACGTGCGCAACATCATCGCGCATCCACGCACCATGATCGGCTCGGATGGCCTGCCGCATGACATCCATCCGCATCCGCGCCTGTGGGGCACGTTTCCGCGTGTGCTCGGGCACTATGCCAGGGATGTCGGCCTGTTCAGCCTGGAGGAAGCCGTGTTCCGCATGACCGGCCTGCCCGCGAAGGAATTCGGCATCGCGCAACGCGGGCTTCTCGCGGAAGGTAATTTCGCCGATCTCGTCATCTTCGATCCCGACACGATCATCGATACCGCCACGTTCGAGGAGCCGCGCCGGCCCGCCGCCGGCATCGAGCATGTCTTCGTAAACGGCGTATCCGTCTGGCGTGGCGGCAGGGCAACCGGAGCGCTGCCGGGCGCGGTGCTCAAGCCGGCGGCCTCAAAGGTCGTCAGAGGCGCATGCGGCTGCGGCGCCGATCACAGAGCCTCGTAAATCCGGTCGACGGTTTCCAGCGTGTAGACAAATTCCACCGGCCGCGTGCAGCGCCAGCCGTCGAAGGGCTGGCCGGCGAGCGCCTTCAGCGCCTCAGGCAGGCGCAGGATGCCGCCGCCATAGAGCCGGTTGGCCATGTCGAGGATGCCGGTGCGGTGCATGGCCTCGCTCATGCTGCCGCAGGCCTCCTTGACCAGCCAGACCCTGAATCCCTGATAGACCGCGTCGAACACGCTCTCGGTCACGCAGCTGTCGGTCAGCACGCCGGTCACGATCAGGTTCTCGACCTTGAGTTCGGCGAGCCGCTTTGAAAGATCGGTCCGGCGAAAGGCGCTCGGCCAGTGCTTGTGGATGACGATGTCGCCGGGCAGCGCCGCCACCTCGGCGCAGATCGCAGCACCTTCGCTACTGGCCACGGCGGAGCGGAATTCCTCGGTCAGGATCTCCTCCTGCCGCGCATAGCCGTCGCGTTCCTCCGGCTTCACCCAGGCCTGCGCATGGATGACGGGCACGCCTGCAGCGCGGGCGGCTTCGATCAGCGCGGCGGTGTTGGCGAGCACCGCGTCGTATCCGATGACCGGCCAGGCGGCACCGGGGCGGTATTCATTCTGCAGGTCGATGACGAGCAAGGCGGTCGCGGCAAGGTTCATGGCTGTCCCAGGGGATTGTCGAAATCGGTGACGAAACGAAGAAGCAGGCGGATCGCCTGATCGAGATCGGCGATCTCCATCGCTTCATGCGGATTGTGGCTGCTGTTCTCGTTGCGCACGAAGATCATGGCGGTCGCAATGTCGGCGCCGGCAAAGGTGGCCGCGTCATGCCCCGCCCCGCTCGGCACATGAGGCGCCCGCATCTGCAGCGCGGTGGCAGCGCGATCCATTCCCGCGATCAGCGCCGGCGACATGGTCGCCGGCTCCCAGGTGAAGCGTGACCCGGCCTCGAAGCTCACACCGCGTTTGGCGCCGACTGCGGCGAAGAGCGCGTGCAGCCTTGCCTCGATCCGTTCTAAAACGGTGGCCTCGGCGCTGCGCACATCGAGCGTGAAGCGAAGTTCGCCTAGAACGCGGCTGCCGCCGTGCTGCGTAGGATCGGATTCCACCCGACCGAAGGTGATGGTGGCTTCATGGCCTTCGCGCTCGAGCGCGTCCCATTCCGCTTCAATGCCGGCGACCAGATCGGCAAAGCCAAGCACGCTGTCACGGCGGGCAAAGCGCGGCTCGGCGCCGGAATGCGCGTAGGCGCCGAAGCATTTCGCATCGACATAGCGAAAGCCGCCGGCAATGCCGGTGACGATGCCGACCGGCGCGCCGGATGCGACAAGGCGCGGTCCCTGCTCGATATGCACTTCGACAAAGGCCGCGATCCGGCCGGCGTCGATGCCCGGCACACCGCGCCGCACGGTATCGGGATCGAAGCCTTCCTCACGCATGTGATCCGCAAGCGTGCGTCCGCTGTCCGACCGCTTCGCATCCAGCGCCACCGGCTCCAGCAACCCAAGTGCGGCCTGGCTGCCCGGATAGGACAGCGGAAACCAGACAGCCTCTTCGGCGCGGGTCGCCAGCACGATCAGATCGCGCGGCAATTGAATGCCTTGCCCGACCAGTTCGGCCATCACCGCCAGCCCGGCCACGACACCCGCGGCGCCGTCGAAATTGCCGCCATGCGGCACGCTGTCGAGATGCGAACCTATGACGATCGCCGGCAAATCCGGACTATGTCCCTTCAGAGTCAAATAGAGATTGCCGGCGGCATCGACATGCGCCGTGGCGCCGAGCTTTTCCGCTTCGTCGCGCACGAGATCATGGGCGAAGCGCTCACCTGGTCCGTAGGCGACGCGCGTGATCCCTGGCGCGTCAGTGGTGGCCTGCGCCAGCCTCTCCAGCAGATGCCCGGCCAACGTGCCGCCGGCCGTGAGGGCGGCATTGCTCATAAAGCAACCTGCCTGGTTTGAGACTCGTCGCCGCGCAGCCGGTGTGGCGTCAGATCGTCCATCGACACGCCCTGCCTTGCGACATCGTCTGGAAAACCTTTGCCAGCAATCAGGCTGGCGCAGACGCGCGACAGCGCCGGCGAGGTCTTGATGCCGTAACCGCCTTGCCCGACCAGCCAGACGAAATCCAGGACCTCGTCATCCGGTCCGACCACCGGCGACCCATCTGCGACGAAGGTCCGCAAGCCCGCCCATGAGCGCGACACGCGCTGCACTTCGATGGTGGTCGCCCGTTCAAGACGCTCGGCGCCGATCGCGACATCGATGTCCTCCGCATAGGCATCCATCGGCGGAGAAAGCGTCGCATCGGCCGGCGAGACGAACAACTGCCCGGCATCCGGCTTGAAGTAGAATTCGGCGCCGACATCGTTGACCAGCGGCCACTCTGATATGTCGACGCCGGTGGGCGCCGGGATGTTGAAGGCGGTGCGGCGCTTCGGTTGCAATCCGACCGGACGCACACCCGCCATCAAAGCGATCTCGTCGCCCCAGGCACCGGCGGCATTGACGAGCGTTGGCGCAAGGAATGTTCCCGCCGGGGTTTCGACCCGCCACTGGCCTCCTTGCCGGTCTATCGCCTTGACGCCGGCATTGGTGACGATGCGCGCGCCGCGCGAGCGCGCGCCGCGCAGATAACCCTGATGCAGGCCGTTGACGTCGATGTCCATCGAATGCGGTTCGATATAGGCGCCGGCGAGATAATCCGCGCGCAGCACCGGCACGCGCGCAATCGCCTCGGCGGGCGTCATGGCGACGATGGAGGGCACCAAGGCCTGCGCTGCCTCGAGATCCTCCTGCAGGAGGTCGAGCTGATCGGCGCGCGCCACTGTAATCATGCCGCGTTTGCTGAGCAGCGGGTAGTCGCAGAAGCCGCTAGGCGGCTCGGTCAGGAAAGACCGGCTCGCCAGCACGATGCGGCGAATGATGCCGTTGCCGTAGTTTTCGGTAAAACTCGCCGCCGAGCGGCCGGTGGTGTGGTAACCGCAATGGCTTTCCCGCTCGAGCACGACCACCTTGAAAGTGCGGGACATCTCGAAGGCGGCGCCGGCGCCGGCAATGCCGCCACCAATGATGATGATTTCGGTTTGCTCGGCGGCACTCATATCAGCCCATCCCTCAACACGACTGCACAACCTCGCTTTTGCGCGGCGCGGCAGGCGGCTCACCCAGGCGTCCGCGCCGGGCACGGTCGCGGGCGCCCCGCCCCTCGGCCAGATTCTCGGCCAGAGAATTCTGCAGGGCGCAATCTTCAAGTGCGAGGTCGCTGACAAGCGGCACCGGCTTGCCGGCGATCGCCATGCCTTTGAGCCGCGCCCAGACAGCGCGCCGCTTGCGCACCTGGTGCGACTGCAACTCACTGATTTCGGCAATGCCGGTCTCGCGTTTGATCTCCAGCGCGCCGGCTTCGACCGCCGCGTCGAACAGCTCAAGGCCGCGCCTAGTGCGCACGATGATGCCGTTGAGCGCCTCGTCCTCGGCCGCCGGTCCGCCGTTCAACCAGGCGTCATGAACCGCGATATCCGCCACCTGTCCGATCGCGTCCGGGCAGATCTTGCAGCGCGGCTGGATCATCCATTTGTCCTCATCCTCCCACAGTTGCCGATAGGTGAGCTCAAAGGCGCGGCCGTCCCTGGTTTCGATCCGATTGAGGCCGGGATTGCCGTGGCCGCGGTAGCGAAACAGCGTGAGCTCGTCCTCGGCGAGGCCGAAACGCTGCAGCACCTGTTCCGATTTCGACAGGTCGGATGCGCCGCCGCAGACGAAGGCCAAAGCATAGCGCATATACTGGTCGACGCGGGGATCGAGCCGCGCCAGGTTGCGCACGGCAGTGATGTCGCAAGGCTTGGCGATCAGCGCGAAGGGCTCGCCGCGATCGAGGATGTCGCCGAAATCCACCAGGGTCGCCGCCGGACCATAGCGAGAGCCCGCACCCTCAAGCATCGACGCGGCATCGAAGCTCAGCCGCCTTGCGCTGCGCATCGGCTGGGAATGCGATGCCGCGACATGCAGCACGAATTTGACGCGGCCGGAGCTCAGCAGGAACTGGCCGAGCGCAGTCAGCACCCCGCCGCCGGAACCGATAAATCGCACGGTCGGGTCTTTCGCGCGGCCAAGCACAAGCCGTTCGACAGGCCCCCAGACGGTATCCGTCAAAGCGGCTTCGCTTGATTGCGCCGGTGGCGGACCGGCGATGCGCGTTCCCGGACAGACGGCGTTGATCCGCATCAGCGTCGGCCTGTCCAATGCCTGCCTCGCCACCGGCCGCTCGCGGCCCTCCGGCGTCATCACCATTTCGATGGCATCGGGCGTGGCGATCGAACGGCAGAGGCCGCAACCGATACAGAGCCCATTCTCAACGATCTCGCCGAGTGACAGCGGATCAGCCGCGCGCGGCATCGTGTCCTGATTGGTTTCGACGAGGCCCATGTCGTTCGATCTCAGACTGGTTCCGAAATGCGCCGGTACTGGTCGGGGCGGCGATAGAGCGCGAAGTTGAAATTCACCTTCCGGCAGGTCTCGATCAGGTCGAGATCGGCGCGATGAACGATGACCTCGTCGTCGAGCGATAGCGCCTGCGCGGCGATCTCGCCGGTCGGCGCGATGATGCAGGAGCCGCCGATCAGCGCCTGGCCGTCTTCCAGCCCGGCCTTGGCCGCGGCCGCCACCCACAGCGTGTTCTGGTAGGCGCCGGCCTGCATTGGCAGATGGTTGTGGAACATTCTGAGATGCGCCAGCGCCGGCGCCTCGTCGAGCAGCAGCGGCGTGTTGTAGCCGAGCAGAACCACCTCTGCGCCATTGAGGCAGAGCATGCGGTAGGTCTCCGGCCAGCGTCGGTCGTTGCAGATCGCCATGCCGACACGGACGCCGCGAAAGTCGAAGACGGGGAAGCCGAGATTGCCCGGTTCGAAATAGCGGCGTTCGAGATGCGTGGTGGTGCCTTCCTCCGGCTCGGCTGAGCCCGGCACATGCATCTTGCGGTAGCGGCCGATGAAGGCGCCGTCCCGGCCGACAAGGTCCATGGTGTTGAAATGGCGCGTGCGGCCGTCTTCCCTGGCGATCTCGCAATAGCCGAGCGCGAAGCCGACTTTGAGACGCGCGGCGGCGTCATAGAGGCGCTGCGTTTCGGGGCCTGGCATCGAGTGTTCGAAGAAGGCGTCGATCTCCGCCTGATCGTCGATGCGCCAACGCGGAAAGAAGGTGGTCAGCGCCATCTCCGGGAACGCCACGATTTCCGCCCCTGCGGCGGCGGACTGCTCCAGCAAGTGGACGAGGCGATCGACCGTTTCGGTACGCGAAGCGCTGCGCTGGATGGGTCCGGTCTGGGCGACCGCTATGGTCAGGCATCGAGCCATGGCGTCGTCTCCTCGACTGGTTTTCCCGATCGCGCCGGATCGGCCGCGGTGCGCTCTATGAATTGTCCGAACCCCGGCTGCACCTGCAGCTCGCCGTCGGCAACCACCGGCACGCCGCGCAGCAGCACGGTGGTCGGCTTGCCGGTCACGGTCCGGCCCTCGTAAGGGGTGAAATCGACGCGCGAATGCAAGGCGGCGTGGCCGAGCGTCCAGGTCACTGTCGGATCCCACAGCGCGAGGTCGGCATCGAGGCCGACCGCTATCCGGCCCTTGGCGTGGGCCAGACCATAGATCGCGGCGGCATTGCGCGAGGTGAGATCGAGATAGCGCTCCAGCGTCAGCCGTCCGGTGAGCAGCCCTTCCGAGAACAAAAGCGGTAACCGGGTCTCGATGCCGGGAATGCCGCTCAGCGTGGTGGTGAAGCCAGGTGTCTGCGACCGCGCGATCTTGTCGGCGAAGAAATAGGGCGAATGGTCCGAGGACCAGAGGTCGATGCCGCCATCGATCAGCGCCTGCCACAGATGCTCATGGCTGCGTGGCGAACGCGGCGGCGGCGAAAAGACAAAACGCGCCGCATCGATGGCCGGACGGTCGAGGTCGGCTGCGCCGATGAACAGATATTGCGGGCAGGTCTCGGCGATCGCGTCGACGCCGCGCGTCCTCGCTCTCGCCACCTCCTCGGCCGACTGCCAGGACGAGACGTGGACGATGGTCATGCGCGCACCGGTCATTTCGGCGAAGGACAGCGCACGGTGCGTTGCCTCGCGCTCCATCGTCTCGCTGTGGGCAACGACATGGTAGCGGATATCGGTACGGCCGAGATCGATCAGGCGCTGGCGCGTGCGGCGGATGGCGGCGTCGTTCTCGGCATGGACCATGACGATCCAGCCAAGCGTGTGGGCGGTATCGAGCACCCTGAAGAAGAGATCGTCGTCGACGGCGAAACCCTGATAGGTCATGAACAACTTGACCGAGGCGATGCCACGGCCGGCGAGCTGCGAAAGCTGTTCCTCTACATCCGCGCCGGTGCCCATGGTCACCACGGCGTGCAGCCCGTAGTCGATGACCGCGCGCCCCGTGGCGCGATTGAGAGCGCGGTCGATGGCGCCAATTGTCGTCATGTCCGGACCCGGCATGCCGAACGGGACGATGCATGTCGTGCCCCCGAAGGCGGCCGAGATGGTGCCGGACTCGAAATCGTCTGCATTGCCCGCCCCGCCCCAGACCGGCTGGTCAAGATGGCAATGGGCGTCGATGCCGCCGGGCATGACCCAACGACCGTCGGCGCCGATCACGGATTGACCATCCAGGTCGGTCCCAATGGCGGCGATGCGGCCATCGTCGATGGCGATGTCGCATTCGGCCCAACCGTCGTCGAGCGCAACCCGTCCGCCTTTGATCACCAGCTCATGCATTCGGTTTGCCCACCCCAATCGGCGTCAGCCGACCGCCGCCGTGACCATGATCTCGACGCGATATTGGTCGCCGGCAAGTCGTGCCTCCACCGTCGCGCGCACCGGCATGGCGCTGCGATCGATCCAGGCATCCCAGGCCGCATTCATCATCTCGAAATCGGCGATGTCGCGCAGCCAGATCTGAGCACTGAGAAGCTTCGACTTGTCGCTGCCAGCCTTAGCCAGAAGCGCGTCGATCTTGGCGAAGATCTGCTTGGTCTGCGCGGTGGTGTCGCCGGAAAGGTCGTCCGCCGTGAGGCCGGAGACATAGACGGTGCCGTTGTAGCGCAGCACCCGACAGAAGCGTTGGCCGTTCTCAAGACGTTCGATCGTCATCTCCTGGTCTCCTCTCGATGTTCTGCAGGCGGCCTATCGTAGGGAGCGTGCGAAACGACTGTAAAGCCTGTCGCATGGCGCGACGCCGTTTTCAGCCACCGGGATGGCCAAAAAAAATGACGCCATAGCCGTGTCAATCTTCGCTTGTGGCAAGCATGACGAGGTGTAGCTTCTGTCTGGGAGAGCAGCCGCCGGTCAGCGTGGCTGCCAAGGGGAGCCGTCGCCATGCATGGGAGTTCAGCGTCGGTCATCGACCCTGCTTGCGATCGCTGGCGTCTGCTCTAGACGACCGACAGCGGCATTCATGGGATCGATTGCTCAATCCGCGATGCGCTTGTGGCGGAATGCCGAGCGTTCTCGCGCCATGTTGCCGATCATGGCAAGCGTCTGTCTCGCCTGTATCGGCAGCGCCATGCTGACGACCGCGGTGTCGTTCCATCTGGGCAAACCCGGCGTCGACCCCAAAATCGTGCAGATCGTGCTGACCGCCTATCCGGTCGGCTTCCTGATCGGCTGCCTGATGACACGTCCATTGGTCGCCCGCTACGGCCATGAGCGGACCTTCCTGCTGATCCTGACAACAGCGCTGCTGTCGGCCCTGGGCTTCGTCTTCACCGACTTCATGCCGTTCTGGTTCTGCTTTCGGCTGCTCGGCGGCATGTCGATGGCCTCGATGTTCGTCGTCTGCGAGAGCTGGATCAATCTCTATGCCGAACAGCACAATCGCGGGGCGATGTTCTCGATCTACATGCTGACGACGGCGATCGCCGTGCTACTCGGCCAGATCCTGGTCGCGCTTGTCGGTCCGCAGTCGCCGCATCTGTTCTTGGTCGCGGCGGCGACGGTGTTTGTGGCGTTCGCGCCCAAATTTGCGGGGCTGCGCTGGCCGACGCTGCCTTCGGTGCCGGCAGACCCGGCGCCGGCGCCCGGAGCGAAGGCAGACAGGCGGCTCGGACCGCTCTCGCTTTTCAGGCTGGCGCCGGTGACGGTCGTCGCCATTTTCCAGGCCGGCATCACCAATATGAACATCTTCGTGCTGACGCCTCTTTACGGCACGCAGATCGGGCTGTCGGCGGCGGCCACGGTCTGGTTGGTGACCACGATCAGCATCGCCGGCATGCTCGCGCAGACCCCGGTCGGCTGGCTGTCGGACCGGTTCGACCGCCGCCTGATGCTGCTCGTGCAAGGGCTGGTGTCGGTGACGGCCTGCGCCGCGATCGCATGGGTCGGCACTTTCTCGGTGCCGCTGCTGTTCGTGCTGTTCTTCCTCTACGGTGCCACCGCGCTGACGATCTATCCGGTGGCGATGGCCTTCGGTGCATCGCAGCTTCATAGCCGGCACATGGTCGCTGCCTCCGGCACGCTGCTCCTGCTCTACTCGATCGGTAATGTGGCGACGCCGGGTGTCGCGGCGGGGTTGATGGCGCATCTTGGGCCTCCCGCCATGTTCCTGCTGCTCGGCGGCGGCGCTGCCCTGGTCACGCTCGCGGCCTGCTACAATCTTCTGCGCCGGCCGGTCACCGCGCCGGTCATGCAAAGCGTCGAGGAACGTGTTTGAGGTCGCCGCGATGAACCGATTGCAGGGAAGCGTTGTCCTGATCGCGGGCGCCGCAAGCGGCATTGGCGCCGCCATTGCCCGGCGCTGCGTTGCGGAAGGCGCCAGCGTAGTCTGCGCCGACCATGATCTCACGGCAGCAACACAGCTTGCCGACACACTTGGTCCTTCGGTTGCCGCCTGCCAATGTGACGTGACCGACATCGGTTCCGCCCGGGGCGCCGTCGAATTCGCGAAACAAAAATTCGGCCGGCTGGACGGACTGGTGCATAACGCCGCCGCGCCATCGACCAACGCCACCGTCGTCGAGCTCGACGAACAGTCCTGGCGTCGCGAGCTCGACGTCAGCCTGACCGGTGCGTTCCTGATGAGCAAATACGCGGTGCCGTTGATCGCGGCGGGTGGCGGCGGTTCGGTGGTGTTCATCGGCTCGCAGTTCGGACGCGTCGCCACCACCAGGGCCGTCGCCTATTGCGCCGCCAAGGCCGGGCTGATCCATCTCGCCAAGGCGATGGCGGTCGACCATGCGCCGGACAAGGTCCGCGTCAACAGCCTGTCGCCGGGCGCGGTGGCGACAACGCGGCTGCTGCGCAGATTTCCAGATTTCGAGGCCGCCAATGCAGGTCTTGGACCCGCGCATCTGCTCGGCCGCATCGCTGAGCCGGATGAGATCGCCGCGGCGGCGGCTTTCCTTTTGTCATCGGACGCATCCTTCGTCACCGGATCCGACATGCTCGTGGACGGCGGCTATGCGACTCGCTGACCCTCTTCGTTCAACTTCAAAGGAGTTCGCATGACGCTGCTCGTCACCGGAGGCACCGGCTTTGTCATGAGCGTGGTCGCACGCGCCTGGCTCGACCGCGATCCGCAAGCCCGTGCCGTGATCCTCGACCGGTCCGGCCTCGACGCGGCGGCCGAAAAGCATTTCGCCCCGGTGCGCGACCGGCTCACAGTGATCGCCGCCGATGTGCTCGACCCGAAGACCTGGTCCGCAACGATCGACAAGCAAGGCATCACGGCAATCGTGCATGGCGCGACAATCACGCCGATCTCGCGCGGCAGCGCCTCGGAGGCAAAACGCCAGCCGGAGGCCGAGGACCCGGCCCGCATCGTCGACGTCAATCTCATGGGCACCGTGCGGATGCTCGACTGGGCGCGCGCGAGGCCGGAGGTGAGACGCTTCGTCTATGTCAGCTCGGGCTCCGTCTACCGCCACAACGGACCTGACTGGGGCGGCGAGCCGCTGCCGGAAGACGGCTATGTCGCGCCGCTGACGCTCTACGGCATCTCGAAATTCGCCTCAGAGATGGTGACCAACCGCTATGCCGACCTGTTCGGCCTGTCGGCGGTCTCGGTGCGGCTTGCTTCCGTCTACGGCCCGATGGACCGCGCCACGAGAGCCGCAACTTTCGCCATGTTCCCAACCGCGTCGCGCATATGGCCCTGGCCGGCGAGACGATCAGGCCGAACAGCCTGGAGCCGGTCGGCGACTACGCCACCTCGACCGACGTTGCCGCCGCGATCCTCGCACTGATCGATGCGCCGTGCCTCAATTACCGCCACTACAACATCGGCTCCGGCTCCAGCCAGACCATCGGTGAGATGATCGGCTGGGCAAGGGAGCGTGTGCCCGGACTGAAAGTCGAGGTGACATCGGGAAAAGACGCCAACATCGTCCAAGATGTGAGACTGAAAGGCGGCATGTGGGGCGCGTATGACATCGCCCGCATCCTGCGCGACACCACATGGCGGCCGCGTCCCGGCAAGGAAGCCTTCCACGCTTACATGGACTGGATAGAAGCCAACGAAACCAGTTGAGAGGAATTTGCCATGACGCCGAGCGCTGCCCCGCAACCGCCCCAGCCGCGCGACTTCGTCGGCTATGGTTCCCGGCCACCCTTCATGACCTGGCCCGGCGGCGTCAAGCTCGCCATCAACCTCGTGCTCAACTACGAGGAAGGCTCGGAGTACTCCTGGCTGGAGGACGGCCGAAACGACAATTGGGGCGAATACAATCTCACCTCCAGCCCGCCGGTGCGCGACCTCGGCACCGAGACGCATTTCGAATATGGCAGCCGTGCCGGCGTGTGGCGTCTGGCGCGGCTCTTCGATCGCCACGACATCCCGATCACCATCTCCGCTTGCGCGGTAGCGCTGGAGCGGAACCCGCCCTTCGTCGAATGGATGAAGACGCGGCGGCACGATCTGCTCGGCCACGGCCTGCGCTGGATCGACTACACGACCATGGAGCGCGGCGAGGAAAAGCGCCACCTGGATGAAGCGATCGCGCTTTACGAGAAGCTGCTGGGCAGGCGCCCCCTCGGCTGGAACTGCCGCTCGCTGCCCAGCGTCAACACGCGCGATTTGCTCGTCGAGGAAGGCGGCTTCCTCTACCACTCCGATCCCTGCAACGACGACCTACCCTATTTCCTCGACCATCGGGGGACCGAGATCCTGGTCGTGCCCTATTCCAAGACGCTCAATGACAGCCGCTATCTGGTGGCGCCCGGCTACAGCAATCCGCGCGACTTTGCCGAGGATTGCCGCTCGGCGATCGATTACATGCTCGACGAGGCGGACGAAACCGGCGGCCGCATGCTGACGATCGGCATCCACGCGCGCTGGATGGGCCAGCCCAACCGGGCGTCCGGGCTGCGCGAGGTGATCGAGCATGTGAAGCAGAACCCGGCCGCTGCCTTTATGCGGCGCGAAGACATTGCCCGGTTCTGGCTGGACAATCATGCCGGCTTCGAGCGGCGCGGCTGACAAGAGCAACGAGAATGGCGACATGTTCGAAACGCTGATCCGGGGAGCCACCATCGTCAACGCCGAAGGGTTCGAGCGGCGCGATGTGGGCATCAACGACGGCCGCATCGCGGCAATGATCGCGCCCGGCGAGACGGCTTCGGCCGGGACCGTTTTCGATGCGGCCGGTGCCTATCTGCTGCCCGGGCTGGTCGACGCGCATGCACATCTGCGCGAGCCCGGACTGACGCAAAAGGAGGACTTCTCCTCCGGCACGCATGCCGCGGCGCTTGGCGGCGTGACGACGGTGCTCGACATGCCGACAGACGAGCCGTGGACGGCCACGGCCGAACAGCTTGCCGACAAGATGGCGATGACCGATGGCCGCATCCATGTCGATCTCGGCTTCCAGGCCGTGGTCAGCAGCGACCTGTCGCACGTCTCAGGCCTGCTCGATCTCGCGCCGGTCTCGTTCGAACTGTTCACCGCCGATGTGCCCGACAACTTCCTCTTCGCGACGCTCGACACCGTGGCCGAGGCATTGAAGGCTTTCGCCGGCAGCGACACTTTGATCGGCATCTCGCCGGGCGATCAGTCGATCCTGACCGGTAGCACACTGCGCGACCGCTCCGGCACCATCGCCGCCTTTCAGGCCGGCAGGCCGCCGCTGGCGGAAGCCAACGGCATTGCCCGGGCGTTTGTCGCCGCCGCCTCGGCCGAGGCCAGGATTCATGTCCGCCAGATCAATTCCGAACTCGGCGTCGAAACCTGGAGCCGGCTGCGCGGCATGGCCGACGCCAGCGTCGAAACCACGCCACAGAACCTGTTCTTCACGGCGCAGGATTACGAAACACAAGGCGCCAATCTGAAGGCCTCACCACCATTGCGCTCGCCGCATGATGTCGATGCGCTGCGCGCCGCGCTGAGCGCGGGGCTGATCGATATCGTCGCCACCGACCACGCGCCGCACACGCCGGCCGAGAAGGCGGCGCCCTACGCGGCTTTCGCCGACATTCCGGGCGGCATGCCGGGGTTGCAGACGCTGCTGCAGGCGATGTTGAAGCTGGTCGACGAAGGCCTGATCGCCCTGCCCGATCTGGTGCGCCTGTGCGCCCGCAACCCGGCCGAGCGTTTTGGCCTTGGCCGGCGCAAGGGGAAGATCGCCACCGGCCACGATGCCGATATCCTCATTCTCGATCCGCGCCAATCCAGCGCGATCGCCAATGTCGATCAGGTGTCGCGAGCGGGCTATACGCCATTCGACGGCTGGACCGTCCAGGCGCGGCTGACAAGTGTCTTCCTGCGCGGTCGCGAGATCGTGCGCGAGGGAAAGCTGACCGGCCCGAAAGTCGGAAACATTGTCACCCGGGAAAGCTGAGGACCATGCCCCTGCTCACAGACAAGACCGCCATCATCACCGGAGGCAGTTCCGGCATCGGCCGCGCGATCGCGCTGAAATTCGCGACCGAGGGCGCGAACGTCGTCATCGCCGACACGGTCGAGCAGCCGATCGAAGGCGGTGAGAGCACCGTGGACCTGATCCGCTCGGCCGGCGGAGCCGCCGTTTACATCCGGACCGACATATCCGACTGGAACGCCGTCGATGCGCTGGTCGGTGCGACGGTCGAGCAGTTCGGACGGCTCGACGTGATGGTCAATAACGCCGCGATCTACACCAGCACCAATCTGATCGAGACGTCGCCAGAACAATGGCAGCGCGTCATCGGCGTCAATCTGACCGGCTTCTTCTATTGCTCGAAACGGGCGGTGATGCAGATGCTCGCCCAGGCGCCAGTCAACGACGTGCGCGGTCGTGTGATCAACATCTCCTCGCAGCATGGCATGGTCGCCTGCCCCGGCGACTTTCCCTATTCGGTGAGCAAGGGGGGCATCGTGCAGATGACGCGGCAGATCGCTGTCGACCACGCCGACGACCTGATCATCTGCAACGCCATCGCACCCGGCAAGATCATCACCGGCAAGCCGGGCGTAGCCAACGACCCCGACGCACTCGACTATTCACATCGGCGCACGCCTTGGCCGCGACTCGGGACCCCGAACGATGTGGCAGGAGCCGCACTGTTCCTTGCCAGCGACATGGCGAGCTACGTCACCGGTATCAATTTGATGGTGGACGGTGGCTGGATGGCGGGCTGAGGGCTGGCTGGCCGCAATGCGACCAGTCGGGTTTTGGTCATTGCCTGATAAACGTGCCTCTGTAGGTCTGGCCGACGAGCGCATAGGTTACGGACAGGGTCCCGTCAGGCATCATGGTCAGGCTGATGTCCGCGCCATTCGGCAGGCGGCCGAGCTTCAATGTGCTCCCGACAATTCTTCCTTCACCGGCGGCCTCTCCCGGATTGTTGTCGCCCAGATTGCCCCAGGCAAAGGTGACCGTCACCTTGCCGTTCGCAGAAATCGTCTGAACGGCGACCTTGGCTTCATACGCGCCCTCCAATCGTCCAGCCCACATGCCTGAAAAAGCCGCGTACTTTGCCGGAACGCCCTTCGCCGGGGGCGTGATCGTCACGGATGTATCCATGATCGTAGAGCCAGCAGGAGCGGCGGCAGCCAAGGCCGGTTGAGGGGCGACCGGACCCGACGTGGGTTCGACAGCGGCGGGTTGCGGCTCCACGGGAGCCGATTGGCACGCAGCCAGGGCAAGTGCCGCCAAGCCCAGCATCGTGTTCCGCATCTAATTCTCCATGTCGTTCACGGACTATCGGCGGACCGCGGACATGCGCCGCACGATGTTTCAGTTCGATGCTTGTCGTCGATAATCCCGGCGTTTCCGTCACGATTGCCGGCGACGATTCGATCGCCGACATCGCGATCTGGCCATGGATCCCGCGTTTCCCGCGACACAAGACCGACCTCAACGATTTGTCAATGTAAGGCGCTGGTGTCTCGACCTCATCGATCGTCCAGCCGTCCAGTGTCCTCCTTTCACCGGCGATGCCCCGCGGCCGGAATAAAGGTCGACTGCCGATCAAGACGAAGATCTGATTGACCGTCCAGGCCGGCCTGCGGGCGCAAGGCCTTCATGCGATATACGCAAACCCAGCTAGGCGACCGAAGCCGTCGTTTCGGCTCCCAGCACGGAAGACCGGTGCGCCGCACGGGCATATTTCTGGGCGATCATGGCGCAGACCATGAGCTGGATCTGATGGAAGAGCATCAACGGCAGAACGATCGCGCCGACGCCCTGGCCGGCAAAGATGACGTTGGCCATCGGCACGCCGCTCGCCAGGCTCTTCTTCGAGCCGCAAAAGGTGATCGTGATCTGGTCGGCCCTGTCGAAGCCGAGAAGCCGGCTGCCATAGGTCGTGACCAGAAGCACAAGGCCGAGCAAGGCCATGTCGGCAACGACGACCACAGCGATGTCGCGCAGCGAGAACATGTGCCACAGGCCCTCGGCGACCGCGGTGCTGAAGGCCAAGTAGACGACCATCAGGATCGAGCCGCGATCGACAGGCATCAGCAAGGTCTTGCGAGCGCGTATCCACTTGCCGATCCGCGGTTCCAGCAGCTGGCCGAGCGCGAAGGGCAGGAGCAGTTGCATCAGGATCTGGCTCACCGCATCCCACGAAAATGCGCCGTGACCACCGATGGAGAAGAGCAGCCCGACGAGCAAGGGTGTCAGGAACATGCCAAAGATGTTGGAGGCGGACGCCGAGCAGATGGCCGCGGGGACATTGCCACCGGCCATCGAGGTGAATGCGATCGAGGACTGCACTGTCGACGGCAAGACACACAGAAAAAGAATACCGAGGTAAAGCGGCCTGGGCAGGATCGCGGCAGGCAGATAGCCAAGCGCCAGGCCCAGCAGCGGGAACAGGCCAAAGGTCGTCAGAAGGATGACCAGGTGCAGGCGCCAATGCATCAGGCCGGCAACAACGACATCGCGCGAGAGCCGCGCACCGTGCAGGAAGAACAGAAGCGCCACGGCAAGATTGGTCGCCACCGCGAACCATCCCGCGAACGCCCCAGTTGCAGGCGCGACCGACGCCAGCGCGACGGTGCACAACAGCAGGATCAGAAAGGTGTCCGGCAGAAAGCGGCGCATTACATGCTCGCTCCAGAGTGGTGGCGCCGTCTTCTCGCGCATTGCGAAACAGGATACAAGGAATAACAGTTATCGTGATTTGGGATGTCAATGCTCGACCTGGTCCAACTGCGCAGCTTCGTCACCGTCCAGCAAATGGGAAGCTTTACCTTCGCGGCCGAGAGGCTGGGCCTCGGGCAATCCACCGTCAGCCAGCACATCGGCAAGCTGGAAACCGCGCTTGGCCGGCAGTTGCTGGCCCGCGATACGCACAAGGTGGTGCTGACGCCTGACGGCGAAGCCCTGCTCGGGCATGCCCGGACCATGTTGTCGATAGAGGGACAGGTCCAAGCGCTGTTCACTGCGCAGAGACTGCGCGGCACCTTGAGGCTCGGCGTATCCGAGGACCTGGTTGCCAGCCGTCTGCCGCTGGTGCTGGAGGATTTCGTCCGGTCTCATCCATCCGTCGACCTTGAACTGACCGTCGCGCTCAGTGGCGTGCTCTACCAGATGCAGGACAATGGCGAGCTCGATCTCGTCCTGGCCAAGCGCCGGCTGGGCGACAGCCGTGGCCGGCTTGTCTATCGCGAGCCGCTTGTCTGGCTTGCCCGCGATCCGGAACACGTCCTGTCGCTCGCAGCCTTGCCGTTGATTGCCTTCCCCGCGCCGAGCGTCACGCGCAGCATCGCGCTGGAAGTGCTCGAACGGCACCGCATGCCGTGGCGCATTGTCTGCACATGCGGAAGCCTGAGCGGGCTGACGGCCGCCGCCCGCGCCGGCATGGGGGTTCTGGTACAACCGCAGAGCATGTCGCCTTCGGGCCTGAAGGAAATCGACCGCCTGCCGCAGCTGGAAGATGTGGAATTCGTCCTGATCCCGAGCAAGGGCGCTGACAGGGCCCTCGTCTCGGCGCTTTCGGACGATATTCTGAAGAAGGTGAAAGGCCTGCGCTGACCCATTCCGTCGCAGGCCGATTTCACCTATTCCGCGGCAGCCTCGATCACCGGAGCGACCGGAGCCGGCGACGGGCTGCGTCCGATCCGCCACTGATAGGGTGGCGGCGTGCCGTTGACTGCGAAGTCGCCTACGATGCGATCCATGTAGATGCGCGGGTTGTGGGAAGACAGGGTGCGGGCGTTGCGCCAATGGCGATCGAGGCCGATCGGCTTCCTGGTCGAGGACGCACCCAGCGCATCGAAGATGATCGTCGATGCTTCAAGGACGAGATTCGTGACGACCGTCACCGCCTGCGATGTCTCGAGTTCGGCGACGGCGTTGGCCCTTTCCTCGGCATCGGCATCGCCGGCAAAGTGCGCCTGATAAGCACGTTCGATGGCTTGCGCGACCTGCAAGACGATCGCGCCAGCCGCATAGGCGTTGCTGCGAATGCGGCCGACGACCTGAAGCACTTGCGGATCCTGGCTCGAGCGTGGGCCGGCGCCATTGGAGTATGAGCGTTGGCGGGCGGCGACGGCGGCGGCCGTCTCGTAGAGCACCTCGACATATTCGGACGCGACCTCGTAGCGGTTGTCATGGCTCTTCAAGCCGGTCTGGCCGACATTCTTGGCGCCACTTTCCAGATACGAGGTGACGATGTTCCAGCCCACCCGACCCTTGGTGTGGTGGTCGGCGGTCGAAAGGCGGCGGGCGAATGTGTAGGGATGTTCGAACGAGGTCGAGGCGGTAATGCCGATGCCGAGATGTTCGGTGGCAAGCGCGATCGGCGCGGCCAATTGCAAGGGATCATTGACCGGAATCTGCGCCGCCTGCTCGATCGCGTGGTAGTTCGAGCCCTTGTAGACGTCGTAGTAGCCGATGACGTCGGCGACGAATATGCCGTCGAAAATACCGCGCTCGAGCGTCCGAGCCAGATCCTGCCAGTAGTCCAGATCCTTGTATTTCCAGGACTTATCGCGCGGATGCTTCCACAGGCCAGGGGATTGATGGCCAACGCAATTCATGTCGAAAGCGTTGAAGCGAATATGCCGACCCATCCGTCACTCCTTTGATAGCCCTGTCAGGCGACAGCGGGAGGAAACTAACGGTAAGCCGGCCGTCAACGAAGACAGAATATAATGTCTATGGATTATATAGAGAATTGTTATTCCGCGCCGGGCGCGCATCGTGGTTTCCCCGAGACGCGGCTTGGGAAGCCGGAAGAGGGTGACCATGGCAAAGCTGAAACAAGCGCGCGGCGAGCAGCCGCATCAAGCGCGGCGCTGCTGAGCGCAGCGGGCTCCTAAGAGCTATCGCCAACTGCAACCGGTGCCAATACGCGGCAGAGATCGTCTGAACTGGCGAGCGCCTTGAGAATTTGAGGCTGTGGCCGAGTTGGACAACCTAATGGTACCGTTGGCTGGGATCGAACCAGCGACCTCCGGATCCACAATCCGGCGCTCTAACCAGCTGAGCTACAACGGCACACTCGCCTGAGCGGGGTCGAAGTGGAAAACCACTCGAGCGCTCTGTCGTTCGGCGATGCGTCCATACGGGCTTATGGATTTTAATTCAAGGCTTTTGCGAAGCAAAGGCCACTTCCCCACATCTCGCCGTATCGGGCAGGTTTCACAAGGCAAAGAAAAAGGCCGGCGGGAGGAGGTGCCGGCCTTTTCCTGTTACGAGCCAGCGGGAGGAGGTGCTGGCTGGTCACCCCGGGGAGCAGAGGGAGGAGGTTCCGCCCGCCGGGTATTCCTTGATGGCTACCACCATACGCCTGATCATCTTTAAGAAAATGCGACCTTTTGTTGCATCTTCAGATCGTGCGCAAATGTTAGGCAGCCTTGATGTCCTTCACGGCCTTCTCGAAGGCGGTCTTGATCGGCTTGGAGACGTCTTCGGCCGCCTTCGAGGCAACAGCCTGGAAGTCCTTGGCCTGCTCGACGGTCAGCTCGATACGCTTGCGCAGGAAGGAGGTCTGCAGCTCGACGACTTCCGACAGCGACTTGGCGCCGATCAGGGCTTCGAGATGCGAGAAGCCGGCTTCGGCGTTGGCGCGCAGGGCAGCGATGGTCTTGAGCGACAGGTCGCTGGAAACAGTCTTGGCGGTCTCGTAGGTCGACTCCAGAGCCTTCTGGGTCTCCTCGGCGCCGGTCTTCAGCTTGGCATAGGCCTCTTTCGACTGCTCAACGCCCTTTTCGGCGAAAGCGCGCATCTGGTCGGTGGCCTTGGAAGCGTCGAAGCTCGGGAATTCAACGTTTTCGATCGTCTCAGCGGTCTTGGTCCTGGACATTTTCCATCCTTTTCAGCGGCAGCGGCTTTGACAGAAAGCCGTCTCGTTCAGTTATGATGGCAATATAAAGGCAATTTTTGTGCATTGCAATATCTTTGTTGCACTGCACCATAAATTTCTTTCGGGCCGTTAACCAAAAGCCCAGAAACCAGCCTTTGCACGTTCTGGCTTGTGGACCTTCGCGCCGCCGGCTTTTATTAACAAAGCGTTAACTGCAAATTTCGCCGCTCCGTGAGGGTTCGCCAAGCGCATGCCGTCCGAATATTCCTTTCTCGACGTCGCCGTGCTTGACGCAGTGCGCCAGCGCTTTGCCGCCGGCGACGCGATCGCGATCCTGTCGGTGGATCTGGAGCACGTGATCTGGGCCAATGGGCCGGGCGCCGCCCTGTTCGGCTATCCCGACATCGAAGCGATCATAGGCGCCTCGGCACAGTTGCCGCTGATCGCTCGCCGCCAGATCATGGCGACCAGCGGCTTTCCCGAGATCGGCAGCGATCGCGGCATCACCGTCAGATTGGCGACCGGCATGACCAGCCGCACCATCGGCTTCCAGGCAAGTGCCGTGACCCTGCCCGACGACGAGAAGGCGATCATGCTGGCGGTGCCTGCAGCCCAGACAGGCTCGCGCAGCGCCGCCGAGATCGCCAGCCGGGCGATCAGCGGCTTCACCGAAGACGGCCATTTCATCGCCTTCATCGATGCCGGGGGCAATGTCGAGGCGGCGTCGGACGGATTTTCGAAGCTCGGCATCCAGCCGGCAACGCTGGCCGCTTTGGTGGCCGATGTCGCTGCCGAGGACGAGCGCATCGTCAAGCGCCTCGTTCCGGGCGGCAACACCTCCTACCCGGCTGGCCTCGCACGGCTGACGCCGGAGCGGCATCTCCTGGTGGTGATTGACGAGAATCAGCTTGAGGACAACGCTTCTGCTGCGGAAGCCTCGGCAAACACCCTCCCCGCAGCAGCGGAAAGCCCCGCCAACGAGATCGGCGGTGAAACAACAGCGGTAGAAAAGGCCGCCGCAGAATCCGAGCCTCACCAGGACAATCAGCCGACAGCGGATGTTTCGCAGGCAGAAGCGATCGAGCCACCCCCCGCCACTGCAGAGATTGAGCAGTCTGCTCCTTCCGATCCCGTGGCCGCAGATATGCCGGAACCGGCAACACAAGCGATTGCGGAGCCGACCGGGCCGACACCGGTTGCCGCCGACAACGATCAGCCGGTGCCGGGGGGCGCGCCCGCACAGCACGATCATTGGTATTTCCATGCCGGCGAGGATGACGCGCGACCCGCGTCGGCGCCGAGCAACGAGGTCGAAGCGATCGGCGGCGAGGCTTCCAGCGCGAAGCAGGACGAAGCCGCCCCGCCTGCTGCGCCGGTCGCAAGCCCGGCTGCCCGGACGATAGACCGTTCGGCAGCGCCGCTGCGCTTCGTCTGGCGCACCGACGCCGAGGGCAAATTCAGCGCGCTATCGCCGGAGTTCGCCGACATTGTCGGCAAGCCGGCCGCCGATGTGATCGGCCGGCGCTTCAGGGATGTCGCCGCGGCCTTCGGCCTTGACGCGTCCGGCGAGATCGCCGGCCTCTTGGAACGGCGCGACACCTGGTCCGGCCGCTCCGTGCTGTGGCCAGTCGTCGGCACGGACCTGAAGATCCCCGTCGACCTGGCGGCTTTGCCCGTCTATGGCCGCAGCCGTGCCTTCGAAGGTTTTCGCGGCTTCGGCGTAGCGCGAACCGGCGATGCGGTCGTCGATCCAGAGGCGATCGGCATGGCCCTGGTGCCCAACGGCAAGGCGCCGGCGACGCCGGAACCGGAAGCCGTCGAGCCTCCCGCTAAAGAGCCGAAGACGGAAGAGCCGAAGGCCGAGGAACCAAACGCGGCGGACCCGTTCAAGGGCGAGGTGCCGGCGCTGACCATCGTGCCGAAACAGGAGCGGCGCTTTGCCGACAAGGTCATCCGGCTGGCCGAACACCGGCAGCCGGCCAACGACAAGGGGCTGTCGACGCTGGAGCGCAGCGCCTTCCGTGAGATCGGCGAGCGGCTGAAGAAAGACAGTGCGCCGGCCGAGCCGCCGGAGGCCGAGAGGCCCAGCGCCGAAATCCCGTCGGAACCAGCGACCAAGGCGCCGGCTGCGCCCACCGCGGAAACAGCTGCGGAAGTTCCGGTTGCGAAGACAGAGGCTCCGATCGAGCCCATCCGCGAGGTTGCGTCGACGCCTGACGCTGTCCCGGATCAGGAGCCGGCAGAAGCCGGCGAAATCCCGCCTACGGAACCAGGGAGCGACGCGGTACTGGCCGAGCCGTCCGAGACCGATGCCGAGGACGAGGCGGATCTCGCACGGCTCGACGGCGCCCATCCGGACGACATGGTTCACGAGGCGCATGCCGACACGCCGGCCGGTGTAACAGGCTCGCTGCTCAGCTACGCCGATCGCGCCGATGAGCCCAGCCCCGTCGCGGACAATGACGGGCTCCCGGTTTCAGAACCCGTAGCGGCAGAATCGGAACGTGCCGAGCCCACTGCGATTGATGATGAACCGGCAGTTTCGGACGCCGGACATGTTGCGGCCGACGACGATGACAGCATGACGTCGGCCGATTTTCGCGATGCCGAAGACAATGAGGATTGGAGTGACGGCGCAGAAGATGCCAGGGCTGATGATCAGACCCCAGAGCATGTTGCGCCATCGACTGTCTCCGACGGGCAAGCCATTCCGCCAGCCGCTGAGATTGTCGGCGCAGGCGATGCAGCCGAGATTCAGCGTCCACGCCTGCAGGTGCCGCCGCTCAAGACCGAAGGGTTCGTGCCATCAGCGTTTTCCGTCGGCGACGAGAGCAAGGCTCCGGACACCTTGCTGCTTGGCAAGCTGCCGGTGCCGTTGCTCATCCATTCGGGCGACCAGCTGCACTATGCCAATGAAGAGTTCCTGAACCTGACCGGCTACGCCGCCCTCGACGACCTCGAGGATGCCGGCGGCCTGGGCGCGCTGTTTGCAGACCCCTACGCCGATGATGGCGCCTCCGACGGCAGCGACCGGGCGCTGCGGCTGAGGACGCACGGCGGACAGGAATTCCCGATCGACGCCATCCTGCGTTCCGTTCCCTGGCGCGAGGGCAAGGCACTGATGCTGGTCGTGCGCCGCTCCGGCGAGGATGACGCGCCTGTGGTCCTGCACGCGGTCGGCGAGGAGCCGACGCAGCCCGACATTTCCGAGCTCAAGGCCCGCATCGCCGAGATGCGCACCATCATCGACACCGCCACCGACGGCGTCGTGCTGATCGGCAGCGACGGCACCATCCGCTCGATCAGCCGCCCAGCCGAGGCGCTGTTCGGTTTTGACAGCGACGAGGTGGCCGGCAAGCCGTTCGCCTCGCTGTTCGCCATCGAGAGCCAGCGCGCGGCGCGCGACTATCTCGCTGGACTGTCCGAGCCCGGCGTGGCGAGTGTAATGAATGACGGCCGCGAGGTGATCGGGCGCGAAGCGCAGGGGCGCTTCATCCCGCTGTTCATGACCATCGGCCGGCTGCCCAATGACAGCGGTTTCTGTGCCGTCGTGCGCGACATCACGCAGTGGAAGCGAGCCGAGGAAGATCTCACCCAGGCGCGTGCGGTGGCCGAACGGGCTTCCTCGCAGAAGACCGATTTCCTGGCCCGCATCAGCCACGAGATCCGCACGCCGCTCAATGCCATCATCGGTTTCTCCGAACTGATGGTCGACGAGAAGTTCGGACCGGTCGCCAATGACCGTTACCGCGACTATCTGCGCGACATCAACCGCTCTGGCAACCATGTGCTCGACCTGGTCAACGACTTGCTCGACATCTCGAAGATCGAGGCCGGCCAGCAGGAGATGGCCTATGAGGCGGTGTCGCTCAACGACACGCTGGCCGAGACCGTGGCAATGATGCAGCCGCAAGCCAACCGCGAACGCGTCATCATCCGCTCCAGCTTCGCCTCGCGACTGCCGGAGGTGGTGGCCGACCTGCGCAGTGTGCGCCAGATCGCGCTCAACATCCTGTCCAACGCCATCCGCTACACCCAGGCCGGCGGCCAGGTGATCGTCTCGACCGCCTATGAAACCTCGGGCGACGTCGTCATGCGCGTGCGCGACACCGGCATCGGCATGAGCCAGGCCGAGATCGAACAGGCGCTGAAGCCGTTCAAGCAGATCAACGCGCTGAAGCGCGGGCGTGGCGACGGCACCGGTCTCGGCCTGCCGCTGACCAAGGCGATGGTGGAGGCAAACCGCGCCCGCTTCACCATCAATTCGACGCCCGGCGAAGGCACGCTGGTGGAGGTCGCTTTTCCCTCGACCCGGGTGCTTGCGGAATAGCACGCCCAAAAGAAAAGGCGCCCAAAGGACGCCTTAAGAGATGGGATTGCTGTCACAACGGGGGCTTGAGCGAATTCAGATCCTCCGGGGGCTGAGGAACGGGATTTCTCCCTCAAGTTACATGCGACTATCGGGGTCGGGCCTTAACAAGTCCTTACCGGCTCGTCGAAAAATTTACGAATGTGTACCACTCGTGAAATCTAGGTAAATTCCCGCGACATAGTTCGTTAACCATGCCGGTCGGGGTCACTCGCCAGCTGCGGCAGGTTCCTGAACAGCTCCAGCGCTTCCGGGTTGGCGAGCGCTTCCTTGTTCTTGATGGCGCGGCCATGCACGACGTCGCGCACGGCGAGTTCGGTGATCTTGCCCGACTTGGTGCGCGGAATATCCGATACGGCGACGATCTTGGCCGGCACGTGACGGGGGCTGGCGCCGCTGCGGATCTTGGCACGGATGCGCTTTTCCAGATCCTCATCCAGCTTGACGCCCGCGGCCAGCCGCACGAACAGCACGACGCGCACGTCATTGTCGAAATCCTGGCCGATGCATAGCGCTTCCAGGATTTCCGGCATCTGCTCGACCTGGTTGTAGATCTCCGCCGTGCCGATGCGCACGCCGCCCGGATTGAGCGTGGCATCGGAACGGCCATGGATGATCATGCCGCCATGCACGGTCCATTCGGCGAAATCGCCATGGCACCAGACATTGTCGAAACGCTCGAAATAGGCCGCCTGGTACTTCTTGCCGTCCGGGTCGTTCCAGAAACCGATTGGCATGGACGGGAACGCCTTGGTGCAGACCAGTTCGCCCTTCTCCTGCCGGATCGGCCTGCCGTCGTCATCCCAGACATCGACAGCCAGGCCGAGGCCGGGTCCCTGGATCTCGCCGGTCCAGACAGCTTGCGTCGGCACGCCGAGCACGAAGCAGGAGACGATGTCGGTGCCGCCGGAAACCGAGGCGAGATGCACGTCCTTCTTGATGCCGTCATAGACGAAGCGGAAATCCTCGGGCGACAGCGGCGAACCGGTGGACGAAATCGCCCGCACACTCGAAAGATCATGGCTGCGGATCGGCTTGAGGCCGGCCTTGCGCACGGAATCGATGAACTTGGCCGAGGTGCCGAAGAAGGTCATCTTCTCGGCATCGGCGAAGTCGAACAGGACATTGCCGTCGGGGTAGAAGGGCGAACCGTCATAAAGCAGCAGCGTCGCCCCCGAAGCGAGGCCCGACACCAGCCAGTTCCACATCATCCAGCCGCAGGTGGTGAAATAGAAGAAGCGGTCGCCGTCGACCAGGCCGGCATGCAGCCGGTGTTCCTTGACATGCTGGATCAGCGTGCCGCCGGCCGAATGGACGATGCATTTGGGAATGCCGGTGGTTCCTGACGAAAACAGGATGTAGAGCGGATGCGAAAATGGCAGCCGCTCGAAGGTGACGGATTTGACGGCGAAGGGCGACAGCGCCTCGTCCATCGCCACCGCCTTGTCGATGGTTGCGGCCACGTCGACCGACGTGCCGAGATAATCGACGAGCAGGACCTTACGGACGCTGCCGAGCTTGGCCGCGACCGCCGCGACCTTGTCGGCGACCTCGATCGCCTTGCCATTGTACCAATAGCCGTCGGGCGCGATGAAGATGACAGGTTCGATCTGGCCGAACCGGTCGAGCACGCCCTGCTCGCCGAAATCCGGGGAGCAGGACGACCACACCGCGCCGATCGAGGCAGCCGCCAGCATGGCGGCGACGGTTTCGGGCATGTTGGGCATCATCGCGGCAATGCGGTCGCCTTTCTTGACCTTGAGCGACAGGAAAAGCTGCTGCAGGCGCGAGACCAGCCCCTGCAGCTGGTTCCAGGACAGCCGCCGTTCGACCTTGTCCTCGCCGCGAAACACGATCGCCTCGCCGGCGCCGGTCTTCTTCAACAGGTTCTCGGCGAAATTCAGCGTCGCGTCGGGGAAGAAGGAGGCACCCGGCATTTTGTCGCCATCGGCGAGCATATGCTTGCCCTTTTCGCCGGCAATGCCGGAAAAGTCCCAGACCAGGCTCCAGAACGCTTCGCGATCCTCGACCGACCAGCGATGCAACTCGGCGTAGGAAGCCAAGGAAGTGCCGGCTTTCGCCTCCGCCGCCTTCATGAAAGCTGTCAATGGCGAAGCGTCGATCCGGTCTTGCGTTGGGGTCCAGAGCGGTACTTCGGCAGCCATAATCGATCCTCCTCGGTCGTCATCGCTTATGCATATCGCAGCGCAGCAGAGCAAGATTTTGTTGGGCCGATACCCTCAGGTGTGCGCAAATGCCATCGCCGGGCCATAAAGACTTGAAATGCCTCAGTCCTAAGTCGTAGTGACGACTGGGGTTATATCTGTCGGGCGATTTATCGGAACGGAAGCATATAGGGCGAGATGCCATCATCCTTGATCCGCCGCGGAGTATGGGCGATCGGCGCTGCCGTGATCGTCATCGCTCTGGTGGTCGCCACCCTGCCGCTGATCGCCTCGACGCGCATCGTGCGCGACCGCATCGCCTGGGAAATGAGCGCCTGGAGCGGCTTCCGGGTCGCCATCGAAGGCTCGCCGCGCATCGAGGTCTGGCCGAAATTCCGGGCAATCCTGACCGACGTGACGCTGTCCAAGTGGACGGACACCGATGCGCCGCCGGTCGTCGAGGCCGAACGGGTGGAAATCGACCTCTCGGCCATGGCGGCCTTGCAGGGCGACGTGGCGTTCTCCACAGCGCGGCTGGTGCGGCCGACGATCCGGGTCCAGCGCACGGCGGATGGCCTGTTCCTGCCCACGGCACCGACCGGAGGCCGCATCGCGCGCTCCATCGACACGGCGCGCGGCGTGGTCAATGCCGACCCCGCCAAGCCCGATCTCGACAAGCTGCCGACCGACGCCTTCGGCACGGTTGAATTCAGGGACGGCCGCATGGTGGCTTCCGTCGACGGCAAGGACGTGGAAATCCTGAGCAGCCTCAGCGGCCAGGCGAATTGGGCGGCGATGAACAGCAATGCCACACTGTCGGCAACCGGGATCTGGCGTGGCGAAAGCGTCGCGCTTGACGCTGCCTCGCCGAAGCCGCTGGTGCTGTTTGCCGGCGGCGTGGCGCCGCTCACCCTGTCCTTCAAGGCCGCGCCAGCCACCTTCTCCTTCGACGGCGCGGCCAGCATGTCCGAGAACGCCTATTTCGACGGCCAGGTGAAGTTCGCGGCGCCTTCGCTGCGCCGCGTGCTGGAATGGTCGCAGGCCGGCATCGCGCCAAGTGCTGCGATCGGCTCCGTCAGCATTTCGAGCAAGGTCACGGCGTCGGCCGGACGCATCAAATTCGAGAACACCGCGCTGGCGCTGGACAACAATCCGGGCATGGGCGCGCTGGACCTGTCGCTTGGCGACGCCCAGCCGGTGATCTCGGGTACGCTCGCCTTCGACACGCTCGACCTCAGATCATTCCTGTCCGCCTTCACACCACTGGGGCCGGCGAGCGGGGCTGGACCAGGTGACGTCGAGACCAATTTCGCCGACCGGGTCAATCTCGATCTCAGGTTGTCGGCGGCGCATGCCACGGCTGGCACCATACAGCTCGCCGATGTCGCCGCCACCGCCCAGGTCAAGGACGGTCTTTCCGTCTTCGATATTTCCGACGCCTCGGCCTTTGGCGGCAACATCCAGACCAGCCTTCGTTTCGATCGCAAGCCCGAGGGCACGCAGGTCGAGATCCGGCTTCTTGCGTCCGACGTCGACGGCGGCGCGTTCGCTACGGCGGCCGGTATGACCCGGCTGGTGCCGGTCGGCACAGGCACCGTTTCGGTCATCCTCAAGGGGCCGGGCAGGACCTGGGATTCGATCTTTGAAAACGCCGACGGCTCGGTCTCGGCAACCTTCGGCCCCGGCGCGCTCAGCAAGTTCAACCTGCCGGCCTTTCTCAAGCATACCGAACAGGGCGGCTTCTTCGCGCTCGACGATGTTTCGGACGGCACGCTGCCTATCGACGGCGCCGAAGTGAAGGCGACCATTTCGCGCGGCGTGGCGAGGCTCGACAAGGCCGAGGCCAATTCGGCGAAATACAAGATCTGGCTCTCCGGCATCGCCTCCTATGCGGGGCGCGGGCTGGCACTGTCCGGCGGCGTCATCCAGCCAGACCAGGCGACGACGCAAAAGACCGGCCAGCAAGGGCCCAACCAGTCGTCCTTCTTCGTCGGCGGAACCTGGAACACGCCGTTCATTTCCCCGATAAGCCGCGGCGTTTCGGGCGAATAGAAGCGAGCTTGGACGGATCAGGCCCGAGGGCATGGCTTTCGGGATCATGCCTCCGTTTAGTTGAGCATGATCTTGCCCGAAAACCCGCTTCCACTTTTCGGGATCATGCTCACCCGCGCTGCGCCGCTTGTTCGTCGAGCTGGCGCTGCACCTCACGTCGCTTGTTGGCGATCGAAGCGATGATGACGCCTACCGCGACGACGGCGATCAGGATGGTACAGGCGGCGTTGATCTCCGGCGTCACGCCGAGACGGACCTGGCTGTAGATTTTCATCGGCAGCGTCGTGGCGCCCGGGCCCGAGGTGAAACTGGCGATGACCAGATCGTCGAGCGATAGCGTAAAGGCCAGCATCCAGCCGGAGACGATCGCCGGCAGGATGACCGGCAGCGTGATCTGAAAGAAAGTCTTGGCCGGCGTTGCGCCGAGATCCATCGCCGCCTCCTCCAGCGACCGGTCGAAGGAAACCAGGCGCGATTGCACGACGACGGCGACGAAGCACATTGTCAGCGTGATGTGGGCGAGCGTCACCGTGAAGAAGCCGCGGTCGAGACCCACGGCAACGAAGAGCAACAGCAGCGACAGGCCGGTGATGACTTCCGGCATGACCAGCGGTGCGAAGACCATGCCGGAAAACAGCACCCTGCCCCGGAACCGCGTGTAGCGCGTCAGGGTGAGTGCCGCCAGCGTGCCGAGCACGGTCGCCACCGTCGCCGAAATGACGCCAACACGCGCCGTGACCCAGGTCGCATCCATCAGGCCCTGATTGTGGAACAGCGACACATACCATTTGGTCGAGAAGCCGCCCCAGACGGTGACAAGCTTGGATTCGTTGAACGAGAAGACGATGAGCAGCACGATCGGCAGGTACAGGAAGGCAAAGCCAAGCACGATCGAGGTGACGTTGAAGCGGCTCCAGGTGGCGTTCATTTGCCCTGCTCCTGGGCACGCGCCTGTGCCTGCTGGAAAAGCATGATCGGCACGGTGAGCAACAGCAGCAGGATGACGGCGACGGCCGACGACACTGGCCAGTCGCGGTTGGCGAAGAACTCGTTCCACAGCGTCTTGCCGATCATCAGCGTGGACGAGCCGCCGAGCAGATCGGGGATGACGAACTCGCCGACGGCCGGGATGAACACCAGAAGGCAGCCGGCAATGACGCCCGGCAGCGACAGCGGGAAAGTGATCTTCCAGAAGGCTGATGTCGGCGGGCAGCCGAGATCCTTGGCCGCTTCGATCAGCGAATAATCCATCTTTTCCAGCGACGAATAGAGCGGCAGCACCATGAACGGCAGATAGGAATAGACGATGCCGATGAAGATCGCCGTATAGGTGTTGAGGATGACCAGAGGCTGGTTGATGATGTGCAGCGACAAGAGCAACTGGTTGAGCAGGCCCTCGGGCTTGAGGATGCCGATCCAGGCATAGACGCGGATCAGGAACGAGGTCCAGAACGGCAGGATGACCAGCATCAGCAAGGTCGGGCGGATGGTGGCCGGCGCACGTGACATGCCATAGGCGATGGGGTAGCCGACGATCAGCGTCAGGACGGTCGAGATCGCGGCAATGATGACGCTCGTCACATAGGCCTTGAAATAAAGCGCGTCCTGCGTCAGCCAGACATAATTGTCGAAGTTGAGGTCGCGGAAGCCGGCGAAGAAGCCGGAGACGCCGTCGCTGAAATCGAGCACCGGCGTGTAGGGCGGCATGGCGATCGCCGTCTGCGACAGTGAAATCTTGAAGACGATGACGAAGGGAATGAGGAAGAAGAACAGCAGCCAGAGATAGGGGACGATGATGACGAGCCGGTTGACGAAGCCGGCACCCAGGCGGGTCAGTAACGGCTTGGCGGCAGTCGATGGCGCGGCGGCATCGGTGACGGCGATGTTGGACATATCAGCCCCCTACCGTGCCAGCACGACGCCGGCGTCGGGTCGGAAGGACACCCAGGCGCGGTCGTTCCAGGTCAGCGGATCCTCGGTCACGCGCGCCGCGTTCAGGGCGCTTGCCCTGATGATCTGCCCGTCGTCGAGCCTGATGTGGTAGACGGTCATGTCGCCGAGATAGGCAACGTCATAGACCTCGCCTTCCAGCGCGTTGACGGCATCGGCGGGCTTCTTCGACGAGACCTTGATCTTCTCCGGTCTGATGGCGAAGACGATATCGGCATTGGCCGCGGCGGCCGCGCCGCCATTCTCGACGACGATCTGGGCACCTGTCGCGCCAGTGATGCGGGTGGTGTTGGCCGACCGCTCGGCGACCTTGCCCTCGAACATGTTCACATTGCCGACGAAATGGGCGACGAAGCGCGAGGCCGGGGCTTCATAGACTTCCGCCGGCGTCGCAACCTGCATGACCTCGCCCTTGTCCATGATGGCGATGCGATCGGCCATGGTCATCGCTTCTTCCTGGTCATGGGTGACGACCACAAAGGTGAGACCGAGCTCCTGCTGCAAATCCATCAGTTCGAATTGGGTTTCTTCGCGCAGCTTCTTGTCGAGGGCGCCCAGCGGCTCATCGAGCAGCAGCACCTTCGGCCGCTTGGCGACCGAGCGGGCAAGCGCGACGCGCTGGCGCTGGCCACCGGAAAGCTGGTGCGGCTTGCGCTTGGCGAACTGCTCGAGCTTGACCAACTTCAGCATCTCGGCGACGCGCTTTTCGATATCGGGCTTGGGCATGCCTTCCTGCTTGAGGCCGAAGGCGATGTTGTTCTCCACCGTCATATGCGGGAACAGCGCATAGGACTGGAACATCATGTTGACCGGCCGGCGATAGGGCGGAATGCCGCGCAAATCCTGGCCATCAAGCAGGATGCGGCCGGCCGTCGGTTCCTCGAAGCCGGCAAGCATCCGCAGCAGCGTCGACTTGCCACAACCCGAGGCGCCAAGCAGGGCGAAGAATTCGCGCTCGAAGATGGTCAGCGACAGATTGTTGACGGCGGTGAAGTCGCCGAACTTCTTGGTGACTTTGTCGAACTGGATGTATGGCTTGGCGTTCGGGTCGTTCCATGGCGCGAAATCCCTGCGGATGCTGCCAAGCGATTTCATATCCCCACTCCGTGCTTATTGATTCCCCAAAAAACGCGACCCCGGCAGTTGTCTGTCGGGGTCGCTTCAAATGCTTATTGGCCGGTAACGATCTTGGTCCAGGTGCGCGTGATGATGCGCTGGGTCTTGGGATCGTAAGGAGAGACCGTGTAGAGCTTCTGCAGGGTCGCGTCGTCCGGATAGACGGCCGGGTCGCTCAGCAGTGCCTTGTCGACGAACTGCTGCGAAGCCTTGTTGCCGTTGGCGTAGAGCACGGCATTCGACGATTTGGCGATCACTTCCGGCGTCATCATGTAGTTGAGGAATTCATGCGCTTCGGCGACATGCGGCGCATCGGCAGGGATCGCCATCTGGTCGAACCACATCTGGGCGCCTTCCTTCGGCACGGAATAGCCGATCTCCACGCCTTGCTTGGCGTCGTTGGCACGGTTGCGCGCCTGGAAGACGTCACCCGACCAGCCGACCGCCAGGCAGATATCGCCATTGGCCAAGGCGTTGATGTACTCGGACGAGTGGAACTTCCGGATGAAGGGACGGACCTTCATCAGCGCTTCCTCGGCCTTGGCGATGTCGTCGGGCGAGGTGCTGTTCGGGTCGAGGCCGACATATTTCAACGCCGCCGGAATGATGTCGGCTGGCGAATCCAGCACGTAGACACCGCAATCCTTCAGCTTGGCGAGGCTTTCGGGATTGAAGAACACGTCCCAGCTGTCGATCTTGTCGGTGCCGAGCGCGGCCTGCACCTTCTTGATGTTGTAGCCGATGCCGACCGTGCCCCACATGTAGTTGATCGAATACTCATTGCCCGGGTCGTATTTGGCGGTCCTTTGCGAAACCGTGTCCCACATGTTGGAGAGGTTCGGCAGTTTCGACTTGTCGAGCTTCTGGAACACGCCGGCCTGGATCTGGCGGGCAAGGAAATTGCCGCTCGGCACGACGACGTCATAGCCGCTGCCGCCGGCGAGCAGCTTGGTTTCAAGGATCTCGTTCGAATCGAACGTGTCGTAGACGACCTTGATGCCGGTCTTCTTGGTGAAGTCGTCGATGATCGTCGGGTCGATGTAATCGGACCAGTTGAAGACGTTGACGACGCGGTCCTCGGCATGCCCGGCAGGTGTGAACAATGTCAGAAATACCGAGGTCGCCGAAAGCCAGAGCGCTTTGCGGATCATGCTATTCTCCTTTGGTGAGTGTTCCATCGCCGGCTCGTCGCGACAGGCGCGCGGCCGGGCATTTGTTTCAGACTATTGAGCTTTCCAGGGGACAACAAGCGCCGATTGGAGCGACGGTCGCGGCCGCGCAATTGTCCCGGGCTGGAGGGAATCACGGCGCCGTCAGAAGCTCTCGCCGCCGTGCGGACAGAAATACAGAAATATGAAGCGGTCTCGATCGGGCCGCCGGGGAGACTTGGCAAGATACGCCTGTCTTGTTGTTGCCGTGCTCCCAGCCTGCCCGGGCGGCAGCAACGTTGTCAATGGCAAAGCTTCAGCGGCTTGCATCAATTCGGCGACGGCACCCCGGTGACCCCTGGCCGCCGCGGCCGCGCCTGGCGCTTGAACTCGAGCCCGATATGGACGAGCAGCGCCGTGACCACCACCGCGCCGCCGATGATGGTGCGCCCGGACGGCACCTCGGAATGGATGAGCCAGACCCATATCGGCCCAAGGATCGGCTCGAATGTGCCGAGCAGAGCCGCGAGGGCCGCCGGGATCAGCCGCGCGCCGGTGGCGAACAAGGCAAGGCCAATGCCGAGATTGACCACGCCGAAGGCAAAGAGAAAGCCCATGTCGCCGGCCGAGACGGTGAAAGTCGACGCCTGCGAGGCGGCAAAGCCCGCAGCCAGGATCGTGCCGAGACAGGTCGCCGGCGTCATCCGCACGCTGGCGAACCGCCTTGTGATGACGGTGGCGATCGAGAACATCAAGGCGATCAGCAGCGCCAGCCCGTCGCCTATGGGTGAGACGGCGCCATCGAGCGATTCCGACACCATGATGGCGACGCCGGCAATGACGGCGGCGATCGCCACCCAGGTCACGGCACCAACCCGCTCGCGAAACAGCGTCCAGGCAAGCAGCGCCGCCAGAAGCGGCACGCCGGCCTGCATCAAAAGGATGTTGGCGACGGTGGTGTAGGCGAGCGCCACGACGAAGGCGGTCGATGCGATGGTGAAGCAAAGCCCGACGGCAAGGCCAGGCAGGCCCATGTCGCGAAACGATCTCAGCATGCCGCGCCAGCCGTCACGCCAGGCCATGAAGGAGAGCAGGAAGGCGGCGGCCCAGACGGAGCGCCAGAAAATGACCGTCCAGCTGTCACCGACGGTGATGAAGCGGGCGATGGTGCCGCCGAAACTCCACATCAGCGCCGACAGGAAGACCAAAAGCATGCCGACACGTTCCTCGCGCGGCGAGGAAGTCGATGCCACAAGACCCGGTGATGATGCTGCGTCTGTCATGGGCGCGACTGTCGAGCTTTTGTGGACGGGACGATGCGCAAGGGACGACAAAAAAAACTGCTTTGTTCGCGTAACGCAAAGACTTGGAGAGCGGGTGATCCAGACACCAGCGATGATTGTGGCACCTTTGCTGCCGCGTTACTGGAAATCGAAGGCGCTCAGGCCGGTCACCATCTCGTCGAGGCCGAGCGGGCGCGTTACCGGCGGTTCGGCGCGCGCCAAGCAGCCGACGCGTTCGCAAAGCCGGCAAGCGGGTCCGACCGGCGTCGCCGTCAGAGCGCCCGGTCCAGCCTTACCGCCGACTGCAGCGCCGGGCAGAGCCGCGCCATAGACGATGTCGTCGCGGAAGCCGATGTCGCAACCGAGCAGCAGCGCGGTACGGCGCGGACGCTCCGAGAAGGCGCCCTGCGGCCCCTCCAGCGTGCGGGCGATGCACAGGAACTCGGCGCCGTCGGGCATTTCCACCGCCTCGACGAAAACTTGGCCGGGCTGGGAGAAGGCGGCATGCACAGGCAGCTTGGGACAGCCGCCACCGAAGCGGCTGTGCGGAAAGCCCTGGCTGCCGGCCCTGCGGAAGCGGTTTCCGGCATTATCGACCTCCAGCATGAAGAAGGGCACGCCCGCTGCGCCCTGCCGTTGCAGCATGGTCAGCCGGTTCGCCGCCTGCTCGAAGGAAACGCCGAAGCGCGAACGCAGGACATCGATATCGTAGCGTGCGCGGACGGCGGCCGCGTGAAAGGCCTGGTAGGGCATCATCAACGCATGCGCGGCATAGCGGCCGAGTTCGAAGCGGGCAAGGCGGCGGGCTTCGTCCGTGCTCAGCTTGAGCGCCTGGATCTGGCCGGCGACCGCAACCGTCATGCGGATCAGGCAGGCCTCCATCGCTACTTCGCGCAGCTGGTCGAATGGCGAGAGCCGCTCTGACAGGAACAGGCGCTGCGAATGGCGATCGTAGCGGCGGCGCCAGTTCGGCATGGTGGCGACCGGCAGGACCTTGACGACGATGCCGTATTCGCGCTTCAGCCAGGCTTTCAAGGCACCGAACAAATCATCGCCGGAATCGAGCACCGCGGTGAACGCCTCAGCCTCTTCCTCAAGTGTCGTAAAATGGTTCGGCCGCCCCTCGAAGGTCTCGTGCACCTCGTCGATCGGCAGGCGGGCGCCGGACAGCGCGGTGGCGCGCCCCTCGCGCGCCAGGAGCTCGTTGAGGTCTGACAGCCGCTCGGCCTGCTCGCGATAGGCGCGGAACAGTTTTATCACCGCGGCCGACGCATTGGGCGCCGCCTCGGCAAGTTCGATCAGTTCCTGGTCTCCCGGCAATTCGCCGACCAGCAACGGATCGGTGAAGACCTCTTTCAACGCCGCGACCGACCCCCTCGCCTCGCCCTGCAGCTCATGCGGGTCGACCTTGTAGACGGAGGCCAGCTTGAGGATCAGCTGCACCGTCAGCGGGCGCTGGTTGCGCTCGATCAGGTTGAGATAGGACGGCGAGATGCCGAGCCCCTCGGCCATCGCCGTCTGGGTCAGGCCCTTGGCGTTGCGGATGCGGCGGATGCGCGGCCCGGCGAAGATCTTCTGCTCAGCCATCGACTGCCCTTGACAGGAATTTACATGGCATTCGCGTCAATCCATTGCCGCTGATTTTTACAATCATGACAAATTTACAGCAGCTACCTGTCAAACGCAACACAGGTTTTCCCTTATCTCCTGCCATATCTTCTGATTTTTCTGGCTGATTTTGCGCCGCAATGTAAATTCAGTCACATCCCAATGCGCCGAAAGACAGGCGTGCGGACAAGAGCAGCAATCCTTCGGAGTGACTCATGACTGATTTTTACAATCTCGTTCCCTCGGCGCCGGAAGGTCGCTTCGACGGCATTGAACGTCCCTATTCGCCGGAGGATGTGAAGCGGCTGCGCGGCTCGGTGCAGATCCGCCAGAGCCTCGCCGAAATGGGCGCCAACCGGCTGTGGAAGCTCATCCACGAGGAGGATTTCGTCAACGCGCTCGGCGCCATGTCCGGCAACCAGGCGATGCAGCAGGTGCGCGCCGGACTGAAGGCGATTTACCTGTCGGGCTGGCAGGTCGCGGCCGACGCCAACACCGCGTCCGCAATGTATCCCGACCAGTCGCTCTATCCGGCCAATGCCGCGCCTGAGCTGGTCAAGCGCATCAATCGGACGCTGCAGCGTGCCGACCAGATCGAGACCTCCGAGGGCAACGGGCTTTCGGTCGAGACCTGGTTCGCGCCGATTGTCGCCGACGCCGAAGCCGGCTTCGGCGGGCCGCTCAACGCCTTCGAGATCATGAAGGCGTTCATCGAGGCGGGTGCCGCCGGCGTCCATTACGAGGACCAGCTGGCGTCGGAAAAGAAGTGCGGCCATCTCGGCGGCAAGGTGCTGATCCCGACCGCGGCGCATATCCGCAACCTCAACGCCGCGCGGCTGGCCGCAGACGTGATGGGCACGCCGACGCTCGTCGTGGCACGCACCGACGCCGAAGCCGCGAAGCTTCTGACATCCGACATCGACGAGCGCGACCAGCCCTTCGTCGACTACGATGCCGGGCGCACGGTGGAAGGCTTCTACCAGGTCAGAAACGGCATCGAGCCTTGCATCGCGAGGGCCATCGCCTATGCACCCCACGCCGACCTGATCTGGTGCGAGACCTCGAAGCCCGACCTGGCGCAGGCCAAGAAGTTCGCCGAGGGTGTGCGCAGGCATCATCCGGGCAAGCTGCTCGCCTACAATTGCTCGCCCTCGTTCAACTGGAAGAAGAATCTCGACGACGCGACGATCGCCAAGTTCCAGAGGGAACTCGGCGCCATGGGTTACAAGTTCCAGTTCATCACGCTCGCCGGCTTCCACCAGCTCAATTACGGCATGTTCGAACTGGCGCGTGGCTACAAGGCACGGCAGATGGCAGCCTATTCTGAGTTGCAGGAAGCCGAGTTCGCCGCGGAAGCCAATGGCTACACCGCGACCAAGCACCAGCGCGAGGTCGGCACCGGCTATTTCGACGCCGTGTCGATGGCAATCACCGGCGGCAAGTCGTCGACCACCGCCATGCATGAATCGACCGAACACGCACAGTTCAAGCCGGCCGCCGAATAGCGGATCGGAAAACACCGAGGAAACGCCCAAAAGGGCTTCAGACACAGGAGAAGACCAATGGCATCGATAAGCCGCGTCAAGGAACGTGCGGAAGAACAATCGACCACGATGAGCGTCGACCAGCAGGCGACGATCCGCATGCTCGCCAACGACCTGCACAGACTGAACCAGTCGGTGATGAAGGCGGTCGAGGCCGGCGTCTCGGTGGAGCTGGTGCGCTCAGCGAGACACCATGGCGGCGACGGCAATTGGGGCGACCTGCTGATCCCGGTGATTGTCACCCAGCAGAGCCATGGCTGACCGGAAATCGTTGCAACCGACCCTTCACCTGCGCAGCGTATGCGCAGGTGAATTTTATTTTTATGCGGTCGATCCATGGACAGGGCAGTACAGTACTGTTGCTTGACTCCACTGTCGGAGGAGGTGTTTTCGGAAGCGTTTTATTTCAACTTGACATGGGGTGCCATCTCACGCCAATTGTCGGCCAGATTCAACTCTGCATTGAAATAGGGGCGAGCTTCTTGGCCGACTTGAGTGCCCAGTGAGTAGCGAGGGCGAGACCGCAAAACATCCGAATCTGGTGAGCCAGGATTCAAGCGCCGAGACGATCCGCAATCCCTCGCAAGCGCTTGTTGTCGGGAAATCGCCGATCAATCGCGTGGTGGTGTCGAAAATCGTAGAGCGATCCGGGCTCAGGCCAATCTCGGAATCGCCCGATATGGCGGCGAAGACCTTGCGAAGCCTGGTGCCGGGCGTAATTGTGCTGGACGGCGGCGCCGACAACAAGGACTGCGACAATCTGATGTCCGGCATCGAAACGCTGCGGCGGGCTTCGGGCAAATCGCTTCCGCCCGTCATCCTGCTTTCAACCAAGACCGGCACGCCGGAGAGCCTGGGCCTGTCGAGCGTCATCGACGCCGTCGTCGCCAAGCCGATCACGCCCGAACGGCTGCAACCGGTGATCGATCGCCTGATCAGCCGCTAACGGGTTTTCCATCGGAATAGAAAACTGAACACTGCGATCAAGCTGGGTTCTTTATACTTTCGACCAATGTGGGCAATTGCCCGAGGTCGGATATCTGGCGGAACCGGGGCTCGGCGAGCGGCGCCTCGACGTGCTCGAGCACCCAGGTCAGTTCGTGCGGCACATGGACACCCCAGCCGCCGGCCTCGATGGCCGGCACCACGTCCGACTTCAGCGAATTGCCGACCATCATGCTCTTTGCCGGACCGTCGCCATGGCGGCTGAAGAGCCGGGAATAGGTCGCGGCATTCTTGTCGCTGACGATCTCGACCGCATCGAACAGGTCGCCGAGGCCGGAGCCAGCCAGCTTGCGCTCCTGATCGAAGAGGTCGCCCTTGGTGATCAGCACGAGGCGGTATGCGCCGGCGAGCGTCTCCACCGTTTCACGCACATGCGGCAAGACCTCGATCGGGTGGCTCAGCATCTCGCGGCCGGCGTCGAGAATCTGCGCTATGACCGAAGCCGGCACGCGCCCGTCGGTCACCTCGATCGCCGTTTCGATCATCGACAGCGTAAACCCCTTGATGCCGAAGCCATAGACGGCAAGGTTGCGCCGTTCGGCTTCGAGCAGCCGCGCCGAAATCTGTTTCTCCTCGCCATGGTCGGCAAGCATGGCGGCGAAGCGCCTCTCCGTCATGCGGAAGAACTGTTCGTTCTGCCAAAGCGTGTCGTCGGCGTCGAAGCCGATGGTCGTCAGTTCGTTGTTGTTTCGCATCGATGCCTTCCGGATTGGGAGCCGCTTGAACCTAAGCCGACCGACACGATTTTCAACCGGAACGAGGAATGCCGGCAGCGGCTCCCCTTCCCTTCCACAGGGGGGCACGGCTATACTCCGAAATCCGCAACCCAATCTGGTGAATGATGCCGCCTGCAAAAAAGGAAGTCCGTCCGTCGAGCCGCGGAGGACGGGCGCGCACGCCTGCCTTCGTGAAAAACCTGCGTGGTGTGAAGAACTGGAAGGAAGTCAGCGAATGGCTGGAATGGCGCGGCATCGAGGACATCGAATGCATCACGCCTGATCAGGCTGGGGTCGCGCGCGGCAAGATGATGCCGTCGAAGAAATTCACCTCGAACACCTCGCTGGCACTGCCTTCGGCCGTCTTCATGACGACGATTTCCGGCGGCTATCCCGAGGACGGCAACGGTTTCCACTATCCGGAAGACGACGGCGACCTGAAGCTGATGCCGGACCTGTCGACGCTGACGGTGGTGCCCTGGGAAGAAGACCCGACGGCCGCCGTCATCTGCGACCTCGTCCACCAGGACGGCCGCTCGGTCGAGTTCACGCCGCGCAACGTGTTGAAGCGCGTGCTTGCCGCCTATGACAAGCTCGGGCTGAAGCCGGTGGTGGCGCCCGAGATCGAGTTCTACCTGGTGCGCAAGAATCCGGACCCGGACTATCCGCTGACCCCGCCCGTCGGCCGCTCGGGGCGCGCGATCGGCGGCGGCGCCGGCTATTCGATCGCCGGCGTCAACGAGTTCGACGAGCTGATCGACGACATCTACCATTTCTCCGAAAGCCAGGGCCTGGAGATCGACACGCTCATCCATGAGGAGGGCGCCGGCCAGCTCGAGATCAATCTGCGCCACGGCGATCCGATCGAACTTGCCGACCAGGTGTTCATGTTCAAGCGCACCATTCGCGAAGCCGCGCTCAAGCATGAGATCTACGCGACTTTCATGGCCAAGCCGATCCAGGGCCAGCCGGGCTCGGCCATGCATATCCACCAATCGATCATCGACAAGAAGACCGGCAAGAACATCTTTTCGGCCGAGGACGGCTCGGAAACCGAAGAGTTCTTCCATTTCATCGGCGGCATGCAAAAGCACGTGCCGAACGCGCTGGTGATGTTCGCGCCCTATGTCAATTCCTACCGCCGGCTGACGCAGGCGGCCTCGGCTCCGGTCAACAACAAATGGGGCTATGACAACCGCACCACGGCGTTTCGCGTGCCGCGTTCCGACCCGGCAGCGCGGCGTGTCGAAAACCGTATCCCGTCCTCCGATGCCAATCCCTACCTGGCGCTGGCGGCTTCGCTTGCCTGCGGGCTGATCGGCATCACCAGGAAGATCAAGGCCGAACCTCCCGTGCTGACGACCGCCAATGCACACGAGATCGACCTGCCGCGCAGCCTGCTTGAAGCCGTCGACCTGTTCGAGGGCGACGAGGAGCTTTGCGCGCTGCTGGGCAAGTCCTTCGCCGCCACCTACGCGGCGATCAAGCGGGCGGAATTCGAGACGTTCATGGAAGTGATCAGCCCATGGGAGCGGGAGTATCTTCTGCTCAATGTTTGAGTGCCGACTCGGCACGTGAATGGTGAACAGTGAATGGTGAGTAGTTTCATACTGGATGGATGAACGCAGACGCGCTTTCTCGCGGCCGTTCACCATCCACACTATTCACCATTCATTGGATTCGCTGGCGTTCCCATGCCCTATCAATCTCCGATTTCTCCCGGCCGCTCGTGGTATGAAGACACGGCGGGACCTAGACCCGAATACCCGGCGCTCGACGTCGACCGGACCTGTGACGTCGTCATCATTGGCGGCGGCTTTACCGGTTTGTCGGCCGCGACACATCTGGCCAAGGCGGGAACCAATGTCGTTTTGATCGAAGCCTATCGCTTCGGTGATGGCGCTTCGGGGCGCAATGGCGGCCAGCTCGGCACCGGGCAGCGCGCGTGGGCCGAAGATCTGGAGGCGGAGTACGGTCTGTCCCGCGCCAGGGCGCTGTTCGATCTCGCCGAGGAGGCGAAGGCGCATCTTCTGGAATTCGCCGCCATCAACCAGATCGATATCGACTATATGCCGGGGCAACTCTCGGTGGCGCATAAGCCGCGCTATGTCGACGACTACAAGGCGCATGCCGAGACCATGGCCAGCCGCTTCTCCTATCCGCACATCTCGTTCATGGATGCGAAGGAGACCGCGGAGCGGCTTGGCTCGACTGCCTATTTCGGCGGCACGCGCGACACCGGCACCGGCCATATCCATCCGATGAAGCTGGTGATCGGCACGGCGCGGGTGGCGGCGCTGGCCGGTGCGCAACTGTTTGAAAAAACGCCATCGACCGGCATCGTCTCCGCAGGCGGCAAAGTCAGGGTTTCCACGCCAAGAGGTACCGTTACGGCGCAGAAATGCCTGATCGCGGTCAACGCCTATGGCGGCACGCTCGAACCGGTGAGTGCCGCGCACATCATGCCGATCGGCTCCTTCATCGGTGCGACCGTGCCTTTGGGGGCGGATTCGAAGGTGCTGCCCGGCGGCGAGTCCGTCGATGATTCCCGCTTCGTGGTGCGCTATTTCCGCAAATCGAGGGACGGCCGGCTGCTGTTCGGCGGACGCGAGGTCTATGGCGTCAACGACCCCAAGGACATCCACATCCATATCCGCCGCCAGATCGCGGAGCTCTATCCGGCGCTGAAAGATATCGAGATCACCCATGGCTGGGGCGGCTATGTCGGCATCACCGTGCCGAGGAAACCGTTCGTGCGCGAAGTGATGCCCAATGTGATCTCGGCCGGCGGCTATTCCGGCCACGGCGTCATGCTGGCGAACTTCTTCGGCAAGCTCTATGCCGAGACCGTTGCCGGCAATCGCGACCGACTGAAACTGATCGAGGATTTGAAAATTCCGCCATTTCCCGGCGGCCGTCGGTTCCGCACGCCGCTGCTGTTCCTGGCGCTCAACTGGTTCGCGCTGCGCGACCGGATCTAGGGCATATTGGCCAAAAGTGCCCACCGGTTAGGGGAAACCATATAGGCCTGAAGTGAGTCGCATGGACCTGTTTCGACGCGACGCGCCTTGTGCTGGATCCAATCGCCATCACGATCTGATGTAATATTGTAATATTCATTGCCCTGGCGGCACATTGCGGAAATGCCGGCAAAGGCGCAGAATCCACTATAATGGCGTACTGATGCCACAATCGGGGGCGAAAGGTTCGCGCTTCTGGGCGACTATTCGGGGATTGCTGCGGGCTTGCCCGTGTTGATTTTTGGGACCGATGCCGATCAGACGCCGGACTTCCGGCAACGATCGAAAGAACATCGGCCCGCTTATGGAGGTGGCGAGAGTGAGAGAGCCCTTCAGTTTCGGTGCTCCGGAACGTCGGCGCTTTGCCATGCAGTTTGGATACGACATGCGGCCGTCCTTCTGGCAGGAAGTCCGTTCGAACTCGCATCTGGTGATTGCAGCGGTCGGCACCGCCGCGCTGCTCGGCGTGGCCGCGGTGGCGCTGTGGCTGGCATTGCCGACGAGCGAGCGGCAAGCAGCCGCCAGCCAGGAACAAAGCATTCCGGCCATTCCGGTAAAGACGACGAAGATCGTGCCTGCCGGAACGACGGTGGCCGCGGCGACCGTGGCAAAGGCAGCGCCCAAGTCCAATCAGGTCTCACCGACCGTGGCGGCAGCGCAAGGCAATATACAGGTGCTCGCGGCCAATGATCCCCGCTGGACCAGCGCACAGCCGAAGACCGCTTCCGCGGCACCTGATCCCAATCAAGCGACGGCCCCCGGCCAGGTGGCCAATCAGGCCGAGTCCGCGCCGGACAAACCGGCTACCACTGCGGCATTCGCGCAATCGGCGACCGGTACCGATGCCGCCGCCGAACTTGCCAAGGTTGCCACGCCGGCGCCAGCGGCAGGCAGCAATCCGGATGGCGCACAGACCGCCGCGATCCCGCAAGTGCAGCCGCAAACGCCCGAGCAGCAGCCGGCGGCGAGTGATGATGGCAGCAGGGCCAAGGCCAAGCCGCGCAAAGTGGCGGCGGCCGGTAATGGGCGCATCCTGAGGGCGGTGACCATGCGCAGCGGCCCGAAGAAGAACGCAGCCGCCATCGCCACCGTGCCGGCAAGGACATCGGTGCAGGTGACGAACTGCAAGCAATGGTGCCAGATCGTCTACAACGGCAAGACCGGCTGGATCTACAAGAGCTACATCAAGACTGGCGGCTGAGCGCCCGCGCATTTGCGGCTGAGGCCGGCCTCGCCGAGCGATGCGCATGCTGCCGGAACAAATCAAAGCGAAGTCGCGGGCGCGGGCAAACCGACCGGCGTTGCAATGACGATACCCCTCAGATGCAGCGGCCGCCATCGACCTCCAGCGCGACGCCGGTGATGAAGGCGGCTTCGTCAGACGCCAGCCAGAGTGCGGCATTGGCAATGTCGAGCGGCGTCGAAAGCCGGCCGAGCGGGATCGAAGCACGGAATGTCTCGCGGATCTCGGGCGTGTCGGCGCCCATGAATTTCTCCAGCATGCCGGTTTCGCCGGCGACCGGGCAGAGGCAATTGACGCGGATGTTCTTCGGCGCGAGTTCCACCGCCATCGACTTGGTGGCGGTGATCGCCCAGCCTTTCGAAGCATTGTACCAGGTGAGGCCGGGCCGTGGCCTGAGCCCAGCGGTGGAGGCCGTGGTCAGGATGACGCCACCACCTTGCTGGTCCATGATCGGCACCACGGCAAGGGCCGCATGATAGATCGCCTTCATGTTGACAGCGGTGATCAGGTCGAAGGTCTCCTCGTCGACCTTCAGCATGTCGCCATTGCGATGGGTGAAGCCGGCATTGTTGACCATGATGTCGATGCGGCCGAAGGCGCTTTTTGCGGCATAGACCATCTCGTCGAATTCGGAGCGCAGCGAAACATCGGTCTGTGTCCAGATCGCCGCCTCGCCGATCTCGCCGGCGACGCGCTCCGCCCCTTTGGCGTTGAGATCGGCGACAACGACCCTGGCGCCTTCCTGCGCGAAGCGCTTGGCCATGCCTTCGCCGAAACCCGATGCTGCGCCGGTGATGATGGCGACCTTGTTTTCCAGACGCATGCCTTGCCCGCTCATCGATGTTTTCCCGAAGCCAGTAAGGCGGCTGACCGGCGCGGCCCATGCCGCGACAGACAAGGCGCCATTTCTCCCTTAGCTTTCGTCACATTCACGTTCTATGCTGCAACTGCGAAAGCTTCCGGAGTCTTCATTCACCGACAAGCCTCCGGCAAGCGCCAGTGTCAAGCGCACATGTGGACCCAATCAATATCCAGCGATTGGTCCTCGATGTGACACCATGGCACTGGAAAATTTAAATCGATTAGAATATATCAGCCGCGTACTCGCGACCGGCGTCAAAGCGGACAGACCATGACCAGCCAGATCATTCCCGTCGATCCTTTCGACTTCATCATTTTCGGCGGCACCGGCGACCTGTCGGAACGCAAGCTCCTGCCGTCGCTCTATTATCGCCAGCGCGACCATCAATTCTCCGAGCCGACGCGCATCATCGGCACGTCGCGCTCGAAGATGAGCGACGAGGAATTCCGGGCCTTCGCCAGCCAGGCGATCTCCGACCACGTCAAGCCGGCCGATATCGACGCCAAGGAGCTGAAGACCTTCCTGGCGCGGCTTTCCTACGTCTCGGCCGATGCGACGACCGGCGCCGGCTTCGACAAGCTCAAGAAGGCGATCGGCGAGAGCGAGAGCATCCGCGCCTTCTACCTGGCCGTGGCGCCGGCGCTGTTCGGCGATATCTCGCACAAGCTCAAAGAGCACAAGCTGATCACGCCGAACTCGCGCATCGTGCTGGAGAAGCCGATCGGCCGCGACCTTGCCTCGGCGCGGGCGCTCAACGATCTGGTCGGCGACGACTTCCACGAAAGCCAGATCTTCCGCATCGACCACTATCTCGGCAAGGAGACGGTGCAGAACCTGATGGCGCTGCGTTTTGCCAACGCGCTCTATGAGCCGCTGTGGAACTCCGCCCATATCGACCACGTGCAGATCACCGTCGCCGAGACCGTCGGCCTGGAAGACCGCGTCACCTATTACGACAAGGCCGGCGCGCTGCGCGACATGGTGCAGAACCACATGCTGCAGCTGCTATGCCTCGTCGCCATGGAGGCGCCGTCGTCCATGGACGCCGACGCCGTGCGCGACGAGAAGCTGAAGGTGCTGCGGGCGCTGAAGCGCATCAACGGTAACGAAGCGCCGAAGCACACCGTGCGCGGCCAGTACCGCGCCGGCGCTTCGGCGGGCGGACCGGTGAAGGGCTATGTCGAGGAACTCGGCAAGGACAGCAACACCGAGACCTTCGTCGCCATCAAGGCCGAGATCGGCACCTGGCGCTGGGCGGGCGTTCCGTTCTACCTTAGGACCGGCAAGCGGCTGGCGACCCGGGTTTCGGAAATCGTCATCGAGTTCAAGCCGATCCCGCATTCGATCTTCGGCGACAGCGCCGGGCCGATCTTCGCCAACCAGCTGGTCATCCGGCTGCAGCCGGACGAAGGTGTCAAGCAGTTCATCATGATCAAGGATCCGGGTCCGGGTGGCATGCGGCTGCGCCAGATCTCGCTCGACATGAGCTTCGCGCAGTCCTTCGACGGCCGCGCGCCGGACGCCTATGAACGGCTGATCATGGACGTCATCCGCGGCAACCAGACGCTGTTCATGCGCCGTGACGAGGTCGAGGCGGCGTGGAAGTGGATTGACCCGATCCAGAATGCCTGGGAAGGCGCCAAGCAGGAAGCACAAGGCTATACGGCAGGCACCTGGGGGCCATCGGCCTCGATAGCGCTGATCGAACGTGACGGGCGGACATGGCACGAGAGCAATTGAACGGCGCCAGCTACAACTGGAACGCTTTCCCCGACCGTCCGCAGCTGGCCGCGACGCTGGCCGCCCGCGTGGCCGATCGCCTGGTGAAGGCGATCGCAGAGCGCGGCACGGCCGTGCTGGCCGTCTCCGGCGGCACCACGCCGGCAAAGTTCTTCGCTGCCCTCTCGGCGGCGCCAATCGCCTGGGACAAGGTGATCGTGACGCTGGTCGACGAGCGTTTCGTGCCGGCCTCCTCGCCGCGCTCCAATGCCGGGCTGGTGGCCGCCAATCTCTTGCAGAACGCCGCCAAGGCGGCGCGCTTCGTGCCGCTCTACCATGAGGCGTCAGGCATCGAGGATGCGGCGGCATCGGACGATGCCGCACTGCGCTCCCTGCCCTGGCCGCTCGATGTCGTGGTGCTCGGCATGGGGCCGGACGGCCACACCGCCTCGTTCTTTCCCGATGCCGACGATCTGGCAAAACTGCTCGACCCGGCCTCGGACAGGATCATCCTGCCGGTTCATGCGGCCAGTGCGGGCGAGCCGCGACTGACCCTGACGCTGGCGCGCATCATCGATGCCGGCTTCATCGCGCTGCACATAGAGGGCGAGGACAAGCGCACCGCCTTCGACGGCGCGGTCGCGCCCGGGCCGCGAAAGCCCATCCGTGCCGTGCTCGACGCCGCTCCCAGGCCCGTAGAGGTTTTCTGGGCGCCCTGATTTACGTTTAGTGGTCCCGGCAACGGCGGGAGGATGTTTCCGGGACCTCGCCTGAAAGGACCGACCGCCATGACCGCAAGACGTGACATCGAAGCCATCACGGAGCGCATCCGCCAACGCTCGAAGGCGGGCCGCGAACGCTATCTCGGCCGCATCGCCGAGGCGTCGAACCAGACCGCCAACCGGTCGGTCCTGTCCTGCGGCAACCTTGCCCACGGCTTTGCGGTGTGCAGCCCCTCGGAAAAACTGGCGCTCGGCGCCGACAAGGTGCCTAATCTCGGCATCATCACCTCGTACAACGACATGCTGTCGGCGCATCAGCCCTTCGAGACCTACCCGGCCCTGATCAAGGAAGCCGCGCGCGAGGCCGGCGGCATCGCCCAGGTGGCCGGCGGCGTGCCGGCCATGTGCGATGGCGTCACACAAGGCCAGCCCGGCATGGAACTGTCGCTGTTCTCGCGCGACGTCATCGCCATGTCGGCAGCGGTCGGCCTGTCGCACAACATGTTCGACGCCGCCGTCTTTCTCGGCGTCTGCGACAAGATCGTGCCGGGGCTGGTTATCGCCGCACTCACCTTCGGCCATCTGCCGGCGGTGTTCATCCCGGCCGGACCGATGACGACCGGCCTGCCCAACGACGAGAAAGCCAAGGTTCGCCAGCTCTATGCCGAGGGCAAGGCGGGACGCGCCGAACTTCTGGAAGCCGAGTCCAAATCCTACCATGGGCCGGGCACCTGCACCTTCTACGGCACGGCGAATTCCAACCAGATGCTGATGGAAATCATGGGCCTGCACACGCCCGGTGCCTCCTTCGTCAATCCCGGCACGCCGTTGCGTGATGCGCTGACCCGCGAGGCGACGAAGCAGGCGCTGGCGATCACCGCACTCGGCAATGCCTATACGCCGGTCGGGCGGATGATCGACGAGCGTTCAATCGTCAACGGCGTCGTCGGCCTGCACGCCACCGGCGGCTCGACCAACCACACCATCCACCTGATCGCCATGGCGGCGGCCGCCGGTATCTCGCTGACCTGGCAGGACATTTCCGACCTCTCGGAAGCTGTGCCGCTCTTGGCCCGCGTCTATCCGAACGGCCTCGCCGACGTGAACCATTTCCATGCCGCCGGCGGGCTCGGCTTCCTGATCCGCGAGCTGCTCGACGAAGGCGTCCTGCACGAGGATGTGCAGACGGTGTGGGGCGAAGGCCTGCGGCCCTATGCGGTCGAGGCAAAGCTCGGCGCCGACGGCTCCGTGGTGCGCGAGGCATCGCCGCAGGCCAGCGGCGACGAAAAGGTGCTGGCGCCGTTCAACAAGGCGTTCCAGCCGACGGGTGGCCTGAAAGTGCTGGCGGGCAATCTCGGCCACGCCGTCATCAAGACCTCCGCGGTCAAGCCGGAACGGCGTATCATCGAGGCGCCGGCCAAGGTGTTCGACAGCCAGCAGGGCCTGAACGACGCGTTCAAGGCGGGCACGCTGACCGGCGACTTCATCGCCGTCATCCGCTTCCAGGGGCCGAAGGCCAACGGCATGCCGGAACTGCACAAGCTGACCACCGTGCTCGGCATTCTGCAGGATCGCGGCCAGCGCGTGGCGCTGGTCACCGATGGGCGCATGTCTGGCGCATCGGGCAAGGTACCGGCGGCGATCCATGTGACGCCGGAAGCCGTCGAGGACGGGCCGATCGCCCGGATCCATGACGGCGACATCATCCGCCTCGACGCCGATGCAGGCACGCTGGAGGTGCTGGTGCCGGGAACCGAGTTCGCGCTGCGCCGCACCGCCGAAGCCGATCTCATCGGCAATGAGTTCGGCTTCGGCCGCGAGCTTTTCGCCGGCTTCCGGCAGCTGGTGGGCCGTGCCGACCACGGTGCCAGCGCCTTCGGAACAGCTTGAGCTTTCTGATGTTCAAATGAAAAGGGCGGCACCTGAGCTGCCCTTTTTTGCTTGCCCGGCTGGATGTTACTCGACTTTGAGTTCACTCCGCTCGCCGGCCTTGACCGTAAAGGGCGTTTCCTTGTCGGCCTTGTCGGTGGTGAAGTTGGTCACGAGCACGTAGTCGCCCGCCGCCAGCGTGGTCTGCATCTTCTCTCCATAGGCGTAGGTCACCTGCTTGCGCTCGCCCTGGATGTTCTTCTTGGCTTCAAAGATCTTGAAGCCGTCCGCGCCTGGCGCGTCGACGGCCAGGACACCCGCGTTCAGCGTCACGTTGACATCGGTCATCTGCCCGACCGTGACGCTGAAGGGCTGTTCCGTGGACACGGCCTGCACATCGACGCCCATCACATAGTCGCCCGGAGGCAGATCGAACTGGCTGTCGGGGCCATAGGCATAGGTCACCTGATCACGGGTGCCATCAAGCTTCTTGGCAGCCTTGTACACCTTCCAACCCACATCGGTTTCGGCCTTCTCACCGCCCTGGGTGTAGAAGGCGTTGGCCTTGGCCTTGCCGACACCGACGATGATGTCCTTGTCGACGACCTGGCCGGCGGCAAGCTGCATGGTCTCGCTCGCCTCGCCGGCTCCCAGCTTCACGGTGACCTTGGTCTCGCCAGCCGGAACGACGTACTTGACCTCGCCGTAGTTGCTGTCCGAGGTGCCGCCGGGATAGGCGATGCTGATCTGTGCATTGCGGTCAACATCGGCTCCAGGCGCCGGTCGGGCGTGGATCGAGAGTTCCGCGGCGTTCAAATTGAGTGCGAGTTCGGTTGCCTTGTCTGCCGTCAGCGTGACCTTCTGCTGCGCCTTGGCAGCACCACTTGAGGCGACAACGATGTAGTTGCCAGCGGGAACGTGGAATTTGACAGCGTTGTAGCCGTCGTTGACATGGTCTCCACCGACACCTTTGGCATCGTCCGGAAAGACTTCATAGTAGACGTCGATCTTCGGCACCTCGCCGCCCTCTTTCAAGAACGCTTGCGGGATGAGGTTGTAGTCGACCTCTGCCGCTTTCGGCGCCGGTGCTGGTTCGGGAGCCGGGGCTGGTGCAGGGGCTGGTGCGGGCGCAGCCACGGTCTCGACCAGCGCTTCCTGCAGCGCCTTCTCGTCGGAGGCCTGGATGTACTTGCCGCCGGTGTTTTCAGCCAGGCACGCGATCTGCTTGCCCTCGTCGGCCGTCAATCCAAAGCCGACGACGTCGGCGGTGAAGTCGACGCCGGATGCCTCGAGTTCCTTGCCCAGCGCGCACGGGTCGCCGCCGCAGGTCTCGAGCCCATCGGTGATGAGGACGACGGTTGCCTTGTCCTCGGTGTATTTCAGCGCTTCGGCCGCCTGCTTGACGGCCGCCGTCAACGGCGTCTTGCCGAGAAATTTCAGACTGTCGGCGGCATCCGTGATGGCGCTTGCTGAGCCCGCCTGAGGCGGCACGATCAGCTGGATGTCGTCGCAGCTGCCTTTTTCGCGATGGCCATAGGCCATGAAGCCGATCTCATCGTCGGCGGGAACCGATTGAAGCACGGTCCTCAGCGACTCCCGGGCGATTTCGAGCTTCGGCTTGCCGTCGATCTGCGCCCACATCGAGCCGGAAGCGTCGAGAATGATGATGACCTTGTTTGCGGCAAAGCCGAACGTCGTCATCGACAAAAGGAGGATCGCCGCAGCGATGCTCCGCGCAAGTCCCACCATCGAAATCTCCTGAGTAGCCGCCCCGCCTGCGGCTCGAAACTATTTGAGCGCGCCTCTGGACACAAGCCCGGACGCGGCCATCTCGCTCAGGCGCCAACCGGCGGAGCCGGCCTGAAGCCTAAGTGTTCGACGATGGCGCGGTATCGCGCATCGGACCGCAAGCCCTTGAACGGAGGCTCGATGCGGATGCCCATCATATCGTCCTCCTTGCGCCGCATCGCCTCTTCGAGATAGCGGATCGCTTCGTCATCGCGCCCCAGCATCGCTGCCGTGCACGCCACCTTGTAGGCGGGTTCGAGGTTCCTTTCGTACTGACGAATCTGCTCGGCATACATGGCCGACAACAGGCCCTCTGCGCCACCTTCGCGCAAACCTTTCTCGGCGGCCTCGGCAATAGCCAGGCGGGCGCTGTTGTTGGCGATCTCGGCGGCGCGCCGGTATTCCCGCAGGAAATCGGTGAAGCGGCCCTGATCGAGATAGATGGTGGCCAGATATTCGGGCGGGGACCGCAAATTCGGTTCGGCCTTGGCCAGTTGCTGCAGGATCATCACGGCATCGTCGACACGGCCGGTATAAAACAGGATGAGCGCCTTGTTGGCGATGATGGCCCGCGATTCCGGATCCAACGCCTGCGCCTTGCCTATCTCAGCCAAGGGGATGGCGGTCTCCCCTGTCACCATCAGGGTCAAGGCGTACCAATGATGGGTCTGCGCGGCATTCGGATCGAGCCGGATGGCACGTTCGAACAGCTCCCTCGATCGCGGAAAATCCTTCGTCCAGTAGAAGGTGGTGAAGCCAAGAGCGGCATAGGCGCCGGCATTGTCGGGTTCGAGCGCGATTGCCCGTTCCGCGGCGGCGACGGCGCGCGGATAGGCCTCATTGGCCGGCATCAGCGTGAACTGGCTGACCGTGTTGTAGGCCTCGGCCAGTTTGACATAGGCATCGGCATAATTCGGGTCGAGCGTCGTTGCCTCGGTCAGCAGTTGGATCGCGTGCGTGAAGCCGTCGGCCTGTCGGGTGCCGAGATGATAGACGGCGTCGAGGTAGAGGTCCTGGACTCGGGAATCTGGGCGATAGACGACCCGTGCCGGCGGCGCATCGACATGCTGCATGGCCAGTGTGCCGGCAATCGCAAGCGACACCAATCCAACCGCACCGAAGGCCAGCAGCGAGATTACGGGCCATTTCGAAGATCTGGCCGAAGCGGCTGGGGCGGTTGTTTGCGCAACCACAGCCAAAGGCGGCACGGCCGGTTCTTCGGCCAAGGGCTCGACATCGTCGGATGCGGCCGGCTCACCGCCACGCAGCCACGCTTCGAGCTCATCCGTATAGGCAAACACCAGGCTCCTGGCGCCGCCGGAAATGCGGCGCACGGGCAGGCCGCGTTGTTGCTCCTAACGCCGCACCGTGCCCCCGTCGCGTCCGAAGAACGCTGCGATTTCCTTCCAGTCGCGAAGGCGACGGTCGTGCTTGCTCGTCAAGGCCATTGTCCCCTAACGCCCGTATCTGCCCGCATTCGTCTGATGCTCTCCAACACCAGGCTGAGCTAGCATCGCCATCGACATCAAAGTTTCGATGCCGCCCGACGGCGCTGCCGGCGGCAAGCATTGCTTGGTCTATCGCCGTTTTCAACCCGGCGAAAAGGTGGGGGAAATCGGGCTGCCTTCCAGGCGGCTCAGTAAGTGGTGCGGCGCTCTTCCGAGGGCGGCCTGCCGAACTGCAGCCGGTAGCTCTGGGCAAAATAGGAATGCGAGGTGAAGCCGGTCGCAATCGCCACGTCGAGGATCGGCATGTTGGTCTGGCGCAGCAATTCGCGTGCCCGCTCCAGCCGCAACCGCATGTAATAGCGGCCCGGCGTGACGTTGAGGTGGCGCAGGAACAGGCGCTCCACCTGGCGCACCGAAAGACCGGCCGACTTGGCGAGCTGCACCGCCGAGAGCGGCTCGTCGAGATGGTCGGCCATCAGTTCGACTATGCGCCTGAGCTTTTCTGACTTGCCGGTGAGATCCCGCTCCGGGCCGACGCGCTGGCGGTCGCCGGCCGAGCGGATGCGCTCGTGCTGGAACTGGTTGGCGACGCCATTGGCGAGGTTCGAGCCGAAATCGCTGCGCACGATCTCCAGCATCAGGTCGATCGAAGTGGTGCCGCCGGCGCAGGTGTAGCGCTTGCGGTCGATCTCGAAGACATTGCCGGTGCAATTGATGTCGGGGAAGCGCTCCATGAAGCCGGCGCGGTTTTCCCAATGGATGGTGCAGCGGTACCCGTCGAGCTGTCCGGCCTCGGCCAGCAGGTAGGACCCGACCGACAGCGCGCCAAGCGCGTTGCCGCGCCGGCCCCAGCTGCGCAGGGCCGCCAGAACCTTGCTCTTGCCGGGAAATTCGGTCGTCAAGCCGACCGAGACGAAGAGGATGTCGACCGGCGGCAGGTCGGCGACGGCATAGTCGATCTTGAGCGGCAGGCCGTTGGACGCCATCACCGGATCGCCATCGGCCGAAACCGTGGTCCAGCCATAGAAATCGCGGCCGAGCAGACGGTTCGCCGAACGGAACGTATCGATCGCCGCGGCCAGCGAGAACATGGAAAACTTGTCGACCAGCAGGAAGGCGAACTGCCGGCCACCTTGAACGGGATCACTCACGACCGGCCGTTCCGGGGAAATGGTGGGGTTCGGCAAAACTGGCGCTTTCAGGGTCAACCCGGGCTCAGAAGGAGGGCCGCTTCAGTCCGGCCGCAAGGTAGGCAGAAGCTAACGTATTGGCCATCAGCATGGCAATGGTCATCGGCCCGACACCGCCGGGCACCGGCGTGATGGCGCCGGCTTGCCTAGCCGCCTCGGCATAGGCGACATCGCCGACGAGGCGCGACTTGCCCTCGCCCTTCTCGGGTGCGGGAATGCGGTTGATGCCGACATCGATGACGGTGGCGCCCGGCTTCACCCAATCCCCCTTGATCATTTCCGGCCGGCCGACAGCGGCGACAAGAATGTCGGCCGTGCGGGCAAGTGCCGGCAGATCCTTGGTGCGGCTGTGGGCGATCGTGACGGTGCAGTTGGCGGCAAGCAGCAGGTTGGCCATCGGCTTCCCGACGATGTTCGAGCGGCCGACGACGACGGCGTTGAGGCCGGACAGATCCTTGCCGCGCACGCGTTCGATCAAAAGCATCGAGCCGGCAGGCGTGCAGGGAACGAATGCCGTGTCGAGTTCGCCGGTGCCGAGCTTGCCGACATTGATGAAATGGAAGCCGTCGACATCCTTCTCCGGCGCGATCGTCTGGATGATCTTGCCGGCATCGATATGGGCGGGCAGCGGCAACTGCACCAGAATGCCGTTGATCGCCGGATCGGCATTGAGGTCGCCGATGATCTTGAGCAGCGCCTCCTCTGAGGTCTCGGCCGGCAGCGTGTGCTGCAGCGAATGAAAGCCGCATTCCTTGGCGGTGCGAGACTTAGAAGCGACATAGACCTGGCTTGCCGGATCCTCGCCGACGATGACCACGGCAAGACCAGGCTTGGCCTTGCCCTTGGCAACCAGCTCGGCGGTCAGCGTCTTGACCGTCCGCACGACATCCTCGGCAACGCTCTTTCCGTCAATCACTTCGGCCATGAACCATCCTCAACCCTGTTTCGCCCAACGCCGCTTTTCGGGAACAAGATGCCACGGCGGCGGCAACATGCAGCGCGGCATTGTCACGAAAATTCCGGCACGCAATCCCGTCAAAGCGCCGTCCCATGCCGTTTACGCGAAAACCGGGATGGTTTTGTTCGGCCTCGGCGATGTATCTTGTGGCTCAGAAGTAGCGGTGGCGCGCACGGCTCTCGGTGAGTTCGCGGACCGCCTCGCGAAATTCGCGCAGGCTGGCGCGGATTTCCTCGATCGGCGCCTGTTCGGCGCTTTCCTCGGCCCGCGATGGCTCCACCGGCGGCTGGGCTGAATGGGCCGGTGGCTGCGGCGGCGCGGGCTGCGGCGGATACGGCATATGCCCGGCATAGGGCGCCATGCCTTGGGCGCGAGGGCTGCCTGCCGGCGGCGCCTGCCATGGCTGCATCTGCGGATAGCCGGCCTGCTGCGCAGGGGGATAGGGCGGCGGCGCCGGATAGAGCGGCTGCAGCGGCATTATCGGCGACCGCGACGGCGGCCCCATCGGCTGGGAATAGGCGGCATCGAAGCCTGGCGGGAAAGGCGGCCGCGCATAGTCCGACGACCGCGGCATGAAGCCGGAATCCGGATTCGGGACGCCGGAAGGCAGGCCAGTACCCGCCGGCCGCGCAGTGTCGCCAAAGGCGGCAAACTCGCTGGCGTCGTCCGCCTCTGTGGATGGCTTGCGGGACACAGCATTGCGCAGCTTTGCCATGAGCGCGGCGATGCGCCCGGGCCGTTCGACGGGAGCGGCCTCGGCCTCTACCACGGGCGGTGGTGGTGCAGGCGGTGGGGGTGGCGGCGCCGGAGGTACCGGTGCGGCCGGCATTGGCGGCGCGGGCGGCGGCGCTGCCCGGAATGCCTGCTCTTCGAGAGGCGCCTTGCGGTGGCGGCGCGAACGTGATGTCGCGGTCTCACGCAGGCTTTCATAGGCACCACGCATGGCGCCAAGGCCGACACCAGAGGCAAAGCCGAGCAACAGGCCGGCAAGTGCCATCAAGGCTCGCGACGGCCCCTTCGCCTCGAGCGGCGCAAAAGCCTTGGAGATCACATTCATATTGGCGGTGTTGATGTCCTTCTGCTCGCCGGTCTCCTTGGCGCGCAGAAGGTACTGTTCGTAGACGGATCGCTTGGCGGCCGCCTCGCGCTCGAGTTCACGCATCGACACCAAATCGTTGTTGACGTCGCCGCTGCGCACCTTGAGTTGCGCCAGGCGGGAGGAGAGATCCTGTTCGAGCTGGACGGCGCGTTTCAGGTCGACCTGCAGAGAGGACGCGATGCGGCGCAACTCACCCGCGATGCGATCGCGCGCGCCGGCGATCTGCGCGTTGAGCGCCTGGAGTTCGGGATGGCGCGGACCGAGCCGGATGGCGGCACGGTCAGCCTCCTGCTTGAGCGTCGCATATTGCGAACGCAGATCGCTCATCGTGTTGGAGTTGATCTCTTCCGGCAAGGTGCCGGAGAGAACCGAGTTGACGTCGACCGAGCGCGCCGAAGCCGCCCTTGCATTGAGCTCGAGCGTGCGGGCGCGGGCGACCGAGAGCTGCTCGTTGAGCTTGAGCATCTCGTCGTCGCTGATCAGATGACCCTGTGCGTCGACAAGATCATGCGACGCCCTGAAATCCTCGACCTTGCGTTCGGCCGCCTCGACGCCCTTGCGCAGTTCATCGAGCCTTGCCGTCAGCTCGTCGGTCGCACGACCCGCCGTATCGGACTGGATCTGACCGAAGGTCTGCAGGAACACATCCGTCATCGTGTTGGCGATGAGCGCCGATTTCTCGCCGTTCCGCGTGATCGCGCTGACGGTGATGACGAAGGTCTTGCCGCCGCGCTCGACCGAGAGGCTTTCGGCCAGATTGCCGACGGCAAGCGCACGCCGGCGGACCTCGTCGGCGCCGCTCCGGCCGTCCTGGTGCGGAAGTAAAGAGCGAATGAGAGACCTGATGCCAAGACCGCCGGACCCCTGGCCATTGAACTCCGGATCGTTGGTGAGGTTAAGCTTGTCGACGACCTTGTTCAAAACCGTGCCCGAGGTCAGCACCCGGACCTGGTTTTCAACGATGGCGAGCGTGGCGTCGGAAGCGACGACATTCTGGGTGAGGTCGCGGTCGGTGAGCTTGAGGTCGCGCGGATCGACGATCAATTCCGCGGTGGCTTCATATTTCTTCGGCGTCGACAGCGCGATCGCTATGCCGAGTCCGGCACCTATCAGGGTGGTGGTGATGATCAGCAGCTTCGACTTGGCAATGCCGCGCACCACCTGCATCGGATCGATCAGCGGCTTCCATTGCTGGTCATCTCGGCGATCGCCAAGGGAAGCATCCGCTTCACCCGCCCGTCGGGATCCGGACGTGTCATCAGAGCGGGCGCTGCCGGAAGGTTCTTCCGGGGACTGCCTTGAGTACGGCACGGCCGGCGGCGGATCACGGGTGTCGTCTTCTTCCTGCAAGCGCCAGGCGTCGTCCTGTGCAGCCGCTTCCGGCTCTGATCGGATGTGCTCTGTTCCGGCGGCGGCGGACGGATTTGGGTTCGCCCGCGCCTCACGCTGCGAACGGGCAAGGCGGTGGCGCGTGGCGGCATCCTCGCGCCATGCCGAATCCGCGCGATCGCCTATCGAGACCAGGGATGCGTCATCCTCACCGCGCATGGCCTGGCCGAGCGCCAGCAAGGAACGCTCGCGCCTCCAGTCTTCACGGTTTTCCCTGTCGACCATGTCTTGGAGCTTCACTCTTTGGCCGCTGGGCGGCGGCGGTCGGCTATTCCTTAAGTCACGCTAAACAAGCATAGGAAACAAAAGGTTAATTTCGGCAGGCCGGTATCTAAGCTTGTCATAACCCCAAGTGCCGGAATTTCAGCGCTTTCGGGCCTCAGAACGGCACGTTAAGTTTTCCCGCCTATGGCTTCCCAGACATGACCGAAGCTCGCGGCATACCGCAAAGGCGCAGTTTCGCCCGGATCGGCACTTTCGTGGCCGCGCGACGGGGACTGGTGCGCGACTATTTTTCGGCGATCAGCGGCGCCGGCGGGCGATTGGTGTTTTCGCTGGCCTATTTCATCGCGCTCGCCAACACACTGTCCATTTCCGAATTCGGCATGTTCGCCACCGCATCGGCGGCCGGCGTGATGCTGTCGCGGATCCTGGCCTTCGGTTTCATTTCGGCGCTCTATCGCACCGCCACCATCCGCCCCAATTTGATCGGCACCTTCACCGCAGGCTTCCTGCTGCTCGGCGTCGTCTCGCTGCCGCTCCTGGCCGCGGCCTCGTTCGGCGTCTACCTGCTCTTCTTTGCCGGCACCGTGCCGCTGTCGGTGTTTTCGGCGATTGTATTCGCCGAAGCGCTACTATGGCGGCCGGTCGAGGTGGCGCTGATCGTCAACAACGGGCTGGGCAAATTCGGCCGTGCCGCGATCCTGGCGATCCTGGCGACAGCGCTGCGGGCGCTTGGCGCGGTGTTGTTCATGGTCTCGGCGCAGCACAGCATATGGGTATGGTCGTGGTTCTATATCGGCGCCAACGCCGCCTCGCTGCTTCTGGCTTTCGGCTGGTTCTATCCGCGCCAAAGGCTGCGGCTGCGCATCGAGCTGTATCTGCGGCGGCTTGCCGATTCCATCTACGTCGCCGGCGCCGAGGTGCTGTTCTATCTGCAATCGGAATTCGACAAGCTGCTGGTGTTGGCGATCGGCGGCCCGCATCTGGCCGGCATCTATGCCATCATCATGCGGCTGGTCGACCTGACCGCGATCCCGATCCGCACCTTCTCTATGATGCTGGTGCAGCGCATGATGCGCGCCCCGGACCTGTTGTCGCGGCTGGCGGTCAAGAGCGGCATCGAGGGCGGCGTCTTCCTCGTTTCGACGCTGGCGCTGCTGGCGCTCGGCACCGTGCTCCATTTCTTCCCCAACGCGCTTGGCAGGAATGTCTCCGAGGCAGCGCCGCTGGTGGTGTTGGCGATCTGCGTTCCGGGGCTGCGCAATCTTGTCGAATACCAGGCCGAGCTTCTCTTCGCGCGCGGCCAGACCCTGGTGCGGGCGATCAACCTGGGCCTGCTTGCCGGGCTCAAGGCGCTGCTTTTGACCTATGTGCTGACCACCATCGCCGACACGTCGAAGCTGGTGCTGTCGCTCAACATCGTCTTCCTGCTGCTCTATCTCGCCTCGATGCTGCTGACCTATTCGGCGCTGCGCAGGCCGGCGAAGGCGATCTGAATTCAGCCAGCCAATCCGATCAAGCGGCGGATGCGGCCGATATCGGTGCCGATGAAAGATTGCATGCCGATCGCCACCTGCTCCGGCGCCATGCCGGCAACGAAGCGGCGAAACTCGTCGTCCGACAGCGCTTCGCCCGTCCAGTGGACGCGGCAGAATTCTTCCGAACCGTGGAAGTGACCGGCGCCGTCCAGCAGATCATCGACATAGCGGCCATAGATCATGCATTCGGAGAATCTGCGCGCCTGGCCGACCACCTCGACCCAGTCGCGGCCATGCACCTTCTCGATCTGACCGCACATGGCAAGCACGGTGTCGCGGCGCCAGGCGATCAGCGTCGAGATGTAATCGTGGACCGACGTCCGGGTCGGGTCGATGCCGAGCGCGGAACCGGCATTGCGCGACCAGATGCGATGCTCGTCGTGGCCGTGATCCGCAAGCACGCCGTCGCGGCGAAACAGCCGCGCCTTGCCGTCGCGCCAGAAGGCGGCGCAGTCGAAAGACCTGAGGAAAGCGACGTCGGAATCGCAGAAGACCAGAATGTCTTCCCTGGCATGCGCCGCGATGGCGATGCGGCGCAGCTGCTGCACGTGCCAGCCGCGCAGCGGCTGCGTCTTCAGGCTGAGCCAGACGCGCCGGCGAAACAGGCTGAGTGGATCGTCGAAAGCGCGCAGCCAGCGCGGCAGCAGGTCACGCTCATCGACAACGGTGCGCCGGTCTGTCTCCAGCTGGCGGAAAAGCTTGATATCGCGATGTTCGACCAGGATGTAATGGTGCGCGGCACCGGAAACATGCCGGTCCAGGGTCTCGCACAATAGCCGGCAGCGCTCGAAATCCGGCGCGTAGCTTGCCGTCACCACCGCCGCCGTCGGCGTCTTCGGCAACAGGCCCTGGCCGGCACGGGCGTCTGGAACGAACCGCTTGTTCAACGGAACTCTCCGGCCGTGTCAGCTCCATGCGACCATCGCTGCTTGAAGACCCGCCACAGGAACACCGGATTGCCGAGGACGTAGCGGCGCCAGAGCCGGCCCGGCTCGACCGCCAACCGGAACAGCCATTCCAGGCGCAGGCGGCGCATCCACAGCGGCGCGCGCGGCACCGAGCCGCTCAGGAAATCGAGCAGCGCGCCGACCGCGACCGGCATGGTGCAGTGGCGTTCGTCGATATGGCGCGCGATCCAAAGTTCCTGGCGCGGCACGCCCATGGCGACCAGCAGCATATCCGGCCGCAGCGCCGCGATCCGGCCGATGATCTCCGGCTCCTGTTCGGCGGAGAAATAACCGTCATGAATGACCACGAAATTGTGCTGCACGGCAAGGGCCGCCAGCTTGACCGACGCCGCCTCGGCGTTGACACGCGTCGCGCCGAGCAGCCCGACGGTCAGCGGTCGCGTCGAGGCCTGCAGGAAGGCCGGCACGAAATCGGTGCCGTTGAGATTGTCCGGAAACGGCGCGCCGTAGAGAATCTTGGCGGCGAGATCGACGCCGATGCCGTCCGGCAGGATGAGGAAGTCGTCGAGCGCCTCGGCAAAGACCGGATCGATCCGGGCGATGTTGGCGTTGTGGGCGTTGAGAAAACTGACCTTGGTGAACCGCCGTTCGGCGACCAGCCGGTTCAGCAGGGCGATCGCATCGTCCCAGCGGATGGCGAGCACCGAGATGCCGAGGATCGTCTTCAGGCTGTCGAACCCGAACGCGGCGCGGGCGGCGTGCATATTCATGCAAACACCTCTTGCCTGACGCCCCCAAGTTTTTCGAGGCCGAGCCGGATGGCGGCATCGAGCGCCTTAACCTGCTGGCGATGGAACGCACGGCCATCGACGTCCCGGATATTGACTGCTGCAGCCTCCAGGGCCCTGGCGAAACCGGCCGGATCGTCGGTGACGACGCAATTGTCGGGGCGATGGTCGATGCCGCGCAGCGAGCGGCTGGTGGCGACCGACGGCAGGCCGAGTTCGAAGGTCTCGATGGTCTTCAGCTGCACGCCGCTACCGGCGGTGCTGATCAGCGGAATCACGGCCGCGCCGCACACAAAAGCCCTGGCATCCGGGACACGGCCGACAAACTCGACACCCGGATGTGTCGAGGTGACGCCGGACGGCATGTGGCCGGCGATGCGGATGCGGAAACCGGGCCGCAGATGCGGCACCACCTTGCCCAGGAACCAGTCGAGGCCGATGCGGTTCGGCTGCCAGGTCCAGGTGCCGATCAACGCGGCGTCACAGTCGATCCGGCGCGGGCCGTTCCGGGTTGGCGCTTTGGCGCCGGTCACCAGCGGCAGCACCGCCGAGCGGTCGTCGGAGGCAACGCCGAGTGCCGCCCGGTCTTCCTCGGCCAGCGTGAAGACGAAGCGCGCCCGGCGGCAGAGACGCTCTTCCACGATCTCGAGCAACCTTGCTTCGCGGCGGAACAGCAGGCGCTGGAAGAGGCCGCCGGCGGCAGCCGCGTTCTCCCGCGCCGAGAGATGCTCGACATTGTGGGCGACGAAGATGGAAGGCTTGTCTTCGAAGAGCTTTTCGAAGGCGCCGGCGAACTGCACGGAATTCAGCACATAGCCATCGAACGGACCGGCTCGTTCGAGAGCGGCCTGGACATCGCGGTCAGACACCGCACACAGCTTGACCGACGCGAAGGTGAGGCCCGACAGCATCGCCTTGCCGACCCAGGCTAGCTTTTGCAGCGTTGAGGCGCTTTCGGTGCGTACGTCGATCGCACCCAGCACCACGGTGTTTTCCAGGTCGGCCGCGGCCTTCCCGGGCCAGGCGAAACCGATGACCGTGACGCGCGCGCCGGCGCGCCGCAAGGCAGCGATGATCGCAGCATTGGCGATCTCGTAGCCCGAGGCGAGAGCGCCATCGGGCACGATCGATGTGGCGAACAGCAGATGCATCTCACCTATCCTGTGGTGTAGCCGGTAGCAAAGCGCGGTGAACCCTTGATTAAGCGAGCACAGTCAGCGCCCGAAAGCCCCTGCCTGGCGGGCCTCTCCGCGCAAGGTGATTAACGAAACCTTATCATCGTGGTGCTACCAGAACGCGACTCACCATGTGGCTGGACACGGATGATCCCTTTGCCATCGGATGGTTCGGTATCGATCGCTGGACGCTCTCCCCGGCTTAACGTGGAGGCTGTCGAAGCGATCGTCACCTTGCCGACCTTCAAGCGGCCCGAACAGGTGCTGGAAACGCTGGCGTCGCTGCGTGCGCAGCGGACCGGCAGGCGCTTTGCCGTCATCGTCATGGAGAACGAAGCCCAGGCGCAGGAAGGCGCCAAGGCGGTGCTGCCGATGTTCGAGCGCGGCGAGATGCCCGGCATGGTCATCATCGCGCATGAGCGCGGCAATTGCAGCGCCTACAATGCCGGCTGGCAAACGGCGATCCTGCACTTTCCGAACTTCAGGCATCTGCTGGTCATCGACGATGACGAGATCGCCGATCCGCACTGGCTGGAACGCATGTGCACGGCTGCCGAGACGCTCGGCGCCGATATCGTCGGCGGCCCGCAGGTGCCTGTCTTCGCAGACGCTGCCCATGTGAGATGGGCCGAGCATCCGGTGTTCGCGCCACCCTACCGGGAAACCGGGCGCGTGCCCGCGCTCTATTCGTCCGGCAATCTTCTGGTCGGGCGCGACGTGCTGGTCGCCATGGGGCCGCCCTTCCTCGACCTGAAATTCAATTTCATGGGCGGCGGCGATTCCGACTTTCTCAGCCGGTCGGCGCAAAGGGGCTTTGTGCTCGGCTGGTGCGCGGAGGCCAAGGTTCGCGAGACCGTCCCGGCGCGGCGTGTCGAGGCCGACTGGATCCGGGCCCGCAGCCTGCGCAACGGCGTCATCTCGACACTGGTCGAAAAGAAGAAGCGTGCGGGCACGCCGCTGGCCGGCGCCAGAGTGTTCGCGAAGAGCCTGGCGCTGCTTGCCGCCGCGCCTTTTCGCAGCCTGATGCGGCTGGCGCGGACCGGATCCCCGGCGATCGCCGTCTATCCCGTCCATGTGGCCTTGGGCCGCGTGCTGGCCGAATTTGGATATGCCAATGAGCAGTATCGCCTGCCCGAGAAAAACTGAGCGCGCCCCGCTCAGCGTCGCGTTCACGCGCGACGGCGTGGCGACCGCGATCGCCGCACTGCTGTTCACCGTCATCATGGTGTCCTTCCGTCCGTTCCAGCCGGCCGGCGCCGAACTCACCGGCGACGGCGGCGATATCGTCAACCAGCTTGGCTTCAGCTCGCTCGGCGCCGTTTCGATCTTCTCGCTGATGGCCTTCGCCGATCCGCGCATCGTGCGCTCGCTGCTCAGCCCGTCCTGGGTGCTGATGCTGGGCTTCTTCTTCCTGTCGGTGGTGCTGGCGACCGATCCGCCCTCGGCGATGCGCGCCGCGTCCTTCACCATGATCGGTATCCTGACGATGGCGACGATCCTGGCGCTGCCGCGCGATGCCGAGTCCTTCTCGAAAGTCATCATCTTCACCGCCGTGGTGGTGATGGGACTTTCCTATGTCGGCCTCATCGTCTTTCCGCACGAGGCGATGCACACGGCCGATTCCCAGGAACCCGAGCATGCGGGCCTGTGGCGCGGCGTGTTCACCCACAAGAACATCGCCGGCCCAATCATGGCCTGCCTCAGCTTCGCCGGCCTCTATCTCTACCGGCGCGGGCAACGCTGGTGGGGCGCGGGGATCTTTTGCGCGGCGATGATCTTCATGCTGCACACCGGGTCCAAGACCACTGCCGGCCTGGTGCCGTTCTCGATCCTGATCGTGGTGCTGCCGAGCCTGATGGGCATGCGCCTCGTCACACCGATCCTGTTTGCGCTGGCGATCATCGCCACGGCGGTCGGCACGCTGGGCATCGTCTTCCTGCCGCCGGTGAAACATCTGGCGGCGATCTATTTCCCCGACATGACCTATACCGGCCGCACGACGCTGTGGGAGTTCGCCGGCTCGATGCTGGCGAAGAAGCCGTGGACCGGCTACGGCTATGAAAGCTTCTGGGGCACGCCGCTGCTGCTCAACCAGGACCAGCCCTTCGACCGGCCCTGGGACATCAGGACCATCGTCCACGGCCATGACGGCTATCTCGACATCGCCGTGCTGATGGGCATTCCGGCCCTTTGCGTGGCAGTCTACACCTTCCTCATCGCGCCGCTGCGCGACTACATGCGCATCCCGCTGCGCAGAGAAAACATCTTTCTCGGCGACTTCTTCATGATGGTGGTGCTGTTCACCGCGCTCAACGCTTTCCTCGAAAGCTTCTTCTTCCATCGCGGCGACCCGGTCTGGCTGTTCTTCGTGCTCGGCGTGCTTGGCCTGAGGCAAGTGTCGCTGCGGCCGATCGCGGTGCGCAGCCCTTCACGCCCGGCCTGACAGGGGCTTCCCCACCGAACCGCGAGCGTCTATGTCAGGGCCATCTTTCGGAGGGCTTTCAATGACGATCAGGCTTGTTCTCGCCGGCTGCGGCAATATGGGTTACGCCATGCTCTCGGGCTGGCTGAAATCCGGCAAGCTGGCACCGTCGGCGGTTTTCGTGGTCGAGCCCAATGCCGATCTGCGCCAGCGCGCTGCAACGCTTGGCTGCGGCACGGCCGCGGAAGCCAGTGAGATTCCCGCCGATGCGGTGCCCGACCTCATCGTCATCGCGGTGAAGCCGCAGGTGATCCGCGACGTCACCGCCGCCTACAAGCGTTTCGGCGACGGGCGCACCACATTTGTCAGCGTCGCCGCCGGAACGCCCGTAGCGACCTTCGAGCAGATTCTTGGCAACAGCGCGCCGATCGTGCGCTGCATGCCCAACACGCCCGCTGCCATCGGCAAGGGCATGATGGTGGTGTTTTCCAACCCGCTGGTTTCCGACGATACAAAGCGTTTCGTCGCCGACCTGCTGTCGGCCAGCGGTGAAGTGGCCACGATCGACGACGAAGGCCTGATGGATGCGGTGACCGCCGTGTCGGGATCGGGGCCGGCCTATATCTTCCACTTCATCGAAGCGCTGACCGTGGCCGCCGAGAAAGCGGGCTTGCCGGCGGCGACCGCCAGGCTGCTCGCCATGCAGACCGTCTATGGCGCTGCCTCGCTCGCTGCCGAGAGCCACGAGGACCCGGGCGTGCTGCGCCAGCAGGTGACCAGCCCCAACGGCACGACGGCGGCAGCCCTTGGCGTGCTGATGGGCGAGGACCGGCTGACAAAGCTTCTGACTGAAGCGGTAGAAGCGGCGCGGCTGCGATCGATCGAGCTGGGGAAGTAAGACCTCAGTTCGCCCCGTACAGCATCTCATCCTGCAGCCTGCGCAAGGCGAACAGCCTGGTCGTCTGGTCGGGCGCGGCGTTGTCGGCGGTCAGCAAATCGCCTTTCCTCACTGGCCTCAGCACCTTGCCGCCCTCGAGCAGGCCGACCGGCAAGGCGCGCTGGGCACGGGCTTCGCCGACGGTCATGGTCCAGGAGCGGTAGCAGGTCTCGCCGATCGCATCGAAGGTCTCGCCAGCCGCCAGATCGCGCTTGGCGACCGCGCAGACCTCAGCGACCGGCCGTGGCAGCGGCACCATGTCGGGCTTGCCGAACAGCACGATTCGGGCAGCGGTCAGCGGCACTTCCAGCGACGTCAGATGATAGGGCCGGAACAGGCTGTAATAGGGGCCGTGGCCGATATGCAGATCGTCCATGCGCTCGATGATGCGCGGATGTGTCGCCTCGACGATGACGAAGACGCCGGGCGCCACGCCCTTGCCGATGGTGTAGTCGACAACGCCCTTTTTCAACAGCAGCCCGCCATCCTCGCGCGGGATCAGCACCTTGACGAGGTCGTCGCGGTCGGCCTTCGGGCCGTGCATACCGGGCACGTCGGGCACCAGGCCCGTGGCGTTGGCGATGGCGCACATCTCGACCATCGTCTTGGAGCCATCGACGAACTCGACCAGCATGCGCGGGTTCATGTTGCGGCGGATCGCTTCCTCGCGATAGTCGTCGGGCATGGCGTCGTGGTTGAGCGGGTTGTTCTTGCCCTTGCCGGCTGAGACGATGGTCAGGCCGAGCGCGGAGGCGAACTCGATCAGCTCCATGCAACTCGACGGTTCGTCACCGGCGCCGACCGAATAGACAACGCCGAGCCGCTCGGCCTGCTGCTTCAGATAGCAGCCGATGGTGACGTCGGCCTCGACATTCATCATCACCAGATGCTTGCCATGCTCCATCGCCATCAAGTCGAAATCGGCGGCGACGCCCGGTTTTCCGGTGGCGTCGATGACGACGTCGATCAGCGGATTGGTGACCAGCATCTCGTTGGAAGTGATGGCGATTTTTCCGGCCTCTATGGCCGCGGTGACTTTCGACGCGGTGTCGGCTTCGACCGCCATCGCTTCATCGCCATAGGCAATACGAATGGCGTCACGTGCGGTGTGCGGACGTCGGGTAGAAACGGCGCAAACCGAAATGCCAGGCATCAGCATGCCTTGCGTGACGAGGTCAGTGCCCATTTCGCCCGAACCGATGACGCCGATGCGCACCGGTCGGCCTTCGGCGGCACGGCTGGCAAGATCGCGGGCAAGGCCTGTCAAGGCGACATTGGTCATGCAGGGATGTCCATGGTTCCTGATTTGGAGGCGGCATAGCAGGGAACCACCCGCTTTTGCCACCGAAACCGCTTAAACGTGGCTTCAGACCACCCTGACGTAGCTCGTCATGCCCGATTTCTGGTGCTCGATGATGTGGCAGTGCAGCAGCCAGTCGCCGGGATTGTCGGCGACGAAGCCGAGCTGAACCTTCTCGTTGGGCTGGATGAGATAGGTGTCTGAAATCAGCGGCTCAACCTGCCGCGTCGAGGACGACAGAACCTTGAAGCTCATGCCGTGCAAATGCATCGGATGCGATTGCGGCGTCAAGTTCTCCATGTCGATGACATAGCTCTTGCCGAGCTTCAATTCGGCCAGCGGCGCGGTCGGATCGGATGTATCGCCTGGCCACGGCACCTTGTTGATGGCCCAGAAACTGTAGCCTAGCGAACCGCAGATGCCGTCGCTCGGGACGTTTTCCGCCGTTGCGCTGAGCGCCAGCGAAATATGTTGGGCGGCGGTGAGGTCGACCTCCGCCACCGGATTGACCTCCAGCGATGCAACATCGCGGATGTCGCGCTTCAGAGAACTGCCGGTCGCACGCAAGGTCGCCAGGATTTTGGGCTTGGTGCCCCTGACGTCGCGCAGGCTCACCACCGTTCCCTCCTGGTCAGGCATGCGGATGGCGAGTTCCATGCGTTGTCCCGGCCCGAGCAGCAACGCATCGGGTGAAAAACGCTCAGGCACCGGATTGCCATCGAGCGCCATCACGGTCGCCTCGGCGCCGTCGACGCGAAAGGCATAGATGCGGGTGACGTCGGTGATCGCCACCCGCAACCGCACCAGTCCGCCGGCCGGTGCGTCATATTGCGGCTGGTCGAGCCAGTTGGCGGTGCGCACCGTGCCGTAGGTGCCGGTTCTCGCGGCATCGCGCGGGCGGAACTGGTCGATGAACTGACCGTCGTCGCCAAGGCGCCAGTCACGCAGATTGAGGACGAATTCGGCGTCGAATTTCGGATCGTTCGGATTCTCGACCACGATCACGCCGGTCAGGCCGTGGCCCATCTGCTCCAGCGTGTTGCAATGCGGGTGATACCAGAAGGTGCCGGCGTCGGGCGGCGTGAAGGCGTAGTCGAAATGGTCGCCGGTGTAGACGTAAGGCTGGACCAGGAAAGGCACGCCATCCATCTTGTTCGGCACGCGAATGCCGTGCCAGTGGATGGTCGTCGGATCGTCGATGGCGTTGATCAGGCGCGCGGCGAACGGCTCGCCCTTCTTCATCCTCAGCACCGGCGGCATCCCGGCATTGCCATAGGTCAGCACATTGTTGGTCGGGCCGACATCCATCAGCTTCGCCTGGATTTTCGCCGTCTGCAGCACCACCGGTTCGGGGCTGGCAGCAGCCCAGCTGCCAAGCCTGCCGATGGCCGAGAGCCCGAGCCCGCTTGCGCCGGCGATCGCTGCCGTTTTCAAGAGCCTGCGGCGTGTCAATCCGGTCATTCAGCGCTCCAGCTGCAAAGACGAGTGCCAAGGATTTATCGTCGCCTTGGATCACAGGCGAGCCGCCAGCGCAAATGCCGATATTGGCACATCGCGTCTCAGTTCAAATCAGCCAGCAAGGCTTGCGCCTCGGCAAGGTTCTTCTCGGAACCGGCGGTGAGATCGTCCATCTTGCGGTCCCTGAAGATGACGAGCGCCTCCTGGCAAGCGGCGATCGCTTCCTCAGCCAGCGCCTTGTCCTTGCGGGCAGCACCCAGGTCGGTCAGCACGTCGCAGAGGCTGTCCTCGGTAAGCTGCATCGCCCACCCCCCGGAACCCGCAACGCGCGATCTTACCTTGCGAGATGGCATCATGACGGCCGGCGCGTGGCAAGTCCCGGGACGAACGGTGTTCTTGTCGTGAGGCACCGATGCCAGCTGGCTTTCACGCCGTGAGCAGGTAGTCTTCAACCAAAGCGGCCGTTCCAATGCGCGGACTGTCCACAGGCTCGGCCCGAAAAGCTCTCAGGGGAGGTTGCTATGACGGACTTCACACCAAAATTCGATCTGGCCGGCAAGGTGGTGCTGGCCACCGGCGCCTCGCGCGGTATTGGCCGCGCTTGCGCGCTCGCCTGCGCCGGCTCCGGCGCCGACGTGATCGTCGGCGTGCGCAACAAGGCCGACGGCGCGGAGCTTGTCGCCGAGATCGAACGCATGGGCCGGCGGGCGCTTGCCGTGCAGATGGATGCGACCGATCTCGCCACGGTGCGCAAGGGTGTCGCCGACGGGCATGCCGCCTTCGGCCGCATCGACGTGCTGGTCAACAATGTCGGGCTCGGCCCGGAAAACCTGGCGGAGAACGTCACCGAGGAGGATTTCGACCTCACCGTGAACGTCAACCTCAAGGGCACGTTCTTCACCACGCAGGCGGTCGGAAAGCTGATGATCGCGCAGAAAGGTGGGCGCATCATCAACATCAGTTCGCAGGCCGGCACGGTCACGCTGAAGGGCGAGGCGATCTACTGCATGACCAAGGCGGCGATCAACCATCTGACGCGCTGCCTGGCGGCCGAGTGGGCGCAGCACAGGATCGCCGTCAACAGCGTGGCGCCGACCTTCATCTGGACAGATGGCACACGCCCCTCGCTCGCCGAACCGGATTTCCATGCGCATGTGCTCGGCCACATCCCGCTCGGCCGCATCGGCGACCCGATCGATGTGGCGGGAACCGTGGTGTTCCTCGCCTCGCCGGCAGCGTCGCTGATTACTGGAACGAATATACTGGTCGATGGTGGCTGGTCGGTGGCGTAAGCCCTGCCGCCAATTTTGGAAAGATATTTTCGGGAGGGGAGTCTTGCCTAGCGATTTGGAGCGCCGTGCCCGCGAGTTTGCCACTCGGGCGCACGAGTCGATCGACCAGCGGCGAAAATACACCAACGAACCCTATATCGTGCACCCCACCGCGGTCGCCGAAATCGTGCGTGGCGTGCCGCATACGGTTGAAATGATCGCCGCGGCCTATCTGCACGATGTGGTGGAAGACACGCCCGTCACGATTGCCGAGATTGAAGAAGGGTTCGGCCGCGCGGTCGCCGAACTCGTCGGGTGGCTGACCGATGTGTCCGTGCCTTCCGACGGCAACCGTGCTGCGCGCAAGGCCAGGGATCTGGAACATACCGCAGCCGCGTCGGCGCAAGCCAAGACGATCAAGCTCGCCGATCTCATCGACAACACGCGCACCATCGAACGGCTCGATCCCGGCTTCTGGCGCGTCTACCGCGTCGAAAAGATCCGGCTGCTCGACGTTCTGAGAGAGGGCGATGCGACGCTGTGGAGGCATGCCGCCGAGCAGTGCTCCATGCCGTCGGAGAGCCCGGCAAGATCGTGACGGCAGGCTGCGTCTAGTTCTTATCCACGCTTGCCAGGAACCGCGCGAAGATCGGATCGAAGCGGTCGGGTGAATCCCAGAACGGCGCATGGCCCGATCTGTCGAGCAGATGCGCCTTGCCTTCCCACAAGTTGGAAAACTTCACCGCCGAGACGAAGTCGGTGTTGACGAAGGGTTCGTCGATGCCGTTCAGCACGGCGATCGGCGGCGTCTTGCCGGCGACGATCTCGCGCTGGTTGCGGCCGGTGCCGGCCGAAAACTTCTCGAACATCAGGCGCCGCGCCCGCCCATCGGTGCGCGCGACCATGTCGATGAGGAACGGTTCGAACGGCTCGCCGCAGGTGCTGCGCGCATAGGCATCGACATCGGCGGCAGTGAAAGTTTCCTGTCCGGCAAGGTGCATGTGCGGACTCGGTTTGAAGCCGTTGGAGACCTCCTCGGGCGCCACTGGCGGGGTGCCCGTTATCATCAGGCCGAGCAGGCCTGGAAAGCGGTCGATCATCTCCAGCCCGATGTGGCCGCCGAGCGACCAGCCGAAGACGATTGCCCTGTCGATACCGAGCAGGCCTAGCACTTCGGTCATCGCATCGGCATAGCCCTCCATGCTGTAGGAACGGTCCGCATCGATCGCATCGCCTGATGCCCCGTGCCCCGGCAGATCGGCAGCGATGAGGTGGTAGCGCTCGCCCAGCGGGCTCTCGAACTGGTTGCGGAAAACAGCACTTGAGGACGAATTGCCGTGGATCAGCAGCACGGCGGTACCTTTGCCGCCGGTCTCGCGGATGGCGATCTTGCCGTGGCTGGTTTCAAGGGTCTTCTGCGCGATCGTCATGGTTCGCTCCGTCTGGAATTGCCTTGTTTCAGTGCAGTTGCGCAGCAAAGCGCCACGGCTTCCATACCTTTGCGGGAATCGTCTTCCCGATCAGGCTGCGTTGAAAAATCCTTTTCAAATAAGAACAATTATGCGTAGATTGTCAATTATCCAACTCCCGATGAACGGGAGGAAAACAGGGAACAGCACGATGAAATCCAAATCCGCCGCCACCAGACTCCGCCATATGCTGATGAGCACCGCGCTGATCGGCGCGTTTGCCGTATCCGCCGTTCCCGCCTTCGCCGATGTCGTCAAGATCGGCCTGCTGGCGCCGATCACCGGGCCTGCCGCGGCCGACGGCCAGGAATTCCAGCGCGGCGTGCAGATGGCGATCGACGAGGCGAACGCCGCCGGCGGCGTTGCCGGCAACACGTTCGAACTGGTGGTCGGTGACGTCAAGGATCAGTCCGCCGGCAACGTCACCAGCGCGGTCGAGCGCCTGCTTGGCGATCCCGGCGTGCAGTTCATGCTCACCGGCTACGCCAGCCTGACGAATTTCGAGATCGACAACATGGCCGAGGCGGAGATGCCCTACATGCTGGCGGCCACCTCGCAGCAGACCAGGGACATCATCGCGCCGCACCCGGACAAATACATGTGCTGCTGGTCGCTGACGCCGTCCTTCGACGCCTACAACACCGACGTCACCCTGTTCGTCGAGAAGCTCGCGGCCGACGGCAAGATCACCTTGCCGACCAAGAAGGTCGCCATCATCTCCTCCGACAACGCCTATTCGAAAACCATCTCGGAAGGCATGAAGAAGACCTTCAAGGAGAAGGGATGGACCATCAGCGTCGATGAGATCGTCCCCTTCGGCGAAGTGACCGACTGGCGCTCGATCCTGGCCAAGGTGCGCGAGAATGTGCCTGATGTCGTCATCAACACCGACTATCTGCCGGGTAATTCGGCATCCTTCCTGAACCAGTTCCTCGAACAGCCGACCAAGAGCTTGGTCTTCCTGCAATATGCGCCGAGCGTGCCGGAATTCGTTGAACTGACCGGCAAGAAATCGAACGGCGTCATCTACAATCTTCTGGGCGGGGCGCTCACGACGCCGAAGAACCCGCGCGCCGACGAGGTGGCGGCCAAGTTCAAGGCCAAGTACGGCGTCGAGAGCGGCACCTATGGCGTCGGCCTCTACGAAATGACGAATGTCTATTTCGATGCGGTCAAGAAGGTCGGCGGCGCATCCGACCACGCAGCGATCATGAAAGCACTGTCGGAAACCGACAAGCAAGTGGCGGAGGGCCGGCTGAAGTTCGATCCCGCGACGCACCTTGCCACACAAGGCGACGACTATATCCCGATCACCTTCTTCCAGATCTGGGACGGCCAGCGCACGCTGATCTCGCCGGAGAAATACGCCACCGGCGCCTTCAAGCTCCAGCCTTGGATGCAGTGAGGAATGGCCCTGCTTGAACTGGACGACGTGTCGAAGGCCTTCGGTTCGCTGAAGGCCGTCGACGGCGTGTCGTTCAAGGTCGAGGCCGGCGAGATCTTTGGCATCGCCGGCCCGAACGGCAGCGGCAAGAGCACGCTGTTCAACATCATCACCGGCATCCCGTTCGGGCCCGACCGGGGCCGCATCCGCTTCGACGGAACCGCGATCAACGGCAAGTCAGGGCATGCCATCGCGCGCCTCGGCCTTGCCCGCACCTTTCAGCGCGAGACCAGCTTCGACGGGCTGACCGTGTTCGAGAACGCCTTGATCGGCGCCAGCTATGGCAAGCAGGAGAAAGCGGCAGCGACGGCCCGCGAAGCCGCCGCCGAGGCGCTTGAATTCGTCGGGCTGGGATCCGCGTCGTTCGGGCGGCTGGCCGGCGAGTTGTCCGTCTTCGAGCGCAAATGCCTGATGCTGGCCACCGCGATCGCCATGCAGCCGCGCATGCTGCTGCTCGACGAACCGGCGTCGAGCCTGACCAAGCCCGAAATCGAGACGTCGATCGGGCTGATCCGCCGCACCGCCGAACGCGGCATCACGATCCTTCTGATCGAGCATGTGCTGACCTTCCTGATGAGCCTGTCGCAGCATCTTCTGGTGCTCAACAATGGCCGCGTGCTTGCCGCCGGCAAACCGGCCGATGTGATCGCCGACCAGCGCGTCATCGAGGCCTATCTCGGAACCAGAAGGGTGGTGGCGTGAATCCCATCCTCACCGTCGAAGGCGTCACCGCCGGCTATGGCCGCGTTACCGTACTGAACGACATTTCGCTGGAAGCCGGCCGCTTCGGCAATGTCGGCCTGTTCGGACCCAACGGCCATGGCAAGACGACGCTGCTGCGGGCAATCTCCGGGCTGCTGCAGCCGAAGAGCGGCCGCATCCTTTTCGATGGGCAGGACATCGCCGGCCGCAGCGCCCGCGCCATTGTCGGCACCGGGCTGATCCATGTGCCGCAGGGCAACCGGCTGTTTCCCGATCTCTCCATCGCCGACTGCATGGCGCTGGGCGCCTATTCGCCGCGTGCCCGCCCGCATGAGGCGGAAAACCGCGAGAAGGTGGTGAAGCTATTCCCGAAACTGGCGGAACGTTGGCGCCAGCGCGTGCGCACGCTGTCAGGCGGCGAGCGCCAGATGGTGTCGATCGGCACGGCGCTGATGAGCCATCCGCGCCTGCTGATCCTCGACGAGCCGACACTGGGGCTGGCGCCGAAGATCAAGGACGAGCTCTGCGCCTCGGTCATGGACATTTCGCGCGGCGGCGTGCCCCTCATCGTCGTCGAACAGGATATCGAATTCCTGCTCGAGCTGACGCAGCAACTCTACCTCGTCAATCACGGCGCGGTGGCGACCGAGATCAAGCCGGGCGAAAGCCTCGACCACGGCGAGATCATGTCAATGTATTTTGGCCATTAGGAATCAGGACATGAGCGCATTGGCGGAAATCCTGTTCGGCGGCCTGTTCCAGGGCTCGCTCTACGCTATGATGGCGGTCGGACTGGCCCTGGTCTGGACGACGATCGGCGTGTTCAACTTCAGCCATGGCGTGTTCATGATGCTGGGCGCCTACATCGCCTGGCAACTGGTTGAACTCGGCCTGCCGGCAGCGGTCGCCTTTCCAATCGCTGTCGTCGTCATGGCCGGCGTCGGCTGGATCCTGCAGGCGAGCGTCGTGCGGCCGCTGATCGGCCGGCCCAACATCGTGCTGGTCGTCGTCATCACCACGCTTGCCGCCGGATCGCTGATCGAGAACGGTGCCCTGACCATCTGGGGGCCGCGTTCGAAGCAGATCCCGGCGCTGATCGACGGCAACGCCACCATAGGCGGCGTCGGCGTCTCGCTGCACCAGATCGCCATCATCGTCATCACACCGCTGATCCTGGCGGCGCTGTGGATGTTCCTCAACCGCACCCGGCTCGGGCTGGCGCTGCGCGCCGTGGCGCAGAACGAGGATGCCAGCCATCTGGTCGGCCTCAACGTCACCGCGCTCTATGGGCTGGCCTTTGCCATCGCCGCCTCGCTGGCGGGGCTCGCCGGCATCTTCATGGGCGGCTATCGCTTCATGTCGCCTGTCATGGGCAGCGACCCGCTGCTCAAGGCGCTGATCGTCGTCGTCTTCGGCGGCATATCGAGCATATCTGGACCGATCTTCGCCGCCTATCTGATCGGCTTCTTCGAGGCCGCCTGCAGCTATTATTTCGGCCTCTACTGGACGCCGGCGCTGCTGTTCGGCGTGCTGATCCTGACCCTGATGGTGCGCCCCGAGGGCATTTTCGCCAGCCGCTCACGAGGCCTCGCATGACCGACACGACCTCGACGATGGCACCAATCCGTATAGCGGCGGCAATTCCGATCGCGCCCGGCCGCACGCCGTGGAAGCATGAGGCCGTCGGCTTCGTGCTCGGCTTCGCCTTGCTGGCGCTGCTGCCGTTGGTCTTCGGCGATACCTATGCCCGCCACATCCTGATCATGGCCTTCATCTATGCCATCGTCGCCTCGAACTGGGACCTCAGCCTAGGCTATGGCGGCGTCTTCAATTTCGGCCATCTGGCGCTGTTCGGCATCGGCGTCTATGCCTACAGCCTGCTGACCAAGCTCGCCGAGCTCGACCCCTGGGTCGCGCTGTTTGCCAGCGGCGCCATCGCCACGCTGGCGGCGATCCTGGTGACCATCCCGATCCTGCGGCTGAAAGGCATCTACATCATCTTGGTGACATTCGGCTTCGCGCAGCTGGTGATGCAGGTAATCCTCAGCCAGTCCGACATCACCGGCGGCACGCAAGGCATCGTGCGCATCCCCGGCCTCTACTGGTTCGACCACAACATGGTCCGCGACGCCAAGTTCGCCTATTTCTACATCGCGCTGGCGCTGCTGGTGGCAAGCACCTTGTTCCTGCGCGTCTTTGTGCGCTCACGCGCCGGCGCCAGCATCGTGGCGTTGCGCGACAATGAGGAATACGCCATCAGCCGCGGCGTTTCGATCGTGCGCCAGCGCATGCTGACGCTGGCGGCAAGCGCCTTCTTCACCGGCGTTGCCGGCGCCTTCTACGCCGCCTACCAGCGCAATGCTTCGATCGACGTCTTCGGCATGAGCCTCGCTACCATCATCCTGTCGATGGTGCTGCTCGGCGGCACCAGCACCATCTATGGCGCCATCGTCGCCTCTTTCGTGCTGACGATCTTCGCCGAGTGGATGGCCGATTTCGGCGCCTGGCGGCCGATGATCACGGCAGTGCTGATCATCGGCGTGATGCTGGCCTATCCCAGTGGATTGGCCGGCATGATCAAGGCCGCATGGGGCGCTGTCGCCGGCCGGATCAAACGCCCGGCCTGACTGTTTTCGAAACGCAGCCTCAGCGCACGCCGCACCAGTCGATCACCGAAGCGGCGATCACCTTGGCGGTCTCGACGACGGACTCGACCTCGACATATTCGTTGGCGCCATGAAAACCGTCGCCCGACGGGCCGAAGATGACGCCGTCGACACCCGCGCCGGCATAGTGCGCGGCATCGCAGACGGCGACGAAACCGCGTGCCTGCGGCGCCTTGCCAATCGTGGCCTTGCGTTTCATCAGCGACGTCACCAGCGGGTGGTCGACAGGGGTGTTCATCGGCGGGAAATGCAGCCCGCCGAGTTCCCACTGAATGGTCGGCGGGTTGTCGCGCAGCCAGGCGTCGGTCTGCGCGAAATGATGGACAAACGCCTCGAAGTCGCGGCGATAGTCGGCCGAATTCTCATCCGGCAGGAATTTCATGTCGAGGTCGAGCACGGCGACATCGGGGATGATGGCCGGGTTGGTCATCACCGTCGGCAGGCCGTGCTCGCCAAGACCGGTGCCGCCATGCATGACACCGATGTTGATGGTGTTCATGCCGATCGGCAGCAGCGGATGCGACTTTGCCCGCGTCCGGTCGAGTTCGTACTGGCGCACGGCGGCGATGAAGCGGGCGGCGATCTCGATCGCGTTGACGCCCGGCTTCAGCCGGTCCTTGTCGTGGCGCTGCGGATAGATCTCGTTGTAGCGTAGCGCCGAATGCGCGTTGCGGCCACGGATCGTCACCCGCGCCCATTCAAGCCCGCCCTCGACCGGCAGGACATCGCCCCAGGTCGGCTCGGCGACAAGCACCGCCTTGGCGAGCTTGCCCCTCTTCACCGCATCTATGGCGCCGAAGCCGCCGGCCTCCTCGTCGACGACAGAGTGGATCGCCAGCCGGCCTTGCAGCGTGATGCCGGCCTTTTTGATCGCACGCGCGGCGGCAACGCAAGCCGCGACGCCGCCCTTCATGTCGACCGCGCCGCGGCCATAGAGCCGGCCATTGGTGATCTCGCCGCCGAACGGATCGACCGACCAGTCCTTCATCTCGCCGACTGGTACGACATCGATATGCCCGCACAGGATCAGGCTGCGGTCTTCATTTCCGGCCCATTCGCCGACCAGATTGGGCCGGCCGGGCAAGGCATCCCACTGTTCGGTGCGGAAGCCATCCTGCTTGAGGATCGGTTCGAGCAGCGCCTGGACATCCGCCTCGCGGTTGATCGCCGGTTTGGGCTCGAATTTGGGATTGACCGAAGGGATACGGACCATGTCGCGGGTCAAGCCGATCAGCCAGTCGCGGTCGGCCTCGACCCCGGCCTGCACGGCGTCGATGATGGTCTTGATATCAGGCATGATTGTTCCTTCCTCGCATCGCCGCATCGGGCGTATCGACGCTATTTCCTTGGGGCTTTGGGTTTGGCGGTCTCGCTGTCCGGCGACAGGGCGGCATCGAGCGTGACGGCATTGGCGCTGCGGATCTTCTCAATGTCCTCGATACGCTTGCGCACGCCTGCGCCATGGCCTTCCAGCGCATGGGCAAAGACCGTCTCCATCTGGGCGACGGCGGTGGCCAGCGTGTCGAACGGCGAATTGGCATCGATCGCCGCGACCATGGTCAGGTCGGCAATCTCTGATATCGGCGACAGCCACACATCGGTGAACAACAGGATGGAGACGCCGCGTTCATGCGCCTGTTGCGCAAAGCGCACCACGTCCGACTGGTAGCGCCGGTAGTCGAAGACGACGAGAAGGTCGCGCTTGCCGAGGTCGATCAGAAGATCGAAATCGGCGGGGCTGAGCGAGCCGATGTCGCGCACGCCGGAGCGGAATTGCAGGAGATAGCCGGCAAGCATGGAGGCGATATGCCGGCTGAAACGGCCGCCCAGCAGCACGACCTGGCCCTTGGTCTCGAGCAGCAAATTGACCGCGCGCGTATAGGCCTGCAGCGGCACCGCCGTGCGCGTGCGCTCCAGGCTGTCGGAAACCGAGTGGAAATAGGCGAGCGCCGTGCCTTCGCTCGAGCCGCCCGGACGTTTGGCCTCCATCATCAGCAGCGGCGAATGCAGCCTGGACTCCACTTCGGTGAGAAGGCGCGCCTGGAAATCGGCAAAGCCGACATAGCCGAGCTTGGTCATCAGCCGTGTCACGCTGGGGTCGCTGACCCCGGCCCGGCGTGCCAGCCGGGTTGCTGTTCCCAGCCCCGACATCGGATAATCGGCAAGCAGGACCTGAACGATCTTTTCTTCCGCCGAGGTGAACGCCAAGGTGGTGTTGGCCAGTTCTTCGCGGATCGACATGGTCATCGCCTCTCGCTGACAGAAAGACGATTATCTTACAATTTCATGCACGATTGTCAAATTTGGAAAATATTTTACAGAGCCGTGTGAACGACCTCGGCATGGATTGCGCAATGGCGTGACGGCACAGGCCATCCACATCGCGCGACACTATAGCGGATCGAACGGGAGCGTTCGCCCCCTATTTGAAGCTGGCGATGGGCAGGAATTTCACCGCGGAGCCGGTGAAGCGGCGGTGATCTGACGTCTGTCCGCGTGGCTGGAATCCGTCGAGATAGACCTGCTCCGGCGCCGTGCGGATGAAATTGGCGGCAATGACCGGCGCCGCGGTCGACCCGGTTCCGCCGGCGATGCCGCGACCTGCCTGAAGCGGACGGCCGGTTGACGCCACGGGCACAACCACGGCGGTGGCTTCGGGATCGAGACGTGGCTGGACACGATCGGCCTTGGGGCTGGTCCTGACACGATCTTCGGGTTTCGATGCGGGGACTGCAACCCGCTTACCGGCCAGTCCGAGGCCGTCATCAGGATGATGCATGGTCAGCAAGGCAGCGATGGCATCGGCAGATTTGGCCGCTTCCGGCTGACGCGACGGGCTCGTCTGGCTCTGAGGCCGCCACGTCGGCAAGGGGATGTTCAGCGCCACCATGTCGAGCGCGACGCTCGCGGCAGCGGTGTCTGTCTTGCCCATTTCGGCATTGGCTACCGCCGGCTTGGTCGCGGAGAGTTCGGCTTGCGCCGTGGACGCGCTGGCGATCGCGAACGGTGCGGCTTGCGGGGTCGGGGTGCTGGCCGCGGGGGCGGCGCGCGGGGCGAAGGCCGGCAACGGCACCGCGCTGGGCGCCATCGCCATGACGATCGCTTCAGGCGTCTTCACCTTTTGCTCAACTGGCGGTTCTTCAGCTGCACCGGCGGAAGCCATCTGGATGTCCGCGCGCCGGGTTGCCTCCGGCGGCACGATGGCGATGCCCTGCCCTGGCGCCTTGGTCTCAACCGACTTGGCCGGTTTGCGCGGCGCCGGGGCCGCTTCCGCGACATCATCCGCCTCGTCCGCGCCGCGGCCCAAAAGTGTTGCCAGCAGACCCCGCGACTTGCGCTGGCCGCTGTCGGCGCTTGCCAGCTCGATGTTGGGCGTGCCGGCTGCCTTGGCAAGCGCCTGGTCATAACCGGGCAGCGGCAGGCCATCGCTCGGCACATGCAGCGTGTTGCCGTTCGGGAAGACCCTGGCCAGTTCCTGGCGGCTGATGCCCGGCCAGTGCCGCACATTGCCGACGTCCATGTGAATGAAAGGCGAACCGGAGGTCGGATAATAGCCGACGCCGCCGCCCTGCATCCTGAGGCCGATGTCGCGCAGCTTCTTCAGCGGCACGTCAGGCAGGAAGAAATCCATGGCACGGCCAACCATGTGCTGGCTTTCCCGCGCCACGCCCTTCGAGCGGCTGCGCAGCATGGCGTTCGTCGCCGGCGAGCGATAGGCGCTGACCACATGGATATAGGACGTCGAGCCGCTGGCGCGATAAGCCTGCCAGACGAGGTCGAGCAGGCGCGGATCCATCCTGGTCGGCTCGTTGCGGCGCCAGTCGCGCAGCATGAAATTGATCTTTTTCAGTCCCGCCTGATCGTAGCGCCCGTTGCGCTTGAAAACGATCTCGGCCTTCTCGCCCGTGTGCAGGTGCTGGATCTTCAAGGCGCGCGTCTCGGCGGACGCGCTGGTGACGCACAGGCAAAAGAGCGCGACGACAATGGCCGGCAGCCATGTCCAACGCTGTGAGGCGCCAGGCGCGTTCTGTTCGCTTTCGATCACATTCATGCCTTGCACATTGTTTCTGTTTCGGGCGATTTGACGTCTTCGCCGGCTGCGGAGCCTTCTTTTCGAGCCTCGACCGGACAAGCAGGCTTGACCAGGCAGACGGGCATCTGTCGCACAAACTCGTCCTGTCGATGAACAGCATCTTGGTTAACGAATCGTGTTCGGGCGGGAAATGGGCCTTCCCGGCCTGAAATGCGTTCAACCGATCGCTTCAGCGGAACAGATATTTCGAAACTTCCGGATTGCCGCGCCGCCACATCACATTGTCCAGGAAGTAGTGGTGCACGTTGATGAATATCCAGGCGATGAAGAGGAAAAGCGATGAGCCGAGCACCGCCTGATTGTAGGGAACCAGGGCGGTCAACGCCATCGGCACCAGCCAGAAACCCAGCGCGCCGAGAAGTGCGCCGAAAATGATGAACGCCAGCACGCGCAGCCTGTATACCGGTCCAAGGGTGGACAGGACCTTCGGTTCCAGCTTCTCGACGGCATCGGTTCGGTCGCGCTCGACATTGGTCTGGTAGCGCCACACCACGGCCAGGTACTGCAAGGAATGGAGCGCCGGCACCACGAGCAGCCAGAGCGGATTCAGCGTCACGAACAGGATCCAGGCATAGAGAGAGACGACATAGGCGACGACACCGTTGTAGGGCAGCGCCCCACCATGCTTGCGCCAGCGATTGATGAACATCACGGCGGTGGCCGCCGAGGAGGCGGCGGCGATCGACATGGCGATGGTGATGAGCCATGGCGGGACCGCGAAGGTGTAATAGTCCAAACCCCAGAACTGCCTTTGGGTGATCACCACATTGGTCTGAAGCCAGGCGAACAGCCACACGGCATAGCCGTTGAACAGCAACACCTTCTTGTCCTGATCGCTGAAGAATTTGCGCTTCAGCACGGCATCCACCATCAGCATGCCGTAGCCTTGCTTGACGTAGTGCCAGCCCACGAAAAAGCCCATCGCGTTGCCCGCATAGCCGAGCAGCCGGGTGTTGCCCGTCAGCGAGCCATAGGCAAAGAAGGCAATCATCGCGAGCGGGACGACAACACCCGCGAAAATATAACGGATTTGAAGGTTCCGGCCATATCCGTCGCCGCGCACCTTGCGCGCGAAATTGCGGTAGAAGATCTGGTATGAATGACCGAAATGCGGATGGTTTATCAAATTGGTGAGCAGGAGCATTATCGCCGCCACGAGACCTTCATACTTGAGAGGCAGAAAATACAGGGCCGGCAGGATCACGCAGGCGCCTCCGCCAAGCATGAAAAAATCGATGAACGGACCGAAGAGATATTTTTGCGGCGCGGCCGCGACAGAGGCCGGGGTATCTGCCGAAAGGTGAAGTGCCATGGTGCCTTCTCCTGTGGATCGTTCATTTAGCCATCGATGCGCGGCGAATTCAGCAAAGCGGACTGCCAGGTTCAGTTAAGCTGATCCAGGATTCCAGAACTGCTCGCCAGCACCACACTTTCGTAAAGCTGCAGGGCTATGGTGCAGATCGCGGCCAGCGAGATCGGCACCCCAAACGGCACAACGCCCTTGCGGTCCATGTGCTGGACATAGAGCCGGAACGCACCTTCAGGCAGCATGAATGGCGCTTTCACCACCAACACGGTGACGACGGCAAAGACCAGCAACAGCATGGAAAACAGGAAGAGGCCGCTGCCGCCGATCAGAAAAGGCACGACCGCCATCAGCTTGACATCGCCGGCGCCAACCTTGCGCAGCGCCCAGAACGGGAAGAGTGCGACAAACAACAGAAGACCGGCCATGGCGCTCAGCCCCATGTCCCACCACGATCCGGACCGGAGCAACAGCAGCAACAGCGATCCCGCCCCAAGGCAGAGCAGCAGCAGCACATCACGATTGGCTATCTTCTGGGTGGTGAAGTCGAACCACGCAATCCACCCGAGGAGGGGGATGGCGAGCGCCTTGAGCAACAGCGCTTCGACAAGCAACATGCTAGCGCTCGATGTTCTGCACGCTGGATGACAGCAGCTTCAGATTGTTGGCGACGGTCGGATCGTTGGGCGCCAGTTCATAGGCTTTGAGGAAGTTGCTGCGTGCATCCTGCAGCTTGCCGCGCAGCAGGTAGGAGTAGCCGACATTGTTGTAATATTCGGGCGACGCGCCAACCAGCTTGAACGCGCGGGCGTAGGCCCGGTCGGCAAGGTCGAAGCGGCGGATGCGGTCGCATGAGGCGGCCAGCCCCATCCAGGCGCCGCCGTCATTGGGTGCCAGTTGCGTCGCCTTGAAGAACAGCGCGCCGGCATTGCCGTAATTTTCCGCGCGGAACTGGTTCTTGGCTTCGGCCACGGCCTGGTCCGAGGCGTAATATTCGACGTCGCTGACGGTCTTCAACCCGTCGAAGGCGTCGCCAAAGGACGTGACATCACCTTTCGACGGTTCATTGGTGCGCACGACACCGCCGGTTGTGTCCGCGCCGTTTGTCTGACAGCCGGCAAGCGCTATCATCAGCAGGCTGGCTGCGGCGGCGACTAAGAGGCGCGTTGGCCCTGTCATCTTGTCTCCCAAGAGTCCCCCGACTCCATGTTAGAATCAAAGCATATAACCATTTAGAAGAAAATGCCCCTCATTCGAATGATCACCGGCAACATGATGACCATCAGCACGACCGGGAATATGCACAGCCCGAGCGGGATCATCATTTTAACCGGCAAAGAGTTGGCGCGTTCCTCGGCGTGAAGAATTCGCTGGCTGCGCATCTCGGCGCTGTAAACGCGCAGGGCGTCCGTCAGGCTGGTGCCGAGTTCTTCCGACTGGCGGAACAGAACAGCCAATGCCCGCGCCTCATCAAGGCCGATGCGATCGGCCAATTCGCGCAGGGCTTCGCGCAACGGCTTGCCGGCGCGCAGTTGCAGATTCATGATCGAGAGTTGGATCCCGAGCCATTTGTGCGTGGCCGCCAATTCCTGGCTCACGCGTTCGACTGCCGCCTCCAGGCTCATGCCGGCGTCGGCGCAGGTGATCATCATATCCATGAAATCGGGAAAGGAACGACGGTAGATCTGCTTTTGTCCATTCTCGAAACGATCAAGCATGACGCTTGGAATGACAATGCAGGCCAGCCCGAACAAGGCTGAGCCGGCAAGAGTGATGAAGCCAGGCAGCTCTGGCGGCAGCGCCCATGACAGCAGCGCATACATGCCCAGAAAACCTATACAGACGGCGGCGAGCCGGGAGAGCGTGTAAATCAGCGAGGCGCTTGACTGATAAAAACCGGCGCGAAAGAGTTTTGCTTCCAGGGCATTCGGCTCGTTGCGTTCTTTCTCGATCGACTTGAAGTAGGCATCGACGGGTTTTTGCGCGGCAATCTTGGCGAGTTGGTCCTGACCAAGTATCGACCTGCGGTCGACAATGCCTTCGCCCATCAGGCTCTGAGACACAAGCTTCCTTGTCTGCAGCGCAGGCAGGAACACCAGAGCGCCGAACAGGAAAAGCGACGCCGCCGCCACGAACACCGCGACCGAAACCAAAAAGCCGAGGTTCTGGATGTTCGACAACAAGTTTAGCTTCCCTCCCGTCAAAAATCGAAAGTGACCATTCGATACATGATGAAATCGCCGAACAGTGCCCAAACCCCGAAAATCAGGAATACCGGTAAAATCACCGGATCACCCCAGACTGTCCCATAGTAAGACGGCGCTATGAGCTGCAGAATCAAGAACATCACGACCGGAAACAGCGAGATGATCCAGGCCGAAACACGGCCCTCCGCGGAAAGCGCTTTGATCTTCATACGAAGCTTCTGTCGTTCGCGCAGCACGGATGAGAGATTGGCAAGGATTTCGGTCAAATTGCCGCCGGTCCTGGCTTGAATGGAGAGGGACACCGAAAGCAGATGAAGGCCCTCGAAGCCAACGCGCTGAGACAGTTTCCGCACGGCTTGCTCCATGCTGAGGCCAAAGGTGATCTCGTCGGAAACGATGCCGAATTCGGTGCCGAGCGGGTCTGGCATTTCACGAGCGACGAGACCAATTGCTATCGAAGCCGGATGTCCGGCGCGCAACGAACGGACAATCATGTCGAGCGCATCTGGAAGTTGCTTGGCAAATTTCAGAATTCTCTTGTTGCGGGCTCGTCTGAGAATGAGGAGCGGCAGCACAAACCCGATCAGGAGAAACACAATGAAAATTACCGGCGTGGACAAGCCGAGAACAAACGAGAGCAACAAGGCCAGCGCCAACCCGGCGAGGAGGAACGACGCGACGAAGGTCAATGGGTTTCCGGTAATGCCGGACTGGGTATACAGCCTGTTCAGCCAGACAAATCCGAAGATGAAGTCCCCCGTCTCGGTAAGACCGCGTTCACGCAACAAACCCCGTAAAGTCTGTTCCGCCGGAACCTCGTCGGCCAGGCGCCTGAGCCGGTGATTGACCAGGATGCGTCGAGAACGGCGATTGGCGAAGGAAAGATAAAAGGCCTCTCCCGCAAGGATCAGCGACGCCACTGCCAGCATGTAGATGAAATAAAGCTGTGCCTGCCCTGTCAGCATCAGAGGGCCACCTGCGGATTGAACGCATCCTTGGCGAAATGAAGTCCGAGCGTCACGGCTTCGGGAGCGAAGCGCGGGCGAACGCCGGTAGCGCGAAAATCTCCGACAATCATTCCATCGCTCGTCACCTCGCGCCGGACGAAATGATAGATTTCCTGCATCTGGACAATATTGCCTTCCATACCGGTGATTTCCGATATCGAGACCACACGCCTGCCGCCGTCAGAGAGGCGCTGCGTCTGCACGATGATGTCGATGGCCGAGGCAATCTGTGCCCTGATCGATTCGTGTGTCATCGGCATGCCCGCCATGCCGACCATCTGCTCCAGACGCGATATCGCGTCGCGCGGCGTGTTGGCATGGATGGTGGTCATTGAGCCTTCGTGGCCGGTGTTCATGGCTTGCAGCATGTCGAACGCCTCCTCGCCCCGAACCTCGCCGACGATGATACGATCGGGCCGCATGCGCAGCGCGTTCTTGACCAGTTCGCGCTGGCGAACCTCGCCCTTGCCCTCGACATTGGGCGGGCGCGTTTCGAGCCGCCCGACATGCGGCTGTTGCAGTTGAAGCTCGGCCGCGTCCTCGATGGTGATCAGGCGCTCCCTCGAAGGGATGTAGCTCGACAGCGCATTGAGCAAGGTGGTCTTGCCGCTGCCGGTGCCGCCGGAAACCAGGATCGACTTGCGCGCCTGCACGGCGATCCGCAACAACTCGACCATTGGCGGACGGATCGAATTGAGTACCATCAGACGTTCGAGCGAATAGGGATTCTTGGAGAATTTGCGGATCGACACAAGCGGACCGTCCACAGAGATCGGCCGCACGGCGATGTTGACGCGCGATCCGTCCTCCAATCGCGCATCGACCATCGGCGACGATTCATCGACGCGCCTGCCAATCGCCGAGACGATCTTGTTGATGACGCGCAGCAGATGCGCTTCATCCCGGAAACGGATCGCCGTCTCTTCAACCAGGCCACGCCGTTCGATAAAGACGCGCTTGTGGGTGTTGATCAGGATATCGGTGATGGAGTCGTCCTTGAGCAGCGGCTCTATCGGTCCCAGGCCGAGCATCTCGTCGGCCGTGTCGCTGGTCAATTGATCGAGTTCGCGAGCATTCAGCGGGACGCTTAAGCTGCGAACGAACTCGCGCACGATCGGTCGGATCTCATCGAGGATTTCGCCCTTCGATGCGTTCTCAAGGGCTGTGAGATTGAAACGGTCGATGAGATGACGGTGCAGCTCGACCTTGAGCGTCAGGAAATCGTCGCCATGCGATTCGACGACAGCAACCGGCGGCAGTTCCGGGGCGACGGCGACCGCCGACTCCCCCCTCGGCTCGATCCGAGATTCGCCCCCCTTTATGAATCGCCCAAGCATGATCCCTTATACTCCCGCCCCTACTCCCGCCCAGCGCACATTAGCGGAAACTAAACATTAACCAAGCGACGCACAAGCGCGAGGCGCACCACCTGAGGCCAATACTTTCAACATAGTTAAGGAGCGACGCTAAAAAAAATCGTTTTTATTTCTCCTCTCTGCGCCATCAAACATGAGTGACTTACTAAGCTTTGCGGCCGGGAGTGCCCTTGCGTCCTGCGCCCTGAGAATGCACCCCATAATTGGCTATAACCCCTTAGATATAAAGGAATATGCTATACCTCTAAAGTAGCCATCCCTTAATTAGGTAAGCGACATAATTGTGAACGAATGGTTAAGAGCGCTTGAAAAATTAGCCGAATCAAGCTCTTGCTAGAATTTAGGCCCTCTCTGAACTCGAAAGTTCATGTATTGGAAAGTTAAGGAACCGTTAATCCCGTTTGACTCAGCATTTTCCCGGGACCTAGGATCGAGATGACGGGGGATGCTTGGGTATGGGGTACATCCTTGGCTCTGTCTCGTCGGGTTCAACCTCCAAAGGGAGAAATTGACATGAAGAAGCTCATGACGATGACCCGGCAGTTCCGCGACGACGAAAACGGCGCTGCCATGGTCGAATATTCCATCCTTATCGGAATCATCGCGGCAGCATCCATTCTCGCAATCATCGCGATCGGCGGCTGGGTCACGCATCGGTTTACCGGCCTCTGCTCCGCACTCAACAGCTCTGGCGTCGGCACCTGCGTGCCTGGAACTCCGAGCACCTGATCGCTGGATCTTGTTCAGGCCTGGATCCTTCCGGTCCGGGCCTGAACCCTCTGGATGGCTTGAGGGTGCGTACAAACGCACCAACACCTCGATTAAGGGAGAAATTGGCATGAAAATCATGGCGATGGCCCGGCGGTTCCGCGATGACGAAAACGGCGCTGCCATGGTCGAATACTCAATTCTTATCGGCATCATTGCCGCTGCATCGATTCTCGCAATCATTGCGATCGGCGGTTGGGTCACGGCTCGGTTTGGCGGCCTTTGCACCGCACTAAACGCCTCGGGCGTCGGCACCTGCGTGCCCGGAACTCCCAGCACCTGATCGCTGGGCAATGTCAGGCCCGGATCCTTCCGGTCCGGGCCTGAAATTCAGTAACGGCTGTGGCCGAATTTCCGCATCTTGGGCTTGGAGCTAGGGGTGATGCGCGCAAATACAGTTATCATGATCGTCCTCGCCGGCGTGTTCGGTGTCCTGGCCGTGGTTCTGGTCAATATCTGGCTGGCCGGCCAACGCAGCGCCATGGCGGAGGCGAACGGGATCCAACGTGACACGGTCGTGGTAGCGGCGGTGCCGCTGAAATTCGGCGATGCGCTTTCAGCCGACAAGCTGCGCGAAATCGCATGGCCGGCGGGCGCGGTTCCAACCGGCGCCTTCAAGACGACGAAAGAGGCACTGGCTGGCGAAGGCGCAAGACAGGCCCTCCAGACAATCGGCGTCAACGAACCCGTTCTCGCCACCAAGATCACCGGCCCTGGCCAGCGCGCCACGCTTTCGGCGGTGCTTGGCGAAGGCATGAAGGCCGTTTCCATCAGGGTCAATGACGTGCTTGGCGTCGCAGGCTTCGTTTTCCCGGGCGATCGGGTCGATGTGCTGCTGACGCGCACGGTGCGCGACGACAGCGGCGCGGACAAGAGTTATGTCGATGTGCTATTGCAGAGCATGAAGGTGCTCGCCGTCGACCAGGTCGCCGATGAAACCAAGGACAGTCCAACGGTGGTGAAGGCAGTAACGCTCGAAGCCAGCACCAAGGATGCTCAGAAGCTGACCCTGGCGGCAGGCGCCGGCCAGCTGTCGCTGGCGCTTCGCCAGGCCGCGGCCAGCAAGGGCGAGACGACCGAACGCGTGACGCTTTCAGACCTCACCGGCGAAACACCGGCCGACATCGCCGCCAAGCAGGCCGAACTCGACAAGAAGGCAGCGGCTGATGCCGCGGCCGCAGCCGAGCGCAAACGTGCCGACGACAAGATCGCCGGGCTGACCCAAGCCGTGGAGAGAGTGGGAAACCGCCTCGACGAATTGGGCAAGGTGAAGCCGGCTCCGGTCGTGGTGGCGGCACCCGCACCGCAGCAGATAGTCAAGGAAGTGGTCAAATATGTTCAGCCGGAGCCGCCCGCAATGGCGACGATCGGGGTGTTTCGGGGCATGAAACTCGAGTCCTACGAAGTGCCGCGACAAAAATAAGTGCGGCGAGTTGAGGCTCAATCGGCAGCAATTGGGGAGACGGGGGATGCAGGGTTTTTGGATAAGGGTGGCGGCCGCTTTGTCCTGTATGGCGGCGCTGCTGCTATCGAGCCTTGCAGTTGATGCGGCAGACCGCTTCATCGACGTGTCGAATCCCGGCGTCCATCGTATTTTCCTGCCGGTGTCGCAATCGGTGACGATCCAGGTGAGCGCCAATCTTGGTGATATCGTCGTTGGCGACGAGAAGATCGCCGATGCCCAGCCGATGACCGACCGCACGCTCTATGTCATCGGCAAGGGGGCCGGCACCACCACGGTCAATCTGTTCTCCCCGGACAAGCGCTCGCTCGGCGTCATCCAGATCGAGGTCGGCGTCGACGTCAGCGACATGGCGCAGGCGATCCGTCAGGTGGCGCCAAAGTCACGCATCGAAATCGGCTCGGTCAACGGCAAGGTCAGGCTTGGCGGCCATGTCAAGGACGGCGCGACGTTGGCATCGATCCTCGAAGTTGCCCAACAATACGGTCCCGACGCCATCATCAACTCTGTCATCGTCGACGACAGCCAGCAGGTCAATTTGGCTGTGCGTATATTGGAGGCGAAGCGCAATGCAGGCCGGGATCTTGGCGTGTCTATCAAGAGTACCAACCGGAGCGGCACGACCAAAGTCGGAACCGGCGACGCCACCGTCGACGCGGATGGAACGGTGCTCGGAGCGGGAGACCTTGTCAGTGGTATTCTTTCGAAGGCTAACCCCTTCGCGGCACTGATCACCCGCGTTATCGACAGCAACATCAAGGTCGACCTCATCATAGAGGCGCTCGAGGCAAAGGGCGTGGTTCGTACGCTCGCCGAACCCAACCTCACCACGCTTTCGGGCGAGCCGGCCAGCTTCAACGCCGGCGGCGAGATCCCTATCCGCAGCGTCGATGCCAATGGCCAGGTCCAGATCGAGTTCAAGCAATTCGGCGTCAATCTTCTGTTCACGCCTGTCGTACTGGACGACAACAAAATCCACATGAAGCTGGCGCCGGAAGTGAGCGACCTGACCAGCTTCACAACCGCCGGTGACCCGATATTCACCAATCGCAAACTGTCGACCGTGGTTGAACTGCGCGATGGCCAGAGCTTCGCTGTCGGCGGGCTGCTGTCGAGCAAGACCACCAAGCTGCAGAATCAGGTGCCGTGGCTCGGCCAGGTTCCAGTCATCGGATCGCTGTTCCGCAATTCGAGCAACCAGAAGGAAGAGACCGAACTGGTCGTCATCGTCACGCCGCATATCGTGCGGCCGGTGAAACCAGGCGAGCAGTTGGCGACGCCGTTCGACAAGACGCGGCCGGCCAACGATCCGGAATTCTTCATCCTCGGTCAGCTGGAAGTGAACAAGGACATGATCCGCAAATATGAAACAGGCGACGGCGTCACCGGCCCCTATGGCCACATGCTGGACTTCAAATCGAAGGACAAGATGCTCTATGTCAAGAAATAGCGCCTTGATCCTCATTCTGTGCGCCGGTGCGCTGACGGGCTGCGCCGCGGACTATCTGAACCACTACGACACGGTGACCTTGGCCGCCGGCGACACGCAGAAATACAATTCGTTGCTGCAGACGGTCGACCCGCTCAATCCGGCTTCGAGGAACACGCATATCGAAGGCGACGGCACGCGTGCCGCCGCCGTTGCCCAAAGCTACAAATTTCCGCCGCCGCCTCCGCCGCCGCCGGCGATCACGGTCAATGTCGGCGGGTCGGGTGTGACAAAGCAGTGAGCTGAACGGAAGGATGCGGAGGGCGCCGGGCATGCGAGGAGCCCTGACGCAAGAAGGCAGAGAGTAAGGTCATGTTGGGGACCATTCGTGCGTTCTGGAACGATCAGCGCGGTATAGCGATGATCCTCGTTGCCATCATGCTGCCGGTGCTTGTCGGGTTCGCATTGCTGGCCATCGATATGGGCCGGGCCGACGGACTTCACAACGATCTGCAGAAAGGTGTCGATGCGTATGCGCTTGCGGCGGCCGCTGAACTCGACGGCAATACCGATGCGATCACGCGGGCCAACCGGGCTGTAGCCAACCTCTTGGCCAACGGCACAAAGTTTTCGACAGCTGGCAATCACCAACTCGCCCCAGCCGACCTGACCGTCACGTACCTGACAGGTATACCTGCCAGCGACAGCGTCGCGCTGAGTCCTGCCGGTGTCGATGCCAATGGTGTAAACTGGGCAAGCACAGATCCCAAAGCCGTAAAATTCGCGGAAGTGACCGTGAACGCCTCCGGCTTGACAGCCGGTGCGGGTGCGTTCGCGACAATCTTTCCGGCGAGTTTTGTCGGCGCCAACAACACCATGGACCTGCGGCCACAAGCGGTGGCGGGATTCACCAATGCGTTGTGTCAGTTCACGCCGATGTTCATCTGCAACCCGTATACGAGTCTGGGCGCATTGCAGACTGCGCTGTCAGGAACGCAGAAGCCTATGATCTGGCTCAAGGAACAGCAGGGCGGCAACACTGCGCAATACGGTCCGGGCAACTATGGTTTTCTGGCAACTCCGGAGGGCGACAAGTCGACGCAAAAACTGACAGAGATGTTCGCCGTGACCAGTCCCGCGGCCTGCTTTAGCCAGAATGGCGTCACGACCCGCCCAGGCAACATTCCTCCGGTAAACGACGGAATCAACACACGTTTCGACATCTATCCGAATGGCAGTAGCGGCAAGCTAGTCCCCTCAAGCGCTCCGCCTGCACCGAACGTGCGAAAAGGCATGGTGGTAAAGAACAACGGCGGCAACTGCAGCTACGATGTGCCCAACAGCGGACAGGCCAACAATTACAAGGCATTGCCCAGGGACAATTGCTTTTACTCGGGTGGCTGCGCCCAGGCAGGTGTGCTCGGCGACGGCGCCTGGGATTTTGCTGGGTACTGGACGGTCAACCATGGCAATGCCAGCACTGCCGGGGTGCTGGCAAACCCACCCTCAGGTTGCGGCGCAAACCCCAGCCGCTACTGCGTCTACAACTACGAGATCAACAATCCTTCCTTGAAGAGCGGACAGGAGAAGACACCGCCGCAGTGCAACACAACGACGCAAACCGCCGACCGCCGGCTTCTCTACGTCGCGATCATCGACTGCGTGGCCAACATTGTCCAAGGCGGCAGCCAGGCATTGCCGGTGCAGGCCTTTGCCAGTGTGTTTGTAACGGAACCAGCGGGCGGGTCGCCCAACGCCGACATATATGCCGAGATGCAAGACATCAGCACGACCGTCGGCCAGGGTACGCTGAAGAAGCTTCAGCGCAACGAAGCTCAATTGTACCGGTAGAGCCATGTTGATCGCGCTCAGCCAAATCATCCAGCGGTTCCATCGCGACAACGATGGCGCGGCCTTTGTTGAGGTGGCGCTTGCCGTTCCCTTCGTCCTGCTGCTCTCTGCCGGTATATTCGAATTCTCCAACATCCTGAACACGCGCCTGCTGCTCGAAGCGGGCGTCAACGATGCGGCGCGCTATTTGGCGCGCTGCAACGACAGCAACTGGGCCAACTGCGTTTCGTATGGCAAGAACCTCGCGGTGAACGGCACGATTACAGGCGGCACCCCAAGGGTTTCCGGCTGGACCACGGACCAAGTGACGGTCACCAAGCCGACTTCCCTTTTAGCTGTGGATGCCACCACAGGCACTGAACTCTATCTGAGCAGCACGGCGACGGTGGACGTCGTCCAGGTGAGCACCTCGCTGCCTTATACCGGCATCGGACTGTGGGGATATCTGGGTTTGGGAACCTTCAGTATCGGTGCATCCCATCAGGAGCGCGTCCTCGGATGGTGATGGCTGGCAGACGGTTCGGCATCAGCCAGGCCGGCTCGACAATGGTCGAAATGGCCATCGCGATGCCGCTGCTGCTGACCCTTCTGCTCGGCTTTGTCGATTTCGGCTATGCCTTCTACCAGTGGAATGCGGCCAACAAGGCTGTGCAGACGGGCGCCAGGCTGGCGCAGATCTCCACGCCGGTCGCCAGCGGGCTGGCTTCTGAAGGAAGAACACCGAGCGACTCTCTGGATGTCGGCAATGCGGTGCCGGCCGGCACATACGATTACATCTGTACCGCCAACACCGCGGGAACCGTATCGTGTGTTTGCGGAACGGGCAGCTGCATCGATCTCACCGCGAACCAGACTTCCTTCGATGCCATCTATAATGGCAGTGGTAGCCGCGCCGGCATGCACAGCTTCCTGCCGACCCTGAAGAAATCCGAGGTTCGAGTTCAATACACTGCGTCCGGCCTCGGCTACTGGACGCGTCCCAATGGCCCGGTGCCGACCATCACGGTCAGTATCACCAATCATCCCTTCCAATTCTTCTTTCTGGGCGGACTGCTTGGGTTCGGAAACATCACCATGCCCTCCATGCGGAGCACGGCTACGGGCGAAGATATGAAGAGCACCTTTCCATGAACGCCATCAACACCAAAGTTACACCGACCAAGCGAAAGCAAGTGGCGCTGTTCTCGTCGGACGCGAATTTCAAGCGCGAGGCGGCGACGCGGCTCGATGCGCTGGCGATCTATGACGTCCGGATTTCAGAGACGGATGATTTTCTGAAAGGTCCACCGGTCGATACGCGCCCGGGTATCGTCATCCTCGATGTCGGCAATGGCGAACTGCTCGGCAGATCCGGCATCGTCGAGGCGCGTGCGCTGTGGGCGACGGTGCCGCTGATCGCGGTTTCCAACGAGCTGACGTCGGAACAGACACGCGTGCTGGTGCGCATGAACGCGTCGGACTGGCTGCACAAGCCGCTCGACGGCAAGGAGTTGCTCAACGCGGTGACCTTCCACGATACCGGCAACCAGGGCACGAAAAGCCGGATCATCACCTTCATCAGCGCCAGCGGTGGCGCCGGCGCCACGACGCTCGCTTTGTCGGCGGCCGAATTCCTGGCCTCGAAATCGGCCGAGCGCGGGGCTTCGACCTGCCTGGTCGATCTCGACTTCCAGAGCGCCAATTGCGGCGCCTATCTCAATCTGTTCAACCAGTTCGATCTCTCGGGCATTATCAGCCAGCCGGAAAGGCTCGATGTCGAGCTGATGGACGTCATCAAGCTTACGCGCCCGTCCGGTCTAACCCTCTATGCGTTCGAAAGGCCGCAACTGCCCTTCGAGCCGCACGGCAGCGATTTCGTCTTCCGGCTTCTGGACCTCGTCGCCTACCGCTTCGACGACATCGTCATCGATTTGCCCAATATCGAAACGCCCTGGCACAATTCGGTGCTTTCGACCAGCGACGAGATCTTCATCGTCTTCGAACTCAACGTCGCCTCGCTGCGGCAAGGCAAGCGGCTCTACAAGAAGATCCGCGAGCTGCGCGGCAATGCGGTCAGCATCACGCTCGTCGCCAACAAGCACAAGCGCAAATGGTTCGGGAACCATTTTTCGCGCAGTGAGCTCGAGAAGATATTCAAGGCGCCGCACATCAAATCGGTTGCGCTGGACAATGCCCTTCTGAGCGATGCCTTGAACCGGGCGATCCTGCCCTCCGAAGTGGATGGGCGCGCGCGCTTCAACAAGGATCTGAAGCGGATGTTCAAAGAGCGGCTCGATGATGCTGCCCGCTAGACACGGAATCGTCCCCAGGCTGGCCGGGGCCTGCGTGCTCAGCCTGGTGCTGGCGCTGTCGGTCCAGGACTTCGCCCGGGCACGGTCAGGGCTTTCGGACCGGCCGCCGCTGCCGGCGATGGGGCCAAGCCTGCGCAAGGCGGTTGCCTTCACAACCAGCGAGCAGCCGGGAACGATCGTCATCCGCAAGAACGAGAAGGCGCTCTACCTGGTGACCCGCCAGGGCCAGGCGCTGCGCTACCAGATCAGCGTCGGGCGTGACGGATTTGGCTGGACCGGGGTCGTCAAGGTCGGAGCCAAGACGGAATGGCCGCAGTGGCGTCCGCCCCGGGAAATGCGCGCCCGCCAGCCGGAACTGCCGGAGCTGGTGCCCTCGGGCCCGTACAACCCGCTCGGCGCGCGGGCGCTTTATCTGCTTCAGGACGGACACGACACGCTCTATCGTATCCATGGCACCAACGATCCCTCGGGCGTGGGATTCGACGGCACATCGGGCTGTTTTCGCCTGACCAACACGGACGTGATCGATCTTTTCAAGCGCGTGCCAGTTGGCACCAAGGTGGTGGTTCAATGACGACAATCAGCGACCCGCATGTGCCGACGGTCTCCGCCGAGCCCATTGAACCGCAGCTGCTCGACAGGGATGCGAGCCGGTCGCGGCTGGCCGTCGTGGTCGGTGTCGGGTTGACGCTATTTGCCGTGCTGAACGCGACCGCCGCCATCTATCTCTATCGAGGCATCAACGACCTGCGCACCGTGGAGGGACGTCTCGAGGAACTCGGCACGTTCGAGCAGCGGATCGTTGCCCGGCTCGACACGGTCAACAACGGCTTTCAAAGCCGATTTGAAAAGCTGGACAGCCAATTGCAGGGCAGTTTCAACGAGGTCAACGGCAACATAGCCCGCCTGGAACAGAACCTTCCAATGGCCGGCGACGCCGACGTCTCGAGCGCGCCGGAACCAGTTGTCGCGACGAGTACCGTGGCGGAAGCGTCTCCTGCCACCGAAGTCGCGGCCGAACCCGCAATTGCCGATACGCCGCGGCCACCCAAGAGAAGGGTTGCCACCGCACCGCCGGCCCCCAATCCGGGATACCAGCGAACGGAAACGCCGGACGGCAAGGTCTACTATCGCAAGATCAATTGAAAAAAGTTGGCGTGAAGGCGGGCGATACTGGCGCTCTCTCGAAACGCTCAGTCAGCAGAGTTAGAAATCACGCTGTAAGGCGATCAGGCGCACGGCCAATGCTTCGCCATGCTGTCGGGTTTCGCGAAGGAACGCGACGTGACAGTAGGCGCAGGCCGCAAAGCCCAGAACCAGCACGAGGCTGTTCTCCCAGGTGAGATCGGCCATCAGCGAAAACGAGAACCCGCTGGGTGCCGTGAACGCGGCAATCGTGCTCGCCGTTTCCGAATGGCTGCTGGCCGCGATCATCAACCCGGCGAAAAGCAGGGCCAAGTGATTGGAAAGGAAAAAGGCCGCTGACCTTCTGACACTGCAAGCGCTCCAGCAGGCGATCCCCGCGGCAATCAGGATCACGGCATCCAGAGCCATCGAACCGCCCAGATAAAGGTCGACCTGTTGCCAGAACATCGCCGACAAGGGACGCAGTTCAAGCCAGATCCACCACATTGCGGGGCTGGCGGGATAGGTTCCGAGCAGGAACGTTGCTGCTCGCTCGCCTGCCATAGTCGTCAGGATGAATGCGGGAAAAGCGAAGAGTAATATCGACTTGCGCTTCATGTTGCCCTCGACAATCTGGCGTCAGCATAGATTGCGGAGATTGCGCAAGGCTTAACGGAGGAGCGTTACTGCTGCTTGGGCGCTGGATTTAGCGGCAGCGACCGGCAATTCAGCCTCGGTCCAGCCGTCGTTCCTCCCGCTGGCACCATAGTGGTCGAAAAACAATTGCCAAATTCCGGCGACGATCCGTTCGACGCTGCCAGTATGCCAGCCAGTTCACCGCACTTCACAGGACGCTGCTTGCAGGAGCGATTGCCCCTTTGTCTTTTCAGCCCCCGGCAGCGGCTGGATACAACCGCAACGGACCGGGTGTTGTGCCATTTTTGCTACATTTCTCAACCTTATGATCGGAAATGCTCCCTCAGGACCATCTAATTTAATAATCACTCACATATTTCGTGAAACTGTCGGATAATGTGTGACGGCAAGCTCAGGCTTGGTTGTAGCGCTGTGGGAAAAGGCGCACGGAAAACGTTGGGGCGGGTTAGATGAATACGACAAGCATGTCAGCCATGGGCAGGCGCCTGGGTCTTTTGATGGCGGCTACGATGCTGAGCTGCGCAAGTGCGAGTGCACTTACGCTCAAGGAAGCAATGACGGTTGCCGTCGAATCCAATCCCGAAATCGGCCAGGCCATAGAAAATCGCGAGGCGATCGAGTTCGAGCTGCGCCAGGCCAAGGGGCTTTATCTTCCCAGCGTCGACGTGGAGGCGTCCGCTGGCGCTCGCCGTCTCGACAACTCGTCTCGACGCGCACTCTCCATAGAGCACGACGCGCTTTATCCGGCAGAAACCGATCTGACAGTCTCACAGACCGTCTATGACAGCGGCGCAAGGCGAGCCGAGTTGAATCGCCAGGCCTCGCGCGTCGACGGCGCGTCCTTTCGTGTGCTGGAGCGGTCGGAATTCATCGGGCTCTCGGTCGTCCAGGACTACCTCGAATACATGCTTCAGGCTTCGATCGTGGCCGAGGCAAAGAAGAACCTGGGCTTCCATCAAGCAATCCTCCACGACATCCAGGAAGGCATTGCCGGCGGCGGGTTGAATGAAGCCGACCGGCAGCAAGCCGAGGAGCGGCTGTTTGCGGCCAAGGCCCGCATGCAGGAAGCCTCGGAGGAGTTGGAGGCCTCGAGGATACGGTTCTTCAAGACCGTCGGGAAGCCGCTGACCAATGCATCGAGGCCGGCCGATGTTTCCGGCGCGCTGCCAAGGTCGCTGGACGATGCGATCGGCCTTGCGCGGGAGAGCAATCCGCGTGTTCATATGGCCGATAGCGATATCGCCGCGGCGGCCTCGCTGGTGGACGCGGCCCGGGCGAAATACGGCCCCTCGATCGTCGCCGAAGGCGTCGCTCGGGCTGGGTATGACATCGACGGCGACAATGGAGACACGTCCGACCTGCAGGCACGCCTGGTGCTGCGGTGGAACCTGTACCGGGGCGGCATCGACAAGGCCAATGAACAGGAGCAGATCCGTCGCACGAGTGAGCAGCGGCTTGCGATGCATCAGGTGCTGCGGGAAATCGAAGAGGCCGTTCGCACATCGTGGGATCGCCGTTTCCGGCAAGCCGACCTGGCAAAGACCCTGAAGCTGCAAGCCGCTTCCAACGAGAAGCTGGTCGCGTCCTATCGCGAGCAATTCAAGGTCGGTCAGCGCTCACTGCTCGATGTGCTGGATGCGCAGAATACGCGGTTCAACACGGCGACCCTGGCGGACACCGCATCCTACGCCTCTCTCTTTGCCCAATATCGGCTTCTGGCGGCGACCGGGCAATTGCTGAAAACCATGGATATCCATCCGCCAAAGCAGGCCGCGGCCTACGCGCGAACCGAGTTCGCGGCACCGGAAACGGCCGACACCGAAACTTATGCGCGGACGCCTTCGGAACAGAAAAATGACCTGCCGTTCGATATCCTGGCACCGGTCAGGAAAAAGTAAGCGGATGTAAGGGTCGATCGAAAGTCCCTGTGGGCGGATCGTGAACCAGCAACCCAACATCCTCTCCCCCAAGGAGGCGTTCAAGGCCTGCTTCTCGGCCATTGCCGGATATCTCGGCAGGCCGAGCGCGCAAACGGTTCTGTTCGCCGGCGTGCCGCTGTCGGACACCCGTATCGACATCGATGCCATCCGGCATATTGCCGAGCGCATCGGCCTTGAAATCACCGAGTTCAGCCATCGTGACTTTCTTCGGGGGCGCATCGACCTCCCCGCTATTGTGTTTCGCGTCAGCCAATTGCCGGTTGCCCTTCTGGCCGAAACCGAGGACGGCGCATTCACCACCGCTCCCCAGGAAGACGGTCGTATAACCATCCCGAGATCCGAGCTGGCCGCCAGCTACATCAGTGGCGGCGTCTCCTTCTCGATAACCTATGCCAACGCCGCCGAGGGGATGAACGTCGGTTCGGCGCCGAAGATCGAGCGGCGACATTGGCTGACGGGAACGATGGGCCCGTTCTGGCGCACCTATTCGAAGGTCATCCTGGCGGCAATATTCATCAACATGCTGGCCATAGCCTCGCCGATCTTCACCATGAACGTCTACGACAGGATCCTGCCGAACAAGGCGATATCGACGCTCTGGGTGCTGTCGATCGGCATCGGCGCGGTCATCCTGTTCGACCTGCTGCTGAAGACCGCCAGGGCGTCCCTCATCGACTACGCCGGGCGCAAGGCGGATCTGCGTATTTCCTACTTGCTGTTCGAGAAAGTGCTGAATTCGTCCCTGTCGGCACGGCCCGGCTCGACGGGCGAATACGCAAATCGGGTGACGCAGTATGAATTCGTTCGCGAATTCTTCACCTCGAACACCATCAGCGTGTTCATCGACACGGCCTTCGTCTTCATTTTTCTCCTGGTCATCTATGCGATAGGCGGCTGGCTGGTGATCATCCCCGCGCTGGCCTTCGTCGCGTCCGTGATCGTCGGACTGATCACGCAGCGGCGTATCGGCAAGCGTGTCGCGGCCTCCATGAACGAGGCCTCGCAACGGCAGGCCCTGCTGGTCGAATCCATCTCCACGCTGGAGACGATCAAATCGCTGCGGGCCGAGGCGTATCTGTTGCGAAAATGGGGGGAGCATTCCAAGAACGCGTCCAACACGTCCGAGAAGATCAAGCAGCTCTCGGCGGCGGCCGGCAACATAACGCAGGCCATCCAGCAGCTGGTGACCGTCGCCTTGATCGTGGCCGGCGCCTATGCCTTCTCGGAAGGACACGTCTCCACCGGAGCCATCATCGGCACCGTCATGCTGGCCAGCCGGGCGGTGTCTCCACTCGGCCAGATCGCCATCACCCTGTCCAGACTTCGCCAGGCCATGCTTTCCTTGCGCATGGTGAACTCGATCATGGCGCAGCCGGAGGATCGCCCGGATACGGTGGGTTTCGTCAACCGGCCCATTCGCAATGGCGCGATGATGTTCAGGAATGTCGGCTTTGTCTATCCGGGCTCCGAGAACGAGGTTCTGACCGGTCTGAATTTCTCCGTGAAGCCCGGTGAGCGCATCGGCATCATCGGCCGTATCGGCTCGGGAAAGACAACCATGGGCCGGCTGATCGGCAGGCTCTTCCTGCCGACATCAGGCGAGCTGCTGCTGGACGGCATCGACATCCGCCAATACCACCCTTCGGAGGTTCGCGCCGCGGTCGGGATCGTCGCGCAGGCCAACGATTTGTTTTCGGGCACCATCAAGGAGAACCTCCTGATGGCATGTCCGGAGGCGACCGATGAGCAGATCGTCGAAGCGGCCAAGGCGGCTGGCGTCGACGATTTCGTCTCCCGTCACCCGCGTGGCTACGACATGAATGTCGGCGAGCGCGGCACCAATCTCTCGGGCGGCCAGAGGCAGACGATGGCGATTGCCCGCCTTTTGCTGACCAGACCGAAAATCGTCTTCCTGGATGAACCGTCGGGATCGATGGACCTGGCTTCCGAGCGGCAGTTGATCAAGCAGCTCAAAGTGGCCTTCGACCGGAACACGACGCTGATCGTTTCAACGCACCGCTTCAGCATGCTCGAACTGGCCGACCGTCTTATCGTCATCGAGCAAGGCAGGATCGTTGCCGATGGACCGAAGGATCAAGTGATACAGGCGCTGCAGAAAACAAACGCCTGAAAAACAGACTTATTGAACGCATTCAATGCGTTGGGGTTGTAGGACATGCTTGGAAGGGAAGACCGGCCGCCGCTTTTCGCGTCGGCGTCTCTGTTCATCATAGGGGCACTTTTTGTGTCCTCTGTCGCCTGGGCGTCCTTTGCCGAGGTCGACGAAATTGCGCGCGGCGACGGCAAGGTCATACCGGCTTCCAAAACCCAGATCATCCAATCCAGCGAGCCGGGCGTCGTTCAGGAAATTGCCGTGACGATCGGGCAGGTCGTCAAGAAGAACGATCTCATCATCCGCCTCGACAATACGATGAACACGTCCAGCCTTGGCGAGCAGCAAGCCAAGGCACGGGCGCTTCAGACGCGCATTGCGCGGCTCAAATTCGAACAGAGCGGCAATATTGAAGGCCCATTTCCCTGTCCGCCCGAAATCCAGAAGGTCGCCCCGGAAATCTGCGACAACGAGCAGAAGCTGCTGATCGCACGTCGCGACAACTTCCAAGTCAAGCTGTCGGTCCTCAAATCGCGTCTCGATCAGCGCCAGAACGAATTGGACGAAGCCACCGCCAACCTTGATCGCCTCACCAAAAATCTCGAAGTCAGTGACCGGGAAACGGCGCTGGTCGAGTCCATGGTCAAGAAGGGGCTGATGGCCAAGACCGAGCAGATCCGCGTCGAGCGGGAGCAGACCGAACTGCATGGGCAGCTGAACCTCGCCGGTGAAACCATCAAGAAAGCCAAGGCGGCCATCGCCGAAGCCAAGCTTCAAGTCAACGAGCTCGGCCTGCAGCTGCAGCAGGAGGCGCTGAGCGACCTGACGCAGGCGCTGGCCGATCTTTCGGTGGTCGATGAGACCATCCGCGGCGCCACCGACAAGGTGGCGCGCACGGACATCCGCTCGCCTGTCGACGGGATCGTCAACACGCTTGATATCAACACGGTCGGCGCTTTCGTGCAGCCCGGCGCGGTCGTGGCCGGCATCGTGCCGACTTCCGAGACACTGCTGGTCGAAGCGCGGGTTTCACCACGCGATGTTGCCTTCATCCGGCCGGACCAGGACGCGCTGATCAAGATAACCGCCTATGATTTCTCGATCTTCGGCGGTATCGAAGGCAAGGTCTCCAACATCACCGCCGACAGCCTGGTCGACCAGAAGACGGGCGAGCCCTACTACCAGGTGCGCGTCGCAACCGAGAGGTCGACGCTGACGCGCGATGGCAAGACCTATTCGATCATTCCCGGGATGATCTGTTCGGTCGACATCAAGACCGGACACAAAACCATCCTCACCTATCTGCTGAAGCCTATCAACAAGGCACGGGAGGAGGCAATGAGTGAACGATAGCGCGACCTCCCCACTTGCCGATCGCGAGCGGCTGCTCCCACCCATGGCGACAGAGGATTTCGGCCTGGAGTTCCGGGTCGTGGCGCGTGGCGGCACGCGACGCGGCATTCGTCTGGAGCGGGCGTTTTGGACCGCGCTGAAGCAGATGGCCGAAAGCCGCAAATGCACGATCGGCATGCTGATCGACGAGATCGCCGAAAGCCATGCCCACACAGGAAACCTGACATCGGCAATCCGGGTGGCCTGCATGCGCGGATTGGCCGATGAAAACCAGACCTTGCGAAGGCTTGCGTCGATCAAGACGATCAACGCCATTCTGGTCGCCTGTCCGTCACCGGCTTTTGCGCTCTCGTCGTCGAAGAGGATCCTGACTTTCAACGCGCCATTCCAGCAACTGGTCAGGCGTCAATTGCCGGTCGCGCCAAGCGAAGATGCGCGCCACGACCTGAAGCTTGCCCTGGATCTCAACGTCGCTGACATATTCGCGCGGCTCGACGCCAATGGCGAAACACCGGTCGCCACCGGTTTCGTCATCGGTGCAGGCGACCGCCGCTACCGGGGACAATTGAATGCTGCGCGGGCGCCGGTGCTAGAGCCGGAGCTGCTGATGGCCTTTGTTTTTGGCGGTTAACACATATCGCCCGAACGTGACCTCGCTTCAGGGGGCGATATCGAAGAACGGAGGCGTCCCTTAACGGGCGCCTTGTCCTGGGAATGCTACGGCTGCAGGCCCTCGCCGGGTGCGACCGTCGCAAGACCGCCCTTGACATCGGCGACCTGGGCCGCGCCGGGCCTGGTGCCATGGATCCACGCGCGGTCGGTGCTGAACGAATACAATGGCACGTAGTCGGGAAGATCGCTGTCGTGCGAGACGACGTTGCTCAGGCTGTCCAAGATGAAGACCCCGCTGCCGGTGCTGACGGACAGCACGGCATGAAAGAAACCGCGCTTGCGGTCCTGCAGAACAACGAGCGACATGCTCTGCGCCGGAATGCCGGCACGCAGCAGCGCCGCCATCTTGAGAATGGCAAAATCCTCGCAGTCGCCCGCCCGATGCTCGAGAATTTCCGAAGGCTTGGCCCAGTAGTCGAGCTTGCCGTAAACCACGCTGTCCTTCTTGTAGGCGAGGGCGTGGTTTATGCTTGAGTTGATGAAGGACAGCTTGTCGATAAACCGCTTGTCCTTGGCAGCATCGACGATCGCGGTGAAGATGCTGTTCTTGCCATCACACCCACTGCCAGCGGAACAGTCGACGATTGCCTTGTAGACCGGTGCCCAACGCGCGGAAACCGGAAAATTATGCATGGACAGAGCAACCGATCCGAACACGCCGGGAATGATCGCCGCCGTCTGGATGGGATCGATCCCGGCATTGCCCAGTGCCGTCGAAGAGCCGGTTTGCTGATCGATGGAGGCAGGACCGTAGCTGCCCAGAACCATGCCGATTCGGTAGGTCGAGGCGGGCTGCCAAGGCTGCGGCCGCAGCAGCGAAATGCCGCCGAGAGTGGGAGGCGCTTCGACCTCCGCCAACAGCGAGCCGGCCGAATCGATCCGTGCCGGCAAAGCGCTCGCGGACGATGGCTGCGGCAGGCTCATAATGCCGATTGCCAGCAGCAGCGCTTTGAGCCTGGTTGCCGCTAGGGCAGATTTTTCTTTTGTCATAACGCCCACCTTTGACTGTGGACGCTACCAATCTCGTCTCAAATTATTGAAAAGGAAGGTGGATAAGTTTCCTGTACTTGATGCCCTCTATTTTGTGTAAAATTTTATACAAGTTTATACTTCTCTTTACCAAGCGGCGGACGCCAACCCTCATCATACCAGCCAATGTATATCGGGTTATATGTTTCGAGTTTACCACGCATAAAAAATGCCGAAGCCAGCATATCGGAATATATGAAACGGATTGCGGCATAGTTGCAAAGTAGAAGTGGTCACTGTCTGTTCCCAGTAAATGCCGGAGGGGTTTGGCTATGACCACCAGTAACGAATTGGACACCGTCTCTCATTCCTGGGACGAGCACTCTGAACATAACGGCCTGCCGTCGCAGGCGCAGATCCAGGTCGCGGAAGCCAGCCCGGCGCCAAAGGCCGCCCCGGCCGCCGAGCCGGTTCCCGTCGATGTCGGCAGCGGCACGCCCGTCAAACCGGAAGCGCCCGCGGAGGCCAAGGCCCCGGCGGCGGCCGCGCCGCACGAATATGTGGCCGACGCCAGCAATGTGGTGAAACTTCCCGCCAATGTCTCGATCGACAACATCAAGGTCGACGGCCACAACCTCGTCCTCGAGCAGGCGGACGGTTCGGTAATCGTCATCAAGGACGGCGCCCTCAACGTGCCTACCTTCGTCATCGGCGACGTCGAAGTGCCGCGCGTGGCCTTGATCGCGGCGTTGGAGGCAAGCCATGTCGATGTCGCCTTCGGCGCCGACGGGTCGATATCGGCGGGCCCCGGTGGTTCAGCCTCGAGCGCGGGCGGAGACTTCTCAGTTCCCCCTGGCGGTATCGGCAACGGGTTCGGCCTGTCGGCGCTGTTGCCGCCGACGGATCTGGCATTCGGCCAGCCGGAACGTCGCGAACTGTTCCCGTCTATTCTCAAGCCAAATTCCATACCGTCGATCATCGACCTGACGCCTTCCGTCGCTGGCGGTGACACCATCGTCAATGAAAAAGGCCTGCCGGCAAGCTCCGGCTCGGAAGGCTCCGGCGAGGCGCAGAATCCCGCCCCCAACAGCGACCAGTCCGAGACCAACACCGGCACCTTTACCATCAGCTCGCCCGACGGTGTCGGCTCGCTGACCATCGCCGGCCAGATAATTTCAGGTGCCGCGCTTGCCAACAGCGCATCGACGCCGATCGAGATCACCACGCCGCTCGGCAACGTGCTGACCATCAGTGGTTACGACGCCAGCACCGGCCAGGTGAGCTACAGCTACACGCTCGTCCATAATGCTGCTCACCCCGGCCCGGGGGTCGATTCCATATTCGACAACATCACCGTCACCGTCACCGACACCGATGGCGACGTCTCCCTTCCGGGCACGTTGTCGGTCCAGATTGTGGACGACGTACCGACGGCGAACGCGGACGCCAACAACGTCGGAGCGGGCAGCCATACGCAGATCTCGGGCAACGTGATCACGGGCGTCGGCGAGACCGACCCGTCCGCCAGCGCGGACGTGAAGGGTGCGGACGGCGCGAGCGTGACCTCGGCCTATGGAACGGGCGCGGCGCAGGACGTGACGTCCGCAGTCACCGGAACGACGATCGTGGGGCAGTACGGTACGCTGACGCTGTATTCGGACGGCCACTACACCTATGACCGTGCGACGAACACGCCGGGCGGCGTGAACGATGTGTTCCATTACACGCTGACGGATGGTGACGGCGACCAGTCGAACACCACGCTGACGATCAATATCGGCAACGAGCCGCCGACGCTGGGCGGCATCCCGGCCGCGGGTGCTGCCGGTGCGATCGTGTACGAGGCGGGACTGGCGAGCGGCTCGCAGCATGACGGCTCGAACGCGGTGAGCGGCACGATCGGCTTCACCTCGCAGGATGGGGTGAACTCGGTGTCGCTGGGCGGCCACGCGCTGTCGAGCGATTCGGGCAATCCGACGACGTTTACGGACGCCACCACGGGCGGCACAGTGAGCGCCTGGTACGAGTACACCAGCGCGAACGGCACGGGCACGATCCACTACAGCTACACGCTGACAGCAGACTACCACAGCGCCACGGCTGGCGACGGAGCCAATACGGAAGCGGCACCCAGCTTCGCGGTCGTTGTGACCGACCTGGACAACCAGCCCGCCTCCGGGAACCTGGTGATCAATGTCATCGACGACGTGCCGACGGCGAAAGCCGATACGGACGCCGCGCAGTCCGGCGAGACGGTGACGGGCAATGTCGAGACCGGCACGAGCACCCACGGCACCGGCGCGGCGGACACGGCGGGAGCCGATGGGATCGCGTCGATCGCCTGGACGGGTTCGGTTACCAGCAACGGCGTGACGACGGTAACGGGCGCGCACGGCGTGCTGACGGTCTTCGCCGACGGCGATTACAGCTATCACGCCAACCCGAATACGACGACGGGCAATGACGTCTTCAATTACACGATCACTGACGGCGACGGCGACACCTCGCCGGCGACGCTGACGATCACGGTGGCCAACGGCCAGCCGCAGGTATCGCCCGCGGCCGCTACAGTCGACGAGGCGGGCCTCGACACGACGCCGCCGGCCGGCGACCTGGGCCTAGGGACGGTAGACGGCTCGCATGCAGGCGACGGCTCGGAGACGACGACGGGCACACTGACCTTCTCGGACCCTGACGGCGCGACGGTGACCGGCGTTGCATCAGGCAGTGGCGGCAGCGACGTGAGCGGCAATGTCGGCACGAACGTCAATGGCACGTACGGCGTCCTGCACGTCAATGCGGATGGCACCTACACCTATACCCTGACCAATCCGGAAGCGAATGTTCCGGCGGGCAACGACGGCACCAACGTGCAGCCCGGACAGGACGTGTTCACCTATACGCTGAAAGATAGTTTTGGGAACACCAGCACCTCGACGATCACGATCTCGATCAAGGACGACGTGCCGACGGCGCATAACGACACGGACGCCGCGCAGTCCGGTGAGAAGGTAACGGGCAATGTCGAGACCGGCACAAGCACTCACGGGACCGGCGCGGCTGACACTGCGGGTGCGGACGGCATCGCATCGATCGCATGGACGGGTTCGGTAACGAACAACGGTGTGACGACGGTAGCGGGCGCGCACGGCGTGCTGACGGTCTTCGCCAATGGCGACTACAGCTATCAGGCCACCCCGAATACGCCGACTGGCAATGACGTCTTCAATTACACGATCACGGACGGCGACGGCGACACCTCGCCGGCGACGCTGACGATCGAAGTGACCGGCAGCCAGCCGCGTGTGGTGGCAGAGATTGCGACGGTGAACGAGGCTGGCCTCGACACGACGCCGCCGGCCGGCGACCTGGGTCCCGGGACGGTTGACGGCTCGCATGCAGGCGACGGCTCGGAGACCAAGACTGGCACGTTGACATTCTCGGATCCCGACGGGGCGACGGTGACCGGCGTTGCATCAGGCAATATCGGCAGCGACGTGAGCGGCAATGTCGGCACGAACATCACTGGGACATACGGCATCCTGCACGTCAACGCGGATGGCACCTACACCTATACGTTGACGTCGCCGGAGGCGAATGTTCCGGCGGGCAACGACGGCGCCAACGTGCAACCCGGGCAGGACGTGTTCACGTTCACGGTGACCGATGGTCTTGGCAATACATCCACGTCGACCATCTCAATCAATATCCAGGACGATGTTCCCTCGATCACGCTGAGCGGGACGGCGGCGCCGACGCTGAACGTGGACGAGAGTTACCTGACGGCGGCGACCAACGGCGTTGCCGGCTCGGGCACCGGGCCCGCCGGCTCGACCACCGACACGCAGAGCTTTGCCGGTGCCTTCACCGT
>NZ_JBWLUW010000090.1:0-410 GCF_057784245.1 Mesorhizobium sp. CNPSo 4671 | reverse complement strand
GGTTCGGGCGCCGGCGGCACCCGCAACATTTCCGGCACGTCCAACCCGCTGGTCGAGCTCGAGCATGAGCTTGCCGACCTGCACGGCAAGGACGCCGCCCTGGTCTTCACCTCCGGCTTCGTCTCCAACGAAGCCTCGATCTCGACCATTGCGCGGCTGTTGCCCAATTGCCTGATCATTTCGGATGAGTTGAACCACGCCTCGATGATCGAAGGCGTGCGGCGCTCGGGCGCCGAGAAGAAGATCTTCCGGCACAATGACGTCGCGCATCTGGAAAGCCTGTTGCAGGCGGCGGGACGCGAACGCGCCAAGCTGATCGTCTTCGAAAGCGTCTATTCGATGGACGGCGACATCGCGCCGATCCGGGAGATCGTCGAACTCGCCGAGCGCTACAATGCCATGACCTATAT
>NZ_JBWLUW010000089.1:0-419 GCF_057784245.1 Mesorhizobium sp. CNPSo 4671 | reverse complement strand
ATACATAATACTGCCAATGCTCCGCCGCGCGTGCTTCGGGGCTCACATCACGGACCCTGGAGATGTCGAATTCCGGTCCGCCTGCCGAAAGCTGTCGGGCCGCTGCGCGCGCCCGATCTATCCAGGTGTCGGGAGCCTCGCCCTCGGCAACGATGCGATCATTGACGATCGAAAGTCGTACTGTATCCGGCGGAGCCAGCGACGCCGTCAGCCGCTTCAACACGAACTGCGGCTCAAGGCTCTGATAGAACCGCCACTGCGAATGAACCCGGGCGGGATTGACCTGCGTTCCAGACAACAGCGACTGCGGGTCGGCGGCAAGCGGGTCTCTCAAGCCGGCAATATAAAATTGGCCGTCGTGTATCTTCTGTTCTGCAACGATGATGCCCGGCTGGGTCCCCAGTCGCGACACATAGGCC
>NZ_JBWLUW010000088.1:0-427 GCF_057784245.1 Mesorhizobium sp. CNPSo 4671 | reverse complement strand
AGGATCCGGGACTTGAAGAACTTCGTTTCCCGGATGGTGATCGTGCCGGCAATCAGATCGACATCACCAAGATCGAGACGCGCGAGTTCCCCCAGCCGCAACCCGCAGCAATAGGCCAATACCAGCATCACGTAGAGGCTCACCGGTCGCAGCGGTGACCGCGGTGAAGGGTAGGATTGGGCGATATCGAGAAGCCGACGGATCTCTTCGACACTGTAGATGTAGGGCCGGCGCCATTGCTTCGCGACCTGCTGTCCCGGCCGCGGGTCGGGACGTTTGTGTCGCGCGTCATGGAAAATTGCCCCCTCGGCGCCACGAGGAATTGCCCCCTCAGTGGATAGCTGAGGAGAGAGCAAATGAACGAACAACGAATCACGGAAAGCCCGTCGTGGATTGATCCACGGGGGCAGGTGATGAAGACGCCGGA
>NZ_JBWLUW010000087.1:0-470 GCF_057784245.1 Mesorhizobium sp. CNPSo 4671 | reverse complement strand
CCCTCGATCACGCTGAGCGGGACGGCGGCGCCGACGCTGAACGTGGACGAGAGTTACCTGACGGCGGCGACCAACGGCGTTGCCGGCTCGGGCACCGGGCCCGCCGGCTCGACCACCGACACGCAGAGCTTTGCCGGTGCCTTCACCGTGGTGCAGGGCGCCGACGGCGCCACCACCAGCTACGGCGTCAGCCTCTCCGGCTCGGCCTCCAACCTGATCGACTCGGCGACCGGCCAGGCAGTGGTGCTGGCGCAGAGCGGCAACACGGTCTCTGGCTATGTCACTGGCCACAGCGGCGATCCGGCCTTCCTGGTGTTCACGCTTTCGGTCAACAGCTCGACCGGCGCGGTGACGCTGACGCAGGACCGTGCGGTGCACGAGAACACGGCCGACAATCCGACCGACAGCTCCGAAGGCATCAACCTGACCTCGGGCCTGGTGACGCTGACGGCGACGGTGACCGACAATGA
>NZ_JBWLUW010000086.1:0-477 GCF_057784245.1 Mesorhizobium sp. CNPSo 4671 | reverse complement strand
ATACTGGTTCGAGCGCTATGCAAGGCTGCCGGTCGACATCGATGTCGCCTCGGAGTTCCGCTATCGCGAGATGCCGCTGTCGGCCAATGACGCCGCCTTCTTCATCTCGCAATCGGGCGAGACCGCCGACACGCTGGCCTCGCTGCGTTATTGCCGCAAGGCCGGCATGAAGATCGGCGCCGTCGTCAATGTGCGGGAATCGACCATGGCGCGCGAATCCGACGTCGTGCTCCCAACGCTTGCCGGCCCCGAGATCGGCGTCGCCTCGACCAAGGCTTTTACCTGCCAACTCTCGGTGCTGGCGTCACTCGCGGTGCGCGCCGGCGTGGCGCGGGGCACGATCTCGAAGGAGCAGGAAAAGACCCTGGTGCGTGCGCTTTCGGAAGCGCCGCGCTATGCCAACCAGGTGCTCAAGCTCGAAGAGCAGATCGAGCGCATCGCGCGCGAACTGTCGCGCTACAAGGACGTGCTCTATCT
>NZ_JBWLUW010000085.1:0-478 GCF_057784245.1 Mesorhizobium sp. CNPSo 4671 | reverse complement strand
GCATGCCCATCGGGTTCTCGATGAGCCGCTTGAAGGCGACCAGCAGTTCGGCGCCGAGCGCTCCGTCGACGGCGCGATGGTCGGTCGACAAGGTCACCGACATGACAGTCGCGATTTTGATCTCGCCATTCTTGACCACCGCCCGTTCCGCGCCGGCGCCGACCGCCAGGATCGTCGCATGCGGCGGATTGATGACGGCTGCAAAGTCCTTGATGCCGAACATGCCGAGGTTCGAGACGGCTGTCGTGCCGCCCTGGTACTCTTCCGGCTTCAGCTTGCGGCTGCGGGCGCGGCTGGCCAGATCCTTCATCTCGTTGGAGATGGTCGACAGCGTCTTTTCGTCCGCATGCCGGATGATCGGCGTGATCAGGCCACCGGGGATCGACACGGCAACACCGACATCGGCATGCTTGTGCTTGACCATGGCGCTTTCGGTCCACGAGGCATTGGCATCCGGCACCGCCTTCAATGCCAGTGC
>NZ_JBWLUW010000084.1:0-478 GCF_057784245.1 Mesorhizobium sp. CNPSo 4671 | reverse complement strand
GCATGCCCATCGGGTTCTCGATGAGCCGCTTGAAGGCGACCAGCAGTTCGGCGCCGAGCGCTCCGTCGACGGCGCGATGGTCGGTCGACAAGGTCACCGACATGACAGTCGCGATTTTGATCTCGCCATTCTTGACCACCGCCCGTTCCTCGCCGGCGCCGACCGCCAGGATCGTCGCATGCGGTGGGTTGATGACGGCGGCAAAGTCCTTGATGCCGAACATGCCGAGGTTCGACACCGCCGTGGTGCCGCCCTGGTACTCTTCTGGCTTAAGCTTGCGGCTGCGGGCGCGGCTGGCCAGATCCTTCATCTCATTGGAGATGGTCGATAGCGTCTTTTCGTCCGCATGCCGGATGATCGGCGTGATCAGGCCACCGGGGATCGACACGGCAACACCGACATCGGCATGCTTGTGCTTGACCATGGCGCTTTCGGTCCACGAGGCATTGGCATCCGGCACCGCCTTCAATGCCAGTGC
>NZ_JBWLUW010000083.1:0-496 GCF_057784245.1 Mesorhizobium sp. CNPSo 4671 | reverse complement strand
CTGGCTAACCTGGCAAACGGCTTCAGCAAGTGGCCGGAACAGGCGGGTTGTCGCGAGGCCACAGCCACGATCGCCGGTGAGGTGCTTCGCCGTGCCGACCAACTCTCTGAATTTACTCCGCAGACCCTGGCTAACCTGGCAAACGGCTTTAGCAAGTGGCCGGAACAGGCGGGTTGTCGCGAGGCCACAGCCATGATCGCCGGTGAGATGCTTCGCCATGCCGACCGTCTATCCGACTTTATTCCTCGGAACCTGTCGAACCTGGTAAACGGCTTCAGCAAGTGGCCGCATGTGGAGAGCTTGCGCGCCTCAATCGCGATCGCTGGCGAGCTGCTTCGCCGTTCCGGCCAACTCTCTGAATTTACTCCGCAGGAGATGTCGAACCTGGCAAACGGCTTCAGCAAGTGGCCGGAAGCCGCGGAGTGTCGCGAGGCTATAGCCCTGATCGCCGGTGAGATGCTTCGCCGTTCCGACCAACTCTCGGACTTTACTCCGC
>NZ_JBWLUW010000082.1:0-510 GCF_057784245.1 Mesorhizobium sp. CNPSo 4671 | reverse complement strand
GCCTGTTCCAGAAGATCCTGGGTGACGGTGATGTAGACGAGCGTCGAATGGATATCGCGGTGACCAAGATACGTCGCGAGGAACGGCAACTTGTCCTGCGGATTGATACCGGCGCGGTACCATTCGAGAATACGGTTCACCACGAACGAGTGGCGAAGATCGTGAATGCGAGGTCCGGTTTTGCCTGTCGCCGGTTTGAGCCCAGCACGACGCAGGATGTCGATCAGGCAACGGGCGATGGCCTGCGACGTGTATCGGGCATTGCCTTGATCGTGCCAGAACAGGCCAGACTCCGCATTTTGCGGCGCCTTCGCCTTACGCCTCATCTCCAGATATTCCGTCAGCGCCGCCAGTGTACTGTCGGCAAGCGGCAGGATCCGGGACTTGAAGAACTTCGTTTCCCGGATGGTGATCGTGCCGGCAATCAGATCGACATCACCAAGATCGAGACGCGCGAGTTCCCCCAGCCGCAACCCGCAGCAATAGGCCAATACCAGCATCACGTAGAGG
>NZ_JBWLUW010000081.1:0-516 GCF_057784245.1 Mesorhizobium sp. CNPSo 4671 | reverse complement strand
GTCATTGGCGGCGCTGTGAGTTCGTTCAGTCCCACGCGTGCCGGCCACCTCGAATTTTCTGGGCCCGATACGGTATACGGCGACGAGAAACCCAAAGCCCAAATCAACTTCGCCTGAGGCTTGCTGCCCTTTGGCGCAGCCTCTTGGCGCGTTCGTTCAACGGGCCGTGTTCGGAAACCTAATTTTTAACCCGTGAAACAAACCGCGCAAATCTCAGTTCGGCGTGGCACGTGTTTCTTTCAGGTTTGTTCACCAAAGTTTGAATGTCAGGGTACGAAAGAATTTCAGCGACCGGCCCAGCTAGGAGCGCACTACCAGCGGCACGAGCCCTTCATGCCGCTCATCGAGATAACAAACAATGTGGTCGCCGACGCGCTCGAAAGTGAGATCGACTTTCGCCTCCCCAACCGCCAGGTGACGAATGACGAGATTGTCGATGCCTATTGGCAAGCGTGGACGGTCGACCTCGATCGCACGGTTCCAGCCGTCGATCCGAATTCCCAGACAGGCCTGCAG
>NZ_JBWLUW010000009.1:0-294658 GCF_057784245.1 Mesorhizobium sp. CNPSo 4671 | reverse complement strand
CGCGAGATCGACGAAATGCTCTGACCTTGCTTCCATCGCTCCCAAAGCTCGGCCTTCTGCGCTGACGTAAACCAGATCCGTGACGTCACCATGCAACACCTCCTCATCCTCTCAGATTAAGAGTGTTGCAGTGACCGGTTGAACCCACCGGATAATTTCTGTAAGAATCCCTCACCCACAAAGTTGCCGGCAATGGTCAAGCACGCCGCGCGGGGGGCGAAGCATTGCTCCTGCCTGGCAAACATTAAGCTTCCGCGATCACGCCATAACGCCGGCCCGATAAATCGGCCATCTGTGCGGCGCGGCGGACCTGTTTCCGCCTGGCCGGCGCCTTTACCCAACGCCACCCCGCCCAACGGGCGCCGGCCCTTTTCAAGGGAACATCCTGACGTCGGCGACGTTTGCGCGGATGGCTCTCATCACCGGGTTCGCGTCGGCAGTGGTTGTCCTCTTTGTCGTGTTGCTGTTCACTCACGCAGCCCGAGATCTTCAAAGCTCGCCGATCTATCACCGGATATGCCGCCGACTGCGCCGAGCCCTTTAGCGCTTCTTCGGCTTCGGGTAATCTCCTCGACCCGCGCTTTACGCCGTCCTGGACCATCGCCTGTTCAAGCGCTTCGGCTTCTGCCTTGTCTTTAGCGGTGAGGACGGTCTGCCAGGACATACGTGGTTGCAAGGCTTGTCGGCCATGGCTGCCCCATGGAAAGTTGGAAAAGCCCGCGCCGATCTTCGGCAGGGTATGGAGGGCACCGCCTGCCGCATGGATCGGCGGGCGCAAAAGAATGGCCGGTGCAGGGATGCTTGGGTTGGAAGCGGGCGGCACCGGCCATTGCGGGTTAGGCCTCGATTTGGGATCGTCCCCCGCGCTGCCTAAGTTATAAGCATATTAGCGAGTGCTCAACTAAGACCGAAGTCCCTACCCGCAGGAGGCCGAACCGGTCGCGTGGTGTTCCACGGAATGAACTCGACCTCCTTACCAGTCACATCCTTCACCGCCTTCAACTGTAATACCTCATGCAGGGTTCGCGTTGCGGGGTAGTGATCGCATGTAGGCGATAGAGCCGGTTCACGATGCTCTTGTGCAGCGCTTCCGCTGCCACCAGGAAGCGCTCGATTTCAGCCTGCGATAACTGTTTGAAAGGTTTGGTTCTGGCTATCGGCGATCCCCGTTTTGGGTGGGGCGCCGCAACGGGGAGGATTGTCCTGTACTTCTCTCACCTGCCACCAGCTACAGGTTGTGTAGCGTATTTACGCATTTTTGAGCACGTTAGCGCATCGTAATGAGCGGACATGCTAAGTATCTCGTACATGGCTAAGGCCCCGGCGATTCACCCTGCGCCGGGGCCTTTTTGCAAGCTCTGTCATGTCGCAGCATTGCGTCGAGGATTGTGCGGTAGAGGCTTGTCCACTTCTTCGTCGATCTCGTGCCGCTTGATGCCGGCCGCCTTGGCGTCTGCGCGTTGGCGCTGGCGTTGCCGAACGTGGTCTGGAAGCGTGCCGTTTGTGCCGGCTTAAGCTGGTATCGCTATTGCTCTGGCATTATATTAAGATAAGCTAATAAAGGGGGCGACGAACTTCGTGAGACATTCCGAAACCGTCAGTTTTTAAAGCAGGGGCATGGCCGATAACAGACCGTCTGCCCCAGCAGTAGAAATCAGCCAATCCTTGGGCGAGTGGGTTGTTAGGATCGTAACAACGGACGGCAACAGCTATTCCAGAGCCTTCGAACGTGAGCCAGATGCCGTCGCTTTCGCTGAAGGTCAGCGTTTGCGCCTGGGATTGCAGCCGCCGACGCCCGACTAGTGGTGCGGAACTGGCACCTCGCCTTAGGCCTTTTTCCTCCTGGACTGGCCAGGGGTCAGGAAGCCATCCCGTATCAGGTCCAACGCGTCGAGCGCGTCCTCATCCAACAAGTTTGTCAAGGGCACTCCACCCACGCGCACAACCTTGTCGTTGTCTATGTCGTAGACCTCCCAGAGCCCATCCATGACTCTTCGGATTGCGTGCCGTCTCTCCATAAGGGATTTCTAATAAACGAGTCACCGAAGCTCCAGCAAGAAAACTCGATCCAAAGAGTTAACGGTGGAAAACCATGATCGCTTTGGCGACAAGGTCGAACGGAAGCCCGCCCCAGACAGTTTTGCCCCCGTCCGAGGCGGGCCGTGGAAGCTGAATGGAGGCAGCCTCCTGCCTTGGCCCACCGGCGGCGGCGGAAAATCTCTGCTTGGAGCTTGACGCGACACAAACGAGACATGGAAGCCCGAAGGCGAGACTTAGATATCGCTAAGTACTTGAAATTGCTTGGCTGGGGAACCTGGATTCGAACCAGGACTAACGGAGTCAGAGTCCGTGGGTCTACCGTTAACCTATTCCCCAGCAGGCGTGGTCATGAACCGCGCGGGCTGAGCGGCTGAGCCGCTTGAGCGCTGCCTTGTAGCCGCCAGCGGAAAATAGTCAAGCCTGCTCTGCGGTTCAATCGCCACGTTTTGACAGGTGGTTTCAAACGCCGGGTTTCATATGGCTCGCGGGTGCGGTCACAGAATCCGATCCTGTGCCTCAGCTCTCCGTCCGGCTGAACTGCGAGCGTTCGAAGAACAGCACCACGCCGAGGCCCAGGATCAGCGGGATGATGAGATAAAACAGCCGGAACACAACCAGCGCCGCCAGCACGCCGACCGGTTCCATGTCGGAAAGCCCGGCCAGGAACACCACCTCGAACACGCCCAGCCCGCCCGGCGCGTGCGAGAGCTGGGCGACCGAGAAGGAGACGAGGAAGACGCCGAGCACGACGAAATAGCCGGGATTGTGAACCTCGGGCAGGGCGAAGAAGATGATCGCCGCGGCGGCAATCAGTTCGATCGGGCCGATCAGCAATTGCCTGGCGACGATCGGCAGTGCCGGATAGTGCAGCTGAAAGCTGGCGATCTTCAGCGGGCGCAGATGCAGCGCGCTGCCGAAGATGTAGGCGCTGATGAGAATCAGCATGGCAAGGCCGGCGGCGATCGCCAGCCCGTGATGCGGGGCGCCTGAGAAGCGGTCGACGATTTGCGGCTCCAGCACCAGCACCAGACCGCCGGCCAGAAGACTGGACAGCACGAAGGTGATCCAGCAGATCGCCACCAGCACGCCGACATCCTGGCCGGTCAACCCCCTGGTGCCATAGGCGCGGTAGCGGATGACGGCGCCGGAAAACACCGAGCCGCCAATATTGTGCGACAGCGCGTAGGTGGTGAAGGAGCACAGCGTCACGAACAGCCACGACACACGCTTGCCGATATGCAGCAGCGCTATATGGTCGTAACCGGCGAGTGCGGCATAGGCGATGACGGAACTCAGCCCCGCCAGCACCCAGCCGCGGGTTGGAATGGCGGCGAGCCCATCCCAGACATCGTCGAGCGAAATCCCGCGCAGTTCGTGCCAGAGCAGCAGCAGCGAGAAGATCACCGCGGCGACGCCGACCACCGGCCAGAAATAGCGTCTCCAGTTCATTGCCTGATCGCCATGCGTTGCGTGTCCGCGTCCTTTTCGCTTGATGGTGGGAGGCCGGCTGCCCGGTGACTTCCCTACATTTCAGAAATGCCTCATTGAAGCCGGCTATTCAACCGCGAACACTTGTCGCGCCGGCCGCTGGCAAGATCTGCCCGCAGCGAAAGCAGTGCAATGGCCAGCAAGGAGGCATCGGCATCGACGAGAGTTGTCTTCGCCGGCACTGCGCTACCAACCCAGCCTTGCGGCTACATTACGCGGCGGGACGAAAGGCGGTTCGCTCCCAGCCGGCAAAATTCAGCATGCGGCTCTTGGTGATCGGGCGCGGCACTGTTAGTCTGGCGGCAACTTGAAACATGCCAAAGTGCCTGCTGCGTCCTTCATCGGTTCGCGCGGCGCCGGAAGGAACGACAGTGGAAGACCGCGACACCGGCGCAGGCGCGTCGGAGGTGGGCGCGTCCAGCGCTTCCCCAGGGCCACCGGGCCAGGGGACAGCCGGTTGGCAGCAACGCCGCCCGACGGAGCAGCGCTCCGCCGATGGGCAGGCGGGTGACGCGACCCATCACCAGAAGGGCAAGCCCAAGAAACGACGCAAGCGGAGGCGCGGGCGCAAGGTTTTTGCGCGCGACGAAGCGCACCCCCAGGGCAATCGATCGCCGGCCCCAGGCCAGGCCGCTGCCCCGGCTTTGGAACCGAAGCAGCCAACGGCGCCGGCAATCTCCCCCGTCGCTCCGGCGCCACGCCCCGAACAGGGCACCCGCCGGCCGCCGGTGCACGAACTTCCGGTCTTTGCCGCCCTCGACCTTGGCACCAACAATTGCCGGCTGCTGGTTGCTGTGCCGACACGGCATGGCCAGTTCCGCGTCATCGACGCCTTCTCGCGCATCGTCAGGCTGGGTGAGGGGCTCACCGCCAATGGCCGGCTCGGCCAGCCGGCGATGGATCGCGCGGTCGAGGCGCTAAAGATCTGCGGCGACAAGTTGCGCAGCCGCAAGATCAGGAAGGCCAGGCTGATCGCCACCGAAGCTTGCCGCTCGGCCGAAAACGGCGTCGAATTCCTCGAACGCGTCGAGCGCGAGGCCGGCCTGAAGCTCGAGATCATCGACCGCCAGACAGAGGCGCGGCTGGCGGTGTCCGGCTGCGGCTCGCTGGTCGAGCGCGACACGCAGGGCGTCGTCCTGTTCGATATCGGCGGCGGCTCCTCCGAGATCGCGCTGATCGATCTCACCGGCCGCCGTTCGCCGCGGCTCGCCAATCACATCGTCTCGTGGACGTCGCTGCCGGTAGGCGTCGTCTCCTTGGCCGAGCGCTTTGGCGGCCGCACGGTGACGCGCGACATCTTCACCGCCATGGTCGACGACGTTGCCGGCCGGCTGGCGAGTTTTGACGGCCGCGACCGACTGAGCCACCTCAAGGCCAGCCCGAATTTCCATCTGCTCGGCACTTCGGGCACGGTGACGACGCTGGCCGGCGTTCACCTTGATCTCGAACGTTACGACCGGCGTCGGGTCGACGGGCTGTGGATGGACCGCGACAGTGTCGACCGCATGGTGGAGAGGCTGGTCGGCTGGGATTTCCAGCAGCGCTGCGCCAACCCTTGCATCGGTGCCGACCGCGCCGATCTGGTGCTGGCCGGCTGTGCTATCCTCGAAGCGATCCGCGCGGTCTGGCCCTCGGAGCGGCTGCGCGTCGCCGACCGGGGCCTGCGCGAAGGCATATTGAGCGAGCTGATGGCCGATGACGGCGTCTGGCGCAACGATGGGCGTGGCCGTTAATGACCAAGAAACCGGAAAATCCAGGATCGGCCGGCATTCGCGTGCTGAAGACGCGGATCAAGAAGAAAAGCGGCCTGAAGGAATCGTCGCGCCGCTGGCTGCAGCGCCACATCAACGATCCCTATGTCCAGAGGTCGAAGGCTGACGGCTACCGCTCGCGCGCGGCCTACAAGCTGATCGAGATCGACGACAAGCACCATCTGCTGAAGCCGGGCATGAAGGTGATCGATCTCGGCGCTGCCCCCGGCGGCTGGTGCCAGGTCGCGGCCGCGCGCACGAAATCGACGGCGGAAAATCCCCATGTCGTCGGCATCGACTATCTGGAAATGGATGCCGTGCCCGGCGCGCCGGTGCTTTTGATGGATTTTCTCGATCCGGATGCGCCGCGCAAGCTTGCCGAAGCGTTGGGCGGTGACCCGGATGTCGTGTTGTCCGACATGGCGGCACCAACCACCGGTCACAAACGGACCGACCACATCCGCACCATGCATCTGTGCGAGGTGGCGGCCGATTTCGCGCTGTCCGTCCTGAAGCCGGGCGGTCATTTCCTCGCCAAAACTTTTCAAGGCGGCGCCGAAAACGAACTGCTCTCGATGCTCAAGAAGAATTTCCGCTCCGTCCACCACGTCAAGCCGCCGGCCTCGCGGGATGAATCGGTGGAGCTGTATCTGTTGGCGAAAGACTTCAAAGGGCGAGGGCCACCGGCGACATCGTGATGGCGCTCGCTCCGCCCGTCACTCCCCCGGCGATCTCGCCGGCTCCAGCGTCTTGGGTGTTGTCAGCCGGCCGTGGCCGGAGACGGCATTGCCGGCGTCGGGCGCCAGCCGCATGAAGGACAGTGACGCCGCCGCCGATACGGCGGCCACGATGAAGAAGGCGATGTGGAAATCGCCCAGCGTCAGCGGGCCACCATGGATAGAGGTCGAGACTTCCAGGATGCCGCCGGCGAGCGCCACGCCGAGCGCGATCGACAGCTGCTGGAACACCGCCGTGATCGGCGTTGCCTTGCTGGTGTCCTCGGCCGAGACCTCGGCGTAGGAGAGCGCGTTGACGCCTGTGAAGAACATCGAGCGGATGAAGCCGCCAACCAGCAATATGGCCAGCATCAGCACGTAAGGCGTTTCAGGCGTGAAAAGGCCGTAGATGGCGATCGATGCGGCGGCGACCAGCGAGCCGACGATCAGCACGCGACGGAAGCCGGCAACGCGAAAAATCAGCGCGGTGACGAATTTCATACCGATGGCGCCGATCGCCGAGACGAAGGTGATCATGCCGGACTGGAACGGCGTCAGGCCGAAGCCGATCTGGAACATCAGCGGCAGCAGGAAGGGCACCGCGCCGATGCCGATGCGAAACAGCGATCCACCCAGCACGGAGGAGCGGAACACCTGGTTGCGGAACAGTTCGAGCGCCAACAGCGGATCTTTGGCGCGGCGCGCATGCATCAGGTAGAGCGCGCCCGACAGCAGCCCGACGGCCACGGTGATGAACCCGGTCGCCGGCGGCAAATAGGGCAGGCTGACCACCGACAGACCAAACACCACGCCGGACGCCGCCACCCCGCTTAGCACGAAGCCAATGAAATCGAGCGGCGGCGTCTCCATCGATTCGGTTTCCGGCAGGAAGCGCGTGGCCAGCCAGATGCCGACCAGGCCGATCGGCACATTGATCAGGAAGATCCAGTGCCAGGTGAAATAGGTAGTGATGAAGCCGCCGATCGGCGGTCCGACCAGCGGCCCGACCAGTGCCGGAACCGTCAGCCACGACATGGCGGCGACCAGGTCACTCTTGGGCGTGGCGCGCACCAGCACCAGGCGCCCGACCGGGGTCATCATGGCGCCGCCAATGCCTTGCAGGAAGCGCGACACGACGAAGGCCGGCAGCGAACCGGACAAGGCGCAGGCGACCGAACCGACGATAAACACCGCGATCGCGGCACGAAAAACGGTCTTGGCGCCGAAGCGGTCGGCCATCCAACCGCTGATTGGAATGAAGATCGCTAGCGACACCAGATAGGCGGTCAGCGCCAGCTTGAGTGCGATCGGGCTGGTATGGATGTCGATCGCGATCGCCGGCAGTGATGTCGCGATGACGGTCGAATCCATATTCTCCATGAAAAGGGCGACCGCCAGGATCAGCGGAATGGTGCGATTCACGAGCGTGACCGTTTCAAACTTTCTTTCCGGCCCGATTCTCGTTCAGAAAAGGCGAACGAGCCGATATGTGGGGGCGGTTATCATGGCTGGCCACCAAAGTCGTGTTAATTTGCTGTCACTTTTGTGCGACCGCAACTATGGGTGGCACAATCAAATGGCCGAAGACGCTGTTGTGCAATGCAACGATCGGCTTTTCATCCGCGTCGCGACGTGTTACCAGCCAGCGCCAATCCTGAAAGGGAAGATGAGAGTCGGCGCTGTCCATCCTGGTCCAGCGCTTTTTCCGCATTCTAAAGGGCTGGCCATGGCAAAAATCATCGAAACGTCCACCGGCGCACTGGCGCTGACCTTTGACGACGTGCTTTTGCAGCCGGGTCATTCCGAGGTCATGCCGGGCGAGACCGATGTCCGCACCCGCATTGCCGGCGACATCGACCTCAACGTGCCGATCCTCTCGGCTGCGATGGACACCGTCACCGAGGCGCGTCTCGCCATCGCCATGGCCCAGGCCGGCGGCATTGGCGTCATCCACCGCAATTTCTCGCCGGCCGAACAGGCCGAGCAGGTGCGGCAGGTCAAGAAATTCGAGTCCGGCATGGTGGTCAATCCGGTCACCATCGGTCCGGACGCAACACTCGCCGACGCGTTGTCGCTGATGCGCACCTATTCGATCTCGGGGATTCCGGTGGTCGAGAATGGCGGCACTGGCGGCCACAAGACCGGCCGGCTGGTCGGCATCCTGACCAACCGCGACGTGCGCTTTGCCTCCGATCCGGCGCAGAAGGTCTACGAGTTGATGACCCGTGAGAACCTGATCACGGTCAAGGAGAATGTCGACCAGGACGAGGCCAAGCGGCTTCTGCACCAGCACCGCATCGAAAAGCTCGTTGTTGTTGATAAGTCAGGCAATTGCGTCGGGCTGATCACCGTCAAGGACATCGAGAAGTCGCAGTTGAACCCGCACGCCACGAAGGATGCGCAGGGGCGTCTGCGCGCGGCGGCGGCCACCAGCGTCGGCGACGACGGCTTCGAGCGCGCCGAGCGTCTGATCGATGCCGGCGTCGACCTCCTCGTCATCGACACCGCGCACGGCCACTCGCAGCGCGTACTCGACGCGGTCACGCGGGCAAAGAAACTCTCCAACTCGGTTCGCATCCTGGCCGGTAACGTCGCCACCGCCGAGGGCACGCAGGCGCTGATCGACGCCGGCGCCGACGCCGTGAAGGTCGGCATTGGCCCGGGCTCGATATGCACCACCCGCATCGTTGCCGGTGTCGGCGTGCCGCAGCTCTCGGCCATCATGTCGGCGGTCGAGACGGCGCACAAATCCGGTGTCTCGGTGATTGCCGATGGCGGCATCAAATATTCCGGCGATCTCGCCAAGGCGCTCGCCGCCGGCGCCAGTGCCGCCATGATCGGCTCGCTGCTGGCCGGTACCGATGAAAGCCCGGGCGAGGTCTATCTGCACCAGGGTCGCTCCTTCAAGGCCTATCGCGGCATGGGTTCGGTCGGTGCCATGGCGCGCGGCTCGGCCGATCGCTACTTCCAGGCCGAGGTGCGCGATACGCTCAAACTGGTGCCGGAAGGCATTGAAGGCCAGGTTCCGTACAAAGGACCTGTGTCTGGCGTGCTGCACCAGCTTGCAGGCGGGCTAAAAGCCGCTATGGGTTATGTCGGTGGCCGCGATCTTGCCGATTTCCGCGACCGCGCCACTTTTGTGCGCATATCCAACGCCGGACTTCGTGAAAGCCACGCCCATGACGTCACGATTACCCGCGAAAGCCCGAACTATCCCGGCGGAGCCTGAACAATACGGGCTCGGGCGGAGCCTGACCGCGACGATCCTGCGGCTGCCCCGTCACGCGGCCGCACTGTGTTTCCTGTCGGCGGCCGTCTTCATCGCCATGACGGTGTTGGAATTCCTCTATTTCCGGCAGTTGAGCGGCGGCCTGCCGTCGCTTGACATGCGCTACTTCGGTTTCACGCCCGACGAAGGCATGGCCTGGCTGACGGCGCTCGGCCGGCGCGGCGGCGAGATCATTCTGGTCTGGCACTATCTGACCTTCGATCTTTTGTTCCCGGCGCTGCTGTCGCTGACCCTGGTCAGCCTGATCCTGGCCACAGGCCGGCGCCTGAAGACTTTCCGCACCTTGCCGGGGCAAGTGCAGTCGATCTTCGCGCTGGTTCTGGTGCTGCCCTACACGCTTGCCGACTACGCCCAGAACATCGCCGTGGCGCGGCTTCTGTCCGATTTCCTGTCGGCCAACCCGGATTCGCTGTCTTTGGCTTCGGCGCTGATCGTCACCAAATTCGCGCTTCTCGCCATCCCGCTGGTCGTCATCGCAATTCTTGCCCTGGCGGGCCAGAAGCCGCGCCAAGGGTGATCGAGGTTTAGCAGGGCAGGGGCAACCATGAACCAGACCGAGATCTTCTGGCCTGTTCTGGCGCAGGTTCTGCTGGTCTATATCGTTTACGGCGTGATGGGCCGGCGCCGGTTCGTCGCGGTGAAGTCCGGCGAGGCCAAGGTCGGCCAGTTCAAGACGCGTTCGACCGAGCCTGCATCCAGCGTCACCGTTGCCGCCAATCTCTGCAACCAGTTCGAATTACCGGTGCTTTTCTACGTGGTGTGCCTGACGCTCCACGTCACCAACGGCGTCAACTATCTAACCTTGGCGCTGATGTGGATTTTCGTCGCCTCGCGCTATTTTCACGCTTGGGTCCACCTGACCAGCAACAATCTGCGGCTGCGCAGCCGCTCTTTCTTCGCAGGCGCGGCGGTGCTGGCGCTGGCCTGGATCTGGTTCGCGCTGCACCTGCTGGGAGCGGTTTGAGCAGAGCAGTTCTTCCTTCCCCCACACAAGGGGATAGGGCAGAAGCTACAAATCGAACACCGCTATTTTTCGCTTGTCGAATTTTATCCCGATCTCACCGCGCACCAGCTTCAGTGCCGCCTCGCCGAAGACGGCGCGACGCCATCCCTGCAGTGCCGGCACATCGGCATCCTCGCCCTCGGCCGCGATGCGGTCGATGTCGTCGCTGGAAGCCAGCACCTTCGAGGCCACGCCCTGCTTTTCGGCGACGATCCGCAGCAGCACCTTCAACAGTTCCGCCGCGGCGCTTGAGCCTTCCGGTGGCTGGAAATTCTTCGGCAGCTTCGGCATCTGCTCCTTGGGCAGGGCAAGTGCAGCATTGACTGCTCCAAGCAGGGCCGTCGCCGTCGAGGAGCGCTCCCAGCCTTTTGGCGTGGTGCGCAGCTTGCCAAGGGCGGCCGCGTCGCGCGGCGCCTGCTGCGCCACTTCGTAGATCGCGTCGTCCTTGAGCACACGGCCGCGCGGCACGTCGCGCTCGCGCGCCTCGCGCTCGCGCCATGCCGCCACGGCCTGCACGATCGCCAGTTCCTGCGGCTTGCGCAGCCGCATCTTCAGCCGCTTCCAGGCGTCCTCGGGGTGTGGATCATAGGTCTCGCGCGAGGTCAGGACGTCCATTTCCTCATTCAGCCAGTGGGCGCGGTTTTCCCGCTCCAATTCGGCGCTCAGGTGCTGATAGACCTCGATCAGATGGGTGACGTCGGCCAGCGCGTAGTCGAGCTGCTTGTCGGACAGCGGCCGGTGGCGCCAGTCGGTGAAGCGTGAAGACTTGTCGAGCCGCGCCCCGGTGATGCGCTGCACGAGCTGGTCGTAGGAAACGCTGTCGCCGAAGCCGCAGACCATTGCCGCGACCTGTGTATCGAACACCGGGTGCGGAACCAGATCGCCGAGATGGACGATGATTTCGATGTCCTGCCGGGCGGCATGGAAGACTTTCACCACCGCCTCGTTGGCCATCAGCCTGAAGAAGGGCGCCAGGTTGATGTCAGGCGACAGCGGATCGATCAGCGCCGTCACGCCAGGGGCGGCCATCTGGATCAGGCACAGGATTGGCCAGAAGGTCGTTTCGCGGATGAATTCGGTGTCGACGGTGACGAAATCCGACTTTTCGAAAGCGGCGAGAACGGTCTCGAGTTCTTTCTGGGTGGTGATGACGTGCATCAAATCGCTTTTGGCAGGAGTAAGGTCTTCCTAGATTTCAGCCGGGAAGGCTTTCGTCAAGCTTTGGCGCCTCGGTCATGTGCTTCCCGGGTCATCGGAATCGCCATTCCGCCTGGCCAGGCGCGCGAAAATGGTCGAAGTGCGCAACAGCGCTGTGAAGCGGCTGCGCTTGCCCACGGGCACGCCGGACCGCGCCTGCATGCGGTAGAGGATGACGGCGATGAAGATCGCATAGACGGTGGCGCTGAACACGAACAGCGCGCTCGGCCCGAAATGTTGCATCGCAGTCGAGGCGGCGAACGGCCCGCCAATGGCGCCGAAGGAGTAGAACAACATCAGCGCCGCATTGATCAGCACGAACTCGCCCGTGTCGGCGCGGTCGTTGGAGTGCGCCGCCGACAAGGAATAGAGCGGCATGGCGAAACAGCCGAAGATGAAGATGATAACGAAATTGAGCAGCGGATTGCTGCCGGCGATGAACACCAGCGCCAAAGCGGAAAGCATCGCGCAGCAGGTCGTCAGCAACAACACCCGGCGCCGGTCCCAGCGGTCTGAGAGGTAGCCGAGCGGATACTGGATGATGGCGCCGCCAAAGATGCCGACGCTGACGAAGGTGACGACATCGGCAACCGACATGCCGATCTGTTCGGCATAGACCGGCGACAGCGTGCGAAAGGCGCTGTTGGTGACGCCGACGGCAATGCAGCCGAAGCAGCCGAGCGGGGAAATGCGCCAGACGCGCGCCAGGTCGAGCTTGACCTCCTCCGGCGGCGTCGGGTTGGAGCGGTCGCCGAGCGAAACCGGCACCAGCGACAGCGTGATCATGATCGACATGATGGCGAAGATGGTGAAGCCGCCGGCGCCGAAGACCGGGATCAGGAATTGGGCTGATGTCACCGAGCCGGTATCGACCATCCGGTAGATCGCCAGTACGCGGGCGCGGTCCTTGTTGGTGACGCCGGAATTCAGCCAGCTTTCGACGATGGTGAACAGCCCGGCGAAGCAGAAGCCGCCGGCAAAGCGCACCGCGCACCACATCATCGGATCGAGGACCAGCACCAAAAGCAGAGTGCCGACCGAGGCGATCGCGGCAAGTGCTGAAAACGCCCTGATATGGCCGACTGCCTTCATGATGCGGGTGATGGCCAGGCAGCCGAGCAGGAAGCCGGCGAAATAGAAGGTGCCCATCAGGCCGATGTCGGAAGCGGGAAACCCTTCCTGCGCACCGCGCAGTGCGATCAGCGTGCCCTGCAGCCCATTACCGCCGAGCAGGATGCCTGCGGCGAGAAGGAGCGGGATCAGCGGGCGGATGGACGACATGAAGAAGCAATCACGGATCGGTGATCCCTTCTTGAACCATCCCTCCCACCAATGCCAGCAGCAATTCCCCGCACCAACAGGATGATCGGTATATCCGCCTGAATTTAATTTCAGGAAGGCCGGGGCTCCCGATGTCTAGAGCCGAACCCTGCTCCTGATGCGATCGCTATTCCGGCGAGGACCGCGATGAGCCCGACAATCAGTTTCGCGCTCACCTGCTCGCCCAGGAAGACGACACCGAAGATCGATGCCGTGACCGGGTTGACGGCAACGGAGACGGCAACCAGTGTCGTGGTCGATCACTTCGCACAGCGCCTACGGCTGTCGGCCATGGGTTCGTACGGATGTGATTGCCTTCAAGGTTGCCGAGAGCGCTCAGGCCGAGCTTCGCAGCATGAGTTCGGCGTTGAGCAGGATGCGCCCGCTGCCTGGTTTGGCCGAGGATTCTTCGTCCAGCCTTTCCAGCAGAAGTTCGATGGCCAGGCGGCCGATCTCATTGTAGTTTTGCGCAACGGTCGTGATCGGCGGGCAGGCGTAGCGCGACAGCGGATGGTCATCATGTCCCGCGACCCGCATATCGCAGTCGGATCCGTGGCCCACCTTCAGGCCCAGTTGATAGGCGGCCGCGATGACGCCGAAGGCAACACGGTCATTGGCGCAAAGCACTGTCTTGGTGGCAAAGCCCTCCGCCTTCAGGATGCGAAGCGCTTCATCATAGCCGAACTTCTCGAAATCCCATGACCGCGCATCAGTGACGGGCACGATTTCAGGCGTCATCTTGAACTGCTGCATGGCCTCGACATAGGCGTCCTGCCTGGCCGAGGCGTTGTTGTTGACCAACGGCATGGCGAAGTAGCAAGGCGGCTCGCCGGACCGGCAGAGATAGTCGACGATCAGCCTGAAACTCTGCCTGTTGTCGGTGCCGACGAACGAGGAGGTCTCATCAAGCGGCGAGTCGACATAGATCAGCGGGATGCTTGATCCGAGTTCCGCGAGTATCCGGTGATGGGATTGCACGCCGAGCGGCGCGATGATGGCGCCGGCAATGTTCATCGACCTGAATGTCTGGATCGCCTGGTCCTCCATTTCGGCGTGCCCGTCGGAAGACAGCACAAATGCCAGGAAACCGGCTTCATTGGCGATCGTTTCGATGCGACGCGTCAGCGCCATGTAGAACGGATCCGTCGAATTCGGAATGATGACGCCGAGAATGTTGCTGCGGCGGCGGTTGAGATTGACGGCGAACATGCTCGGCCGGAAGCCGGACTTCTTTTGCGCGGCCTCGATCACGGTTCGGGTGTTTTTCCGCACCGAGCCGGGATCGTTGAAATATTTGGAAACGGTGGTGCGAGACAGGCCGACAAAGGCTGAGAAGTCCTCCATCGTCCTTATCGTCTTTGCCATCCGTGGGCTCCTTGTTCGAAATGCCGTCGTCACTGTCTACTTGAGTCACCTTTTGGCGGAAAGGACAAGGAATAGGCTTCCCAAGTGGGGAATCTGCCTGCGGCCCCAAGCGCGGCTGTTCTTCGAAATTAGGATTCCGCTGAAAACTGTACTTTCATCGTCGCCGGGTCGCCGCCGCTTTTGCCGAAGAACGGCAGCATTTCGGACAGTGGCAGCTGGTGGCTGACAAGCCGCGCCATCGTGCCGTCGTCGCGCTTGAGGATATCGAGCGCCTGCGGGATGTTGCGGTTGAGCGAATGCGATCCCGCAAGTCTGATCTGCCGGCGGAAGATCTCGAAGGGGGCAATCGAGATCCTGGCATCGGGCGCACACACGCCGAAGACCAGGGCCGTGCCACCATCGGCGGTGAAGCCGATCATGCTTTCGACCACCTTGGCGACACCGGTGGCATCGGCGACGAAATCGAAGCCGCGCGCCCTTGCGGCGAGTTCCTGCGATCCGGATACCAACGGTTCCAGTCCGAGAGCCTCGGCGAAGGCAAGGCGCTGTTCGCTGATATCGGCGACCGCCACGCTTGCGACCCCCTTGGCCTTGAGCGACAGCGCCATGAGCAGGCCGATCGGCCCGGCGCCGAAGACCAGCGCATTGCCGGGCACGTGCTTGCCGACCTCGACGCCTGCGGCACCGAGGCCGTTGAGCACGCAGGCGAGCGGTTCGGCCAATGCAGCCGTATCGAAGGCGAGATCGCCGATGCCGTGCAGATGATCAACGGCCACGAGGCTGAACTCGGCGAAGCCGCCATTCTCGGTCACGCCATAGGCCTTCAAAGAGGCGCACAGATTGGTCAGGCCCTTCCGGCAGGCGGGGCAGTGGCCGCACGGTATGTTGGGATCGACGGCGACCCGGTCGCCGGGCTTCACCGCCACGACATCGTCGGCGACCGCCTCGACAGTGCCGGCATATTCATGACCGGGGACCAGCGGAAACGCGCCCACGCCATAGCGGCCATGCAGCACCTCGATGTCGGTGTGGCAAAGCCCGGCCGCGCGGACGCGGACCAAAGCGTGGCCGGCTTTGATGCCGGGCATTTCGAGGTCCGCCATGCCGGCGACGCCGGCCGCGGCAAATCGTATCGCCTTCATGTCAGTCTCCCTTGACCTTGGGCTGCGAGCCTCAGCTCATCCAGTTGCCGCCGTCGACATTATAGGTCTGTGCCAGGATGTAGTCGCTGTCCGAGGAGGCGAGGAACACGGCAAGCCCGGCAATGTCCTCGGGGTTCGCAAAACGGCCGATCGGGACGGACTTCGCCACCGCAGCCTTCTTTTCTCCCGGCTTCAGGCCCTCCCAGCGGGCAAAGTGGGCGTCGACGACATCCCAGTGCTCGCCGTCGACGACGCCGGGCGCGATGGCATTGACGTTGATGCCGTGCTTGACGAGCGCCAGTGCTGCCGACTGCGTCGCCGAGATGATCGCTGCTTTGGAGGCGCAGTATAGCAGCACCAGCGCCTCGCCGCGGCGGCCGGCCTGGCTGGCCATGTTGATGATCTTGCCGCCGCGGCCACGCGCGATCATCAGGTTTGAGACCGCCTTCATCATGAACAGCGGTCCCTTCAAATTGATGCCGAAGACGCGCTCGTAGCTCGCTTCGGTGATGTCTGTGACCGGCGCCATGTCGAAGATGGCCGCGTTGTTGACCAGGATATCGATGCCGCCGAATTCCCTGTCGACTTGCGCCGCGACGCTGTCGATCGCGGCGAGATCGGTGACGTCGAGCTTTTTGGCGCTGGCCTGCGGGCCGATCCCCGCCGCCGCCTTGGTCGCGCGCTCGATGTCGATGTCGGCGATCACCACACGCGCGCCCTCGCGCACGAAGGCCTCAGCGAAGCCAAGGCCGATGCCGCGCGCGCCGCCTGTGATCAGGGCTGTCTTATTCTCTAGCTTCATTCAAGGGTTCCAACTCTTCGCGATTTCGAAATTTGGTCGGGAGGAATGCAATCCCTCCTCCTTCGAGGAACGCACGGATCCACCTTTTGCTCACCAAGACGGATCCGCGCATCCTCCGGCCAGCCGCGAGGGAGTTCCGTGGCGAGCCGGATGGCCGAGAGGCGGCGCACGTTCCGCATCCCGGCTTGTTGTCCGGGCTCGGCTACTTGATGTAACCCGCCTCCTTCATCGTGTTCTCGACAGAGGTCTGGGCGCCGTTGAGCACGTCGTCGACCGACTTCTGGCCGGTCACCGCGGCCGCAATCGCTTGACCGACCTCGGTGCCGATGCCCTGGAATTCGGGGATGGCGACGAACTGGATGCCGGTGTAGGGGACCGGATCCTTGGTCTGCTTGGTTGGATCGGCGGATTCGATCGCGGCAAGCACCGTCGCGGCAAAGGGCGCGGCCTTCTGGTAGTCCGGGCTGGCATAGGTGGACTTGCGGGTTCCCGGAGGTGCCGCGACCCAGCCCTCGGTCTCGCCGACGCGCTGGACATAGGCTTTCGAAGTCGCCCACTTGACGAAGGACTTTGCTGCATCCGCCTTCTTCGTCGAGGCCGGGATGGCGAGGCTCCATGCCCAGCCCCAGGCCGAACCGTTTGGCGTGACCGCCACCGGCGCCTTGGCGAAGGCGACCTTGTCGGCGACCTTGCTCTGCTTCGGATCATAGACGCGACCCGCCGCCGACGTGGCATCGATCCACATGGCGCAATGGCCGGAGGCGAACAAGGTCTGGTTCTCGTTGAAACCGTTGGAGCTTATTCCCGGAGGACCATCCTTCTTCATCGTGTCGACATACCAGCCGATAGCCTTCTTCCACGCGTCGGAATTGATCTGCGGCTTCCAATCCATGTCGAACCAGCGGCCGCCAAACGTGTTCACCAGCGTGCCGACAAAGGCCATGTTCTCGCCCCAGCCCGGCTTGCCGCGCAGGCACAAGCCGTATTGTTCTTTCGACTTGTCGGTGAGCTTGTCGGCGAATTCCGTGATCTGGTCGTAGGTCGGCTGCTCCGGCATCTTCAGGCCGGCGGCGTCGAACAGATCCTTGCGATAGAGCGTGAAGGAGCTTTCGGCGTAGAAGGGCACGGCATAGAGCTTGCCGTCGACGGTCAGGCCGCTACGCACCGGAGCGATCAGGTCGTCATAGTCATAATCGTCGCCGAGATCGTTGAGCGATGTCAGCCAACCGCTCTTGCCCCAGATCGGCGTCTCATAGCCGCCGATCGTCAGCACGTCGAACTGGCCGCCCTTGGTGGCGATGTCGGTGGTGACCCGCTCGCGCAGGACGTTTTCCTCCAGCACCACCCAGTTCACCTTGTTGCCGGTCGCCTTCTCCCATTCCGGCGACAGCTTCTGCATGATGATCATGTCGCCATTGTTGACCGTCGCAACCGTGATCTCCTCGGACAGGGCGGCACTGGCCGCCAGTGCCGAAGCGGCGGCCGACAGGCCAAGAATTCCGATACGCTTACCTCTCAGCATTTCGTCTCCTCCTTTACGAATGCGCATGTGTAAGTGAACATGCGTACATATTTTATTGCGCTACAGGAAAGCCAAGTCAAGCGTATCGTCGCCTGAATCTGACGTCATGCCTTCGCCCTGCGCTTGATGGTTCGTCATCCGGGGTAACGAAGAAAGCCGCATGCGCAGTAAAACAAATGGACGTGCGTGCAGTTTTTGTTGACTTCAACCTTGCCGCAATTTACCTCGGCTGCGGACAGGCGCTATCGTGCAGTCGGCGCGCCGGGACCGGCGCGCGGCTGGGGAGAAGGAATTGCAGGAAATGAACCGCCGAAGGGAGATCGCCTCCCAATCCACGGGGCCGACGATAGTCGCCGGCGAAATCCTGGTCGAGATCATGGCGACGGAGCGGGGTGTCGGCTTCCTCGAGCCGCTGACGCTGATGGGCCCCTATCCGAGCGGGGCGCCGGCCATCTTCATCGACCAGGTGGCAAGGCTCGGCGGCGGCGCCGGCCTCATCGGCTGCGTCGGCCGCGACGATTTTGGAACCATCAATTTGGAAAGGCTGAGGCGCGACGGCGTCGACGTTTCGGCCGTTGCTGTCAGCGACCGCTACCCGACCGGAAGCGCGTTCGTGCGCTACAGGCCGGACGGCGGCCGGGACTTCGTCTACAACATCGCCGAATCCGCCGCCGGGCAGATCCGGCTCACCGCCGAGGCGCGCCAACTGGCGGACAAAGCAGGCCATCTGCATGTCATGGGGTCGACCCTGTCCGTATCCGGGCTGAAGGAGATCGTCGCCTATGCCTTAAAGGCGGTGCGGGCGAGGGGTGGCTCGACCTCCTTCGATCCGAATGTGCGCAAGGAGCTGATCGACGGCGCCGACGGCGCACAATTTTCCGCGCTGGTCGACGACGCGGACCTGCTGCTGCCTTCCGGCGACGAGCTGCTTGCCGCGGCGGGTGTCGATGACGAACGTGAGGCGGTGACGGCGCTGATCGCCAGAGGCGTCGGCGAGATTGTGCTGAAGCGCGGCGCTGCCGGTTCCACCCGTTTCGGCGCCGATGGCAGCAGGATCGACTGTGCCGGCTTCCTGGTGAAGGAAGTCGACCCCACCGGGGCCGGCGACTGTTTCGGCGCGACCTATCTAACCTGCCGGCGCAAGGGGATGGAGCCTGCCAAGGCGCTGTTTTATGCCAATGCCGCCGGCGCCCGCAACGTGACGCGGCGTGGGCCTATGGAGGGCCTTGCCGGCTTCGACGTGCTTGACGATTTCATTGCCGGGACACAGAGGGCGACATGATGGCCAATCCGCTCGCAGCTCTCGCCACCGCGCGCAGAAACGGATCGCCCTACGGCATCACCTCGATTTGCTCGGCCCACCCGCTGGTGATCCAGACGGCGATCAGGCGTGCCGTCGCCGACAAGGAAGCCACGTTGCTGATCGAGGCAACCTGCAACCAGGTCAACCAGTTCGGCGGCTACACCGGCATGACCCCGGACCTGTTCGTCGCCTTCGTGCTGGAGATCGCCAGCAGGGAAGGTCTGGACCCCCAGCGCATCATCTTCGGTGGTGACCATCTCGGACCAAACCCGTGGCGCACTGAGCCGGCCGCACAAGCGATGAGCAAGGCCGAGGCCATGGTCACTGCTTACGTCTGGGCCGGTTTCAGCAAGATCCATCTCGACGCCTCGATGGGTTGTGCCGGCGAGCCGGCGGCGCTGGATGACGAGACCATTGCGACCCGGGCGGCGCGACTGGCCAAGGCGGCTGAAAAGGCGGCGCTCGCGCACGGTGGCGCATTGCCGGTCTACATCATCGGCACCGAAGTTCCGGCCCCGGGCGGCGTCGATCACGCAATCAGCGAGCTCAAACCCACCGAGGCGGCGGCGGCGCGCCGCACCATCGAGGTTCATCGCGAAATCTTTGCCCGCGAGGGTCTGGCGGAAGCGTTTGGCCGCGTCATTGCAGTGGTCGTGCAGCCCGGCGTCGAGTTCGGCAGCCAGAACGTCGTCGCCTACAGGCCGGAGGCGTCGAAAACACTGACCGGACTGCTCGATGAAGAGCCTTCGCTCGTCTATGAGGCGCATTCCACCGACTACCAAAGCCGTGCGGCGCTGACCGCGCTTGTCGGCAACGGCTTTCCGATCCTTAAAGTCGGTCCCGGTCTGACCTTTGCCTTGCGCGAGGCGGTTTACGGGCTTGACCTGATCGCCAGCGAAATGATCGCGGACTATGGCGACAGGTCGCTAGCCCGCACGATGGAGCGCGTGATGCTGGCAGCGCCCGGCCATTGGCACAGCCACTATCATGGTGATGAAGCGAGCCTCCATCTGCAGCGGCATTACAGCTACAGCGACCGCATTCGCTACTACTGGACCAACCCTGCCGCCGGCGTTGCCGTAGGCCGTCTGCTGGAGGTGCTCAACGGCGTCAACATTCCCGAAACGCTGATGCGGCAGTTCCTGCCGATGGTGCCGGCCGCGCTCGGGCCGGCGGGAGATCCAAACGCCATTCTTCACGACGCGATCGGTCAGGTGCTGGCCGATTACGAAGCGGCTTGCCGCGGGCACATCGCCTGAGTCCTTTTGCCCCGTCCTCTCGTCGACTTCACGAGGGAGGCGCCATCACCCCTCTGCTGCCCGCGCCAGTACTTTGTCCCGAGTTGGTTCGCACGGCTCGCCCGCCGGCGCGGCGGGTTTGTCGGCGGCCGGCCGACGGCCAAGCGATCCCGCGGTCAGCAGGCTGAGGATGATGAACGGTATGCCGATGCCAAAGGCCGAGCGGATGCCCCAATGGTCGGAGACGAAGCCAAGCAACGGCGGGCCGAGCAGGAAGGCGATGAAGGAGATCTGCGACAGCGCCGCTACATTGATCGCCGCCGGCCGGTCCGTCCGCTGGGCGGCGGCCGAGATCGCCAGCGGGAAGAGCGCGCTGGTGCCGATCCCAAGAAGAGCAAAGCCCAGCATGGACACGAACGGCATGGGCGAGAAGAAGACAAGCATCACGCCGGCCGCCATCAACGCCAGTAGCACCCGCGCCACGCCGTTTGGCGAATGGCGATCAACGAAACTGTCGGCGAAGAAGCGCGTGGTTGCCTGGGAAAAGGCGAACAGCGCCACGGTGAAGCCGGCGACGAAGGGACCTGACTCGAACACTGTGCGCATATAGATCGCCGACCAGTCGATGCTGGCGCCTTCCATCAGCATCGCCGAGAGCGTCACGGCGACAAGGACGAGGATCGGCAATGTCGGTCTTGCCAGCACGGGTGCCTTCTCGCCGGTGCCGGCAAAGCGGCTCGGCGCCGGCTGGTAGCCGCCGAGGAACAGCGCCATCGAGATCGCTACGATCGGCACGATCAGCGCCAGATGCAATTGCGGCGATATGCCGAGATGCGCAAGTGCCGCGCCGAAAAGGCCGGCGCCGAAAAACCCCATGCTCCAGAACGAATGTGCGCGGTTCATGATGCGGCGCTTGACCAGGAATTCGGTCCGGTCAGCCTCGACATTGAGCATGATCTCGACGCTGCCGATCATCAGGCCGACCGGAAAGAGCATCAGGAACAGCGCCAGCGGCCCCGGCGCATGCACCGCGATCGCATAGGCAAGCGCCAGCAGCGGGACCAAAGCGAGCAGCGCACGGCGGAAGCCGACGCGCTCGAGCAGCGGCGTTGCCAACGTCAGCGCCGTCAAGGTGCCGATCGGCGTTCCGATCAGGCTGAGGCCGAGCGTGCCGTCCTCGATGCCCATGGCCTGCTTGATATCGGGCAGCCGCGGAAAAATGTTGCCCATGGCGAAGGAATAGATCGCGAACCCGGCATAGACGCGGTGTTGCGGGGCAAGGTTGAGGGCGAAGCGCATCGCGGTGCTTTCAAAGGAAGAGAGGCGAGCTTGTCCGGCAGCCCGGTTGGTCACTCCTTGCATAAACGTGCAGAACATGCAAGAACGTGCAATCGGAAATAGGAGCAGGCAATGCTGACCGACCAACGGCACCAGCTTATCCGCGACCGCCTCGCGGCGGAGGGGAGTGTGCTGGCTGGCGAGCTGGCGAGCCGCTTCGGCGTTTCGGAGGACACGGTGCGCCGCGACCTCAGGGAATTGGCGAAAGCCGGGCACTGTCGCCGGGTCTATGGCGGCGCGGTTGCGGCCGCCCCCTTTGCCGCGGCCCCCATCGGTCTGCGCGGCGGCCATGCGGTCGAGGAGAAGGCGCGGCTTGCAAACACGGCCGTGGCGTTGCTCGCGCGCGGGCAAGCCCTGTTCATCGATGGCGGCAGCACCAACGCCGCCATCGCCAAGGCCATTCCACGCGACCTCGAATTGACCATCGCGACCAATTCGCTCGGTGTTGCCTCGGCGCTGTCCGATCATCCTCTCGTCGAACTGACCGTGCTCGGCGGCAGGTTTGTTCGCGACCTCGGAACGTGCGTCGGCGCCGACACGCTGGCCGCCATTGCGCAGCTTGGCGCCGATCTGTTTTTCCTTGGCTCGTGCGGCCTGGATGCCTCACGCGGTGTGACGGCATTCGATTCTGCCGAGGCCGAGGTTAAGCGGGCCATGGCCAGGAACAGCGCCGGCATCGTCATCGCCGTCACCAACGACAAGCTGGCCACTGCGGCGCCTTATCGCGTCGCCGGGGCGGAGGCGATCCGCCATCTGGTGGTCGAGAAGACAGCATCGCCCGTGATCCTTGCCGATTTCGAACGCCAGGGCGCCGAAATCCACTTCGCTTGAACACTTGGCGGCATCCGGGCACCGGGATCGCCTGCTTGCCTTGACAAAGCCGGTCTCTCATGCGCTTTTCGCGCAAATTTTGGGCCGGGCTTGATGCTTTGGCCTGCCACCCAGCATCCCGGACTTTACCAATGACAATGCACCGTTACCGCAGCCATACCTGTGCCCAGTTGAGAAAGAGCGATGTCGGCTCTTCCGTTCGCCTGTCGGGCTGGGTGCATCGCGTGCGCGATCATGGCGGCCTGCTGTTCATCGATCTGCGCGACCATTATGGCCTGACCCAGATCGTCGCCGATCCCGATTCGCCTGCCTTCAAGGTCGCCGAGACCGTCCGCGGCGAATGGGTCATCCGCGTCGACGGCGAGGTCAAGGCGCGCTTGCCCGAGACCACCAACGCCAATTTGCCGACCGGCGAGATCGAGATTTTCGCCCGTGAGATCGAGGTCCTGTCGGCGGCCAAGGAATTGCCGCTGCCGGTGTTCGGCGAGCCGGACTATCCCGAGGATATCAGGCTGAAATACCGCTTCCTCGACCTGCGCCGCGATACGCTGCACAAAAACATCGTGGCGCGCACGAAGATCATTGCCGAGATGCGCAAGCGCATGACCGATGTCGGCTTCACCGAATTCTCGACGCCGATCCTGACGGCTTCGTCGCCGGAAGGCGCGCGCGACTTCCTGGTGCCTTCGCGCATCCATCCCGGCACCTTCTACGCGTTGCCGCAGGCGCCGCAGCAGTACAAGCAGCTGATCATGGTGTCGGGCTTCGACCGCTATTTCCAGATCGCCCCCTGCTTCCGCGACGAGGATCCGCGCGCCGACCGTCTGCCTGGCGAATTCTACCAGCTCGATCTCGAAATGAGCTTCGTCGAGCAGGACGACGTGCTCAATACGATGGAGCCCGTCCTCCGCGGGGTCTTCGAGACCTTCGCCAACGGCAAGCCGGTGACGCAGAAATTCCAGCGCATTCCCTATGATGTCGCCATGCGCAAATACGGCTCCGACAAGCCGGACCTGCGCAACCCGATCGAGATGCAGGCCGTCTCCGACCATTTCCGCGATTCCGGCTTCAAGGTATTCGCCAACATCCTGGCCAACGACCCGAAGGCCGAGGTGTGGGGCATTCCGGCCAAGACCGGCGGCAGCCGCGCCTTCTGCGACCGCATGAATTCCTGGGCGCAAGGTGAGGGTCAGCCGGGGCTGGGCTATATCTTCTGGCGCAAGGAAGGCGAAAAACTCGAAGGCGCCGGTCCGCTGGCCAAGAACATCGGCGAGGAGCGCACCGAGGCGATCCGGCAGCAGCTCGGCCTTGCCGATGGCGACGCCGCCTTCTTCGTCGCCGGCGATCCGAAGAAATTCGTTTCCTTCGCGGGTGCCGCGCGCACGCGTGCCGGCGAGGAGCTGAACCTTGTCGACCGCGAACGCTTCGAATTGTGCTGGATCGTCGACTTCCCGTTCTTCGAATGGAACGAGGAGGAGAAGAAGATCGACTTCGCCCACAACCCGTTCTCGATGCCGCAAGGCGGCATCGATGCGCTGAACGGCGAGGATCTGCTCGGCATCAAGGCGTTCCAGTACGACATGGTCTGCAACGGTTTCGAGATCGCCTCAGGCGGCATCCGCAACCACCTGCCCGAAACCATGGTCAAGGCGTTCGAGACGGTCGGGCTGGACCGTGCCACGGTGGAAGAGCGTTTCGGCGGCCTCTACCGCGCCTTCCAGTATGGCGCGCCGCCGCATGGCGGCATGGCAGCCGGCGTCGATCGCGTCGTCATGCTGCTGGTTGGCGCCAAGAACCTGCGCGAGATCACCATGTTCCCGATGAACCAGCAGGCCTATGATTTGCTGATGAACGCGCCGTCGGAAGCGAGCCCGCAGCAGCTTCGCGAACTGGCACTGCGTGTCGCGCCGACCAAGAAGGACGCCTGATCGCGAGTTTCTGCGGTACTTTAAAAAACCGGCAGAACCGATTCTTTCGATTCGATAATCCAAAAAAAAGCCCGGCATCGCTGCCGGGCTTTTTCTTGATCTTGAGGTCGCTTCGCTCAGTCCTCGTTCGCCTTGACGCTGACACCAAGCGTCTTCGGCAGGTCGAGCGGGTTGGACATGGCGCCCGCCATGATCAGCGCGAACGGCACCGATGCCGGCGGTTCGGCCGAGATTTCGAGGCTCTTCGGATCGTCGAGATATTTGCTGACCGCCGCAGTCACCTGCGCCGTCAGTTCCGGATTGTTGAGCTGCGCCATGCCGAACGGCACGATCGCCTTGGCCTGGTTGGCGATGTCCTTAGCCGACATGCCTTGCTGCTTGCCGACATAGTCCAGCACCTTGCCGGTCAGCGAATCGTCGTCGAAGCGGATCGAGGCGCTGTTGAAGGAAAGCTGCTGCAACAGGCCGAGCATGGCCATGCCTTGCGCCGAATTGTCGGCGCCTTCCGGCTGCGCGGCCATCTTCTTCTGCATTTCCTGCAGCGACTTGATGAAGTCCATCGTGTAGCCGCCGAGGTCGAAGGTCATGCCGAGCGTGCCGGCATTCTCGACGGAGATGTCGTATTTCGACAGCTCCATCTTGCCGTCCGAAGGCTGCCAGTTGCCGGCCATCTCAAAATTGCCGGAGATGTTCTGGTAGCCGAGCGCGTCGATAACTTCCTTGGACTTGGGATCGTCGACCAGCGACAGATCGGCGGTGAACTTTTCCGTGTTGCCGGTGAATTCCATCGCCTTGCCGTCCGCGGGCGGCGTGATCTGGATGGCAAGCCCGTCCATCGAGAAGGCGGTCTTGTCGGCGACCTTGACCGTCATGTTGGAGAGTTCAGCCGATTTGTACATCATCAGCGAGCCCAGCGGGCCGGTGGCGCCATCGGCCGGAACGGTCATGTCGTGGATGACGAAGGGGCTGAGATTGAGGGTGACGCCGTCCTTGCTGTGTTCGAAGGCCGAGGTCGAGACGGTGCCGATGTCGAAGCCGCCATTGGCCGCGGTCACGTTCTCGAGCTTGACGTCGCCGATGGTGAGGGCTTCCTTTTCCGCCGCCGGCTTGATGGCGACGCCCTGCAGCACCATGCTGGTGTTGTCGCCGGTGACGCCGGTCCAGGAGATGTCGACGCCCTGGGCTGCCAGCGCCGCCTTAAGCCGGTCGGCAACCGCGGCATCCTGGGCAAGGGCCGCATTCAGCGGCAGGGTGAACAAGAAGGTCGAAAGAGCGAATTTCCGGAGAGTTGAGCGTTTGATTGTCATCGCAAGGTCCCTGAGAGTGTCCTGAAATTGTTTTTCAATTCTTCGCGCCATCACCATTCCGTGACGAACTGGACGGGAAAAAGGCGTGTCCCGGCACAATGGTCAAAAATCGCGGTGAAAGGCAAACCCCATCCGAATGCTATTGGAGAATGCAGTGAATTTGGCATGAAGGTCGGGCCGTAGAGCGTTACCGTGCTTCGCAATAGATGTGGCATGTAACAGACTGATGTTGGCCGGCAAGCTCGACTTTGCTGTTTCCTGTTGCAGAACAGCGCACAAGTCGTCCGGTCCTGTGCGCGCCTCTTGCCGCGAATCACCCGCTCGGCTAGTCCCAGCCCATGGGAAAAAGGCTTTTGCCGCCTCAAGATGGCGGTGGCGATCACATTGAACCGGTCGATCTTAAGAAGGCGCTGGAAGAGCGCTATCTTGCCTATGCGCTGTCGACCATCATGCACCGGGCGCTGCCCGACGTTCGTGATGGGCTGAAGCCGGTCCACCGCCGCATCATGCACGCCATGCGCCTGCTGCGCCTCAACCCTGATCAGGGTTTCGCCAAATGTGCCCGTATCGTCGGTGAGGTGATGGGCAAGTTCCATCCGCATGGCGACCAGTCGATCTATGATGCGCTGGTGCGGTTGGCGCAGGATTTTTCGATGCGCTACCCGCTGGTCGACGGGCAGGGCAATTTCGGCAACATCGACGGCGATAACGCCGCCGCCATGCGCTACACCGAAGCACGCATGACCGACGTGGCGACTGAACTGCTCGCCGGCATCACCGAGGACGCCGTCGACTATCGGCCGACCTACAATGAAGAGGACGAGGAGCCGGTGGTGCTCCCCGGCGCCTTCCCGAACCTCCTGGCCAACGGCTCGTCCGGCATTGCGGTCGGCATGGCGACATCGATCCCGCCGCACAATGCGGCTGAACTCTGCGACGCGGCATTGCACCTGATCGAGCATCGGGACGCCCCGGTGGCCAAGCTGATGGAGTTCGTCCAGGGCCCGGATTTCCCGACCGGCGGCATCATCGTCGACAGCCGCGCCTCCATCCTCGAAGCCTATGAGACCGGACGCGGGGGTTTTCGCGTGCGGTCGAAGTGGAGCCAGGAGGATCAGGGCAGGGGCACCTGGAGCATTGTCGTCACCGAAATCCCTTATAGCGTGCAGAAGGCGCGGCTGATCGAGAAGATCGCCGAGCTGTTGATGGCGCGCAAGCTGCCGCTGCTCGAGGACATCAGGGACGAAAGCGCTGAAGACATCCGTGTCGTGCTGGTACCCAAGAGCCGTTCCGTCGATCCGGGTATCCTGATGGAATCGCTGTTCAAGCTCACCGAGCTTGAAAGCCGCTTTCCCCTCAACATGAACGTGCTGTCGCGCGGCAAGGTGCCTAACGTGCTGTCGCTGAAGGGCGTGCTGCAGGAATGGCTCGATCATCGCCGCGACGTTCTGATCCGCCGCTCGAAACATCGCCTGGGCGAGATCGAAAGACGGCTGGAGATCCTTGCCGGCTACCTGATCGCCTATCTCAACATCGACGAGGTGATCAAGATCATCCGTGAGGAGGACGAGCCCAAGCAGGTGATGATGGCCCGCTGGGATCTCACTGACACCCAGGCCGAAGCCATCCTCAACATGCGCCTGCGCGCTTTGCGCAAGCTGGAAGAGTTCGAGATCCGCAAGGAATTCGACGGCCTCACCACCGAGAAGAAGCAGATCGAGGCGCTGCTGGCGTCCGATGCCAAGCAATGGTCGACGATCAAGTGGGAAGTCACCAGCATTCGCGACAAGTTCGGCCCGGAAACCGAGCTCGGCAAGCGCCGCACCCAGTTCGCCGATGCGCCCGAGCACGATCTGACCGACATCGCCCACGCCATGATCGAGCGCGAGCCGGTCACCGTTGTCGTTTCGGAAAAAGGCTGGCTGCGGGCGATGAAAGGCCATCTGGCCGATCTCTCGACGCTGACCTTCAAGGAAGGCGACAGCCTCAAGCTCGCCTTCCACGCGCAGACCACCGACAAGGTGCTGGTCTTCACCACCGGCGGCAAGTTCTACACGATCGGTGCCGACCGGCTGCCCGGCGGGCGCGGTCATGGCGAGCCGATCCGCATCATCGTCGACATGGACAACGACCAGGACATCGTCACCGCCTTCGTTCATGATCCGAAACGCAAGCTGCTGCTGGCCTCCTATGACGCCAACGGCTTCATCGTGCCGGAGGAGGAAGTGGTCGCCAACACCCGCAAGGGCAAGCAGGTGATGAACGTCAAGGCGCCGGACGAAGCCAAGCGCTGCGTACCGGTGACCGGCGATCACCTCGCCATCGTCGGCGAGAACCGCAAGATGCTGGTGTTCGCGCTTTCGGAAATTCCCGAGATGGGCCGCGGCAAGGGCGTGCGGCTGCAGAAATACAAGGATGGCGGCCTGCTCGATCTCAAGCCGTTCACCTTGGAGACAGGCCTGTCCTGGCAGGATTCGGCCGACCGCACGTTCACCCGGTCGCGCGAGGAACTGGCCGAATGGATCGGCGCCCGGGCCTCGGCGGGGCGCATGGTGCCGAAGGGTTTCCCGAGGACGGGGAAGTTTGGGTAGCGGCCGTCCTTTCCTCCTCCCCTTGTGGGAGAAGGTGGCCGAGCGAAGCTCGGTCGGATGAGGGGTGCTCCAGGGAACACCAACGTCTCACTCCGCTGGAACACCCCTCATCCGTCTCGGCGCTAACGCGCCGATCCACCTTCTCCCACAAGGGGAGAAGGACGCTGCACATCATCATTTGGAGTATCGTCACGATTGCTGCACTATATCAGTGCATAACGGGGAAGGGTGTTTGAGAGAGACGGGCGTTTGAAGGAATCCAAAATCCAGAAACCGGAACGGCAGCAGCGCCTGTTCGGCCTGTCGACGCCGCTGCGGTCGGCTGTCATTCCGCCGCTGTCGGCGGCGCGCTGGCTGCTGGTGCTGATCGTCGCCGCCGGCGTCTATTTTTTCCACGGCTTCCTGTTCCCGGTGCTGGCCGCACTGGTCATCGCTTTCGCCAGCTGGCCGCTTTACCAGCGGCTGCTGGCTGGTGTCGGCGGCAACCGCACCATCGCCGCCACTCTGGCTATCCTGTTCATCCTTGCGTTCCTGGTGATACCGATAGCGCTTGCCGGCACCTATGCCATCAACGAGGTGCGCGAGTGGGTTGGCTGGGCGATCGAGACCAATCGGCACGGGGCCGTGACGCCGCACTGGATCGCGACCATGCCTGTCATTGGCGACTGGCTGAACGAACAATGGACGACCAATTTTGGTCATCCCGGCGGCATTGGTGAGCTGATCCAACTGGTCAGCGGCGCCAATATCGGCAGCATCTATCGCGGCGCGCTCGCCGCCGGCGGCAGTGCCTTTGGGCTGCTGCTGACGTTGCTGTTCATGATGATCGCCCTGTTCTTCGCCTATCGTGACGGCGAGCATTTCGCCGGCCAGGTCGACCGCCTCGGCGAGCGCATCCTGCCGACGCGATGGGAGCGGATTTCGCGTGTCGTGCCAGCGACGATTTCCTCGACGGTGACGGGCATGACCGTCATCGCCATCGGCGAGGGGTTGGTGCTGGGCATTGCCTACTGGCTGGCAGGCGTGCCGTCGCCGGTGACGCTTGGCGCCCTGACCGGCGTCATGGCGCTCATCCCCGGCGGGGCGCCTTTGTCCTTCACCCTTGTCTCGATCTACCTCGCCGCCAGCGGCTCGCCCATGGCCGGTCTGGCGCTGTTCCTGTGGGGCGCGGTAGAACTGTTCATCGTCGACAAGACACTGCGCCCGAAGCTCGTCGGCGGGCCGATAAAACTGCCCTTCCTGCCGACTTTTTTCGGCCTGATCGGCGGCGTCAAGACGATGGGTTTTCTCGGCCTGTTCATCGGCCCGGTGCTGATGGCGCTGCTGGTCGCCATCTGGCGCGAGTGGCTGCGCGAGGTGGAACTGGTCGACGAGATCGCAGCCGACTCGGCAGCCGAGATCGAAGCCGGTCCGCAGATCGAGATCCTGCCGGAACCTGGCGTGGCGAAGAAGGCCAGCGCCTGATCCCGAAAGCTTTGTTCTAGACTGGATGATGCACCGCGAGATCGGGTCGGCGCCTGCGGCCATCATGCAACTGCCAGAGCGAATGGGCGACCAGCGTGACGATCAGGATCGCGCCGCCGATCAGGCTGTTGCGGGTCGGTGCCTCGGCAAAGATCATCCACACCCAGACCGGCGCCAGCACGGTTTCGAGCAGGTAGAACATCGCCACTTCCGGCCCCGAAATGTATTTCGGCCCGGCGGCAAGGCAGAAGAACGAGATCGGCATGATGACGGCGCCGTTGAAGATGATCCACCAGGGCGCGTTCACGTGAAAGCCTTCGCCTGACACCATGAGGGCGGCGAGCGCCATCGGCAGAAGGACGCCGACCAGCGAGGTGAAGCCCATGTCCTTGCCGCTGGCGCGCGAAATGGTGATGGCGACCGCGATGAAGAAGGCCGAGCACAGCGCCATGAAATCGCCGAACAGCTTGCCGGTGCCGACCGACCCGCCGACGATGACCAGCACGCCGAGGATCATGATCGACATGGCGATGATCGTCACCAACTGCGGCCTCTCCTTCAGGAATAGCCAGGACAGCAAGCCCGCGAACACCGTGTTGAAGGCCAGGATGAAGACCAGATCGGCGGTCGAGGTGTGATAGACGGCGGTAACGAAGGTGATCCCGGTCAGCCCATAGCAGATCGCCACGATCAGGCCGGACCAGCCGGGGATGAGCGGCGGGGCGTTGCGGCTGAGCGCCCGCCAGACCGACCAGATGACCATGGCGGCGACGAATGTGGTGCCGGTGCGCAGCAGCATGATGGTCCATGCGCCACCATCGGCGAGGCGGATCAACGGTATGTCGACGGTCAGCGTCAGCCCGCCGATCGCGGTTATCAGAAGGCCCTTCTGGTGATCATGGTGAGCGGACATGCAGGAACTTTCGCAATGAAATGCAGGCCGACGGCTGACCGGTGCAATGGCGCACTCTCTGCAGCCAACCGGCTGAAAGACCAGCATCCCCTGCCTTGAAACAGTTTTAAGCGCGGATCGTGGAAAAACTCAGCGTGAAACCGCTTCGTTGGTGTAGCGCTCCCAGCCCTTGGGGCCGAGATGCTCCTGCGGCATGAAGCGCATCTTATAATTCATCTTGCGCGAGCCGTTGACCCAGTAGCCGAGGTAGACATGGGGCAGGCCCATCGCCCTGGCGCGGGCGATGTGGTCGAGGATCATGAACGTACCGAGCGAACGCTCCTCGAATTCGGGATTGAAATAGGAATAGACCATCGACAGGCCGTCGGCCATCTTGTCGGTGAGCGCCACCGCGATGAGTTCGCCCTGACCCTTGCCGGTGATGAACGTGTCGGGTCCGCGCCGCCTGTATTCGATCACCTTGGTGTCGACATGGGTGTCCTCGACCATCATGGCATAGTCGAGCACCGTCATGTCGGACATGCCGCCGCGGCGGTGTCGGGCATCGAGATAGCTGCGGAACAGTGAATATTGTTCGGTCGAGGGCTCGGCATTGTGCATGGCGCCGACGAGATCGGAATTGTGCTGCAGCACGCGCTTCATATTGCGGCTGGGGACGAATTCCTGGGCCAGGATGCGCACCGAAACACAGGCGCGGCAGGTCTCGCAGGCTGGCCTGTAGGCGATGTTCTGCGAACGCCGGAAGCCGCCTTGCGTCAACAGATCGTTCATCTCCGACGCCTTGTCGCCGACCAGATGCGTGAACACCTTGCGCTCGAACTGGCCGTCGAGATAGGGGCACGGCGACGGCGCGGTCAGGAAGAACTGCGGCGACTGGGTCGGATGCTGCGTCATCTAAGTCTTGGAAACACTCCTTCGAGTCGCTCTACCTTTGGCGCGGAAAGCGAAAAATTCAACAGGATTGTGAAGGTGCGGGCAATCGGATGCCTTCACATTTGCGCCGACGAGGCAGGAGCGCTCCCGAAAACCGCCTTTAACGGCCGCTGCGGCTGACCACCGTGCCGAGCAGAAGGTCATGCAGCGTGCGCTTGCGGTCGGAGAACAAGGTCACCAGCAGGACCAGCGGCGACAGGATTACGTTGCCCGCCCAGAACAGCACCGAATGGACGACCGCGGTCAGGCCGTCGATCGGCCGGCCGTCGAGACGGTCGAGGCGGATACCCATCATCTTCATGCCCGTGGTCGCCTGGTCGGCGCTGCCCAGCGTGTTCCAGATGTAGAGGATGGCGACGACCGGCACCAGGATGCCGAACAGCATCCAGCCAAGACCGAGGGTCAAAAGCCCGAGGAAGAACACCAGTATGGCGAAGGGAATGGTGAGCAGGGCGACGATGATGTAGTCGAGCACGAAGGCCAGGATGCGCCTCGTGCGCACGCCTTCATAGGCCCTGACATCGTCAAGCCTTGTGTTGATGATTTCACCGTCGAGAACGCGCGCGTTCATGTCATTTCCTCGTAACAGGGCCCGACTTAGGGTGCGGGCCGCTCGATGATGAAATGGTGAAGGCCTGTGCCGGAATCAAGGTCGGCGCTTTTGGGAGCGCAGGGATCGAGCGACGCAAGACACAATCCGAATCGGTTGAATTTGCCGCGCGGATGGCATTAGCTTGTTGCGGCGCAACAAAAGCACTCTGAAGCAGAGGCAGGGGACGGGGAAATATGGACTACGACATGCTGGTCATCGGCAGCGGCCCCTCGGGCCGCCGCGCCGCGGTGCAGTCGGCCAAGCTCGGCAAATCGGTGCTGGTGGTCGACCGCGGCCGGCGTCTCGGCGGCGTCTCCGTGCACACCGGCACCATCCCCTCGAAGACGCTGCGCGAGACGGTGCTCAACCTTTCCGGCTGGCGCGAGCGCGGTTTTTATGGACGCGGTTACAGGGTCAAGCAGGATATTTCCGTCGGCGACCTGATCGAGCGCCTGCACAAGACGCTCGATCATGAGGTCGAGGTGCTGCAGCACCAGTTTATGCGCAACACCGTCAAGAGCGCCCGCGCGGCGGTAAAATTTCTCGGCCCCAACAAGGTCAGCCTGACATCGGACAATGGCGACTACAGCGAAGTCGGCTTCGCCAATGCACTGATTGCGGTCGGCACCAGGCCACACCGGCCGCGCGACGTGCCTTTCGACAAAACCCGCGTCTTCGACAGCGACGAAATGCTGGAGCTTGACCGCCTGCCGCGCACGCTGACGGTGATTGGCGGCGGCGTCATCGGCGTCGAATATGCGACGATCTTTTCCGCGCTCGACGTGCCGGTGACGCTGGTCGAGCCGCGCAACTCCATCCTCGATTTCGTCGACCGCGAGATCGTCGACGATTTCATCCACCAGATGCGCGATCGCGGCATGACGATAAGACTGGGCAGCGCGGTGAAGGAAATCCGCTCCAAGCCCGAAGCCGCCGAGGTGGAACTGGCCGATGGCCGCACCATCCGGTCGGAGGTCGTGCTCTACGCCGCCGGCCGCACCGGCAATGTCGGTAGCCTGGGCCTCGACGTGGTCGGCATCGACGCCGACTCCCGAGGCCGTATCAAGGTCGATCCGCAGACCTTCCAGACCAGTGTGCCCAACATCTATGCCGCCGGCGACGTCATCGGCTTTCCGAGCCTCGCCTCAACCTCGATGGAGCAGGGCAGGGTGGCCGCCTGCCATGCTTTCGGCGTGACGTTGCCGCCGCCGCCGGAAACATTCCCCTATGGCATTTACGCCGTGCCGGAGATTTCAACCGTCGGCCAGTCCGAGGAACAGGTGCGTGAGAGTGGGGCCGCCTATGAGGTTGGCGTGGCGCGCTTTCGCGAGACCTCGCGCGGCCACATCATGGGCGTCAATACCGGCTTCCTGAAGCTGCTGTTCTCGATCGAGACACGCCGTCTGCTCGGCGCGCATATTGTCGGCGAGGGCGCCACCGAGCTCATTCACATCGGCCAGGCGGTCATCAATCTCGGCGGCACCGTCGACTTCTTCGTCAACAACACCTTCAACTATCCGACGCTGGCGGAAGCCTACAAGATCGCCGGGCTCGATGCATGGAACCGGATGGGGCGAGGGTAAGCCTTAACTGTCCATCTGGGCGAGCAGCGCAAGCATCACGTCGGCCGACGGCATCGGCAGCACCGCTTCGATCTCTGCCGGTCTGACGCCAGCGATGGCGTCGGCGTCACCCGCAACGGTGCCGAGCGGCCCGCGGAACCCGTGCTTGGACCAGGCGAGCTGTTGCAGCTTCGGGCTGGTCAGCGCCTCCAGCAGCCTGTCGACCGCCGAATCGATGACGATCAGCGGATGCGCGGAGTAGACGGTCGGTCGGGGATAGAGGATTTCCGGCTTGGCGCCAGCGCCGTCCTGCACCCTTTGCCAGCGTGCCGGGTCGGCGAGCGCCCATTCGACCAGCTGGTTTTCGTAGCCGACCACCATCGGCTCGGCGCCAAGGCCGCCGGCAATGTACTGGTCGAACAGTTTTCCCGACGACGACGATTTCAGCCCCATGCTGCGGAAGATCGCCTTGGCCTGGTCGCCGTGCTGCGCAAGCAGCTCCTGCGTCGCTACGTCGCCGCTCATCAGGCTCAGCACCAGGCCGGCGAACATGAAGCCGGAATTGGAGCGGTTGGGGTCGGTGGAGACGATGCGTGCCCGGCCATAAAGCTCGCCGATGCCGAGATCCGACCAGTTCTTGCCGGCCAGAATGGCTTCGAGAAAGGCCTTGAGGTCGAGTTGGTTATAGCCGCCCTTGGCGGCGACCGTGACCAGGCCGCTCTTCTTCAGCCCTTCGACAACCGGTCCCCAGGTATAGATGACCAGCGGCGAGTTCAGCACCACCTGGTCGTTGCGGATCGCGACACCGCTCTTGCGGGCGAGATCGACCATGATCGAGGAGGATGGCCACAGGAATTGCGGTTTCTGCGACAGAAGTGCTGCTTCCCGCACCATCTCGACCGAACCGGCGACACGTGCGTCCAACTCCAGCCCGTAGCCGCCCAGTGCATGGACAACATCCGGATCGACCAGGAACGCCTGCTTCTCGCCACCGATGAAGCCGAACAGATGCGCCTTGTTGCCTAGATAGCCGCGGAATTCGGGGCGGTCCTTGAGTGTCAGATAGCCGCCGGTGCCGGCGGCGGCCGCACCCAGCAGACCCAGTCCAAAGGCGCGGCGCGAAATGGCCATCAGCGACCAATATCCTCTTTGAGCGACTCCTGAATGAGTCGCAGGTCCACGTCGAGCGTGCCGAATTCGGAGTCGGCGAGGCTATCGGCATAGTGCACGAATCCGTCCTGAAGCTTGGTGATCACCGCGCCGACATTCGCCAGCCGCGCCTGACTGGGCGCGCGTCGGTTTGCCAGCGTCGCATAGCCCTCCGCCACCTCTGCCGCCTGCGGCACGTAGTAGGTGAGGAACCTTCGCACCGAAGGCGCGCTGTCGGGCTTGGCCTCGACCCTGGAAATCACATCGGCGGCGATGTCGGAGAGGTTCTTTACCTTCGCTTTCATCTCTTTGTCGGCAATCGTGCCTGCCGCCGCGGCAAGCCTATCCGCGGCCGGTTGGGCCTGTGCCAGAAGCTCGCGGGCGAACGCCACCCGGCTGCCGCCGATCGAATTCAGATCGAGGCCTTCGAACAGCTGGCGCGGTGCCAGCACGAACACCAGCCCGGCAAAGACAAGTGCTGCGATGATCGCCGATACCAGGAACGGAAAATGGGTGAGCAGGCTCAGCCCGACCAGCAATGCCGCCGAGACGAGGCCCGCCACGATCCAGTTCCAGTCGTTGCCGAACAAGCCACGCATCCTAGCCGCGCATCTCAGTTGTAGCCGCGGGCGGCGCGGAAGGCGCCCGCCAGATCGCCGCTGCCATCGAACACGCGTGCCGAAGTTGCCTTGGCAAGACTGTCGAGCTGGCTCTTGTCGGCATCGCCGAAGGTGATGCCGAACACCGGCACACGCACCGGTGCGTTGCGCCATTGCTGAAGGAAGAAGTCGGCGCTGCCATCCGTCCTGCCATCGGTCATGATGATGATCGCCGGCAGGTATTTTGGCAGATCCGGTGTCGCGGTGATCTGCTGCAGCGCCTGCTGGGCGCAGGCATACATATCGGTGCCGCCGCCCGCGCGCTGGTCGGCGACGGCAGAGAGCAACTGGGCTTGCCCGGCCGCATCGCCGGTTGCTGCGAAATTGGCGCGCACGACGCTGTCGAACGGCAGCACGAAGATGTGGTCGGACGGCGTCCACTGCACCAGCACCTCGCTGGCCTTTTCCGGCGTGAACAGGAATTGCGCGGCGGCCTGCAACTGCTTCTCGCCCTTGTCTTCCATCGAGCCGGAGAAGTCGAAGCACAGCGCCGTAAGCGACGGTTTGCGCAGGGCCTCCTGATAGAGGTCGAGCGCCTTGCGGATCACCGCCGGCTCCGGCATGCGGATCGACGTCACCAGTTTGCCCGGGTCGAAATTCCAGTCGGGTTCGGCCGCGGCCTGGATGGCCGAGCCGCCAAGCGGCAGCCGCCGGCCGGTGTCGGCGATGCGCTTGCGCACCGCGTCCGACTGCAGATAGGCGAGCAGATCGGTGAAGAATTTTTCGACGTCCGGGCCGCGCCCATGGTCGATGAAGCCGAGCGGCGAATCGCCGACCGCGACGCCGTCGGCCGGATAGACGGCGTAGAGCGGCTCCTTGCCCATCTGCTTCAGTTTGTCGTTGGTCTCCTTCAGCGTCGCCTCATAGTTCCACATCGCGTCGTAGACGGTGCCCTTGCCGGCGCTGTCGACATAGAGATCGGCAAGCCAGCCCGACGAGCCGGATGAACGTTCGACGCCCTGCAGCAGGGCGCTCACCGTTTCGCGCACGTTGGGATTGTCGAGATCGCCAGGCTCGATCACTTCCTTGCCGCCGAGTGCGCTGGACAGCATGGCGAGATAGGCACTGGCGCCGGAATTGGACTGCGTCGCCGACGTCATCAGGAATTTGAGCTGTCCGTCTTTCACCGCCGCCAGGATGTCCTTCATGAAGACCGGCTTGCCGACCCAGCCGAGCTCCGCGGCCTTGGATTTGCGCACGCCCACAATGACCGGCATCTGCGCGATCGAGGTCAAATTGCGCACTCTGCGGCCGCTATCGAACAGGTCGACCCAAACGCTCGAGGCCGGCCAGACCGCATCCTGGTCGAGGCCGGCAGGTCGTTGCAGGCCAAGGCCGATGTCGAGCGAACCTTCATAGGCAAAGGTGCAGGTCACGCCCTGCTTGGCGCAGAATTCCTGCACGATCGGCTCCAGAACCGTGTTCTCGGAGCCGGAGACGATCGAGAACTTGACGTTGCTCGAGTTGCAAGCGGCCAAAAGCACCGCGAAGACCAGCAACAGAACGGACGTCAGCGTCTTCGGCATGGCGGTTCCGATCAGCCTTGAGTCAGCGCTTTCTTCAGATCGAGCGTCATCTGGTCCATTTGCTTTTCAGCGTCGGCCCGCTTATGGCGGCCCTCCTGCTGGACCTTCAGCACACCTTGCACCGTATCGATGAGGTCGCGATTGGCCTGCGCCAGCGTCTCGACATCGACGATGCCGCGCTGCGCCTGCTCCTCGATGGAGATCGCCTGATCCTTCATCATCTTGGAGGTCTGGCGGATCATCTCGTTGGTGGCGTCCGTCACCGTCTTTTGCAGTTCGAGCGCCGATTTCTGGTTGGTCAGCCCAAGCAGGATGACCATTTTCTGCTTCCAGGCCGGCACGGTCAGCGCCGAGGTCGCCTGCAGGTTCTCGATCAGGGTCTCGTCGCCGGACTGGACGATGCGGATCTGCGGCAATTGCTGGATGCCAAGCTGGCGCGCCTGCACGAGGTAGAAGACACGCTTTTCCAGACGATCCAAAGCTTGCACCGCGTCCTGATAGGTCTGCGCCTCCAGCGTGCCGCCGACATCACCGCCGGTCTTATCCGCCGCGGCCTTCAGTTTCGGCAGTTCGTTGGTGCGATAGTCGTCGACGAATTTCTTGCCCGCCTGCACATAGGCATCGAGCTTGAGGATGGAATCTTTCGTCTGCTCGTGCAGATCGTCGAGCACGGCGATGTCGCGCCGCAGCGTGTCCTTGTGACGGTCGAGCTCGAGGCCGATGCGGTCGATCTGCCCGGCCACGTCCGCGTATTTTTCCTTGAAGCGCTCGAGCCGCGCCTTGAACGAGGAAAACAGATTGCTCAAAAACCCCTGATCCTTCAGCGAGGCCGGATCGAGGTTCTTGGCCTTCATGATGATATCGGTCAGCAGGTCGCCGGTGTCGCCGAGGTCACGGTTGCGCAACTGGGACAGGATCTTGTCGGCATAGTCGCTGACGGCCTGCTGGGCGCGGTCGCCGAACACCGAAATCGCCGCCCGGTCGCGCACGTCGATGCTGTTTTCAATCCTGGCGATCTCGGCCGGATTGGCCGCGATGACAGGCAATTGCGACGTGTCGTCGAGCAAAGTGACGCTGTTCTTGTCGGCCATGCAGACCTCCCCTCAGTGAACAGCATCTCGATAGACCGGATGTAACAGGTATATGTCGCCGCTGTGGACAACTGAAGGCCCGGGCCATTTCGTTGGTGAATAGTTGCTTTTGTCGCACTTATTCTGTCGCTTCCGGTCCCGAAACAGCCTGCCAGGCTCACCAGCGGCTCTGCCTATGCCGCGGCCGTCGATCCAGCCAGCCATTGCCTGACGATGGCGGCGTCCGGGTCGCCGATGTCATGGCCTGAGGGAATGATCCGGGCGTCTATCTCGGCGCCATGCTGGCTGAGCAGCGTCACCAGCGCTGGCGCGAAGGGCCCGTAAGTCTCGTCGGCGGCGCCGGCGATGATCAGCGTCCGTGTTCCCGCGAGGTCGATCGCCGGTAGCTGGTCTAGCACGGGCATTGGCCTGAGCAGCGCCGCCCTGCGGACGATGCCGGGATGGAGCAGCATTAGGCTGGAAACCAGATTGGCGCCGTTCGAATAGCCGAGAAATGTAGCACGGGTAAGATCGAGCTTGTGGCGCCTGGCGACTTCGCTTGCGAATGCCGCGAAGGCAGCGGTTTCGACGAGGATGCTCTTTTGCTCGAAGCGTGTCGGTGTGATGCGCTCGAACCAGCGGAAACCGCCGTCCTGGGGGATACGGCCACGCACCGCGACCAGCGTGGCGCCGGGTGCGATCCGTCTTGCCAGCGGCACCAAAGTGGTCTCGTCGACACCCGATCCGTGCAGCAGAAACAGGCATTCACGGCTGTCTTTGCCGGTGTCGTGAACGCGATAAGGAAAGGCCAGATCCTTGAGCAGCGGGCCGTTTTCGACGCTGTCGCCAGTCATCCCGCATCCTCTTGATTATATGAGGTTCCGCTGAATTTGCCGGCTTCAAAACGCAATATTTTCGTGCTCCGCGAAAGTTGATTGAACCAGGCGCATTCCGGCCCGTTTCTGCGCCGATACACTCCACGTGGAGGAATCGGAGCGGTGCGCCGGGGGTCGCATTGCTGGACATGAACAACCAGCTTTGAGGCCTTTTGTCGATGACTACCCCTGTTTTGTCGGATCGCAATTTGCGTATCCCGGATCGCAATTTGCGTATCCCCGAACGCGATACGCGTATCGATGTACTGCGCGCGCTCGCACTGTTCACCATTTTCGTCGACCATGTGCCGGGCACCGCGTTCGAGACCCTAACCTACAAGAATTTCGGCTTTTCGGATGCGGCCGAGGCGTTCGTGCTGATTTCCGGCATCTCGGTCGCGCTTGCCTACGGCACCAAGTTCCGGCCGGGTGGCCGGCTTCTGGCCACATTGAAGATGTGGCGGCGGGCGGGCATGCTCTACGTCGCCCATGTCGTCACGACGATGGTGGTGATCGCATTGTTCTGCGCCGTGGCGGTGTTCACCAGGCGGCCGGAACTGCTGAAGCTGATCAACATCGAGCCGCTGATGAAGAACACGCCGGAAGTGCTGGTGGGCATCGTCACGCTCGGCCATCAGCTTGGCTACAACAACATCCTGCCGGTCTATGCCGCGCTGCTTTTGATGGCCCCGGTCTTCGTACTGTTCATCAGCTATCGGCCCGTCGCTGCCCTGGTCGCGTCCGGTGCGCTGTGGCTCATCGCCGGCATCTGGCAGATCGCCCCGCCCAACTATCCCGAGCCCGGCTTCTGGTTCCTGAACCCTCTGTCCTGGCAGTTCTTGTTCAACATCGGCTTGGCCGCCATGCTGCATGTCAGGCGTGGCGGCGTCATTCCGGTCAACCGCTGGCTGGTCGGCGCGGCCGCGGCCTATGTGGCGACGGCGCTGGTCTGGGTGCACAGCCCGCTCTGGGGGCAGATTACCTGGTTCAAGCTGCCCGTGGTCATCGGCGGCTTCGACAAGACCTTCCTGTCGTTGCCGCGTCTGTTGCACATCCTGGCGGTCAGCTACCTCGTCGTCGCCTTGCCGGCGCTGTCGAACCTGTTTCGCACCAGCCCGGACCATCCGCTGGCGATACTCGGCAAGCGCTCGCTGCCGGTCTTCATCGCTGGCACGGTGATCGCCATGGTCGCTCAGGTGATGAAGCTGATCAATCCGGGTGGGCTTGCCTACGACACCTTGCTCCTGTCAGCCGGCATCGCCATGCAGTTCGCGCTCGCCTTCTATCTCGAATGGCTGTCGACGATCGGCGGCGCGGGTAAGGTCCGCGCGGCGCAAAAGGAAGTCGCGCCGGTGCGTGCGCCTTTCGGCATCTCCGCCGTGGCGAGGGTCAATCGCTGAGGCGCGTGCGGTTTCAGCCGCGAGGCGAAGCCGACGAGGCGCGCACGATCAATTCGACCGGCAGTTGCCGGCGATTTGTCGTGCCGTCATTTTCCAGAATCGCCTTGACGGCGAGACGGCCCATCTCGGCAATCGGTTGGGCGATGGTGGTCAGTGGTGGCTCGGATGCTGCGGCTTCCGGAACGCCATCGAACCCGACGATGGAGACGTCATTGGGGACGTTCAGCTTGCGCGCGCTCAGCCATTCGAGCGCCGCCAGCGCCATTCTGTCCGACATCGCCAGGATCGCCGTCGGGGGGTGGGCAGAGCCGAAGATGATCTCGAGTCCCGCCTTTGTGCTGGCCGCATCGTTGGCGGTTGCGTAGACGGGCACACTGGATGTGTCGATGCCGACCCGCGAAAGCTCTTTGAAATAGCCGGTGAGGCGGTCGCGCGTTCCCGCATAAACCGCGGTCTGAACCTGCTCGGGTGAAACCAGGCCTGTCCTGCCGTCGACAAAGGGCAACGCCAGCACGGCAAAGCGGCGGTGTCCAAGATCGGTGAGATGGCGCGCCGCCATGGCGGCACCGGCGACGTTGTCGATGCCGATCGCAGCGACGGCGCCATCCTCGGAGTCCAAGTCGAGCGCCACGAAGGGCAATTTGCGCTCACGTGCAAGTTCCACCAGGCGCGAACCGCCTTCGATGCAGAAGACGATAAAGCCGTCGACCAGGGCGCTCTGGATGTTCCAGGCGAGCTGTTCGTTGTTGGCGGCCGAAACCAGGGAGATGCCGGCTCCCGTCGCGTCGCAGGCCTGCGAGATGCTCGCCATCATGACGCGGGCGAAGGGATCGTCGAAGAAGTAGGAGAGGGGCTCGGCCGTGGCGACGCCGATGGCATTGACCTTGCCCGCCCGCAACAGCCGACCCTTGGGATCCGGCCCGCCATAGCCCATTGCCTCTGCCGCCGCCTTGACCCGTTCGCGGACTTCCTCGCGCACGATCTCGGGGCGGCTGAAGACATTGGATGCGGTGCCGTGCGAAACCCCTGCCGCCTTGGCTATGTCGGCCAGCCGGACGGGTCTTCGATTGCCTGCGGTGAGTGACGCCATTGTGCGTGCCTCCTGACATGCATTTAGCACGTTCCGGATTTGCATCTAGCACTTTCGTTGGATCGATTCAAATTTTGCTTGACTGGAGATGCTTGGAGGTCTAGGTTTGAATCGATCCAAAGTGGTGGATTTGTTCTACGAAACGACCTAGGCGAGGTGCATCCCGGCAATTATCTGTTCGAAGACATCTGTCGCAACGACTGGAGCATCGGGTCGGGTACCAACAGGTCCAGACGCCGGGGCAGGACCGACCCATGGATTCGCGACCTTCGCTTCCTGGTGGAGCGCAAACGAAACTGATCGACGCGTTATTTTCTCGCCGATTGGATCGATTCAATGGAGAAAAACCATGCATCCCATCAAGCATCTGTTCGAGGACATCTATCGCAACTACTGGGGCATCGCGCCGGCCGCCGAGCGGCCGGTGGTGCGGCGCCTGACGAAGCCGGCCGCGCGCAATCGCGATCTCTGGGTTCGCGCTGAACGTCCGAGGGACTGATCCCAGCGGATTTGGCCTTAGGGGCGCGGACGGGCCAGGGCAGAAATAGCTATCCCCAGCCAGCCGGCGATGAGCAGGGTGCCTCCGATCGGCGCCGACATCGGAAACAGTCTCGATCCCAGGAAATCGCGGGCGAGAAGGTCGCCCGCGAAAAGCAGAAGCCCGGCAAGCAGGATGACGCTCGCGATTCGCAGAAAGCGATTCGCGCCGATGAGGCCGATGGCCAGGAAAACCGGCGCGTGCATCAGGAGGAACGACGCCGCTGTGCCGATGAAGGCACCGCCGAGATGCGCGGCCGCCGCCGACAGCGCCACGCCCGCCGCGCCGACGAGACCGCCGGCAAACACGAGGACACGGCTGGGTTCGGCGGAATTCATGTCGGCTGGTTCCCTCTTGCAACGATCTGGAGCCTCTTAAGGCTCACTCGCTTCCAGCGCCATATGGCGTGTGCGCCGCGATTGGACAATCCAGTTGTAGACGGCGCCGCCGGCCATCAGCACCGATGTGGCAAGAAATACCGAGCGCATGCCGAAATGACCGCCGACGAAGCCGCCGGTCAACGGTCCCGCAACCTGCCCGACATATTGCGCCGAGATCGCCAGGCCAAGCACGTTGCCGCCGACGCCATCCGGGATATTGTGGCGGATGACGCTGGTGATGCAGGGCAGCAGGCCGCCGAGCGCCAGGCCCATCAGGAAGCGCAACCCGATCAACTGCCAGCCATTGGTGACGAAGGCTTGCGGAATGAGGAGCAGGGCAGAGACGGCCAACGCCCCGACGACGACGTTCCAGTGGCCGACGCGGTCAGCAAGCTTGCCGAGCCAGGATGCCGACAGGATGGTGCCCAGCGCTGCCGCCGACATCACCACGCCGGCGACCATCGTCACCCGGCTCTGATCCTCGATGAACTGCTGCACATAGACGGTGATGATCGGCTCGATCGACATGGTGGCGAAGGCGAGCAGCGTGCCGGTTATCAGCATGGCCACGACCGGTCGCTTGTCGGGGATCTGCGACCAGCCGCTTTTCGGCTTCGCCGCCGACGCGGCTTTGGCCGGCTTCGGGCGGGGGGTCTCCTTGATCAGGAAGGTCGTTGCCAGGAAAGCCAGGAAGATCACGCCGCCGGACAACAGGAAGGTGGCGCGAATGCCGATCACCGGCGGCAGCGCGCCGCCCAGCAAAGGGCCGACCAGCGAACCGGCCGTGATCCCTGCCGACAGGACGCCCAGCGCCCAGCCGGAGCGCTCCTTCGGCGTCTGCATGGCCACCAGTATGGTCGACCCCGACGAATAGCCGCCGGCAAAGCCGATCAGCAGGCGCAGCAGCACCAGTTGCCACACCGTCTCGACCATGCCCGTCAGCGACATGCAGATCGCCATGCCGAAGCTGGCGCGCACCAGCATCACCTTGCGGCCGTAGCGGTCACCCAACCGCCCCCACAGCGGCGCGACCAAGGCTGCGGCGAAGAAGGTGGCGCCATAGGCGATGCCGGACCACTGCACGATCGCCGCATGGCCCTGCGCGCCGAGCTGTTCGACATAGAGCGGCAGGAAGGGCAACAACAGCGTCATGGCGATGAGCGTGCTGAACGAGCCGGCGAAGCAGACGGCGAGATTGCGTCGCCAGTGGATGTTGTAACCGCTCTGTTGCGTGTCTTCCTGTGCCATGTCCTGCCTGCTCGATATCAGCGCTTGTTGCGGATACCATTTTGGGATACCAGATTGGTATCCGTCATGAACTCCAACCCGGCTGCTGTCAATGCGGCTTCGGAATAAGGAAGCGCGATGTCGCAGATGCAGAATGTCGAACGACAGTTGCGCGAGATGATCCTCGGGCTGGAGATCGGTCCAGGCGAGAAACTGACCGAGCGCTGGATCGAAGGTCGCTTTGGCGCCTCGCGCACACCGGTCAGGGCAGCCCTGCTGCGGCTGGAGACCGAGGGGCTTGTGAGCAGGGATGGCCGCGGCTGGACGGTGTCGCCCATCAATCTCGCCGAACTCGAACAGATCGCGGTCTATCGCGAAGCGGTCGAGGTCGCGGCCCTGCGGCTGACATGCACGCACGCCGACAGGAGCGCCATCGACGTTATCGAGGCGATGCTCGATTCCTGCGACGAAAACACTGCGCGGGAGGAATGGCATCGTGTCGGCATGGATTTTCACATCGAACTGGCGCGCCTGTCGGGCAATGAATTCCTCTTCAGGGCCGTGCGCGATGCCATGACGCGCCTGTCGCGCGCCCGCTGGCTGGAGGTGCGCGACGAGGCAGCCCTTGGCCGCGCGTGGGCCGAACATCGCGCCATTCTTGCGGCCACGCGCCTTGGCGATGCCGAGGAAGCGGCGCGTCGGCTCTCAGCCCATATCGTCGGCAGCCGCGATCGGCTGGTGACGTCGCTCGCCAACGACCGACGCGGTCTTCGCGCCAGGGGCTTTGCCGTCGTGGCCGCTTAACGCAGGTGCAAGGGCAGGGCGCTCGGCGGGCAAAAGAGGCGGCGTCTGACGCGAAGCACACTTTCGGCCTCGCTTCGCGGATGCCGATGGCGTAAGAGCGGCGATGGAAAACAACCGATTTGAAACACCCGTGACCGTCAAGTCCGTCACGGCAGGAAGCACCCAGCTCCTGCGCACGGCCCGTGAGGCTTCCGATTACCTGCTCAACAGCTGGCCCGGCAAGCGCAGCCCCAAGCATCGCGCAGCGCTGCAGGCCTGCCACGACGCGCTGGCCGGCGACAAGCCGGCGATGAACGCCCGCCGCGCCTTCATCGCCGCGGCGCGTGAAGTGGACGTTTTTGTCAGCGACAAGGCGCCCGCCTGACGCAGGGCGACAACCTGGATTGAGGCAAGGCCCGCATATGCGGGCCTTTTGCCGTCATTCCGCGGTTTCGGTCTCGACCTCGCCCTCGGGCTTTGAACGTTCGCGCTGGGCAACCTTGGCCGCCAGCTTCTCGGCCTTCTTCGCCGCCTTCTGCCGGTCGCGTTCCTTGCGTTCCTGATCGTAGTTTGGTGCTCGCGCCATATCGGCTCCTTTTGTCCTGCCTTGCGGCTCTGACCCTGCCTAGGAGCATTAGCCGTCAAACACAACAGCTGAAGCGACAGTGCGGGCGCAGCCTCGGAAATCCGAGGGGGGGCTTGCCAGATCGGCGCCACAATGATGTAGGAAACGCCGGGCGCCAGCGAGTTGAGAGCTGCCTGTTTGTTTTTATCAAAGTGAATCATGGCCTCAATCGCGCGAACGTCGGCAAAGGTTTTCTATTATGCGCGAAACGCCGCGCGCGATATCGTTCCACAAGCCCTGTTCCGCCGCAGGCTGGCCGTTCGCCTGGAAAAGGCGAGGCTTTGCGATGAAGCGGCGCGCCGACGGTTGAATTACTACAACAAGCTGCAGGATGGTTTCGCGCCCAGCGCCAATGCCATGCGCATCAGCAAGCTGCCCTTCACGCCGACCATGTACTATTACGACCTGAAGGAATTCGCTCGCTACTTCGACCCCGGATTGCTCATCGACATCGAATTCGGCGACGTCAGGAATGTGCCGAAGGTGCCGACGATCGTGAAGGACCGGCCGATCCGTGATGACGACAAGAACGCGGTCATCATGAAGCTCGACAAGTTTCGTCACTTCCAGATGCCGGCCGACGCCATCCCATTCGGTGACAAACTGCCTGCGGTGGTCTGGCGCGGCGATCTCAACAATCCGATCAGGACACGGTTTCTGCAAGCGGTGCGCGACCTGCCGTTCTGCGATGCCGGCTCGCACAAGCCCAACGCGCCGGCCGAATATGCCAAGCCCTTTCTCAGCATCGGCCAGCACCAGCGCTACCGCTACATCGTCTCGCTCGAAGGCAATGACGTGGCGACCAACCTCAAATGGATCTTGAACTCGAAGTCGCTTTGCCTGATGCCGCCGCCGACCTACGAGACATGGTTCGCGGAGCGGCAGCTCGAGGCCAATGTCCACTATGTTCCGCTCGAACCTGATTTCTCCGATGTTGCCGAACATGTGGCCTATTTCGAACGGAACCCGGCCAGGGCAGAACGCATAATCGCGGCCGCGAATGCCTATTGCCGGACATTCGCCAACGAACAGACCGAACAGGCGATCTCGCTTCTGGTGCTCTACAAATATTTCGTTCTGAGCGGCCAGCTCAAACCGGATGCCGAGGTCTGGCGCTATATAACTGGCTAGTTGCCGGTCCCCTCGTCGAAGCGGGTCGTCATGCGCTGGATGACGACGCGGCCGGTGCAATACCTGGCACAACGACGCGCGAGCGTGGCGCGGGAACAAACTCGGCCGTCGCGTGTTTTGGTCGCGTTTGTCCTGATCAACGTGAACCATGGTCAGCCTGAAACGAACGACGCAGAAGGTTTTCTATTATGCGCGAAACGTCATGCGCGATGTCGCCCCCCAGGCACTCTTCCGACGAAGGTTGGCCGGCCGCCTGGAACAGGCCAGGCTCTCGGACGAGGCCGTGCGCCGGCGGTTGAACGACTACAACAAGCTGCAGGCCGCCTTTGCGCCCAGCCCAGATGCTGTGCGCATCGACAACATGCCGTTCGAACCGAGCATGTACTATTACGACCTGAAGGAGTTTGCCCGCTATTTCGACCCGGCATTGCTCCTCGACCTGGAGTTCGGCGACGTCATCGGGGTGCCGAAAGTGCCGACGATCGTCAAGGATCGGCCCATCCGTGACGACAACAGCAACGCGGTCATCCTGAAGTTCAACAAGTTCCGCCACTTCTACATGCCGGCCGACGCAGTCACCTTCGCCGACAAGCTGCCGGCCGTGGTCTGGCGCGGCGATCTCAACAATCCGATCAGGGTGCGGTTTCTGGACGCGGCGCGTGATCTGCCGTTCTGCGATGTCGGTTCACACAAAAGAAGTGCACCGGCCGAGTACGCCAAGCCCTTTCTCAGCATCAGCCAGCACCTGCGCTACCGCTACATCGTCTCGCTCGAGGGCAATGACGTGGCGACCAACCTCAAATGGATCATGAATTCGAACTCGCTCTGCCTGATGCCGCCGCCGACTTACGAAACGTGGTTCGCGGAGAGCCAGCTCGAAGCCAATGTCCACTATGCGCCGCTCGATCCGGATTTCGCTGATCTCGGCGAGAAAGTGCGCTATTTCGAACGGCATCCCGCCGCCGCTGAGCGCATCATCGCCGCGGCCAACGCCTATTGCCGGAAATTTTCCAATGAGCGAGACGAGCAGGCGATCTCCCTGCTCGTGCTCTACAAATATTTCGTGCTCAGCGGCCAGATCGAACCCGATCCCGAACTCTGGCGCTTCATCGAGGGCTAACGCTACTCCGCCTAATGATCAGATGACGCTGCGGTCGAGAACCATGTCGGCGGGGCCGAAGCGATCCCTCGCCGTCAGCTGCTGGTGCCAATAGGGGTAGAGTACGGGCGGTCGGCTGACCGCGTCGAGGCGCCGGCGTTCCTCAGGGTTGAGCCCCAGGCTTGCGGCCGCGAGATTGTCCTTGAGCTGGGCGTCGTTGCGGGCGCCGATCACCAGCGAGGAGACGGCGGGGCGGCCGAGCAGCCAGGCAAGCGCCACCTGTGCTGCCGACACGCCGCGGGCCTTGCCGATCTCGACCAGTACATCGACGATCCGCCAGAGCCGGTCCTCGTCGCGGATCGGCGGTTCCGACCAGCCGGCGAGCTGCCGTGCGGTCGGGCTGTCGCGGTGGTATTTGCCGGACAGCAAGCCGCCGGCGAGCGGGCTCCAGACCAGCACGCCCAACCCCTGGTCGACTGAGATCGGCAGCAACTCGTATTCGGCCTCGCGGGCCTCCAGCGTGTAGTGGATCTGCTGGGTGACGAAGCGCTGCTGGTGACGGCTGTCGCTGATCGAGAGCCCCTTCATCATCTGCCAGCCGGACCAGTTGGAGCAGCCGATATAGCGCACCTTGCCCTGGCTGACCAAAGTGTCGAGCGCGGCGATGGTTTCCTCGACCGGAGTAAGGCCGTCCCACTGGTGGACGAAATAGATGTCGATGACGTCGGTCTTCAGCCGCTTCAGGCTCTTCTCGCATTCGCTGATCAGGTGGTGGCGCGACAGACCTTCGTCGTTGGGCCCGCTGCCGATCCGCATGCGTGCCTTGGACGCGATCAGCACGTCGTTCTTGCGCTTGCCGCCGAGTGCCTCGCCGATGATCTCCTCCGACAGCCCGTTCGAATAGACATTGGCGGTGTCGATGAGGTTGATACCGGCGTCGATGCACATGTCGATCATGCGCTTGGCTTCGGTAAGATCGCTGTTGCCGACCGCAGCGAAGGGCCCGGTGCCGCCGAAAGTCATGGTGCCCAAAGTCAGCGTCGAAACCTTCAGGCCCGAACGGCCAAGGGTGCGGTATTCCATGTCGGTCCTCGCGATTGTGTTGATGGGGGGCGCCGCCCAGGGCGCCCGAATGCGACCAGGCATTTGTAGGACAATTTGGTCGCCTTGTCGCCATGCCAAGACGACGGATCGATCGTACCTCGCGGGATTTGTGGCGGCGGCAATCGCGCTTGGGCTGCAATAAAACCGTCACTGCCTGCCTATATTGAATTCGGCTAAGGTGTTTCCATTCCCGGCCGCAGGCCAGCAGTTTGGGGTGCCGGACATCAACCGACAGGCTTGCAAGCGGAGCGACCGATATGACCGAGCTAAGACAGAATTCTCCCGCGAAAGACTGGCTCGAAGCCGAGCTCGCAGACACGCTCGACGAAGATTACGAACTCGAAATGTCGGAGCCAGCGCTGTCGATGGAAATCGCCAAGATCTACAAGAACGCGCATCCGCCTTCGATCGACCGCATGCAATATTTCCGCGACCTGATCACCTTGCAATCCGAGCTGATCAAGCTGCAGTCCTGGGTCGCCTACCACAAGAAGAAGCTGGTGGTGATTTTTGAGGGCCGCGACTCCGCCGGCAAGGGCGGCGTCATCAAGCGCATCACCCAGCGGCTCAATCCGCGCATCTGCCGCGTCGTGGCGCTGCCGGCGCCGACCGAGCGCGAGAAGTCGCAATGGTATTTCCAGCGCTATGTCCCGCATCTGCCGGCAGGCGGCGAGATCGTGCTGTTCGACCGCTCCTGGTACAACCGCTCCGGCGTCGAGCGGGTGATGGGCTTTGCCGATGCGGGCCAGGTCGAGGAATTTTTCCGCGACGTGCCGGAATTCGAGCGCATGCTGGTGCGCTCGGGCATCACTGTCGTGAAATACTGGTTCTCGATCACCGACGAGGAACAGCAGATGCGCTTCCTGATGCGTATCCATGACCCAATGAAGCAGTGGAAGCTGTCGCCGATGGATCTTCAGTCGCGCGTGCGCTGGGAGCAGTACACCAAGGCCAAGGAAGAAACCTTCGCCCGCACCAACATTCCCGAGGCACCCTGGTTCATCGTTGAGGGTAACGACAAGAAACGGGCACGGCTGAACTGCATCGATCATCTGCTCAAGCAGATGCCGTATGAAGAGGTGCCGCACGAGGAGATCACGCTGCCGGAGCGCGTCTTCAACCCCGAATACGAGCGCCAGACGCTGCCGCGTGAGCTTTACGTGCCGGAGAAGTATTGAGCACTTTTTCTTGCTCCCCGTTTCACGGGGAGAAAGAGCTGTAATTACGTCCGCTTGATCACCACATGCGTGGCAAGTGCCGTCGCCACCTGCTCGGTGCATTGATAGCCAAGCTTCAACATATCCAGGCCGGCGAAAAGGTGCTCGCCCCTGCCAAGCAGCACCGGCGAGATTGCCAGATGCATCTCGTCGATCAGCTTCTCCTGCAGATATTGCCGGATGGTGGCGACGCCGCCGCCGATCCGTACATCCTTGCCGCCGGCCGCCGCCTTCGCCTGTTCAAGCGCCGAATGGATGCCGTCGGTCACAAAATAAAACGTCGTGCCGCCTTCCATCGTGATCGGCGCCCGCTTGTGGTGGGTCAGCACGAACACCGGCACATGGTAGGGTGGGTTGTCGCCCCACCAGCCTTTCCAGCTGTCATCGGGCCATTCGCCGCGGATCGGCCCGAACATGTTGCGGCCAAGGATCCAGGCGCCGACATTTTCGAAACTGCGCGCCGCGAACCCCTCGTTGATATCGGTGGTGCCACCATCTTGCCCGAGCACCATCTTGCGGAAGGTGGGGGTGTCGACAAACCACTTGTGCAAGGATCCCCCACCGATGCCGAGCGGGTTTTGCAGATCCTGATCGGGACCGGCACCATAGCCGTCGAGCGACAGGGTGAAAGCGTTGACGCGCAGCTTGGACATGAAAGCCTCCTCGATAGCCAGTTGTATTTTGCAATTGGTCGTTTCTAGCAAACTGATTGCGAATTGCAAGCAGTATCTTGGTGGTGAACGGAGCGCGTCAACACTTCGCCGCCAGGCGATATCAGGACTGTTTCGTGGCGATCGGTTCGGATGACAATTGGCGGCCGCGGGACGGCCGCGCCGACGAACGGGTCGATGACTTCGACCGTCAGCCGTCCGTCCAGGCCGGGCCTTCATATTGCGGTAGTCCTTGCCGGTGCGGGCTGCCGGCCGCCTGTCAGCGCAAAAAATCGCCGGTTGGCAAATGAAAAGCTATTCCATCGACAGGATGAGATTGCGCACGACGGGATAGATCTCGCGCTCCCAACGCTTGCCGTTGAAGACGCCATAGTGGCCGACATTGGCCTGCAGGTGATGGCGCTTCAGATGCGGGCGCAGCGATCGGCACAATTCATGGGCGGCCGAGGTCTGGCCCAGCGCACAGATGTCGTCACGCCCGCCCTCGACAGTGAGCAGCGCGGTGTTGCGGATCGCGCCCGGATCGACCCGGCTGCCACGGAACGTAAACGCACCGGTGGCCAGTTCTGCCTTGTGGAACACACGGTCGATGGTTTCGATATAGAATTCCTCGGTGAGGTCGAGCACGGCCAGATACTCGTCATAGAAAGTCTTGATCTTCTCGGCCTCGGCGATCTCGCCGGCCACCAGATGGTCATGCAGTTTGCGGTGGGCTTTGGTGTGTCGATCCATGTTCATGGCCATGAAGGCGGCAAGCTGCAGAAAACCTGGATACACCCGGCGTCCGCCGCCGGCATGGCGCCACGGCACACGTGAGATGACGGCGCCTTGAAACCAGGCTAGCGACTTGCTGACGGCGAATTCGTTGACCTTGGTCGGGCTCTCCCGCGGATCGATCGGCCCCGCCATCAGCGTCATCGAGCGCGGTGTCGCCGGGTGCCTGTCCTCGGACATGACCGCGACGGCAGCAAGCGCCTGAACGCAGGGCTGGCAAACCGCCAGTATATGCGCGCCCGGGCCAATCGCCTGCAGGAAGCGGATGATGTAGTCGACATAGTCGTCCACCCCAAAGCGGCCGGCCGCGAGCGGCACGTCGCGAGCATTGGCCCAGTCGGTGATGTAGACCTCATGGTCAGCCAGAAGCGTTTCCACCGTACCGCGAAGCAGCGTCGAGAAATGCCCCGATAGCGGGGCAATCACCATCACCGGGGGCTGGCGTGTATCCATATCCTTGGCGAAGCGCAGAAGCTTGCCAAACGGCAGGTCGAGGGCCGTCTCGACGCTGACCGGCACGTCGCGATTGCCGACCCTGACGGATTTGATATCGAAATTCGGTCGCGCATGGGTGAGCTTGAAGCGGCCGATCATCTCCAGCCCGGCGGCCAGGCGCTGTTTCACGCCGTGGCCTGAAAACATGCCACCCATCGTCACGCGCATCAGATCGGCAAAAAAGCGCGTCGGACCGATCAGATCGTCCTGTAGCTGGTAGGCCTGGTACAGCATCGAATACGTCCCATTCCCAGCGGCCATGCGGCAGTGCAAAAAAACTAGTGCAAAATTTTGTGCATTGCGAGAGGATTGTTGCCGGCAAAGGGCTCGGAGGGTCGACGGCATGACGAAGGCGGCCAAGAACAAGGTGGCCATGAGTAAGGCGCCCGTGGCAAAGGCGACCACGGCGACATTGACGATTTCGTCGAAGAATTATTCGTCCTGGTCGCTGCGTGGCTGGCTGCTTTGCCGCATGGCCGGGATGGAGTTCGAGGAGAAGCGCATCGATATCGATGATCCCGTGCAGCGGCAGGAATTGCTCTTGTTGTCGCCATCGGTGCTGGTGCCGCGGCTGACCCATGACGGAGTGACGGTATGGGACACGCTGGCGATCGCCGAATATCTGGCCGAGACCATGCCCGGCGCGGGGCTCCTGCCGGCCGACCGCGTGGCGCGCGCGCATTGCCGCGCGGTGTCCGGCGAGATGCATTCAGGCTTTCATAATTTGCGCTCGGCGCTGCCGATGAGCCTGAAAGCCAGGCACAAGAGCTTCAAGATCTTTTCCGGCGCGCGGCCGGATGTGGAGCGGATCAAGACGATCTGGTCCGAATGCCTCGATACCTATGGCGGTCCCTGGCTGTTCGGCGCGTCGCCGACGGTGGCCGACGCGATGTACGCGCCGGTCTGTACCCGTTTCCGCACCTATGCGGTCGAACTCGAAGCGCCGCTCACCACCTATTGCGACACCATCTTCGCTTGGCCGCTGATGCAGGAATGGACGCAAGACGCCTTGGCCGAGCCCGAGGACATCATCGAACTGGACGTGGAGTTCTGAAGCCAACCGGGCCGTTGTAGAGCGGGGCCGGGCTGTATAAGGGCGCGCTGCTACCCCTTCAGCATCTGCGCCACCTCAGGCGCGAAATAGGTCAAGATGCCGTCGCAGCCGGCACGCTTGAAGGCGAGCAGCGATTCCAGCATCGCCTTTTCGCCGTCGATCCAGCCATTGGCGCCCGCCGCCTTGATCATCGAATACTCGCCCGACACCTGGTAGGCGAAGGTCGGCATCTGGAATTCGTCCTTCAGCCGGCGGATGATGTCGAGATAGGGCAGGCCGGGCTTGACCATCAGCATGTCGGCGCCCTCGGCAATGTCTTGCTCGGCCTCGCGCACCGCCTCGTCCGAATTGGCGTGGTCGATATAATAGGTCTTCTTGTCGCCCTTGAGCAGGCTGGCGGTGCCGACCGCCTCGCGATAGGGGCCGTAGAAGGCGGAGGCGAACTTCGTCGCATAGGACATGATCGCCACGTCCTGAAAACCATTGGCGTCGAGCGCGTCGCGGATGGCGCCGATGCGGCCGTCCATCATGTCGGACGGCGCGATGATGTCGGCGCCCGCCGCCGCCTGGATGACGGCCGCCGCCGCGACCTGTTCCACCGTTTCGTCGTTGACGATGATGCCGTCGCGCAGGATGCCGTCATGGCCATGGCTGGTGAACGGGTCGAGCGCGGCGTCGGTGATAATGCCGATCCCGGGCACCGCGTCTTTGATCGCGCGGGTGGCGCGGTTGATGATATTTTCCGGGTCAAGGATGTGCGAGCCGGTCTGGTCACGCAGGCCCAAGTCGACATTGGGGAAGGTGGCGAGCGCCGGAATGCCGAGCTTGGCCGCGCGTTCGGCCTCCTTGACGGCAAGGTCGACAGACAGGCGGAAGACGCCGGGCATGGCTGCGATCGGCTCGCGCACATTTTTGCCCTCGACGACGAAGATCGGCCAGATCAGATCGTCGACGGTGAGCCGGTTCTCCTGCACCAGGCGGCGCGACCAGTCGGCCTTGCGCATGCGGCGCAGGCGGCGGCTGCCGGTGATGTCGTCGACGCTACGCGCGCCGGCTGGCTTTGTCGGGGTGAATTTGTTCATCGCCAAAAACTCTCTTTCGGCGGCTTTTACCACGAGCCCTTGGTGCTGACCAATGCGACACGATTGTGCCAGGCCGGCAGAAGGGACGCTGTCCCGCCAGCCTATCCGTTCAAGGCCGGCCATTGCCGGAAAGAATCTGTGCAGCACCTCCGATTGCCACACGGAATGCCTCGTCGAAGCTGACGCCGCGGACCTGCCAGCGATAGGTCTTGCCGTGATCGGCCAGCCGCCAATCGGCGATCCAGCCGAGTTCCTTGTCACTCCAAACGATGCTGCCGGCGAGTGCCTGCGCGCCACCGGCCTGTTTGGCCAGCAGGTCCAGCCTTGCCATGTCGTCGGTGCGCAGTGCATTTTCGTTCAGATCGGCCAGCTGTGCTGCCTTCGGAAACACCACATGCATCAACAGCGGATCGGTGGCATTGGCGAAAGACTCGCGCATCGTCTTGCCACGCTCCTCCTCTACGCTCAGCACGAAATGCCGGGCGCCCTGTTCGGTGGCGAGAAAGACGGCGAGCGTCGGTCGCTCGCCAAGCCAGGGCTTGCTGCCGAGCGAAGCCAGCAGCTTGTCGACCGTGGCGGGCTTGTAGAGACAGGTCAGATCATGCGGCCGGTCATGCGTGCCTTGCTCGTCATGGATCGGGATGCCCTCCAGCCGGTCGTGGTAGCGGAAAGAATCGACGAAACTGCCGGCCTTGTCGCGCAGAGCGGCCATTTCGGGTTTCTCTAGCAGCCGTTGGTCGCCTGAAACCCTGATCAGGACCCGGTCCAGGCAATCCCTGAAGCCTATCTGGCGGTTCACCTCGCCCTGGCCGGTGACTATGGTCTGCGACTGGTAGAGTTCGTCGGTCGTGACGGCGACTGCCGGGCGCGATGCAAGGCCGAAAATTATCAGCCCGATCGTCAAGAGTGCGGCACGAAGAAATCCGGGCATGGCCAACTGTCCCCCGAAGCCGCCCGCGCCGCCGTATCGGCGTGTCGCTTGCAACGGTGGTGATCTTCGTAGCATCGGGCACCACTGGCCGCCAAGACTGCGGGAACAGGCTGCTGCCATTGACGCACCCATGCGCCGCCTTTAGCACTTCAGTCCCGCAGGCGCGGGGGAGGGATTCTCTGGCGATGGATTTTGGTGGAGGCGACGAAATTCGCTTCGAGCGATTGGGTCGAGCCGGTGTCGTCACACTGACGCGGCCGCAGGCGCTCAACGCCGTCACCCATCGCATGGTCCAGTCGCTGGGCCAGGCCCTGTATGCCTGGGAGCGCGATGACGGCGTGGACGTCGTCATCGTGAAGGCCGAGGGCAGGGCGTTTTCGGCCGGCGGCGACATCCTGCACATCTATGAGGCAGGCCGGGCTGGAAAGCCGCCGGTGGAGTTCTTTGCCGACGAGTATCGGCTAAACGCCCGCATCAACAGCTTCAAGAAACCCTATGTGGCACTCATCGACGGCATCGTCATGGGTGGCGGCGTCGGCATTTCCTTCCACGGCTCGCATCGGGTGATGACAGAAAATGCCCAGTTCGCCATGCCGGAGGTCGGCATCGGCTTTTTCCCGGATGTCGGCGCCAGCCATCTGCTGCCCGACCTTGGCGGTTCCTTCGGCATGTATCTGGCCCTGACCGGCAACCGCATCCGCTATGGCGACGCGCTGTGGTCGGGGCTGGCCACCCACACCATCAAGGCCGAAGACCAGGCAAGCTTCCTCGATCGGCTGGTGCTGACCGGCGATCCGGAGTCGGTGCTGCGTGGTTTCTTCGTCCAGGCAAAGCGGGAGACCGACAGGCCGGCGCTTGAGGCGATCTCTCGCCATTTTAACCAGCCGTCGCTGCAGGATGTCGTCCACAGTCTGGATCGCGCGGCAAGCGCCGATGAATTCGCGGCCAAGACGCTTGCGACGATCCGTATGCGCTCGCCCACCAGCCTTCGCGTCGCTTGGCGGCAGATCAGCGCCGGGCAGACCTTGTCGATGGACGAATGCATGAAGATGGAGTTCCGCATCCTCAACCGCATGCTTGCCGGTCACGATTTCTACGAAGGCATCCGTGCCGCCATCATCGACAAGGGATCGAAGCCGCAATGGCGGCCGGCAAGTCTCGATGCGGTCGGCGATGCGGACGTCGAGGCCTATTTCGCCCCGCTCGGTGAACGGGAACTCCAGCTATGAGCGAGGTGACGTCGCGACGCGTCGTACTGCAGCCCTCGACGGTCGAGGTCATCTTCGCCTGGTTCCAGCGCGTCATCGCCGGCTACTGCCTGCTCTTCGGCATCCTGTACTGGATCAAGCTGATCGGCTTCTACCCAGGCCCGCTCTGGCGCTTCGACCTGATGCCCGTGCATTGGCAAGTGGCGGCGGTGATGCTCGCCGTGTTTTTCCCCTTTGCCGCGGCGGGGCTCTGGATGCTGGCCTCCTGGGGCCCGGTGATTTGGTTCATCTGCGCGGTCACCGAGACCGTGATGTATGCCGGTTTTCCCGAACTTTTCGGCCATCGCCTGCTGATCGTCGTCTCGCACGCGGCGGTGGCGGTGCTCTACATCGTCTTTCGCGTCGTCATCTGGCTGCAGAAACGCCCCGTTCGGCACTAAGCCGTTGAAGGCATTGACGCCTTGGCAAGCACCGGATTTAAGCCCCGCGAAAGGTGCCTAAGCCTTTAGGTTAATTATCCTTACTCGGGTGACCGTTCGTTAAGCCTCTTTCGAAACCTCTTACCGGTAAGCTCTTGTTAGCCCTAGCGTTTAAGTCGAATTTTATGAGTATTCGATAGTGTCGCGATCAAGGTGAAAAACAAAAAATCACCAGGGCGACAAACGAGAGGCAAAGACAATGATCAATTCGCGTCCGGCGGCGAAGACCGCTAACGTTTCCGACGATCGCCGCGAGGCTATCCGTTCCCTGTACATGGAATCGCTGCAGCTGGTCGAGCGGTTGCACCGCCGTCTGCTTGACGTGATTAAGGACGAGTTCGACCGCAACGGCCGTTCCGACATCAACGCCATCCAGGCGCTGCTGCTCTTCAACATCGGCAATTCCGAGCTGACCGCCGGCGAGCTGCGCTCGCGTGGCTACTATCTCGGCTCGAACGTCTCCTACAATCTGAAGAAGCTGGTCGATCTCGGCTTCATCAACCACCAGCGTTCGCGCATCGACCGCCGTTCGGTCCGCGTCTCGCTGACCCCGAAGGGCAATGAGGTGGCCGACGTCGTCGCCGGTCTCTATGAGCGCCATGTCGGCTCGATCGAGCAGGTCGGCGGCATCAACACCGACGAGTTCAAGCAGATGAACCGCGCCCTGCAGCGGCTCGATCGCTTCTGGAACGACACCATCGCCTACCGGATGTAAGCGATCCACGAACGGCAGCCGTGCCGCAGAAGCACGGCCCGAACAGCGACCTTCAGTCAGGGGCCGGTGCCGAAAAGCACCGGCCCTTTTTCTGATCATGGATGGCCGGCCAGGCGTTCAGCGGGTCGTCACTTGAGCAATGCCGTTGCACCCGGAGCCCGTCGGCCTCGACTTCTGCCGCACGCTTTGCTTTCGTCCCCGCAATGCCTAATGTCGCCGCCCAAGGGAGCAAGATGGGTCGAAGGTGCTTTGTCAAAATCTGTTCGGTCGCTGCGGTGCTCTTGCTGGCGCCGGAAATGGCCTTCGCTGAGGAATGGTGGAGAGATTCCTTCGCCACGGAAGGCAGCAGTCCCTGCGACAACAATGACTCCAGGGTGACGTTCACCGACAAGTCGGTGGAAATGTGGGAAGTTTGGTGCACGCTCGACAGGGTCCAGAAGCTCAGAGGCCTGGACGCCGTCATCCTGGACATGACCTGCTCGGACGACGAGCAGAGCGTCGAGAAGAGACGCGCGCTGTTGCTCAAGCTCGAGGACAACAAGATATTGCGGTATCCCGAGAACGAGGTTCTGCAACGGTGTTCGGAGCTGGCGGCCAAGACCGGCTTAAAACCCTAGCCGGGACGATGCGGTTCCGGCGTGCTGCGTCCCAGCGCTGACAACGCTGCGACAATGTGGGTTCGGTACCGAAAAACCACGCCTCGTTCATTTCGCCATAGCGGGGCGGCCCAAATTGGGCGCAAGGCCACGTTGCCGCCATATTCCAGTGGAACCGAGGGTGGCAGTGATGCTGCCGTGAAGACCATGCGTCCACCCGCAACCGTATCGCGCCTCGTGCGTTTCTCACCAATGTGATACGGGCCATGGTTGGCTAATTGTTAAGATTGCCAATTTTAGAGTGCGGGCGAGATCGCCCGATGATTGACGCAGCAAATGATCGAACCGCTACCTATGTCTGGAACGTCCATGAGAACCAGCCGCCGCTTTTTCCTTTCCGGAGCCTCGTTGCTCGCCGCCGCCATGGTGGCCGGCCGTGCGAGTGCGCAGGATGTGATCGGGGATATCCTGAAATCCTCGGCCCGCGGCAATTGGGACGACCAGTTCGACGCCCGCGCCAGCGAAGGCGGCAAGGTGGCCTCGACGCTGCCGATCTTCAGCCCGCAGACCGTCGCGTTCACCGAGCAGGCGGTCGCGCAATATCAGAACATTGTCGGGCAGGGCGGCTGGGTAGAGGTTCCCGCGACCAAGAAACTCGAACTCGGCGTCGATGATCCGGACGTGGTGCCGCTGCGCAAGCGCCTGATGGTTGCGGGCGATCTGTCGCAGAGCGCCGGCATTTCGACGGCCTTTGATTCCTATGTCGACTCGGCCGTCAAGCGGTTCCAGTTGCGCCATGGCTTGCCTGCTGACGGCTCCATGGGCAAGTACACCTATGCGGCGATGAATGTTTCGGCGCAGGTCCGGCTCGGCCAGTTGCAGACCAATCTGCAGCGGCTGAAGGAGAAGGCCGGCACGCTGGGCAGCCGCTATGTGCTGGTCGACATTCCGGCCGCGCAGATCGAAGCGGTCGAGAACGACCGTGTCGTGCTCCGCCACACCGCTATCGTTGGCAAGATCGATCGCCAGACGCCGATCGTCAATTCCAAGATCAACGAGATCATCGTCAATCCATATTGGAACGCACCGGTCTCGATCGTGCGCAAGGACATCATTCCGCTGATGCGGAAGGATCCCAACTATTTGAAGAACAGCCATATCCGCCTGTTCGCGCCGGATGGCAGCGAAGTCGATCCGATGAATGTCGACTGGTCGACGGATGATGCCGCCAAGTACCGGTTCCGCCAGGATCCCGGTTCGGAAAACGCCATGGCGTCGGTCAAGATCAATTTCCCGAGCCCAGACGGCGTCTACATGCACGACACGCCGCAGCAGAGCCTGTTCGGCAAGATGATGCGCTTCGATTCCTCGGGCTGCGTGCGCGTCCAGAACGTGCGCGATCTCGTAACCTGGATCCTGCGCGACACGCCCGGCTGGGATCGCCAGCATTTCGAGGCGGCAATCAAGACCGGTCAGAACACGCCCATCCAGGTCACCAACCCGGTGCCGGTGCACTTCCTCTATCTCTCGGCCTGGTCGACCGGACCCGGCGTCGTGCAGTTCCGCGACGACGTCTACGCGCTCGATGGCGCCAGCGAGCTCCAGATCACGTCTTCGCTCTAAGCGACTGATAATTCTAGAGAAAGGCCGCCGAAGGGCGGCCTTTTTGTTTGCGGAAACGTTAGATCAATCGCTGATTGACCAGCCGCGCCACTGCTTGCGCGCGGTTGACGGCGCCGAGTTTGCGCCTGGCATTGTCGACATGGAAGCGCACCGTCGCTTCGGCAATGCCGAGAATAACCGAGATTTCCCAATCCGTCTTGCCTTCGGCGACCAGCGCCAGGCTGTCGCGCTCGCGCACCGTCAGCCGGACGGTGGCGGTGGGCGGTGGCGTCGTCAGGTCCATCAGCCGTTCCGTCAGCACGAGGCCGGCCATCTGGATGGCAAAGTTCTCATCCGCCGTGAAGTCGCGTTCGTGGAAGCCGAGATGCAGCGAGGCGATAGTGCCGTCCGCGCCATAGGAGGTGGAACACAGCGCGTCATTGATCCTGGCCTCGCTGAGCGCCTCCCAATAGACGCCGAACTGCGCGCTGTCGCGCGGGGCAAAGTCGGAGAAGCGGTAGCGTGTGCGGCTCTCGCGGATCGCGCCCAGCAGCGGGTTGCACTCGAAGCAGACATAGTCGAACGCTGGGCTGCCCGGCCAATCCGCCGGCGCCAGCCGCGTGATAAAGCCGCCTGCCGCCCAATGGCTGGCGGAAGTCAGCGTCGATGATGGCCTCCGGTAGAGACGGGTCTGCAGATAGGAGGCACCGAAGCTTTCCATCGCCGCGAAATAAGCGGTGCTTGCACGCTCGGCCGTTTCCGACGCCAGGGCCGGTTCGCCATGTGCCATGATCCGCGACAGCATCGATCGAACCCCCGCTCGGCAGCCGTGATCCAGCGTGGCACAGCCGAATATGACCCGCAAGGCTGCATCCCGGCGAAAGCCATGTGTCAACTCCGCGCTATCGGGAGGTTGATGCTGGACCATGCTCGCGTATCCAGAGAAGGAGCGGCGCTGGCTTTCGGCATTCGTGCCCGAACGTCTGGCATTGACGCTCTGCATACGCACACCGACCGTTGGGGGGGCCGGCGTGCGGCCGGCCACCTGGTGCCCCTAGGCAGCTTTGCGCTGACGCGAGGTGCCGGCCTTTTTCTGCATCGGCTTGATGCTGGCCATACGGTCTGCTGCCGTCTCGGCCATCGCCGCGCTGCAGCCTGTCTGGACGCGACGCCGATGATTGCGCATGGTCCGGCAAACAGCCGGAACCGCACCATGCAAACCGCGATCTTCATTCTCGTCGTGCTCGTCTTCGTCGCCGTTTCCGGGGCGCTGGTGCGGCTGGTGCGGGTGCCGTTGCCGGTCCTGCAGATCGCGATCGGTGCTGCCCTTGCCTGGCCGGTGCGCGGCATCCATGTCGAGATCGATCCCGAACTCTTCCTGCTGGTGTTCATTCCACCGCTGCTGTTCAGCGATGCTTTTGGCGCCCCCAAGCGCGAGTTGATCGCATTGCGCGGGCCTATCCTCGACCTTGCCATCGGCCTCGTCTTCTTCACCATCGTCGGTTTCGGCTATGCCTTGCACTGGCTGGTGCCGAGCATTCCGCTGGTCGTTGCCTTCGCGCTCGCGGCCGTGCTGTCGCCGACCGATGCGGTGGCCGTCTCCTCGATCGTCGACAGGAACGTCGTCCCGGCGCGGCTGATGCACATTCTGGAAGGCGAGTCGCTGCTCAACGATGCGTCGGGCCTTGTCATGTTCCGCTTTGCCGTCGCGGCGGCATTGACCGGCAGTTTTTCCCTGGCTGCGGCCTCGCTGAGTTTAGTCTACGCCGTGGCGGTCGGTATCCTGGCTGGCGTGGCGGCCTTGTTCGTCGCCGCCAAGGCGCTGCAACTCTTGAACCGCATCGGCGGCGTGCCGGCCGAGGCACAGGTGCTGATCACTATCCTGCTTCCCTTTGTCGCCTATCTCGGCGCCGAGAATTTTGGCGCCTCGGGCATCCTGGCGGCGGTGACCGCCGGTCTGTTGACCGGGAGCACCGGCATATTCCGCTTCCTCGGCGTCTCGGCGCGCATGCAGACGATCTCGCTGTGGACGACGTTTTCCTTCGTCTTCAACGGCGCGCTGTTCATCGTGCTTGGCCTGCAGCTACCCGAAATCATCCGCAAGGTGCCGCCCGAATTGTCCAGCCGCCATTGGCTCTTGGAGCCGGTCCTGACGGTTCTGCTGCTGACGCTGTGCCTGATAGGCCTGCGCTTCGTCTGGATCTGGATCGGCGACATCGCGGCGGGTTTTGCCGCGCGGCTCGGCAAGCGGCAGGCCGAACCCCTCGGCCTGCGCGTGCGGCTCGCCGGATCGGTGGCCGGCGTGCGCGGCGCCATTACGCTGGCCGGCATCTTGTCGCTGCCGCTGGCCTTGCAGGATGGGTCGCCATTCCCGGCCCGCGACCTTGTCATCTTTCTCGCCGCTGGCGTCATCATGTGCTCGCTGGTGATCGCCAGCCTTGCCTTGCCTTTGATTGCGCGCGGCCTGGTCGAACCTGGCGAGGATGCGGGTGCTGCCGAGGAGCGCCGGGCGCGTGTCGGCGCTGCCAATGCGGCAATCGCGCGCATCGAGAGCATCGCGGGCAGCAGCGACGATGACGGCGAGGTGCCCAGCGCCAGACTTGTCGCCGGCGAAAATATCGTCGCCGGCTACCGGCGCCGCATCGCCACCTCCGACGAGGCCGATGAAGCCCGAGCCGAGGCGCGCGAGGCAGGGCGGGTGGAGCTCGAAATGCGACTTGCCGGCATCGAGGCCGAGCGCACTGCGGTGCGCGCCATGCTTCAGCGCGGCGAGATCAATGATCATACGGCGCGAGCGCTGTTCACAGAGATCACCCTGACGGAGGCCCTTTTGAACGGCAGGCAGCAGCGGAAATAGAAGCGGCGATGCCCAGGGGCTGTGGATTTGCAGGCTCTGCCGCAAACCGGCCAGCAAATTTCGCGCTGCAAACGTGGCGGGTCGAAAACAACTGTGTTAATGGCGCGGCAATGCGTGTCGCCCAAAAGTGCGCAGCGGTTTTGGGGCAACGCTATGCATAAATAAATTGCCCCGAACCGGAGGATTTCAGGCCATGGCAACAGCAGCGGCAGCGTCGAACAAATTCGAATCCTTCTTCGAAACCACGCTGGAAGACGCCGATCCGGAGATTTTCGGCGCCATCCGCAACGAACTCGGTCGCCAGCGCCACGAGATCGAGCTGATCGCCTCGGAAAACATCGTTTCCCGCGCGGTGCTTGAGGCGCAGGGGTCGATCATGACCAACAAATACGCCGAGGGCTATCCGGGGAAGCGCTACTATGGCGGCTGCCAGTTCGTCGACGTGGCGGAGGAACTGGCCATCGAACGGGCGAAGAAGCTGTTCGGCTGCAATTTCGCCAACGTCCAGCCGAACTCCGGCAGCCAGATGAACCAGGCGGTGTTCCTGGCTCTGCTGCAGCCCGGCGACACCTTCATGGGCCTCGACCTCAATTCCGGTGGCCATCTCACCCACGGCTCGCCGGTCAACATGAGCGGCAAGTGGTTCAAGGTCGTCTCCTATGGCGTGCGCAAGGAAGACCATCTGCTCGACATGGACGCGATCGAAAAGACCGCGCATGAGACCAAGCCGAAGCTGATCCTGGCCGGCGGCACCGCCTATTCGCGCATCTGGGACTGGAAGCGCTTTCGCGAGATCGCCGATGCGGTCGGCGCTTACCTGATGGTTGATATGGCACACATTGCGGGCCTCGTCGCCGGCGGCGTGCATCCGTCGCCGCTGCCGCACGCGCATGTGGTGACGACCACCACGCACAAGTCGCTGCGCGGCCCGCGCGGCGGCATGATCCTGTGCAATGACGAGGACATCGCCAAGAAGATGAACTCTGCGGTGTTCCCCGGCCTGCAGGGCGGTCCGCTGATGCATGTCATCGCCGCCAAGGCGGTGGCCTTCGGCGAGGCGCTGAAGCCAAGCTTCAAGGTCTATGCGGAGAGTGTGGCCGCCAATGCCAAGGCGCTGGCTTCGAGCCTCAAGGAGACGGGCCTCGACATTGTCTCCGGCGGCACCGACAACCATCTGATGCTGGTCGATTTGCGCCCCAAGAACGCTACCGGCAAGCGCGCCGAGGCAGCCCTTGGCCGCGCCAACATCACCTGCAACAAGAACGGCATTCCCTTCGACCCGGAAAAGCCCTTCGTCACCTCTGGCGTGCGCCTCGGCACGCCGGCCGGCACCACGCGCGGCTTCGGCCAGGCCGAGTTCCGCGAGATCGGCAAGCTGATCGCCGAAGTGCTGGATGGTCTCAAGGTCGCCAATTCGGACGAGGGCAATGCCGCGGTCGAAGCGGCGGTCAAGGCCAAGGTGGTGGCACTGACCGATCGTTTTCCGCTCTATCCTTATCTCGGTTGAACGATCCTTATCTCGATTGACCGGGCGCGAAGCGTCATCTCTTATTCGCCGGCGATGCGTCACCCCTGATCGGGTGACGCATGGAACTGGAGACTTGATGATGCGTAATTTTCGTCCCGCCTCACTCGGCGTCGTGGGCTGGCTGGCCGTTTGCGGGTCTGCCTTGGCGCAGACGCAGCCCGCCCCAGAGACGCCTGCCACCGCCACCTTCGGCAAATGGACAACCATTGTTGACGTGCTCGACACCGGCCAGGATGCGAGCAAGACCTGTGCGGCTTCGACGGCGTTCTTCGATGCGAGCGGCAATTCGGGGACGCTGACCTTGTCGATTTCGACCGGCGACGCGCTGCCGCCGGATGCCTATCCGGCCATCATGCTCACCGTTGACAACAAGGCGCTGCCGACGGGCAAGAAGATCGCGGCGACGTTCGGCGATCCCGGCGTCAAGGTTTCGGCGACGGTCTATTCCAACAATGCCGTCATCGGCCGTCCGAGTTGGACGGTCGACAATCAGGCCAAGACCAGTCTCGCTCTGCTGCGAGCCATGCGCCAGGTCATCTCGCTCGATGTGACGTTCGGCAAGGACGTTGTCGCCAGCATCCCAATGGATGGCTTCACCAAGGCCTACCGCAACCTCGGAACGTCCTGTGGCTTTCCAACCAAGGACGTCGCGCCGTGACGCGGACGGCCGAGTCGGAATAGGGAGCTGCGCATGGACATTGTCTGGAAGGGCGTGGTCGGCGGGCTGGTGACCGCACTGATCGTCTGGCTGTCCAAGCGAGGCAATGTCCTGCCCGGGATCCTGCCGCTGGCGCCGACCTTTGCCGTCATCGCCTTGCTCGCCGTCGGCGCCAAGGGTGATCCGGGCGGTTTTCGCGATGCCTGCCTTGCCGGCATGAAGACAATTCCCGCCTATCTTGCATTCCTCGGCGCCTGCTGGCTGTTCATCGACAAGGCCGACTATCGCCTGGCTGTCGTTGGCGGCATCGCCGTCTGGCTGGTTGCCGCGCTGGCAATCTTCCTCGCTCCTCGCTATCTCTGAAGAAACGGAACTGCTTCAATCCCGGTCGGAAAGGCTCTAAGCCTTTCGCCTCACCAGATTCGCGAACCCAAGGCTTTTCATGCGCTGTCCCTATTGCCAGTCCGAAGATACGCAGGTGAAGGATTCGCGCCCCGCCGAGGATGGCGCGGCGATCCGCAGGCGGCGTGTCTGCCCCGATTGCGGCGGCCGGTTCACCACCTTCGAACGCGTGCAGTTGCGCGATCTTGTCGTGGTCAAGAAGTCGGGCCGGAAAGTGCCGTTCGACCGCGACAAGCTGTTGCGCTCGGTCGAGATCGCGGTCCGCAAGCGCAATGTCGACCCCGAACGCATCGACCGCGCGGTGACCGGCATCGTGCGCCAGCTCGAAAGTTCCGGCGAGACGGAAGTGGCTTCCGGCGAGGTCGGCCGGCTGGTCATGGAGGCGCTGAAATCGCTCGATGACGTCGCCTATGTGCGTTTTGCCTCGGTCTACCGCAATTTCCGCGAGGCCAAGGATTTCCATGAACTCCTGGGCGAGTTGAAGGGCGACGAAGACAAGAGCGAAGAGGACGCCGGCTGAGCATGGCAGCATTGCAACCGAGCGGGGCCGAGCAAGCGGCCCTTGATCGTCGTTTCATGGCCGCGGCCCTGCGGCTGTCGCGCAGGAATGCCGGCCGCACCTCCACCAATCCTTCCGTCGGCACGATCATCGTGCGTGATGACGGCGCTGGGCCGATGATCGTCGGCACCGGCGTCACCGCTGTCGGCGGCCGGCCGCATGCCGAGACCGAGGCGCTGGCCGAGGCCGGCGAGTTGGCGCGTGGTGCCACGGCTTACGTTACTTTGGAGCCGTGCGCGCATCACGGCCGCACCCCGCCTTGCGCCAATGCGCTGGTCAATGCCGGCATTGCGCGCGTCGTCGGGGCTGCCAGCGATCCGGATACGCGCGTCTCCGGCAAGGGCTATGCCATTCTGCGCGCCGCCGGCATCGAGGTGGTCGAGAAGGTGCTGGCCACGGAAGCCGCCGAGCAGATGGCCGGCTATCTCATTCGGTCGCTCAGGAAGCGCCCGGAAGTGATTCTGAAGCTTGCGCTTTCCAGTGATGGCAAGATCGGCCGGGAAGGCGCCGGCCAGGTCGCGATCACAGGCGATATCGCACGCCGCGAAGTCTATCTGATGCGGGCCGAGGCCGACGCCGTTCTGGTCGGCATCGGCACGGCGCTGGAAGACGATCCGGCGCTGACGGTCCGCTTGCCGGGGCTGGAGAACCGTTCGCCGGCGCGCATCGTGCTCGACCGGCAGATCAGGCTGCCGGAGGCCTCGAAACTGGCCTCCGGCGTGGATCGCGTGCCGCTCTACGTTGCCGCTTGCCTGGAAGCCGATCCGCAGCGCCGTGCAGCGCTCGAGCGCGCCGGCGTGCGCTTCATCGGCACCGAAACGCATGAAGGCGGCGTGGCATTGCCGGAATTGCTCGAGGATCTGGCGGCACTCGGCATGGCAAGCGTGCTGGTCGAGGGCGGCGCCAAGGTGGCAAGCGCTTTCCTGGCCGATGGGCTGGTCGACCGCATCGTGCTGTTCCAGGGGCCGGAAGCAATCGGCGAGGACGGCATTGCATCGCCTATCGACGCTGATCATATCCCGGCTGGATTTCGCAAGCTGCGCGAGATGCGGTTCGGCGAAGACAACTACGCCGAATGGGTAAGAGACCTCTAGACCATGACCCCGAAAAGTGGGACCCGGTTTTCGGACAAGGTCATGGTCAAAACGGGAAGATAGCATCGATGTTTACCGGAATTGTCACCGATATCGGCACCGTCGCGGCCGTCAAGCCGCTCAGCGAAGGCGTCGGCTTGCGCATCGATACCGCCTATGATCCCGAGACCGTCGCCATCGGCGCCTCGATCTCCTGCGGCGGTGTCTGCCTAACGGTCACGGCGCTGCCCGAACATGGCTCGAACGCGCGCTGGTTCGAGGTGGAAGCCTGGGAAGAGGCCTTGCGGCTGACCACGGCCTCGAACTGGAAATCCGGCACCAAGGTCAATCTCGAGCGGGCGCTGAAGATCGGCGACGAACTCGGCGGCCACATCGTGTCAGGCCATGTCGACGGGATGGCCGAGATCGTTGACCGCAAGGACGAGGGCGACGCGGTTCGCTTCACGCTGGAGGCGCCGCGCCATCTGGCGAAATTTATCGCGCCGAAAGGCTCCGTGGCGCTCGACGGCACCTCGCTCACCGTCAACAAGGTCGAAGGCACGCGCTTCGACGTGCTGCTGATCCACCATTCGCTGACCGTCACCACGTGGGGCGAGCGCAACGCCGGCGACCGCGTCAATCTCGAGATCGACACCATGGCCCGCTACGCCGCGCGGCTGGCGGAGGCGGCGAAAGAGGGGCTTTGAGTGCTACGGGCCTGAGCCTTGACCTCGACTTAATCAATTTCAATCGCTATGATTAAATCTGATTGTGAGGCTCAGATGGATACAAAAGTAATTACCGCTCACGTTCCGCTGCCGCTAGCGGAAAAGGTAGACCAGCTAGCTGCTCGCCTTGAGCGCCCGCGCGGTTGGATTGTCAAACAAGCTCTTTCTGCGTGGGTGGATTTGGAGGAGGAGCGCCGACGGCTGACGCTTGAAGCATTGGCCGATGTGGATGCAGGACGGGTCGTCGACCACCAGGCTGTGCAGGCGTGGGCTGAGAGCCTTGGCACCGACAAGCCACTGCCGGTGCCTCGTTGATAGAGTTGAAATGGACTAACAAGGCTTTGTCCGACTTGGTCCGGCTCCATGATTTTCTCGCGCCGGCAAATGGCCCGGCAGCCGCCCGTGCGGTGCAGTCGCTTACTGCCGCGCCGGCACGGTTGGTGGAGTATCCGCGTATCGGCGAGAAACTGGAAGAGTTCGAGCCACGAGAGGTGCGCCGCATTTTGGTGGGTAGCTACGAAATTCGCTACGAAATACAGGACACGACAATCTCTGTGTTGCGCCTGTGGCATACACGAGAGGATCGATAGGACAGGCGTCTGTCCCAATCTTCCGCTTGCGATCAATCCGGCTTCGGCCTAAGTCACCGGCAACCCCCCCGGAGATTTTTATGGCAGGCACATCCCAACACGGCAAAGCCTTCATTCGTCCGAAGGCGAAGGCGCATCTGCTCATTGTCGAAGCGCGCTTTCACGACGACCTTGCCGACGCGCTGCTCGACGGCGCGACAAGCGCGCTCGATGAAGCGGGCGCGACCTACGACGTCGTCACCGTTCCAGGTTCGCTCGAAATTCCCGCAGTGATCACCTTCGCGCTGGACGGCGCAGCGGAAGGCGGCACAAATTACGATGGTTTTGTTGCGCTCGGCACCATCGTCCGTGGCGACACCTATCATTTCGACATCGTCGCCAACGAATCCAGCCGCGCGCTGATGGACCTGTCCGTGCAGGACTCTGTCTGCATCGGCAATGGCATCCTGACCACCGAGAACGATTCGCAGGCCTGGACGCGGGCCAAGCGCTCGGAAGGCGACAAGGGCGGCTTTGCGGCGCGCGCGGCGCTGACCATGATTGCGCTCAAGGAACAATTGGGAGCGCGATCGTGAGCGAACCCGCTTCGCCCGGACAGCCCGCGGTACGCCACGCCAACAAGCGCGGCGCCGCCCGTCTGGCCGCCGTGCAGGCGCTTTATCAGATGGATGTCGCCGGCAGTGGCGTCTTCGAGATCACCGCCGAGTATGAGGCATTCCGCCTTGGCAAGGAAGTCGACGGCGCGCTCTATCGTGAGGCGGACGCGCAATGGTTCCGCGCCATCCTGACCGGCGTCGTCGAGAATCAGAAGACCATCGATCCCGTCATCCGCCAGGCGCTGACCGATGACTGGCCATTGTCCCGGCTCGATTCCACGCTGCGCGCCATTATGCGCGCCGGCGTCTATGAACTGATGAAGCGCGAGGATGTGCCGGTGGCGGTTATCGTGTCGGAATATGTCGACATCGCCAAGGCCTTCTACGAGGAAGACGAACCGAAGTTGGTCAATGCCGTGCTCGACCGCGTGTCACGCCGGGTGCGCGGCGAGGGGCGCGGCAAGGACGCATCGTGACATCAATCGCCGTCGGGACGGGCAAGGAGGCGCGGCGCACCGCTTTGATCCTCGCCGCCTCGCAGGCCATTGTCGGCTCGGCAGCGCCCATCGCCATCTCCATGGGCGCGCTGGCCGGGCAATATCTGCTCGGTGCAGACAAATCGCTGGCGACAGCGCCGATCACCGGCTTCAACATCGGCGTGGCACTTGGCGCTTTACCGGCCGCGGCCATCATCCGCAGGCTGGGCCAGCGCGGCGGCTTCATGACCGGAACCGTTGTCACCGCGCTTGGCGGCCTGATTGCCACACTGGCACTTTTCCACGGCAGTTTCTGGCTGTTTGCCTTCGCGCTGCTGGTGATCGGCATCGGTGGTGCCTTCGTCCAGCAGTTCCGCTTCGCCGCCGCCGACAACGCGCCGCCGCAGTTCAAGGCGCGCGCCATCTCCTTCGTGCTGGCCGGCGGCATCGTCACCGCCATCCTTGGGCCGCAGATCGTCATCTTCACCCGTGAATTGTTCGCGCCGGTGATGTTTGCCGGGTCGTTCGCCTCCATCCTGCCGCTGGCTGCGGTTGGCGCCATTATCCTGTCGTTTCTGCGGCTGCCGGCGAAGGCGGCGAGCAAGGTTGAAATTGCCGACGGTAATGCCCGACCCCTGTCTGAAATCGTCACCAGGCCGCGCTTCGTCGCCGCGCTGTTTTGTGCGGTCTGCTGCTATGCGCTGATGAGCTTCGTCATGACCGGCGCGCCGCTGGCCATGGTCGGCTGCGGCCTGTCGGAGGACGATGCGACGCTGGGTATCTCCTGGCACGTCATGGCAATGTTCGCGCCGAGCTTCTTCACTGGCTCGCTGATCCATCGCTACGGCGCCGAGCGCATCGTCGCCATCGGTCTGATCCTGCTCATCGGCTGCGCCATTGTCGCCTTGTCGGGCCTGGCACTGTGGCAATTCTGGACGTCGCTGATCCTGCTCGGCCTTGGCTGGAATTTCGGCTTCATCGGCGCCACCGCCATGGTGGCGGCCAGCTATCGGCCGTCGGAAAAGGGCAAGGTGCAGGGTTTCCATGACTTCGTCCTGTTCGGCTCGGTTGCCTGCGCCTCACTCTTGTCGGGCATGGTCTACAACGCGTGGGGCTGGGAGATGCTGAACTGGATGATCTTCCCCGTCGCCGTCCTGTGCTTCGTCGCGCTCGGCGCGCTCAAAATGACGAGCCTGCGCAAGGCGAGTGCCTGATCCCTAAACTTTTGTCCACCTGACATGATGTTGTCAGCATTGCTTCGGTTGGATTTGCCGCGCCGAAACAAAATTATTGCGCCTGTGCCTATTGTTATGAAACCGTGTGCCCCGACTGGCCGTTGAAGCCATGCTCATATGCGGTCACCGCATTCCGGTTCACAGCAAGAGGTTTTCACAATGTTTTCAGTCAAGGTTTTCGCCGGCGCGGCATTGGCGCTGGCCGTCACGGCGGTATCCGCCAGTGCTCAGGTGGTCGTCTCCTCGAAGATCGATACCGAGGGTGGCGTGCTCGGCAACATCATCCAGCTAGTTCTCAACGCCAACAACATCAAGACCACGGACCGCATCCAGCTCGGCGGCACGCCGGTGGTGCGCAAGGCGATCACCGCCGGCGAAATCGACATCTATCCCGAATACACCGGCAACGCCGCCTTCTTCTTCGAGAAGGCTGATGACCCCGCGTGGAAGGATGCCGCCAAGGCCTATGAGGCGGCCAAGAAGCTCGACTATGACGCCAACAAGATCGTCTGGCTGTCGCCGGCGCCGGCCAACAACACCTGGGCGATCGCGCTGCGCAAGGAAGTGACGGACGGGAACAAGCTCGTCACGCTGTCGGACTTCGGTAAATATGTCGCCGGCGGCGGCAAGGTGGTGCTCGCGGCTTCCGCCGAGTTCGTTAATTCTGCGGCCGCCCTCCCGGCTTTCCAGACCACTTACGGCTTCACGCTGAAGCCGGACCAGCTGATCACGCTTTCGGGCGGCGACACGGCGGCGACAATCGCCGCGGCCGCCAACCAGACCAGCGGCGCCAACGCCGCCATGGTCTACGGCACCGACGGCGGCATCGCGCCGTCCGGTCTGGTCGTGCTTGAGGACGACAAGGGCGTGCAGCCGGTCTATCAGCCCGCGCCGATCATCCGCGAATCCGTGCTCAAGGAACATCCGGAGATCGAGACGTTGCTGAAGCCAGTCTTCGCCAAGCTCGACCTCGTCACGCTGCAGGAGTTGAACGGCCGCGTGCAGGTCGGCGGTGAACCGGTAAAGGGCGTCGCCGAAGACTTTTTGAAGAAGAACGGCTTTCTGAAGTAGGACGATTCCGGCGTGCCGCATGCGTGGCGCGCCGGAACGACCGACGGGGGAGGGCGTGAACATCCGCTTCGACAAGCTCGGCGTGGTCATCGCCGCGATCGCGGCCTACGCGGCGTTCCTCGCCCCGTTCGCCACGTTCCGCGCCAACCGCATCGTTCCGGGCCATGCGCGTTCGATTCTCGAGGCATTGCCGGCAACGACAGGAGCACTGCTGCTTGCCATCATCGTCGTCGCCGCGCTCATAGCGCTGTTCAGGACGCCGCTTGTGCTGCGCCTTGCCGCCAGTGTCGTGGTACTGGTCGCGCTCGCACTGCTCGTCGGCGTCGCCGGCACATACTTGACGCCAGCCGGCAACACCTTTGCCAGAGTATCGCCGGCCTCCGGTTTCTGGATTCTCATCTTTGCCTTCACGCTTTTGCTGGCGGACGTGCTGACAAGGCTGAACCTGTCGCCCCTTGCACGAGTTGGCGTGCTTGTCGTTGCTGCTTTGGCGATCGGCCTGCTGTTGATGTCGGGAAGCTGGGACAATTTGTCGATCCTGAAAGAATATTTCAATCGCGCCGACAGTTTCTGGGCCGAAGGCTCCAAGCATGTGACGCTGGCGCTTGGTTCTCTGTTTGCCGCCGTGCTCGTCGGCCTGCCGCTCGGCATACTCTGCCATCGCGTCGAAAGGCTGCGCGCCGGCGTGCTCAACGTGCTCAACACCATCCAGACCATTCCTTCGATTGCATTGTTTGGCCTGCTGATCGCGCCGCTCGGCTGGATCGCCACGCATGTGCCGGGGGCGGCCGCGCTCGGCATTCGCGGCATTGGCACAGCGCCGGCCTTCGTCGCGCTGTTCCTCTATTCGCTGCTGCCGGTGGTGGCCAACACCGTGGTTGGCCTCGCCGGCGTGCCGCGTGCCGCCAACGACGCGGCACGTGGCATGGGCATGACCGACCGCCAGCGCCTGTTCGGCGTCGAGTTCCCGCTGGCCTTCCCGGTGATCCTCACCGGCATCCGCATCGTCCTGGTCCAGAACATCGGCCTTGCCACCATCGCCGCGCTGATCGGCGGCGGTGGCTTCGGCGTTTTCGTCTTCCAGGGTGTTGGCCAGACCGCGATGGACCTGGTGCTGCTCGGCGCGGTGCCGACCGTGGCGCTGGCCTTCGCCGCCGCCATCATCCTCGACGCCGTGATCGAAATGACCGCCACCAAGCGCAGGGTTGAAACGGCATGATCGAGATCGAAGGCATTACCAAACGCTATGACGCAACCACCGTCGTCGACGACGTGTCGATGGTCATCGAGCCACGCACGGTTTGCGTCATTGTCGGCACCTCCGGCTCCGGCAAGACGACGCTGCTGCGCATGATCAACCGGCTGGTCGAGCCGACATCAGGCATCATCAAGCTCGACGGTGTCGACAACAGCTCCGTGCCCGGCTACGAACTGCGCCGCAGCATCGGCTATGCCATCCAGGGCCACGGCCTGTTTCCGCATCGCACGGTGGCGCAGAACATCGCCACCGTGCCGGTGCTGCTTGGCTGGGACAAGGACCGCATCAAGGCCCGCGTCGACGAGTTGATGACGCTCTACCAGCTCGATCCGCAGGCTTACGGGCCGCGCTATCCGCACGAACTGTCCGGTGGGCAGCAGCAGCGCGTCGGCGTGGCCCGTGCGCTCGCCGCCGAGCCCAACGTGCTTCTGATGGACGAACCGTTCGGCGCGCTCGACCCGATCATCCGCACCAAGGCGCAGGAAGATCTGCTGGCGATCCAGAAGCGCTTCGGCACCACCATCATCCTCGTCACCCATGACATGGAGGAAGCCGTGCATATGGGCGACAAGATCGCCGTCATGGATGCCGGCAAGCTCGTGCAATACGCCAAGCCCGCCGAGATACTGGCAAACCCGGCCAGCAGCTTCGTCGAGACCCTGGTCGGCGCCAGCGAGAGACCGTTCCGGCTGTTGTCGCTCGGGCGAGTGCGTGACGCCGTGGAGAACGGCACCGCCGAAGGCGAAGCCATCCCCGGCGATGCCAGCCAGCGCGATGCGCTGGCTGAGCTCCTGTGGTCGGGCCGACCGGCGCTGCCGGTGAAAGGCACTGACGGCAAACCGCTCGGCCGCATCACGGTCGACGGGCTGGTCAAGCGCGCGGCGAGGCCGGCATGAGAGCCTGGCTGCCGGCGCTGCTGCGGCTTGTCCTCTTGGCGCTGCTCGTCGCCTTCCTCACCAATCCCGGCTGGTTCGAGCCGCTGCTGAAGCCGCTCACCGAAAACAATGCGCCGGTGATCTACAATCAGGGCAGCCTGCTGACCTTGACGCTGCTGCATCTACGCACCGTCCTGCTCGCCACCTTGGCCGCGACCATCGTGGCTGTTGCGCTCGCCATCCTGGTGACAAGGCCAGCCGGGGCCGAATTCCTGCCCCTGTCGCGCAGCCTGGTCAACATCGGCCAAACCTTTCCGCCGGTGGCGGTTCTGGCGCTCGCCGTGCCTGCTGTCGGCTTCGGTGAGTGGCCAACGCTGATCGCGCTGTTTCTCTATGGCCTGCTGCCGATCTTCGAGAATGCGTTGACCGGGCTGACGACGCTGCCGGCCAATGTCGTCGAGGCGGCGCGCGGCGCCGGCATGACCGGCTGGCAAAGGCTCACAAAGGTCGAGCTGCCGCTCAGCGCGCCGATCATCCTGGGCGGCATCCGGTTGTCGGTTGTCATCGGTCTTGCCACGGCCACCATCGGCTCGACGGTTGCCGCCAAGACGCTGGGCGAGGTGATCATCGCCGGCTTGTTGTCCAACAATCTTGCTTTCATCCTGCAGGGCGGCCTGATCGTGGCGGCCCTTGCCGTGCTGATCTATGACGGACTGTCGGCGGTCGAGCGCTATGCGGCGCGGCGGATGGGACGTGAGGCGGAGTAGTCCTTTGCGACGCTGATGATCGTGTCGGGCATGATCCCCTTGCGTCATTTCAATCGATCTAAATGAAGGACCGTGCCGGCAGGGTCGTCGCGGCTTTTGTCTTTTGGGCGAAAGCCGGGCAAAAATCGAACAATATCTTGACGTTCCGAGCCCTGTTTCGCATACACCGATGCGAAGAGGTGGATTCCGTGCGCGGATTCCGGTCTTTGTCTCAACGGCCCAGGGAGGGGTTCTTTTGGGCCAGCAATCGAGGAAAATTCGGCAATGACCATACTTTACGCCGTCATCGCCTGCGGCTTGCTTTCTGTCCTTTACGCCATCTGGGCGACACGGTCGGTCCTTGCGTCCGATCAGGGCAATGCACGCATGCAGGAAATCTCCGCCGCCATCCGCGAAGGCGCGCAAGCCTATCTGGCGCGCCAGTACACCACCATCGCCATCGTCGGCGTGGTCGTGCTTTTGCTCGCCTGGTGGCTGCTTTCGATCTCCGCCGCGGTCGGTTTCCTGATCGGCGCCGTCCTGTCGGGCGCCGCCGGCTTCATCGGCATGCATGTTTCGGTGCGGGCCAATGTGCGCACCGCACAGGCAGCCTCCAACAGCCTTGCCGCCGGTCTCGACATCGCCTTCAAGTCGGGCGCCATCACCGGCATGCTGGTCGCTGGCCTGGCGCTGCTCGGCGTGTCGATCTACTACCTTATCCTGACCGGCCCTATGGGCCTGCAGCCCAATGACCGTATCGTCATCGACTCGCTGGTCTCGCTCGGCTTCGGCGCCTCGCTGATCTCGATCTTCGCCCGTCTCGGCGGCGGTATCTTCACCAAGGGCGCCGACGTCGGCGGCGATCTCGTCGGCAAGGTCGAAGCCGGTATCCCGGAAGATGATCCGCGCAACCCGGCCACCATCGCCGACAATGTCGGTGACAATGTCGGCGATTGCGCCGGCATGGCCGCCGACCTGTTCGAGACCTATGCGGTGACGGTCGTCGCCACCATGGTGCTCGGCGCCATCTTCTTTGGCGGTACCGCCGCTCTGCAGACTGCGATGCTGTATCCGCTGGCCATTTGCGGCGCCTGCATCCTGACCTCGATCGTCGGCACCTTCTTCGTCAAGCTCGGCTCGAACGGCTCGATCATGGGCGCGCTCTACAAGGGCCTGATCGTGACCGGCCTGCTGTCGATCGTCGGCCTCGGCATCGCCACCTCCGCTACAGTCGGCTGGGGCGAGATCGGCACCGTTGCCGGCATGATCATCACCGGCAAGAACACTTTCATCTGCGGCCTGATCGGCCTCATGGTGACGGGTTTGATCGTGGTGATCACCGAATACTACACCGGCACCAACAAGCGTCCGGTCAACTCGATCGCCCAGGCGTCGGTGACCGGCCACGGCACCAACGTCATCCAGGGCCTTGCGGTCTCGCTTGAATCGACGGCGTTGCCGGCCATCGTCATCGTCGGCGGCATCATCTCGACCTATCAGCTCGCAGGTCTGTTCGGCACGGCGATCGCGGTGACGACGATGCTCGGCCTTGCCGGCATGATCGTTGCGCTCGACGCCTTCGGCCCGGTCACCGACAATGCCGGCGGCATTGCCGAAATGGCGGGCCTGCCCAAGGAGGTGCGTCACTCGACCGACGCGCTCGACGCGGTCGGCAACACCACGAAAGCCGTGACCAAGGGCTATGCCATCGGCTCGGCCGGCCTCGGCGCGCTGGTGCTGTTCGCTGCCTATTCGAACGACCTGAAGTTCTTTGCCGCCAATGGCGACAAATATCCCTACTTCCAGGGCATGGGCGAGGTCTCCTTCGACCTCTCCAACCCTTATGTCGTTGCCGGCCTGATCTTCGGCGGCCTAATCCCTTACCTGTTCGGCGGCATCGCCATGACGGCCGTCGGTCGTGCGGCAGGCTCGATCGTCGAGGAGGTGCGCAAGCAGTTCCGTGAAGATCCGGGCATCATGGCCGGCACCTCCAAGCCGAACTATGCGCGTGCGGTCGACATTCTGACCAAGGCGGCGATCCGGGAGATGATCATCCCGTCCCTGCTGCCGGTGCTGGCGCCGCTCGTCGTCTATTTCGGCGTGCTCTTGATCTCGGGTTCGAAGGCCTCGGCCTTCGCAGCCCTTGGCGCCTCGCTGCTCGGCGTCATCGTCAACGGCCTGTTCGTCGCCATCTCGATGACCTCGGGCGGCGGCGCCTGGGACAACGCGAAAAAGTCGTTCGAGGACGGTTTCGTCGACAAGGACGGCGTCAAGCACCTCAAGGGATCCGAGGCGCACAAGGCCTCGGTGACCGGCGATACGGTCGGCGATCCCTACAAGGATACGGCTGGTCCGGCGGTCAACCCGGCGATCAAGATCACCAACATCGTGGCGCTCCTGCTTCTGGCCGTGCTCGCGCACGGCTGAACGGAGCCAGCGGTCAGACAGAAACCCGCGGGGAGCGATTCCCGCGGGTTTTGTTTGGCTCCGCTCAGGTACGCTGCCTCAGTCGCCGTTCGGCTCGGCGCCATCGCTTTCGGCAAGCCCGCGGTAGCGGGCCAGCAGGTCGTCCGGTCCTGGTTCCCGTTCAGGCATGGGCGGCAGGCCGCGCACCTTTCTCAGGCCGGGCATATAGGAATCACGTCCGTATTTGCGGCGAAATTCGACGGATCTCGGATGGATGCCGCATGCGGCCCAAAGCCTGCGTTTCAGATAGCTGGATTTCTTCAAGGGGCGAGGGGCCGTGGCTGCGGCAAGAACCTTGATGCGCAGGTCGTTCGGCATTCGCATGGCGTCGATAAGTTCTTCCTGTTCCACCGCCGTGTCTTCGACATAGCTGCCACTGCGCTGGCCGGAGAAGATGCTGAGCACCGTCAGGTGTGGCAGGGTCGCAATCACGGCCCCCTTTCGCCAGGCCCGGAAGAGCCAGTCCTGCGAACTTTCGCAGGCGCACTCGCTGGCGCGGCGCCAGGGGCCAAGCCAGTCCAGCGACGCCCGCCTGGCCATCTGTGCCGATCCGTATCCGGCTGTGATGACGGGATCGTAAAGCCCGCCCTTGCCCATCCCGTAGATTGAGGTCTTGAGAGGATCGCCTTTCATCCGAGCAGGTTCGATGATGGCGCCGCGCGCGATGACGATATCGGCGCCGGTCGCATCGATCCAGCCGGTCATCGCCGCGAGATGGTCTGGAAACCAGAGGTCGTCATGGTTGAGCAAGGCGACGAACCGGCCGCGTGCCCTGGCAAAGCCGATATTGTTGGGGCCGGATTGCTCGCCGAAATTAACCGGCAGGTTGATATAGATGACGCGCGGATCGTCGAATTCGGCGGTGAGCGCCGCTGTTTCGGGGCGACAGGCATCGCCAATCACCAGAATTTCAAAATCCTGCAAGGTCTGGCCCAGCACGCTGCGCAGCGCCTGTCGCAAGGCAGCGGGGCGGTTGTGGGTTGCAATCACCACCGAGACGAGCGGCGCGGTCTGCCCGGTTGCATCGGACCGGCCGGGTCGTTCCACGCTACACCAGTTTATAAGGGATGTGCTGCGTGTCCGGCGGCAGGCGCCAATGGTCCGGCGCGTCGTATGCATAGGCCTTGTCGACGAGGTTGAGCAGCAGGGCGATTTCCGGCCCGAGCGCCGTCACGCCATGCCACACGCCTGGCGGGATGACGACGATCGCCGGCCGCAAGGCGCCGACGATCTTGTGCCATACAGTGCCGAAGCTGGGCGAAGCCTTTCGGCCGTCATAGAGCGATATGCGCACACTGCCGGCACAGCAGAAAAGCCGATCCTGTGTCACCTTGTGTGCATGCCAGCCGGTCACCGCACCCGGATACATCGTGCGCTGGAAGACCTGGCCGACAGGCAATTGATCGAGATCCCATTCGTCCCGGAAAACTTCGGTAAGATAGCCGTTGGACGTCGCGACCGGTCTGATTTCCTTGATCTTGACGCCGTCGATTGCCGGTGGCTCGATGGCAAGCCAGTCCGGGCTCACGGTCTGCCGGTCAGGCGTCCCGGCGGCCATCCAGCCATCCGGCGCTACGCGCTCGCCACTGCTCATTCTCAAAATCCCAAGAACCCGCTGGATTTGATACGGGCTCGCCTCATCGCTGGCAAGCCGGGCTTGCCTTGGCCAAACAAAAACCCGTGAGATCGCTCCCACGGGTTTTCGGTCGCCCGAGATGTTGCTGCTTTCCCTGTAGGAAAGCAGGGTTTGATGATCAGGGAGTGCCGCCGCCGGGGATGCCGGGCGCCAGCTTGCTGGCGCCGTTGATGATCTGGCTGAGGAAGTTCTGGTCCTTGCCGCCAGTCGGCGTGGTGCGCGAGATGAAGTCGAAAATCTTGCCGTCCTTCAAGCCATAATTGGCGATCTGGGTGACGCGGCCATCGGCGCCGAAATAGACCGCCAGCACCTTCTGGTCGACGAGCCTGGGCTTGTCGAAGGCGACATAGCGCTTGCGCGTTTGCGAAATGTAATAAAACGCCTCATTGTCGAAAGTCGCGGTGGTCGACGGCGTGCCAAGCGCCAGAAGCACCTGCTCGCGGCTGGAACCGACGGGCACCGAATCGACGGCCTGCTGGTCGTAGACATAGCCTTGCGTGAACGTCTCGCTCGGATTGAGGTCGCCGATCATCTTGTTGGTGTGACACGCCGAAAGCGCCGAAACGACGAGCAGCAGCAAGATCGCGCCGGCAGGCCTGGACGAGAAGGTCGACTTGAAATTCAGCGCGCGCAACAACAATTCTCCATTATATCGCCGCAACTTGCGCTGGGCCGCAAAACCGGTAAACCAGCTTGCCTGCCGATGCAACAAGGCCAATTCAACAAACGGTCCCCGGAGACCATCCCCATGTTCCAGCGCCTTTTTGGTCGCGAACGCCACGCCAACCGCGCCATAACGGACGCGCTTTACGCACAAATCGTGGCGGCGGCGCGGCAGAGTGTATTTTATTCCCACTGGAATGTGCCGGACACGCCGCTCGGCCGTTTCGAGATGCTTTCATTGCATATGTTCCTGTTCCAGCATCGCTTGCGCGGCGAGGACGGCGTGGCGCAGGAGATCGCCCAGGTGTTGATCGACGAGTTCTTCCTCGACGTCGATCATTCGCTGCGGGAGCTGGGCATTGGTGATGTCGGCGTGCCCAAGCGCATGAAGAAATTGGCGAAGATGTTTTATGGCCGCACCGCCGCCTATGATGACGCGCTGGAAAGAAACGATCGCGACGGGTTGACCGCGGCTCTTGCCCGCAATATCCGGCCCGATGCCGGCACCTGGCCGGAGGCGCCGCAATTGGCCGACTATGTCGCCGACGCCTGTCGGCAGCTGGCCGCGCAGCCGTCCGAATCAATCGTGTCCGGCACGGCGGCGTTTCCGTTCGCCAGGGAGGCTGATCGATGAAGCATGCTGATCCGCTAAGCCCGGTTTCCTTTTTCGCGAATGTCGCCCGCCTGCCGCAGAAGGGGCTGCCCGTGGTGATCGAGGCTGACGCCGCACAGCGCGCCGCACTCGCCGAGGAGCACGGGCTGCTGTCGGTCGAAGCCTACCGCGCGGAACTTCTCGTGGCCTCCTGGAAGCGCAATGGCGTGAAGGTCAGCGGCCGCGTCGAGGCCGATATCACACAGGCCTGCATCGTCACGCTCGACCCCGTCGCGGCGCATATCGACGAGCCGGTCGAGGCGTTGTTGTTGCCCGAGGATTCCAAGCTTGGGCGGCAGGGATTCGAAGGCGGCGGTGAGATCCTGCTCGATGCTGACGGCCCTGACAGTCCCGAAACCTTCTCAGGCGACACGATCGATGTCGGGGCTCTCGCCGAACAATTCTTCGCACTGGCAATCGATCCCTATCCGCGCAAGCCGGGCGCGTCGCTGAATGCCGGCGGCGAGACCGAAGCGGTGGAGAATGAATTTCAGCAAAAACTGCGATCCTTGCTGGGAAAATCCTGAAAACCTTGCCCGCGATGGAAAAGTCGGTTGTGTGAAAAGCCAAAACCGCTATTTTCGCCGAACCTTCGCGACCACTAAAGCGACCTGCCGCATAACCGTGAGATAAATACCGCGTGATCAGGATTTCCATCGATGCCATGGGCGGCGATCACGGACCAGCCGTGGTCATTCCGGCGCTCATGACGGTCGCCACCCGCCGTCCCGACATCCGCTTCGTCATCTACGGGCGTGAGGAGTTGGTGCGTCCCGAACTGGCCAAGTTTCCCAAACTGGCCGAGGTGAGTGAATTCTTCCACTGCGAGATCGCCGTCAGGATGGACGACAAGCCGAGCCAGGCGCTGCGCCATGGCCGCTGGAAGTCATCGATGTGGAAGGCGGTCGAAGCGGTCAAGTCGGGCGCCGCGGACGCCTGCATCTCCGCCGGCAACACCGGCGCATTGATGGCGATGTCGAAATTCTGCCTGCGCACCATGGCCACCATCGAGCGCCCGGCGATCGCGGCGCTGTGGCCGACATTGCGCGGCGAAAGCGTGGTTCTGGACGTCGGCGCCACCATTGGTGCCGATGCGCACCAGCTCATTGATTTCGCCATTCTCGGCACCGGCATGGCCCGCTCCGTCTTCGGCATCGCCCGACCCACCGTCGGTCTGCTCAATGTCGGCGTCGAAGAGATCAAGGGCCAGGAAGAGGTCAAGGAAGCGGGACGCATGCTGCGCGAGGCCAACATGGCCTCGATGAACTATCATGGCTTTGTCGAAGGCGACGATATTGGCAAGGGCACGGTCGACGTGGTGGTGACGGAAGGCTTCGCCGGCAACATCGCGCTGAAGACGGCGGAAGGCACCGCGCGCCAGATCGCAGGCTATCTGCGCGCCGCGATGAGCCGAACCCTGATGGCCAAGATCGGCTATGTCTTCGCCAAGGGCGCTTTCGATCGCCTGCGCGAAAAGATGGATGTCGGCCGCTCTAACGGTGGCGTGTTCCTGGGGCTGAACGGCATCGTCGTCAAAAGCCACGGCGGTGCTGATTCGGACGGTTTTGCCGCCGCCATCGAGCTCGGCTACGACATGGTGCGCAACAATCTGCTGGACCGTATCGAGGCCGACCTGGACCTTTTTCATGCGCGCAACCCGCATGCCCTGTCATCTCGGAAATCCGACGTCGTTACCGACGCGAAGGAATAGGAAAGAACTTTGATCAGATCAGTCGTGCGCGGCACGGGCGCCGCGCTGCCCCGCCGCATCATGAAGAATGCCGATTTCGAAGGCATGGTCGAGACCTCGGACGAGTGGATCGCCCAGCGCACCGGCATCCGCCAGCGTCATATCGCGGCCGACGACGAGACGACGGCATCCCTGGGCGAGGCGGCTGCCCGCGCCGCCCTTGCCGATGCCGGGCTGACGCCGGACGATATCGACCTGATCGTGCTGGCGACGTCGACGCCCAACAACACATTCCCGGCCACCGCAGTCGAGATCCAGAACCGGCTCGGCATGCATCACGGCTTTGCCTTCGATATGCAGGCGGTGTGCTCTGGCTTCGTCTATGCGGTGACGACAGCCGATCTCTACATCCGTGGCGGCCTGGCCAAGCGCGTGCTGGTGATCGGCTCCGAAACATTCTCGCGCATCCTCGACTGGAGCGACCGCTCGACCTGCGTGCTGTTCGGCGACGGTGCCGGGGCACTGGTCCTGGAAGCAGGCGAGGGGGTCGGCACGATTGCCGACCGCGGCGTTCTGGCCGCCAGCCTGCGCTCCGATGGCGTGCACAAGGACAAGCTTTTTGTCGACGGAGGACCGTCGACGACGGGAACGGTCGGCCATCTCAGGATGGAAGGCCGCGAAGTCTTCAAGCATGCGGTCGGCATGATCACCGATGTCATCGAGGCAACCTTCTCGGCCGCGGGCATATCAGCCGACGATCTCGACTGGTTCGTGCCGCACCAGGCCAATAAACGGATTATTGACGCTTCCGCCAAGAAGCTCGGTATTGCAGAACAAAAGGTGGTGGTTACGGTCGATTTGCACGGTAACACCTCGGCGGCTTCGGTGCCGCTGGCGCTTTCGGTGGCCGTCGCTGACGGTCGCATCAAGAAGGGCGACCTCGTCCTTCTGGAAGCGATGGGCGGCGGCTTCACCTGGGGCGCCGTTCTGGTTCGCTGGTAAGTGTAGAACGGCTCGGTTTCGGTCCTTGACCTTGCCGGATCAATTACTTAGGCTCAGCCGTTGTTGTGCCGATTTTGTGTTTTGAGCTGATGGGACGGTCGCATGGGGGGAAAGACACTTACGCGTGCCGACCTGGCGGAGGCTGTCTACCGAAAGGTCGGTCTGTCGCGCACTGAATCCGCCGAACTCGTCGAAGCGGTGCTGGACGAAATTTGCGAAGCCATCGTGCGTGGCGAGACGGTCAAGCTGTCGTCCTTCGCGACGTTCCATGTCCGCTCCAAGAACGAGCGTATCGGGCGCAATCCCAAGACCGGTGAAGAGGTGCCGATCCTGCCGCGCAGGGTGATGACCTTCAAGTCGTCGAACGTCTTGAAGAACCGCATCTTGCGCTCGCATCAGAACAGCAAGGCCAAGGGCGGCAAATAGTCTCCATTGTACGGTTGAAAACCGGCCCCGCCATGACGCCGGGCTTGAATATTGTTTCACAAACCGCTGAAATAAGGCCCGATTCGGCAGCGTGGCCGGATTGGCGTTCCGCGTTGATCCATTCCACGCAAGTGGAATAAGCTTCTCTCTTTGTTGAAGCCTGATCTCGCTGAATACCGTTCCGGATCACGCTCCAGCGTGAGGATTTCGCCCATGGACAAGAGCCCTGACGCCTTCCGCACCATCTCAGAGGTCGCTGAAGATCTCGACCTGCCGCAGCATGTGCTGCGCTTCTGGGAGACGCGCTTCAATCAGATCAAGCCGATGAAGCGCGGCGGCGGCCGCCGCTATTACCGGCCGCAGGATGTCGAACTGATCAAGGGCATCCGCCACATGCTCTACGACCAGGGCTACACCATCAAAGGCGTGCAGAAGCTGCTGCGCGAAAACGGCAATCACTTCCTGGTCGCTATCGGCAATGGCGACATGGCCGCTGTCGAGGCGATCTCGCAGCGAAAGCAGGCCGATCAGGTGCCGCTGACGCCTGCAGCGCAGCCGCGCGGCGGCGATGATGAACTGGTTGGCCAGCCGAGGGTCAAGCCCAGCCGCCGCTTTTTCGGCCTGGGCAAGAGCGATGAGGAAGGTCCGGTTCAGCCGGACTCGTCGAAACTCTCGCGCGACAATCGCGCGCTGCTGCAGGAGGCGCTGTTCGACCTCCTGGAATGCAAGCGCCTGCTTGACCAGGTACGCTGACCGCCGCACGACGCGCTTTGAAGCCTCGAGGCCGGAACCCGCCTTCGGGTGAGGCGTTACGTTTCCTTCTGCAAGATATCGTTCTGCAAGATAAGGAAACGCATGATGGCATCATTTTCGACCCTTTCAGACATCGACCTCGAGAGGCAGGTCGCGGCTCTCTCAAGGGAACTCGCGGCGTTGCGCAAGGCGATGTCAAAGCGGGGTGGCGCTTATTATGAAGATGGCAGCGATGCCGCTCTCGACACATATTCCGACCTTGCTGGGCGTCTGCGGGATGCGATGCCGGCAATCCGCAAACAAAGCAGGGTGATCGAGAAATCGGCCCGTGATCACCCGGCAGCGGTCGCCGCCGTTGGCCTTGTGGTGCTTGGCCTGGTCGCCAGTTTGCTGTTCAGCCGGCGCTGAGGAGCGACCACAGTGTCCTTCCGTAGCAATGACGGCAAGAACAGCGGCCGCCTTTCGGAGCGGTCGCTGTCGTCTTTATCGAGGGCCACTTAGTTCTCGAACCTGGCGCGGAGCGCGTCGGCATAGAGGCGCACAATCCCCTTGTGGCGCCGGCGCAGGAAGGCGGATTGGTCGAGCCGCCAGAGCCGCTCGATCTCGCCGGCGAACGCCGGATTGGTGGTGGTGCCATAGCCGGCGCCGGGATAGACGACGATCTCGCCGGCGTAGAGGCAATTGTCGGTGACCAGGAAGTCGATGCGGATGTAGTCGAGGTTGCCGGCGATGACAGGGGCGATCGATATAGCCTGCCGGACATAGTCGAGAAGCCGCGCATTGACAGGCACCGCCTGGTCCTCGCGGGGATAGTCCGGATCGCGCCCGGGAAATGGATTGGCGTCACGGTCAAGAAGCAGCGAACGCCCCGCTGTCTTATCCTCGACCCAGGCATGCGTTATCACGCCACCGCAAACATGCACTTTGATGTCGGTGGCGATCCTTGCACCGGAGAGCGCCAGCCGCTCCTCCACGAAAACGGTGGGAACAACAGGCCAATAGGCCAATTCGCCATTGCGGCGGCCGTAGCGTTTTCGCAGCCAGTGCCTCGCCTTGGCGATGATCAGGCCGCGATTGGGGGCGCATCGGCAACGAATATGTTCATCGCGCAGCCGTGGTTTGTCTTGACGATGACATCGCCGGCCAGCAGCTCGAGAGGAATGTCGGCAGGATCGCGCCCGGACCAGAGCGTCCGTGGCAAGGCGAGGTCGGGGCAGGCGCTGCGGATATGGGCCTTGGCAGCGAGCTTGTCGGTCAGCGTCACGAACAGCGGGTTGCGGTCGACGATTTTTCGCCAGAGCAACATTTCGTGGTATGTTTTTGGCGCCGCCAGATTGGGCAGATAGCCGAGTTTCATCACGAACCGCACCGTCCTAGGCCAGCAGGATCGTCCGGCGAAATTCCACAGGCCCGGTTTGATGTCGGACCGGCAATGCATAACCAGGAGAAGACCAGCCTTGAACAAGAAGCCAAGGCTGGTCTTCTCGTTGACAGTCGGTATGCTTAGTAGGTCTTCTTTGCCATCTTCTTCACGTGGTGGTGGTGATGATGGTAGTGATGATGGTGGTAGTAGTGATGATGGTGGTGATGATGACGATGATGCTTTGCCATCGGGGCCGCGTCCGCGCTCGTCGCGCCGATGACCGGCGCCGTGAAAGCGAGTGCAACTGCAAGCCCGAGGGCCGAGAGCAGGGACTTCTTCATGGATCGTTTCCTTCTTTCGTCGGCGGATCTTAAAAATCGGGTCGATGGCCCGATCGCCGCGCATGGAATTACGCTCCTGATTTTTTTCGTCAGTATTTCCCGATTGTAGAATTTTGTTTCCCGCATGTTTCTAGGGAACCGGCTTCCCGACACTTTATTGTGAGGGCCGAAAAGCCGGCTCTTGCCGCTAATTTTGGCTACATCGGCGGGATCACGCCATTGTTTCCACCACGACGCGGCTGGAGCTCAGCGTGCCGTCGGCCTCGCGCTGGGCGGTAACGAAGATCGTCGCGCCTGGCTTGAGATCGGCCGACGTGGCTGAGGCGAAGGTCACGACGGGCGTGTTGTCGGGGATCGAAATCTTCTTGGTCTGCCCGTTGTCATAGGTCAGCGTCACGGCGCGTCCGCTTATGTCGGTAACATCGGCCACGGTGCCATTGGTCATGCGGCTGTTCGGCTGCAGGTCCCACGGACGGTCGCCCTCGCCAGTGCCTTTCAAGGCGGCTGGGAAGATCACCACTTCCAGTGCGCCGCTGCCGCCATCCGCTTTCGAGACGGAAGCAATGCCGAGGAAATCGCCCTGCTTGATGTCTTTTTCGGAGGCGCTGGCGACGCCCGAAATCTTCCAGCCGGTGTTGAGCTTGATCGCGGAGGTATCACCCTGGTGGGTTTTCACGGTCAGCAGCGAGGGCTCGAAACTGACCACCGTGCCGCGCACGCGCAGCGCGTCCGCCGCCTGGGCGCCGCCCACAGCGGCAACGGAAAGGCTGGAGATCGCGCCGAGCACGACCATGAATGTCTTGAAGTTCATTGCAGGGATCCTTCTGGGAACGGGCTGGCTGGAACCGGATGGTTTTCACCCAGCGCATCAGAACAACGAACAGGTGGGCCGAAACCTCCCCGCAAAAAGGTGTCGGGGTGTTCAAATGAACTTGATGGCGCGGGTGAGAGCGCCTCGCAGGCATTCGGTTCACGATAGCGTGACGGCTTTCGGCTCTTGGCAAATCGCTTTTGAGCGGGCATGTTCCTGCTCGTCTCAGGCAACACTCCATTTTGATCAAACTCTTTCAGCCACCGGAGTTGCCAATGCCCAACAATGCAAAAAGCCATGCCCTCTCCGAACCGTTAGCCAGTGAGATCGGGCCGGATTACACCACCCTCAGAGCCATGCGGGAAAGCCGCGGATACAGCGTGGAAGAGCTTTCCCTGACCTGCGGCCTCTCGGTCGGCGAGATCGAGGATATGGAGAACGGCCGGGCGGCCGATCCGTCGAAGCTGCGTCGTATCGCGTCCGCGCTTCGCATGCCCCAGGACGCCCTCATCGCTTCCGCCGCACCGACGCCGGCCGCACAAGGCCGACCCTTGGCATAGACCGGTACCAGGCACGCAGCAGAACCCGCCAAGGCCCGCTTGGCGGGCTTCTTGTTGATGTGACGGTGTTCTCCAACAGGCTGGGCTTGCCGATTTATCGATCGCGCGTGTTTATATCTGCGGCATCCAAATCTGCGCCAATCGCGCATACCCCTGCATCGTGTTGAACCGTGGGTTTTTCGATATGAGCCTGGACTCCGTTCGCGCCTTCTTCGCCGCTCATGCGCCCGACATCGAGGTCATCGTCACGCAAGCGAGCTCGGCGACGGTGACGCTGGCGGCGGAGGCGCATGGCGTGCTGCCCGCGCAGATCGCCAAGACCATCTGCCTGCGCGTCGGCGAGCGCACCATGCTGGTGGTGACCAGCGGCATCGCCAGGCTGGACAACCGCAAGTTCAAGGACCAGTTCGGCGGCAAGCCGCGCATGCTGGACGCGGAGGAAGTGGTCGCCGCCACGAGCCATCCGGTCGGCGGTGTCTGCCCGTTCGGCCTGCCGTCACCGCTGCCAGTCTACTGCGACGTGTCGCTACGCGAGTTCGAAGAGGTGGTGCCTGCGGCCGGTGCCACCAATGCGGCGGTACGGATTGCACCGCAACGGATGGTAGAGCTTACCGGCGCTGAGTGGGTGGATGTGTGCCAGGGTTAGAGGCCGGATCCCAAGCGCTGAAACCTGCAATGCAGGGCGCGATTCGCGGATTGGCTGATTTGGCTAAGGCGGACTTCGGGGGCAAGTCCTAGCTTAAAATGGTCGGAGTGGCCGGATTCGAACCGACGACCCCTTGACCCCCAGTCAAGTGCGCTACCGGGCTGCGCTACACTCCGGACCGGTCGCGATGTATCGTGATAACCCCGCCCGGGTCAACCGAAATTCGGCGTTTATTGCGCGGGTGTGGATGCGATCGCCGACGTGCCTGGAAATGCCGGCCGCAACAGTCGCTGATGGCGGTATTCCAGCGCGATCGCGCCCCAGATCAGGCCGAGCAGCAGATACATATGGCGCCAGTGGTCGATGTCGATGAAGGTGCCGAGCCCGATATTGCCGATGAAGGCTACATAGGCGCACAGGAGATAGGGCTGCCACGGCCGGTCGCGCAGCAGGATGCGAAACCCGGCGGCTATGGTCCAGCCGACCAGCGTCAGGAACGAGACGAAGCCGAGCCAGCCATAGTCCATCAGCATTTTGAGCCAGATGTCGTGCGTGTCTTCGCCGAACATCTTGCCGAAGACCAGCGGCCCGATGCCGAACGGACGCTCCATCGCCATCTGGAAGCCTATACCATAGCGGGCGAAGCGGCCGAGGCGCGCTGTGTCGTAGCTCTGTTCGAGATGCGCGCGGCTGGAGAACATCTCCGACACGCCAGGCAGCTGCAGGATGACGATGATGGCGATCGTCAGCAGGGATAGCGCGGCGATGGTCATGATCACCACGCGCAACCGGAACTTGCCACTGGCGCTTTGCAGGAACAGGCAGCCGGTGAGCAGCACGGCAGAGACGGCGAACATGCCCCAGGCGCCGCGCGAGAAGGAGAAGAAGATGCCCAATGTGATGATCAGCAGCGGCACCGCCAGCAGCGGCATGCGCGCGATCGAACCTGTCAGGATCAGATAGAGCAGATAGATGCCGGGCAGCACCAGGAACGGCCCGAAAACGTTCGGATCCTGGAAGGCGCCGGCGGCGCGGTCATATTTGGTGAACATCTCGGCGCCGGGGAAGGCATGGAAATAGCCTGCTATGCCGAGCAGCGACGTCGCCACTGCAGAGACGACATAGGCATTGAAGATCGGCCGGTAGAGGCCTGGCTGCGTGGCTGTCACGGAAGCGAAGAACACCGCGCTGAAGGCGAGAAACAGCGACACGGAGAGATAGAGCGGCGTGAAGGCGAGGTCCGCCATCTGTGTCATCGAGATCATGCCGCCGATGTTCATCGTCACCAGCAGCACCAGCAGCGGCATGGCCGCACGCGAAATCCGCAGGCCAAACAGAGCCCAGATGGCGATCAGCCCGGCCATGTAGATTTCGTAGGGCGCCGGCTCGCTGATGACGAAGCCGGACAGAAGGATGCCGACCACCACCGCACTGGAGGAAATCAGCGCGATCAGCTTGGCGTTGACCGCGGCTGGCGGCAGCTCATGGGAAATCGCGCTCAATAGGCGTTTTCCGTATTGAGCAGCCGGATCGGCGTCAGGAACAGGATTCTGAGATCGAACAGCAGCGACCAGTTCTCGATGTAGTACAGGTCGTATTCCGTCCGCATGCGGATCTTCTCGTTGGTGTCCATCTCGCCGCGCCAGCCATTGATCTGCGCCCAGCCGGTGACGCCGGGCTTGACCTTGTGGCGGGCGAAATAGCCGTCGACCACCTCGTTGTAGAGCAGGTTGTGCGACTGTGCGGCGATCGCATGCGGGCGCGGGCCGATCAGCGACAGAGTGCCCAGCAGTGAATTGACGAATTGCGGCAGCTCGTCGATCGAGGTCTTGCGGATGAAGCGGCCGACGCGGGTGACGCGCGGATCGTTCTTGGTCACCGTCTGTTTGGCGGTCGGATCCGACCGGTCGGTGTACATCGAGCGGAACTTGTAGACCTCGATGATCTCGTTGTTGAAGCCGTGCCGCTTCTGCTTGAACAGCACCGGTCCCTTGCTGTCGAGTTTTATGGCGATCGCGGTGGCCAGCATCACCGGCGAGAAGACTATGATGCCGATCAGCGAGAAGATGATGTCGAAGGCGCGCTTGGCGACCGAGTCCCAGTCATTGATCGGCTTGTCGAAAATGTCGAGCATCGGCACCGAGCCGATGAAGGAATAGGCGCGCGGGCGGAATTGCAGCGCGTTGGAATGCGCCGAAAGCCGGATATCGACCGGCAGCACCCAGAGCTTCTTCAACAGCTGCAGCACGCGCGTTTCGGCGGTGAGCGGCAGCGACACGATCAGCATGTCGATACGGGCGATGCGGGCGAATTCGATCAGTTCCGAAATGGTGCCGAGCTTGGGATAGCCGGCGACGATCGGCGGCGAGCGCTTGTCGGAACGGTCATCGAAGATGCCGCAGATGCGGATGTCGTTGTAGGGCTGCTTTTCGACCGAGCGGATCAGGACTTCCGCTGCCTTGCCGCCGCCGACGATGACGGCGCGCCGCTCCATGCGGCCATCGCGCGCCCAGCGCCGGATCAGTCTCGACATCACCAGCCTGAGGCCGAAGAGCAGGACGAAACCGACGACGAACCAGGTGCCGAACAACAGCCGCGAATAGTCCTCCGACATCTTCGTGGCGAAGGCCGTCAACGCCATCAGCGCGAAAGCGCCGGCCCAGACCAGCAGGATGCGGCCAAAATTGGCGATCGGCCGCATCAGCGAAACCACCTGATAGCAATCGGTGACGTCGAGCAGCACCACGGCAAGGAATGACGCGGAGGCGATCGTCACCGGATATTGCCAGGCGAGATAGTTGAAGAAACCGACAAAGTAGAAATAGACGCAGAGCCCCGAAAGGAACAGGATCCCGAATTCGACCATGCGCAGGACGCCGCTGACCATGATCGGCGACATCGTATCGCGCCGGTATTGCGATGCGACCTGCCGGGCAACGTCGTTCATGCCGCCGGGCACATCGCCATCGGTCGGGCTGTCGAATTTACGCACCGCTTCGGGTGAAAAGCGGCGCGCGGGGTCGATCTCATTCATTGGGCTTTCCGCAAGCTTCCCCTCGGTCAATAGCAAAAGAGAGCTAAGAAACCCTTGAAACAACGCGTGGCTTTGGAAGGGCTCGGGCGTTACCTGCCGAGCGCGGCGAAGTAGGCCTTCTCGATTTCGGCGGCCATGACGTCGGCGCCGAAGCGCGCCCTGAGGCCGGCGACATCGGGCATCAGCCTGCCATAGGCGGCAAGGCCGGCCAGCGCCTCGCTTATCTTGTCGGCGAGTTCGGCCGGATCGGGTCGGATCAAGGCAGGGGAGTCGGAACCGAAGATCTCCGGTATGCCGCCGACGGCGGTGGCGATCATGGGTCTCGCCGCGGCAAGCGTCTCCAGCACGATATAGGGCATGGCTTCCGCGCGCGAGGGAACGACCACCAGCGCCGCCAGCGCGAAGGCCTCCCTGGCCGGCATTGGCGGCAGGAAGCGGACATGGCCTTGCAGTCCCAGGCGCTCCACCTGCGCGTGGTAGCGCGGCAGGTCGTCGCCGTCGCCGACCATCACCGCGCTCAGCGCGCGGCCAAGCCGGGGGCCGGCGGTTGCCAGGGCATCGATGAAGATGTCGGGTCCCTTCAGGTCCCGCATCATGCCGATATAGAGCAGGTCCGCCGCGTCCGGTGCGATGAGTACCGGCTCGAATTCGGCGCCGCGCAGTCCGTTGTAGACCAGAATGTTGGGGATCGGCGGCTCGCCCACCTTCCTGCGATAGGTCCGCCGCTCGTAGTCCGAGACGAACAGCAGGCAATCGGTGAAGCGCGCCATGGAGCGCTCGAGCGCGAAGAACAGCTTCCCCGTGGCTGTCGTTTCGTCATAGTGGAGTGAGCCGCCATGCGGCGAATAAAGGCGGGCTACGCGAGACCTTGATACCCGCAACAATGAGCCGAACAGACGGGCATAGGCGCCACCCTTGGCGCCGTGCCCATGCAACACGTCCGGCCGCAATTCCTTGATGATCCTGTAGGTGCGCCGCGCCGAGGCGAGGTCGCCCGGGCCGACATGGCGCTGCATTGGCGTGCGATGGATGCCGAGCGCCAGCATGTCCTTCATCTGCTCGAACAGGTGCTCCTCGAATTCGCCGCCGGTGGTCGAATCGCAGACGATGCCGACCACATGACCGGCAGCGACCTGCGCTTCGGTCAGGTCGCGCACATGCCGGAAAATTCCTCCGACCGGTGAACGAAAGCAGTGGACGATCCTGAGCTTGTCCGCCACGTGGTGTCTGTCAGAACAGGCGTTCGCGGACGTAGACGGTATCTCCGGGCAGCAGCGGGTCGGATGTGACCACGCGGCCGGTCATCACCTTGCCGTTGATGTCGCGGGTGATGTCGACGCTTTCCTGGTTGGCACGCGGCGAGAAGCCGCCGGCAATGGCGATGGCTTTCTGCACGGTCAGGCCTGGCACGTAGGAATACTGGCCGGCAGCCCCCACTTCGCCCATGACGAAGATCGGCCGGTAGCGATCGATCTCGACCGAGACGTCGGGGTCGCGCAGATAGCCTTGCCGCAATTTGTCGGCGATTTCCTTTTCCATCTGTTGCGCGGTGTGGCCACGCGCCGGAATGGCGCCGACGAGTGGGAAGGAGAGGTAGCCGGACTGGTCGACACTATAGGTGTTGGTCAGTCCGTCCTGTTCGAACACGGTCACGCGGATGCGGTCGCCGGCGCCGAGACGGTAGGGTTGGTCGAGGACCTCGTGGAAGGCTGCCGGCGTCGGCCGGTAGCTGGAGCAGCCGGCGAGCATCGATACGGCAAGCAGAGCGTGAAAGAAGGAAGCAGTGCTTTTCATGACCGGATACGTACCTTCGACTGGCCGCTGCGGCGTCGCAGCAAACATCTGGGATCGGGTTCGTTATCATCCTGTTAGGGTTAATGGCCGGTAAAGGAGCCGGCCGATACCGCTCGCGCCAGCAAGGGTTTTGCCATTTTTATCGATTTTCTTGGGCGCTCGCAGTAATCCCTAACGGAGTATTACCGCGATCTTAACGGCTGAGTTACCATAGTTGTTTACGGTGCATCCTGACCCAGTTTCGGAGTAGGGATGCATGTCCGTTCAGTCCGCGGCCGCAGATGTCGACGTTGACCTCAGGCAGCTCTTCGCCAGCCTGGCGAGGAACTGGCTGCGCATATTGCTCTTCGTTCTGGTGGTGACGGGTCTGGCGTTTGCCTTCGCTTCGTTGGCGACCAAGCACTACAAGGCCCAGACGCAGGTGGAAATCGCCCCGCGCGAATCCGTCTACACCCGCCCGGCCGGCTCCAACAATGACGGCGACAAGCCGATCCTCGACGAGCAAGGCGTCGCCACCCAGGTCCAGATCATTTCGTCCAACGAAATCCTCAAGCAGGTGGCGCAGAAACTCGGCCTGGCGCGGCTGCCCGAATTCGACGAAACGATCAACATGTCGTCGCTGAGCCGCGTGCTGATCCTGCTTGGGCTGAAGAACGACCCGATGGATGTTCCGGCCGACGAACGCGTGTTGAAGAAGATGCGCGAGAAGCTCAACGTCTTTGGCGTTGAAAAGACCCGCATCATCGCCATCGAGTTCTCTTCCGAGGACCCCAAGCTCGCCGCCGCCATCCCCGACGCCATCGCCGCTGCTTATATTGCCGGGCAAGGCGCGGCCAAGAGCGAATCGAACACCGCCGCCGCGGACTTTCTGGCGCCCGAGATCGCCGACCTGTCGAAACAGGTCAGGGACGCCGAGGCCAAGGTCGCGGCCTATCGCGGCCAATCCGACCTGTTGATGGGCGGCAACAATGCCACCCTGGCCACCCAGCAGCTGGCCGAGTTGTCGACCGAATTGTCGCGGGTGCGGGCCAACCGCGCCGCGGCCGAAGGCACCGCCGACAGCGTGCGCAAGGCGCTGCAGAATGGTGGCTCTCTGGATTCGCTGCCGGAAGTGCTGTCGTCCGACCTGATCCAGCGTTTGCGCGAGAGGCAGGTCGAGTTACGCGCCACCATCGCCGACCTGTCGACGACGATGCTCGACAACCATCCGCGCGTTCGCGCCGCGAAGTCACAGCTCGCCGATCTCGACGCGCAGATCCGCAGCGAAGCCCAGAAGATCATGAAGGGCCTGGTGATGCAGGCCGATGCGGCCAAGGCGCGCGAAAGCCAGCTCATCTCCGACGTCAACCAACTGAAGGCAGCATCGGCACAGGCCGGCAACGAGCAGGTCGGTCTCGACGCGCTGCAGCGCGATGCCGCCGCCAAGCGCCAGCAGCTTGAACTCTATCTGACCAACTACCGCGAGGCGGCTTCGCGTCAGGACCGCAACTATGTGCCGGTCGACGCCCGCGTCTCCTCACCGGCTTCGGTGCCCTCCGAGCCATACTTCCCCAAGGTCGGGCCGATCGTTGGCGCGGCTGCGGCTGCTTCGCTGCTGCTGGCGGCCATATTCACGTTGCTCAGGGAACTCTTCTCGGGCCGCGCCATGCGCCCGGCCCCGGGCGCCCGTTTTGCGCCGATCGACGAAGTGGCGATGCCGCCCACTACTTACCAGGAGCAGGCAGCTCAGGAGCCATCCGTCCGCCTTGAGCCGGCAGTCGCCAGTGCCAATCATGATGCCGCCGGGGCGCCATGGCCCGAAACGGTGCCGGAACCGGAGATGGCGGTGCAGTCGCAGCCCGTTGCCACAGCCGCGCCTGCCGCCAAAGTGGAGGCCGTATCAGTCGCCGAGCCGGAGCCTGCCGTAGAGCCCGAGCGGTCGCGCTCGGTGCTTGGCGAGATCGACATCGAGAAGGCTGCCGAAAAGCTGATCGCCAGCGGCGCCGCGCGCGCCATATTCGTTTCGCCCGAAGGCGACGAGGCGGCCGCGTCGGCAATCCTGGTGGCACGCGAAGTGTCCGACGCCGGCCTGCGCGTCCTCCTGCTCGACCTGACCGCCTCGGGTGCGGCGTCGCGGCCGATGCTGGACAGCGGACTTTTTCCCGGCATCACTGATCTGCTCGCTTCGCAGGCACAGTTCAGCGACGTGATCCATGCCGATCTCTATTCCGACTGCCATGTGATTCCCGTCGGCACCGCCGATCCGGTTCGCGCCATGCGCGCCGCCGACCGGCTGCCGATCATCATGCAGTCGCTGACCACCGCCTATGATCTGGTGGTGGTCGAATGCGGGCCGGCCGATGCACAAGGCATCAGCCGCCTGGGCGGCCAGGCCACGGAAGTGTTCCTGTCCATGCTCGAGCCGGACGACGAAGTGACGAAGGCCGCGGTCAAGCTGATCGAGAGCGGCTACCCCGACCTGACGCTTGTGACGCCGCTTGGCCATGAGCCGCCAGGCACGCCGGGTCGGCGCTCCGCGGCCTGACGGCCGAGCCCTCGGCCTATCCCAGCTCCAGCGTCGTCACGCCGAATATTCTCTGGGCATCGAGCTTCGGCGGGGGCCCCTTGTACATGCGGGTGGTGCTGAAGGTCGGTGCGAAACCCGCTGCATCGAGCGCCGCGATGAAATCCACCTGGGTGGCCGGGACGTCGATATTCAGTTCGCCACCCTCGCATGCGGTTGCCAACTCCCCGAGCAAATCGAGCGCGGTCTGTACGTTGTCGGCGAAGAGCGGGCCGATCTTGAAGCCGCTGCGGCAGGATCGCGCCACTGCATAGCCGGCCGTTCCCCGCGATGTGATCGCCGTCAGGGCACGGTGTGGCGGCTGCAGCCATCGCTGCAGGAAAGAGCGCCGGGGCGCGGGAGAGCAAAGCGCGTCATATCCGAAGATGTCGGGCGTCGGCTGCACGGGCACCACGCGAGGCCGCCCGGCGCCGACGGGCGGGAACGGGGCGCGCCCGCTGTAGCGGATGGTCTCGTAGACCGACTCGAACCCCTTGCTCCGATAGTTGGCCTGCTGCTCTTCGACGCCGTCGAGGCCGATGGTGCGCCCGGCCAGCCTGTCCATGCCCGCGGTCCACACCGCTTTGCCGTAGCCCTTGCCGCGCACGTCCGGACGGCAGATGTAGAGGCCGATGAAACCGAAATCCCGTCCATAGGCCACCGCCGAGATCGCCGCGACCATGTCGCTGCCGACAAAGGCACCGATGAAACCCTCCGGATCCGCCGCCTGGAACATCGCCGCATCTTCGAGGCCTGGGTTCCAGCCCTCCGCCGCCGCCCAGTCGATGAGAACTCTCAATTCCTGAAGGGACAGCGTGCGGATGGTCGGTTTCATGTGTTACTCCGCGGCGACAGCTCCCGGCGAGAACGATTTCAGCACACCACGATAGGGCTTGGCCAGCGGGCTGGCATAGGCGCCGCGCTTCGATGTCGACAGGCCGAGCGCAATCAGCGCTTCGGCCTGCTTGATCGCGGCGCCGACACCGTCGATGACCGGCAGTCCGAAATCCACCTGCAACTGGTGGGCAAGATCCGCCATGCCGGCGCAGCCAAGCACGATGGCCTCGGCACGATCCTCTTCGACGGCCCGGGCGATCTCGTCGCGCAGCTTGCCAACCGCTCCTGATGCTGGATCCTCGAGCGCCAGCACCGGAATGTCGGCCGCCCGCACACGCGCCCGTCCCGCCATGCCGTAGCGCTGCACCAACCCCTCCACCGGCACGCGCGAGCGTTCGGTGGTGGTCACGACGGTGAAGCGTTGGGCGATGAAGGAGGCCATGCTGAGGGCGGCCTCGCAAATGCCGATGACGGGGATGCTGGCCATGGCGCGCGCGGCGTCGAGGCCGGTGTCGTCGAAACAGGCGATGATCGCCGCCCGGGCACCGCGGCGTTCGCCGGCGGCGATCTCCATCAAAAGGCCCGGCACGGCCAGAGCCTCGTCATAATAGCCCTCGATCGAGGCCGGCCCCGTCGACGAGGTGACGGCGACGATTTCGGTCGAGACGCCGGCGACTGCGCGCGCCGCCGCACCAATGGTCTCGGTCATGCTGGCCGTCGTGTTGGGGTTCACCACCAGAATCTGCACGGTCACGCTCTCGCCCGGCGGCGGCCGACATAGAGGATGGCGCCCAGCGTCGCCAGGATCACCAGGAAGGAGAACACGGTGGTCACCGTGCCCAGCGCGTAGAGCACCGGCGTCGTGACATTGGTGGTCATGCCGTAGATCTCGAGCGGCAGCGTGTTGAAGGTTCCCGAAGTCATCAGCGTGCGGGCGAACTCGTCATAGGAAAGCGTGAAGCCGAACAGGCCGACGCCGATCAGGCTCGGCGCGATCATCGGCAGCACGACATGGATGAAGGTCTGCCAGGAGGTGGCGCCGAGATCGCGCGCGGCTTCCTCATAGGCCGGCGAGAAGCGGTTGAAGACGGCGAACATGATGAGCACACCGAACGGCAAGGTCCAGGTCAGATGCGCGCCGAAGGCCGACGTATACCAGGCTGGGCGCAAGCCGACCTGCTGGAAGACCACGCCGATGCCGAGCGAAATGATGATGGAGGGCACGACGAGACTGGCGACCGCCAGATAGAACAGAGCGGTCGCGCCGCGAAATTTCTGCCGGAAGGCGAGCCCCGCCAGCAGCGACACGACGACGGTGACGATCATGACCATCAGGCCCAGCACCAGCGAGCGTTTGAAGCTGCCGCCGAAATCGCCGACCGCCTGGCGCTCGAACAGATTGGCGAACCAGTGCAGCGACACACCATTAAGTGGGAAAGTGAGGCCGCCGGTCTCGCCCTGGAAGGAGAGGATCAGGATCGCCGACAGCGGGCCGTAGAGGAACAGCACGAACAGCGCGAAGAAGGCGGCGAGCACGTAAAATTCGAGGGTGCGTTTTTCGTGGCTCACGTCAAAGCTCCCGGCGGATGTCGACGATGCGCAGGATGCCGGCGACCATCAAGAGCACCAGCACCAAAAGCACCACGGCGTTGGCAGCGGCGGCCGGATATTGCAGCAGCGACATCTGGTTCTTCATCATCAGCGCCACCGACGCGCTCTGGCCGCCCGACATCACCTGCACGGTGGAGAAGTCGGCCATGACCAGCGTGATGACGAAGATGGTGCCGATCGCCATGCCTGGCTTGGCCAGCGGGATGATGACGTTCCACAGCACCTGCCAGCCGGAGGCACCGGCGTCGCGCGCGGCCTCGATCAGCGAGCGGTCGATGCGCATCAGCGTGTTGAAGATCGGCGTCACCATGAACAACGTGTAGAGATGCACCATGGCCAGCACGACTGCGAATTCGGAATAGAGCAGCCATTCGATGGGTTTTGGCACAAGACCCATATGCACCAGCGTCGAGTTGATCAGCCCGTTGCGGCCGAGCACCGGGATCCACGAGATCATGCGGATGATGTTGGAGGTCAGGAACGGCACGGTGCAGACCAGGAACAGCACCATCTGCATGGCCGTCGTGCGGATGTGGAAGGCGAGGAAATAGGCAACCCAGAAGCCGATGAACAAGGTCAACGCCCAGACGATGGCCGCGAATTTGATGGTGTTGAGATAGGTCTTCCACGTGACCCACGAGCCCAGCACATCGGAATAGTTGGTGGTGAGAAAGTCAGGATACATGGCGGCGAAGTCGTAATCCCAGAAGGACACGACGACGATCATGATGATGGGCAAAAGCAGGAACGCGCCCAGGATCAGCGCCAGCGGAGCCGACTGCAGATAGGGCGTAACGGCACCGAGCGAAAAGCGGCGGCGCCGCTTGGTGGGGCTGGCGGCGATTGCGGGGCGTTCGAGCGCGACTGTCATCAATTCTCCCGGTGCAGGTTCGCGGTGCGGCCTTTCCTTCTCCCCTTGTGGGGTCCGAAGGACGGGGCGAGACCCGTGGCTCGCCCCAGGGCGGTGGCCTCACGAAGTGAGGTCGGATGAGGGGTGTTCCAGGGAAAGCCAACGTCTCACTCCGCTGGAACACCCCTCATCCGTCTCGGCGCTGCGCGCCGATCCACCTTCTCCCACAAGGGGAGAAGGGGAGAGAAGGCGGTGGCGCAGGCCCTTCCCTTACGCTGCAATGAACTCGTTCCAGCGCTTCACCATGTAGCGGTCCTCATCCATCACCGAGTTCCAGCAGGCGACCTTGCCCATGCGCTCCTCGAACGAGCCGCCATCGCGCACGGCGCCGGCCTTTTCCATGACGGTGCCGTCCGGCGCCTTGATCTCGCCCTTGGCCGGCTTGCCCTCGATCCAGTAGCCCCACTCGTCCTCGGTCATGAACTTCTTGGCCGAGACCATGTTGGCCGAGTAGTAGCCCTGGCGGTTGAGGTAGCCGCCGACCCAGCCTGACGTGTACCAGTTGATATATTCATAGGCCGCGTCGAGCTCGGCGCCCTTGAGATGGGCGGCGAGGCCAAGGCCGCCGCCCCACGAACGGTAGCCTTCCTTGAGCGGCTGGAAGCGGCAAGGGATGCCCTTGGAGCGCACGGCGGCCACCGCCGGCGACCACATGGACTGGATGACCACTTCGCCCGACGCCATCAGATTGACGCTCTCGTCGAAGGACTTCCAGAAGGCGCGGAACTGGCCAGCCTGCTTAGCCTTGATCAGGAAGTCGATCGTCTTGTCGATCTCGTCCTTGGTCATGTTGCCCTTGTCGGCATATTTGATGTTGCCGGTGGCTTCCATGATCATGGCAGCGTCCATGATGCCGATGGACGGGATGTTGAGGATGGCGGTCTTGCCCTTGAAGGCCGGGTCCATGATGTCGGCCCAGGTTGTGATGTCGCGGCCGACAAGGTCGGGGCGGATGCCCAGCGTATCGGCGTTGTAGATGGTCGGCACCATGGTGAACCAGTTGGTCGGCGCCTTGGCGAAGGTCTTGGAGTCCTGCGCCTCGACATAGCCGACCGTATGCGGCGCCGTGCCCTGGGCAATCACGCTGTCGGGGGTGAGCTTGCCGGTTTTGAACAGCGGCACCAGTTCGTCGTAATATTTCAGCTTGCTGACATCCATCGGCTGCAGCACGCCGGTGGGGAACACCTTCTTGCAGATCCAGTATTCGATGTCGGCGATGTCGTAGCTGTCGGGCTGGGTCACGGCGCGCTGGGCGGCGGCGTCGGAATCGGTCGCCGTCATCTCCAGCGTGATGCCAAGGTCGGCCTTGCACTTGTCGGCAATGGCGTTGAGGTTCGACACACCGGTGCCGAACTGCCGCAGCGTGATGTTGGACTGCGCCCAGATGGTCGGGAAGCCGGTGATGACGCCCGAGCCGGCGGCGAGGCCGAAGGCGGCGGCACCTGTCTTGAGCAGAGAGCGGCGCGAAATGCCAGTCTTGGTTTCTTTGGTGTTTGTCATGTCTATTCCCCTGTCTTGTTTTGCTTGGTTGGAGTCATGAATGAAGGCGGCCAAGGACGATCGCGTCTTGCGGATCCCAGGCGAGCGGTACGGCGTCGCCGATGGCGACGGGTTTGGCGAAGAAGTCGGAATCGTCGACGATGACGGTGAAGTCGTCGATGCCGGCACCGGTGACGGAAAGCTTCACCGTGGCGCCGCGGTACTCGATGTTGGCGACGATGCCGGTGAAGCCGAGGCCGGGCGAGGGCGCATCACCGATGCGCACATGGTCGGTGCGGATGGCGATGTCGATCGGCGCTCCCGCTTCCTGCGGTGCACCGCTGGCGGCGAGCGAGCCGCCGCCATTGACACCGAAAGTGACCATGCCGTCCTGGCTGCCGGTGACCCGGCCGGAGATGACATTGTGGTCGCCCATGAAGCGCGCGACGAAGGCCGTGGCCGGCCGCTCGAACACGTCGCGCGGCGGCGCCGCCTGTTCGATGCGGCCGTCATTCATCACCACGATCAGGTCGGCCAAGGCCATCGCCTCCTCCTGGCTGTGGGTGACGTGGACAAAGGTGATGCCGAGCGAAGTCTGCAGCTTCTTCAGCTCGGCGCGCATGCGGATCTTCAGGAACGGATCGAGTGCCGAAAGCGGCTCGTCGAGCAGCAGCGCTTCCGGGTCGGTGATCAGCGCGCGGGCGAGCGCGACGCGCTGCTGCTGACCGCCGGAAAGCTGCGCCGGGCGGCGCGTCGCATAGGCCTCCATCTGCATCAGCTTCAGCATGTCGAGCGCCTTGGCGCGGCGCTCACTCTTGTCGACGCCCTTCATCTTCAGGCTGAAGGCGACATTGTCGATGAGGTCGAGATGCGGAAACAGCGCGTAGGACTGGAACATCATCGCCGTGCCGCGCTTGGCCGGCGGCAGGTCGGTGACGACGGTGTTGCCGAGGCGGACATCGCCGGACGAGATGCTCTCATGGCCGGCGATCATGCGCAGTGTCGAGGTCTTGCCGCAGCCTGAAGGGCCGAGCAGGCAGCAATAGGTGCCCGCCGGTATCTTCAGGCTGATGTCCTCGACGGCGGTCGTCGTGCCATAGATTTTCGAAACAGACACGATGTCGATCTCGGCGGCTTTGGACATTCAGGCTTCCCCGTTTAGTCGCATTAACCAAAGCATCATGCGTGCCAATCTCGGGATGAACGGCCAAGTATTTGAATTGGCCGCGAAATCCTGATTCCTGCCTGCCGCTCACTGAACGGGCTGGCTTGTGCATTGCACAAATTATGGGCGATTGTCGGCGATCTGCACAAAAATCGTATGCAATCTTTTTTGCCTTCGTATCCACTTTGCCTCTCGTGCTCGCGTCACGAGTCGCGTTAGAAAGGGCGGAAAGAATTTCCATCATGAACATCGCCGACCAGATCTATTCTGCCACCGACAGCGCCACGCAGGACCGCGCCCAGGCGATCCGCGACCAGCTGCGCGACGCCATTGTCGACCGCCGACTGGCGCCGGGCACCAAACTGTCCGAAGGCGAGGTCGGCACGCTGTTCGACGTGTCGCGCACCGTCGCCCGCGCGGCCTTGCAGATGCTGTCCTTTGAAGGCCTGGTGCGCACCGAGCGCAACCGCGGCGCTTTCGTCGCCAACCCGTCGCCCGAGGAGGCACGCCAGGTGTTCGCCTCGCGCCGGCTGATCGAGCCTGGCATTGCCATCGCCGCCTGCGGGCGCGTCACATCAGCCCATATCGTCGCCTTCAAGGCGCAGCTTGACGAGGAAGGCCGCTTCATCGCCGAGCGCGGCCCGAATGCGCGGCGCTCCGAGATCAAGGCATCAGGCGATTTCCATCTGCTGCTGGCATCTGTCGCCGGCAATGCCATCCTGCAGCGCTTCATGGAGGAGCTGGTAGCGCGCTCGTCGCTGGTCATCGCGCTTTATGGGCGCTCTGGCGTGTCAGCCTGCGGGCACAGCGAGCATACGGAAATTGTCCGCGCGCTGGAAAGCAGCGATTGCGAACGGGCCAGCCAACTGATGCTGCACCACATCGATCATATCGAGGCCGATCTCGATCTGCGCGTCAGGGCCGGCCCTGCGCTCAAGGAAGCCCTCAATTTCTGAAAGTTAGCTCTCGTCCTCACCGGTCGCGGGCGCAGCCTGTCCGGCCGCCTTGCGGCGCAGCATCTTGGTCAGCTTCCAGATCGTCGGGCTGTTCTTGACGAAGGCCTTCAGCCGCGCGCCCTGGCGAAGCGTCTGCGCCAGCGCGCGACCCTTCAGCGTCAGCGGGACCAGCACCTCGAAATGCCGGGTTTCGATATCGCACCACTGCCGCTTGTAGGGCTCGTCGCCGACGGAGAAATCATAGACGGCAAAACCGGTCTCACAGGCTTCCTGGATGTTGTCGAAGAACAGGAAATCGCCGGGACTGCTGTGCGCGAGATCGTCCTCGGCGATCGCGCCGAACTCGCAGATCAGGCGCTTGCCGGAACGGCTCGACCCGGTGACGGCGCGCAGCTTGCCGGCAACCTCCAGCCCGTGCAGCACGAAAGACGGCTTGTCCTCGGCCAGGGCCTGCGTGAACAGCCCCCGGAAGAAGGCGCGTGTCCGGTCGTCGCCGAAGACATTGGCAATGCCCATCTTGCGAAAGCGGTGCTCCTTCATCTCGAAGAAGGCGTCGAGCTGCCTGTCCACCTCGTCCGGTGTGAGCGCCTCGATGCGCCGGTGGCTGCCGACGACCTCGAATTTGCGTGTCTGCGACCGATGCTTCTTGCGTTTTCGCTTGCCGCTGGCGCGCAGCAGCAACGCATCGAAGCCACCGGCAAGGTCGACGGCCAACGAGAGATTGGGGCTGGCGAAATGATCGAGCGATGCGAGCGGATTGGCGATGCCGTCGAGATCAGGCAGCAATCGTTCCAGCACGATGAGATCGATGTCAGGACGGGCCTTGGCGATGGCCGCAAGAACCGAGCGGACGGCGGCGCTATCCGCCCTGGCCAGCCATTGCGGATCGGCGGCGGCGAAATTGCCATTGGCGTGGCGGCCGCCCATGAAACGGGCGACCCGGAACGGACCTTGGCTGACGACCTCAAGCGCCAGCGCGAAGACCGGTTTGCCTTCAAGTGAGAGCGTCGCCACGACAAGATCGGGCTTGAGCTGCGCGCCCCAGTTCAGGATCCAGGTCGCGCCCTGTGCCGGTGCATGGAGCGCCGAGCGGCAGAACCCGGCATAGGCCGTGAGCCCTTCGGCCGCGGCAACGGAAACCGACAGCCGCTCGGCATCCTTCGGCAGGGCGCGTGGCGACGCCTCGGTCGCCGCGAGCCGATTGCCGTCAAATGACGCCATTGCGTCAACCATACCTCAATCCTTAAGGCGTATTGATCCCGATTTGGGGGGCGCTCAGGCGTATTCCGTGCTTGGATCAGCCTAGGCGCAAAAGGTGAATGAATGATCGACGGTGGGGAGGCAATCCGGAAGCTGGCGCTCAACGTCGCGCGCTATACCGGCCTCGCACCGCTGGCCAGGCCGTTTGTCGGCGGCATCGGCGCCATTCTGATGCTGCACCGCGTGACGGCGACACCCGAGAAGCCAGACAGCGTCAACCGGCACCTCAACATCGCGCCCAGTTTCCTCGACGCCGTCATCGCCGACATGAAGGCGGACGGCTATGCCTTCGTCTCGATGGACGAAGCCGTGGAGCGCATCAAGGCAGGCGGCAAGGGTGGTCGGTTCGCCACCATCACCGCCGACGATGCCTATCGAGACAACATGACCGAGGCCCTGCCGGTGTTGGAAAAGCACGGAGCGCCGATCACCATCTACGTCGCCCCGGGGTTGATCGACGGCACCGCCGATCTGTGGTGGGATGTGGCCGAGGACATCGTCAATGCGTGCGACCGCCTGACCTTGGCGACCTCGAACGGTCCGGCGGTGATCGATTGCGCGACCCCCGCCAGGAAGAGCCAGGCGATAAGCCGGCTGCATGCCTATCTCGCCACCGAGGTTCGCGAGGAAGATCTGCGCACCGTGCTGCGCGATCTGGCCAGCTCAAATGGCGTCGACGCGGACGCCTCGCGCCTGCGGACCCTGATGAACTGGGATGAGATCCGCAGTGTCGCTGCCCATCCGCTGGTGACGATCGGCGCGCATACGATCAACCACAGCAATCTGAAGCGGCTTTCCGAGGCCGATGCGCGGCACGAGATCGGGGCCGTGAGGGACATGTTGCGGGCCGAACTCGGCAGCGAACCCAGCCATTTCGCCTATCCCTATGGCTATCCCAGCGCCGTCGGCTGCCGCGAAGTCGGCTTTGCCCGCGACGCCGGCTATGTCTCCGCCGTGACGACCCGCCATGGCGTGCTGCGCGCCGAACATGCCGGCTTCCTGCATGCCTTGCCGCGCATTTCGATCAATGGCCGCTACCAGAACCTCGCCCATATCCGCACCATGCTGTCGGGCGTGACGACGCCGCTCGCCAATGCCGGCAAGATGGTCGTCACCATCTGATCGACAGGCACGCTCAGCGCTTCGCCCGCGGCTCCAGCATCAGCCACTTGATGATGCCCATCGCTGGCAGCACCCAGAGCAGGCCGCTGAACAGGAAGAACAGGAACTGCACCAACGCGCCCGATTCCGACAGCCGCGCGACCGCGAAGATCGATGCGACCAGCGCATAGATGATGACCAGTGCCACCAGCAGGAACATTCCGATCAGCTTTTTCAGGCGAATGGGCATGGTATGGTCTCGTTGATGGCTATCGCTTAGGCCGAACGCAAGACGCACGCAACCCGCGACATCAGGCGCGACGGCGTGCCGCGCTGCATGGTCTTGCCAGCACGGATGTGATGGTTCACCAATCCGCCACTTCAACCGGACGGGACAAGATCATGGCTGCCCTATCAGCCGCGGCGCCATATGTCGCCCGCGACCGCGACCTGCGCAACCGGGCGCTCGTGCGCGGCTGGCTTTATGTCGTGATGCTGGTGCTGTTTGCGCTGGTGCTGGTCGGCGGCGCCACGCGGTTGACCGAATCCGGCCTGTCGATCACCGAATGGCAGCCCATCCACGGCGTCATCCCGCCGCTCAACGATGCCGAGTGGCAAGAGGAATTCCAGCGCTACCAGCAGATCCCGCAATACACCGAGCTCAACAAGGGCATGACCATCGAGGCGTTCAAGTCGATCTTCTGGTGGGAATGGGCGCACCGTATCCTGGCGCGCAGTGTCGGCCTGGTCTTTGCCTTGCCGTTGCTGGTCTTCTGGGCAACACGCCGCATCGAGCGCGGCCTGGGGCCAAAGCTGGTCGGCATTCTGCTTCTCGGCGGCCTGCAGGGCGCCATCGGCTGGTGGATGGTGGCTTCCGGCCTGGTCGACCGAGTTTCCGTCAGCCAGTACCGGTTGGCGACGCACCTGACGCTGGCGGCGCTGATCTTCACCGCCACCATGGTCGTCGCGCGCGGGTTGGCGCCGCATTCCAAGCCCGCCGCCGATCGTTCGACGCAGCGCCTGGCCGGCTTCATCGTGTTGCTGGCGCTGATCCAGATCTATCTCGGCGGTCTGGTCGCCGGGCTCGACGCCGGCCTGAGTTACAACACCTGGCCGTTGATGGACGGCAAGATCATTCCCGGCGATCTGCTGATCCTCGAGCCGGCATGGCGCAATTTCTTCGAGAGCCCCAAGACGGTGCAGTTCGTGCATCGGCTCGGCGCCTATACGGTCTTCGCCGTCGCGCTCTGGCACATGATCGCCACGCATCGGCGGCTGCCGGGCTCAACCCATGCCCGCCGTGCGACGCTGTTGTTTGTGCTGGTGCTGGTGCAGGCCTCGATCGGCATCGGCACGCTGCTCATGCATGTGCCGCTGCATATGGCGCTCACACATCAGGGTTTCGCACTGATCGTGCTGGGCTTTGCCGCCGCACATTGGCGCGGTACCAAGGGTGCTTACCCCTTGCCGCACCGGATCGCGCTCAGGGCCTGATCCCTAGAGCAATTCCAGGAAAAGTGTGAAGCGGTTTTCCGTCCGGAATTGCGTCAAAACAAAGAGTTAGAGCAGTTAGCCGTTTCTATGAAACGGTGAACTGCTCGAGCCTATCGGCCCGTCACATCCAGAATTCGTTGGACTGCGTGGTTTTCTCGCCGTCGAATTCGGCCTGACGCACAGCGGCGGCGGACGGCGTTGATTGGCTTTGGGCGGCTTTCGCTGCCTTGTCGGCGTCGGCGGCTCTGAGCGCGTCAAGCTTGGCCTGGGCGACGGCGATATCCTGCCGCACCTGGGCGGCCTTGACCTCATCCGTGATCGCCTTGGCCTGGTCTTCCAGATCCTGGATCTGCTTTTCGAGCGCGGCCTCCTGGGCTGCATTGCTCGAGGAACTGGACGAGGAATACTGGGTTGCGGAGGAAGAACCCGAGATCGCGCTGACCATGACAGTTCCTTGGGGTGGGAGCCAGGACATGGTCAGTAGCCGATCATGGTGAACAATCGATTACTTCAGCTGTTCTCCGAGGTCAGAAATGCGCCCGCACCGTCCGGATCGCCTCGGCGATAGACAATTCGCGGTTCTCCTCGACCGCATTGTCGTCCTCGTGGTGCCAGGCCGCGGACAGGCAGCCATAGGCGATGGCATGGTCCAGTATCGCTGCCGGGGATTGCCACAGCGTCGCGGCAAAAACTTCAGCCATGTGCGCGATCCGCAGGGGATCGAGGCAAAGCGCGTCGCGGTCGAGCGGGTTATAGAACATGTTGGCGGCATCGAAACCGGGATCGCCGAGCACGCCCTTCGGATCGATCACCAGCCAGCCGCGCGGCCCATGCAGGATGTTGTCATGGTGCAGATCGCCATGCAGTGGCCTGATGTCATGCGGGTTGGACAGCAGCCGTTCGGCGATCGCCGCTGCCTTGACATAGAGGCTGACACGGCCAGCGTCGCGATCGGTTGCGGCCTTCCTGAAAAGGCTGGCGAACCGCTCCTTGAGCGGCTGAAGCTCCGGCGGGTAGGGGTCTTTCCCAGGCGAAAACAGTTTCGCCATCACCTCAGCTGCGATCGCGGTCGCTGCGTTGTCGCCCTGTTCATCGAGAACCCGCGTAAGCAGGGTTTCGCCGGCATATTCGAGCAGCATCGAGTGGCCGTCGCGGCCAAGCAGGCGCACCGCGCCTTCGCCGCGCCGCCAGGCAAGAAAATGTTCGCCGCGCAATTCGTCGGCGACATCGTCGAAAGGCTTCAGCGCCTTGACGACGGCCGGCGAGCCGTCCTCGCGAACAACCTTCCAGATGCGGCTCGAAAAGGTTTCGGCAATGAGTGCAGGCGCGCTGACTTTCCAGCGCGCCGGGAAGGCTGGTGCGTCCATCAAAGTCCGAGCATCAGGTCCATGTTCTGGACGGCTGCGCCCGAGGCACCCTTGCCGAGATTGTCGTAGACCGCCAGCAGCAGCGCTTGGGCGCGTTTGTCGTTGGCAAAGACATAGACCTTCATGCGGTTGGTGCCGTTGTAGATCTCGGGATCGATCTCCGGCATGCGCTCCAGATGCGCATAGGGCGCCACTTCGACCACGCCGCCCTTGATGGCGGCGAAATGGTCGGCAATGGCCGCGTGAAGCTCCGCACCTGTTGGTACATGGTCGAGGCTGCCGAGCTGCAGCGGCACCACGGTGATCATGCCCTGGGCGAAATTGCCGACCGCCGGCTGCATGATCGGGTCATGCGACAGTTTTGCATAGGCCCGCAACTCCGGCACATGCTTGTGCTGCAGGGTCAGGCCATAGGGCAGGAACTCCGAGGCGTTCTCGCCCTTGGCGACATAATCCTCGATCATCGGGCGTCCGCCGCCGGAATAGCCCGAAATGCCGTTGACCGCGATCGGGAGATCGGCGGGCAGCAGGCCTGATGTGACCAGTGGCCTGAGCGTTGCGATCGGTCCCTGCGGCCAGCAGCCGGGATTGGCGACGCGCTTGGCCGTAGCGATCGCCTTGGCCTGATCCTTGTCCATCTCGGCGAAGCCATAGGCCCAGCCTTCGGCGACGCGATGCGCGGTCGACGCATCGATGACCTTGGTGGTGTCGTTGGCGATCAGCGAAACGCTCTCCTTTGCCGCATCGTCCGGCAGGCACAGGATCGCGATATCGGCGGCATTGAGGAATTCGGCGCGCGCCGCCGTTTCCTTGCGGCGCTCGGTGGGAATGGAAATGATCTCCAGGTCGCCACGCTCGGCAAGCAGCGCCCGGATCTGCAGGCCGGTGGTGCCGTGCTCGCCGTCGATGAAGATTTTCGGTTTCATGACCTGATCAAATTCCCTGATATTCCAAGACTATATGCCGTTACCATGATTTACCGCGGCACCATTGTGATTGCCGTTGTTCATCTCTTCCTGCCGCGCCTTTCGCTCAGCCAGCAGGCCGAGATACTGCATGGCCACCATCGAGCCTGCGATCGCCGTTATATCGGCGTGATCGTAGGCCGGCGCAACCTCTACGACGTCGGCGCCGACAATGTCGACCTGATTGAGTTGGCGCAGCGTCGACAGGATTTTTGCCGAGGACGGGCCGCCGGCCACCGGCGTACCGGTTCCCGGCGCATAGGCCGGGTCGAGGCAGTCGATGTCGAAGGTCAAATACGTCTTCTTGCCGCCGGTGCGGTCGACGATGGCGTAGGCGATGTCGGACGCGCGCATCTCCTCGATTTCGTGACCGTAGAGGATCTTGATGCCGAACGTGTCGGGCGCGTGCGTCCGGATGCCGATCTGGATCGAACGGTCGGGATCGATGATGCCTTCCTTGACCGCGCGGCCGACAAAGGATCCGTGGTCGATGCGCTTGCCGTCATCCTCCCACGTGTCCTGATGCGCGTCGAACTGCACCAGAGCGAGCGGTCCGTGGATCGCGGCATGCGCCTTGAGCAGCGGCCAGGTGACGAAATGGTCGCCGCCGAGCGTCAGCAGGAAAGCGCCCGACTTCAGGATCTTGGCCGCCTCGCGTTCGATCGTGCCGGGGGTCTTCTGATGGTTGCCCGAATCGAGCAGGCAATCGCCATAATCGACCACCGCGAGGTGCTCGAACAGATCGCGCGAGAACGGGTATTGCGGGTCATTGTCGAGGATCGCCGAGGCGCGGCGTATAGCCTGCGGTCCAAAACGGGCGCCGGGTCTGTTGGTGACGGCGGCGTCGAAGGGAATGCCCCACACCACCGCGTCCGCCCCCTTCACGTCCTTGGTGTATTTGCGCCGCATGAACGACAGCGCGCCGGAATAGGTCGGCTCAAGGGCGCCGCCCGTTTTGGAGCGGGCGGTGAAGGCATGGTCGATGTTCTTGGTCGCCATTACTGGTCCTCGTTTTTCATCGGGGTGCAACAACTACAGAACCGGCATGGAAGATGCCAGTCACAGCTTGGGGAGACGAAATGGCCCCGCCCGGGTGCCACGGCAAGACAGGATTTGTACCATCATGACGCAGGCCGCGTTTCTTAATCCGTCCGATGCCGTGGTGTCGACCCATGCCGGCACGATAGCAGGCGAGCGCTTCCAGGTTCTCGATTCGTGGCGCGGCATCTGCGCGCTTCTTGTGGCGCTGTTTCATTTCCCGACCGCTTCCGCGATCTCGCAGAGCGCTTTCATCGGTTCGTCCTATCTTTTCGTCGACTTCTTCTTCGTCCTTTCCGGCTTCGTCATCGCCAGCAGCTACGGTGATCGGTTGAGCCAGCCGGCAGAGGTCGCCCGCTTCGCCCTGGTGCGTTTCGGCCGCATCTACCCGCTGCATCTCATCATGCTCGCGGCCTTTGCCGGGTTCGAGCTGCTGCGGCTGATGCTGCCGCAACTGCATGGCACTGGCGCCGCCGCCTTCACCGGCGGTTTCGACTTCAGGAGTCTGCTTGCCAATCTGCTTCTGCTGCAAGGGATGGGCTTCGAGGATCATCTGACCTGGAATGCGCCAAGCTGGAGCATTTCGGCGGAGTTCTTCGCCTATCTGCTGTTCGCTGGCGTGGTCTTCATCGCCGGCGCGCGTGCCTGGATATGGTTCGTCGCCGCCGCCGTCACCGCGCTGCTGTTCCTGCTCGGCTTCTCCACGCATCATATGGATGTCTCCTACGATTTCGGCTTCATCCGCTGCCTCTACGGCTTTTCGCTCGGTGCCCTGCTGGCCTGGTTTCAGCATGATTCCATTGCAGAGGCGCGACAGCTCCTCGCCAGGAACGGCCCGCGGCTGAGCTGGACCCTTGCCGAAATCGTCATGGTGGCGGTCATCGCCCTTTTTGTCTCGCTGGCGGGCAGCAATGATTTCGGCATCGCGGCACCCCTGGTGTTCGCGCTGGCGCTGTTTCTCTTCGCCCATGAGGGTGGCTGGATTTCCAGCTTGCTCAGAACGCCGTTCATGCTGACGCTCGGCGCGTTGTCCTACTCGATCTACATGGTCCACATCTTCGTCCAGGCGCGCCTGATCAACGTTGCCGGGCTCGTCGAGCGTAAGCTCGGCCTCGTCGGCGACATCGTGCTTCGCGGCTCGCCGGCGACCGGCTTTGGCGCCGGCTGGGCCGGGACCGTGGCGATCGTCGTCATGCTCGTCGCCACCATCGCCGCGTCATGGATCACCTGGCGCCTGGTCGAAATGCCGGCGATGGCGTGGTTCCGCCGGCTCTCGAAACGCATCTGACGCCGGCTTCTTGCGAAAGCCGCTAGCCGGCTTCGTTCACCCAGGTGTCACGGGCATCGCCTATTCCGGCTTCGATCCGGCAAGGAGCGATTCTCGATGCGGACAATCTGGCTGAGCCTTCTGCTTTCCACGGCACTTGCGGTCGCCTCCGGTCAGGCCTTGGCCGGCGAAAGCCGCGCCAGGCAGATCCTCGACCGCTTCGAACATGCCAATCAATGGCGCGACCATGTTATGGTGGCGGCGCATCGCGCCGGCAGCATGCAGGCCGGCAAGACGCTCTACGCCGAAAACTCGCTTGCCGCCGTCGAAGGCTCGATTGCCATGGGCGCCGAGATCGTCGAGGTCGACATCAGGCGCTCGAAGGACGGCGAGCTGGTCGTCATGCATGACAGCTGGCTCGACCGCACCACGACCTGCAAGGGCGAGGTGGTCAAATACACGCTGGCCGAACTCAGGACATGCCGGCTGGTGATCGAGGGCACCCGCGCCGTCACCGACGAGAGGGTTTCGACGCTGCGCGAGATGTTGATGGCAACCAGGGACAGGATCCTCATCAACCTCGACAACAAGCTCGATGTCGGCGATCTGGCAGGCATGATCGCGGTGGCGCGCGATCTGGGCATGGCCGACCAGGTCATCGTCAAGGAGAACCTCTGGAACCAGAGCAGGATCACCATGGTGAAGGCGGCCATGGCTGCCATCGGCGGCGGCTTCCAGTTCATGCCGATCCTCGCCGATGACGCGGTGCATGATGCCGGTTTCGCCGAAACGGTCGACCACGCCTTCTCGCCACGCGCGATCGAACTGATCAACTGGCGGGCGGGCGCCGAGATGCTGACCGAAACCGGCGGACCGCTGTTCAGCACGCGCATGCGCGCGGCGGCGGTGCGCGGGAACTGGCACATCTGGGCCGACACCTACGCCATCGTCAACAAGCCGGGCGGTTTTCTGGCCGGCGGCCGTGGCGACGAACTGGCGGTGCAGGCCAGCCTGCCGCGCGAGGCCTGGGGTTTTTGGGCCGATCGCGGCGCCACCATCATCCAGACCGACGAACCGAAGGCGGCCATCGACTGGCTGGCGGCGAACGGCTATCGCGTGCCTTATGCCGGGACAGGCGAACGCGTTGAGCCCGCCGCGACCGCCAGCATCAATTGAGCCAGAGCTACGAGCGCATGGTGCTGCTGTTCAACGGCGACGAACCGGGCGCACTTGCCTTGGCCCGCAGCACCTGGACGGATTGCAAGACGCGCGGATTCGAGGTCGCCTGGACGACCAGCCCGCGTGCGGGCATCTACACGTTCACGTCCGGCCGCCTGTCCTCGATCGAGGGCACGCCGGAAGCGCCGGTTGCACCGAAGCCGGCCAAGCCGAAGGCGAAGAAGAAAGCGGCGACGTAAGGCGCCGCACGCGTTAAGCAGCCTTTCGCCCCTTGATCGCCGTCGACCAGGCGTGAACCGTGATCGCTCCCGTGGCGCTTGCCGGCAGTCTGTCCTTTAGTCGGCGTTTCAGCTCCGCGCTCTCCGCATCCGACAGCTTCCCGACGATTCCGCTCGGGCTGCTCACGACCATGGATAGCCAATAATCGTCGAAGTCAGCGAAGGTGCGTTCGACGACAAGCTCGCGCGTCTCGACATCGCGGATGCCGAGCTCCGCCCAAAGCGCCTTCAGCGCCGCGAAACGCGAGACCTCCGCGCTCGGCGGACGTGCGGCCGGTTTGCCCATCGCGTCCATCTCCTCCCACAAATGCTGCGTAGGGGTGCCGCCGCGCATGACGTCCCAGGTGTAGGACGCGACAATGCCGCCGGGCTTGGTGACGCGGAGCATTTCCGAAGCGCCCTTGCGCGGGTCGGGGACGAAGAACAGCACCAGCGCCATCACCGCGACGTCGAAGCGGTTGGCGTCGTAGGGAAGGGCCATCGCATCGCCAATCGACAGCTCGACCTGCTTTGCCGAGATTTTTTGCCGAGCAGTCGCAATCTGCGCGTCGGAGGGATCGATCGCGCAAACGGACGAAGGGGCGGACTTCGCTAGAATGAGCTCAGTGAACGCGCCGTTGCCGGCACCGACATCAACCCAGGCCCGTCCGGAGTCCGGCGCCAGCCAGTCGAGAAACAAAGCCCCGGCGGATCGGCTCCAGGGAGCCATGAAGTGACGACATCTGAGATCTCCCTAAGAATTACCTATCCGAATATCCTTTGGACCGAAAAGGCCGGTCCCTGTTTCGTAGCATGGTGCCGCCGCCGCGCGCGACGGGCCGCAGCAAATTTGCCGAGCCTGACATTTTCCGGATGTGCAACAGGCGTGCATCTATCGCGACGCAAATCATTCCGCCGGATAGGATGCGCGCAATGCAAAAAGGCCGCCCGGAGGCGGCCTTTTCGATTGTCCAAAACTGCGGAGCGCTTAGCGCTTCGAGAACTGGAAGCTGCGGCGGGCCTTTGCCTTGCCGTACTTCTTGCGCTCGACGACGCGGCTGTCGCGGGTCAGGAAACCGCCCTTCTTGAGCACGGCGCGTAATGCCGGCTCGTAGTAGGTCAGCGCCTTGGAGATGCCGTGACGAACAGCACCGGCCTGGCCGGAGAGGCCACCGCCGACGACAGTGGCGACGATGTCGTACTGGCCCGAACGGTTGGAAGCGATGATCGGCTGGTTGAGGATCATCTGCAGGACCGGACGCGCGAAATAGGTCGCGAATTCCTTGTCATTGACGACGATCTTGCCGGAACCCGGCTTCACCCAGACGCGCGCGATGGCGTTCTTGCGCTTGCCGGTGGCATAGGCGCGGCCCGACTTGTCGAGCTTCTGGACGTGGACGGGGGCTGCCGGCTGGGTGTTGGTGTTGCCGGTGGCGGCGCCCAGTTCTGCGAGCGAGGAAAGCTCAGCCATCTTATGCGACCTTCTTGTTCTTGGAATTCAGCTTGGCCACGTCGAGGACTTCTGGCTGCTGGGCGACATGCGGATGCTCGGCACCTGCATAGACGCGCAGGTTCTTCATCTGGCGACGGCCGAGCGGGCCACGCGGGACCATGCGCTCAACGGCCTTCTCGACGACACGCTCGGGGAAACGGCCCTCGAGCAGCTGGCGCGCGGTGCGCTCCTTGATGCCGCCGGGGTGGCCGGTGTGCCAGTAATAGACCTTGTCGGTGAACTTCTTGCCGGTGAACACCACCTTGTCGGCATTGATGACAATGACATTGTCGCCGTCGTCGACATGCGGGGTGAAGGTCGGCTTGTGCTTGCCGCGAAGATGATTGGCGATGACAGTGGCCAGACGACCAACGACGAGACCTTCGGCGTCGATCAAGATCCACTTCTTCACCACATCCGCAGGCTTCTGCGAAAAGGTTGTCATGTTTTCTGCTCTCGGTTTGGACCTTCCCCAATCCACAAACGATAAGGAAGGCGTTTCTTGTTGCTTGGATTGGCGATGAGACGCTTGCCCGCCGCCAATAACAAAACGGCGGCCTTTGCGGGCCGCTGCTTCGTGAGGGCTTATAGGCGAAGGGGAACTGCGCGTCAAGCCGATGAAAAAGCTCTATAGCGGAGAAACAATAGCAAAAACAAAGATCTAGGTAAAAGGTATTATTTTACCACATCGCTGTTCCGCTTCGGCGGGATCGAATAGGTGCCCGTCGCGTGCGCGATCGTGTGCCCGTCCGGGCCGGCGACGATGTCGATGTCGAACACCATCAGGCTCTTTCCTAGCTTCAGAATGCGGCAACGGCCATCGATCGGCCCGGCCTCGGCCTTGCGCACGAAGTTGATATTGAGGTTGGTGGTGACCGAGAGTGCATCCGGCCCGGCGTGGCTGAGCACGCAGACATAGCCGCCAATGTCGGCCAACGTGAACAGGGCAGGGCCCGACACGGTTCCGCCGGGACGCAGATGCCGCTCATTGGCATTGAGCCGCACGACGCAGCCCCCGGGAAACACGTCGATCGCCTCATAGGCGGCGGAACTCTCGTTGAGTTGCGGAAACACCGTCGCCATCAGCGCATTGACTTGCGCTGCGGTCAGCACCGGCTTGAGATTGGTCTGGGCGGGCATGTCGGTCTCTCGTTTAGGGCCAAGCCTGTATGGGCGCGGGCGGGTGTCTCTGGCAACACCTTCACCCTGCTGGCGCAAGCGTTGGGTGTTGGATGAAACCCGATCCGATATTAGATAGTCTGCCAGTCCGACCGGAATCGCGGAGACCTTAGCCATGGCCGAAATCCTTGCCATCAAGCCTGCTCCTGTTGAAGGTCCGGTTGTCGCACAACTGGACAAGGGCGTGCTGCGTCTGACGCTCGCCAATCCGCCCGCCAACGCTCTTTCTCTCGCGGTGATGGCGGCGCTGACGGCGGAACTGGACCGCGCCAAGGCGGACAAGGCGGTTCGTGTCATCATCCTGTCGGCGGCGGGAAAAGTGTTCTGTGCCGGCCATGATCTCAAGGAGATGACCGCGCGGCGTGCCGACGCCGATCGCGGCAAGGCCTTCTTCGATGATACCTTTGCCGCTTGCGCCGCGCTGATGCAGGCGATCGTGCGTCATCCCTTGCCTGTCATCGCCGAAGTCGACGGTCTGGCGACCGCCGCGGGCCTGCAGCTGGTCGCCAGCTGCGACCTGGCGATCGCTTCGCACGAAGCGACTTTCTGCACGCCGGGCGTCAACATCGGCTTGTTCTGTTCGACGCCGATGGTGGCGCTGTCGCGCAACGTCTCGCGCAAGCAGGCGATGGAGATGCTCCTGACCGGCGAGACGATCGACGCGGCAACGGCCAAGGAATTCGGCTTGGTCAACCGCGTCGTGCCGCGCGAATACCTGAATCAGATTGTCACCAAATACGCGCAAACCATTGCTTCCAAATCATCTTTGGTGATCAAGATCGGCAAGGAGGCCTTTTACGCGCAGGCCGAAATGGGGCTGGCGGACGCCTATGCCTATACCGGCCGCGTCATGGTGGAGAACATGCTGGCGCGCGATGCGGAGGAAGGCATCGGTGCCTTCATCGGCAAGCGCAAGCCGGAATGGACGGACGAGTAGCCGTGCAACCGCGCATCTCCATCATCACGATCGCGACCGATGATCTTGACAGCGCGGTGCGCTTCTACGAGGCGATGGGCCTTACCCGCCATGCCGGCATCACCGACGGTGTCGCCTTCTTCCAGATGGGCGGGGCCATTCTCGGCCTGTTCCCGCGCGCCAGCGCCGAGGAGGATTCCGGCGTCACCTTCGCCAGGGCGCCTTCCGCCGTCTATCTTGCCTACAACACCCGCTCCGACGCAGAGGTCGACGAGGTCCTTGCCATGGCGGAAAGAGCCGGCGGGCGCATCGTCAAGCCGGCAGGCCGCGCCTTCTGGGGCGGCTGGTATGGCTATTTCGCCGATGCGGACGGGCATGTCTGGGAAGTGGCGCACAATCCGGCCTTCCCAATCGCGGAAGACGGCACGATTTCGCTGCCTAAATGATGATGATCACGTGATGGCCTACCGCAAGCAGCTGACGCGGCTGAAGGCGCCCTATCTCAAACGCATCCTGCTCGATCCCGAGCGCGTGGCGGACTGGGAAAAATACCCCTGGAACCTGCCACTGTTTCGCGGCCACGAATTCGAGCTCGAATTCACCACGCCGATCACCATCATCGTCGGCGAGAACGGCACCGGGAAATCCACCTTGCTCGAGGCGATCGGCGCGCTGGCCGGCTATGACGAGGCGGGCGGTGGCAAGGGCTACCGCCCGGTCGACCATTCCAGCGCCATCGACCAGAGCGGCGCCGCGCTGGCGAACACGTTCCGCGGCCACTGGCTGCCAAAAGTCACCGCCGGCTGGTTCTTTCGCGCCGAATCCTTCTATTCCGTCGCCCGCTACCTCGATCAGGCCGCGCTAGAAGATCCGTTCGGGCCACCGCCGCCGGACTTTTTGTCGTGGTCGCACGGCGAAGGGTTTATCCGTTTCTTCGAGGAGCGCTGCCGCAGGCAAGGCATCTACATCCTCGACGAGCCGGAAAGCGCGCTGTCACCGTCGCGCCAGATCGAACTGCTGAAGATGCTGCGGCGCATGGACCAGTCGGGCACCGCGCAGGTGATCATGGCGACGCATTCGCCGCTGCTGATGGCTTGTCCCGGGGCGCAGCTGTTTCGCATCAGCCGGTTCGGGCTCGAGCCCGCGGACTTTCGCGATACCGACCACTTCCGCATGTTGCGCGATTTCAGCAACGACCCGGATGGTTTTCTCGCCGAGGCGTTGTATGAGGACGAGGCATGAATCACGATAGCTACGACAACGCCTACATCGGCGGCATCCTCAACTCGGTGAAGACCATCGCCATGGTCGGCGCGTCGGCCAATGACGTCAGGCCGAGCTATTTCGTGCTGAAGTACCTGCTGGCCAAGGGCTTTTCGGTGTTTCCGATCAATCCGGGTCAGGCCGGCAGGGAGATCCTCGGCCGGATGACCTATGCCAGCCTCGCCGACATTCCTGAGCCGATCGACATGGTCGACATTTTTCGCGCCGCAACCGCGGTGCCCGGGATCGTCGACGAGGTGTTGCGGCTCGATCCCTTGCCGAAAGTCGTCTGGATGCAGCTGGGCGTGCGTCATGACGAGGCAGCCGCGCGTGCCGAGGCGGCCGGCATCAAGGTGGTCATGAACCGCTGCCCCAAGATCGAGTACGGCAAGCTGTCCGGCGAGATCGGCTGGACCGGCGTCAATTCCGGCGTGCTGTCGTCCAAAAAACCGCTGATGCGCCAGGGCTTCCAGAGCTTTGGCGTACGGCAGAAATAGGTAGCGGGAGAGAAGCGCAAAATTATTCCGGCTGACGCCGTATTATCCTGCGGTTTGGTCGAAGGTCCCACGCCGAAGGGTATTTTCTTCTTTGCTTTCCAGGCCGGGCTTCGCCAAGAATGCCCGGCGAATTTCAGAAGGTTCTCGAGGGAGGTTTTCAGTGACCCGTACGCCCGGTTTCAACACGCTCGCCGTCCATGCCGGCGCCAAGCCCGATCCGGCCACCGGCGCGCGCGCCACGCCGATCTACCAGACGACCTCCTTCGTCTTCGACGATGCCGACCACGCCGCCTCTCTGTTCGGCCTGAAGGCCTTCGGCAACATCTACACCCGCATCATGAACCCGACCCAGGCCGTGCTTGAAGAGCGCGTCGCGGCACTAGAGGGCGGCACGGCGGCCCTCGCGGTCGCATCCGGCCACGCCGCGCAGGTCATCGTCTTCCACAATCTCATGCAGCCAGGTGACAATTTTGTAGCCGCGACAAGGCTCTATGGCGGCTCGATCAACCAGTTCGGCCATGCCTTCAAGAACTATGGCTGGGAGGTGCGTTGGGCCGACACCAACGACATCTCGACCTTCGAAAGCCAGATCGACGACAGGACCAAGGCGATCTTCATCGAGAGCCTGGCCAATCCGGGCGGCACCTTCGTCGATATCGAAAAGATCGGCGACATCGCCCGCAAACACGGCCTGCCGCTGATCGTCGACAACACCCTGGCCTCGCCCTATCTGATCCGGCCGATCGAGCATGGCGCCGACATCGTCGTGCATTCGCTGACCAAGTTCATCGGCGGCCATGGCAATTCCATCGGCGGCGTCATCGTCGATGGCGGCACCTTCGACTGGTCGAAGTCGGGCAAGTACCCAATGCTGTCGGAGCCGCGTCCCGAATATGGCGGCCTCGTGCTGCACGAAACCTTCGGCAATTTCGCCTTCGCCATTGCCGCGCGTGTGCTCGGCCTGCGCGACCTCGGCCCGGCGATCTCGCCCTTCAACGCCTTCCTCATCCTGACCGGGCTGGAAACCTTGCCGCTGCGCATGCAGCGCCATTGCGACAATGCCGTCACGGTCGCCGGCTGGCTGTCGAACCATCCGAAGGTCGCCTGGGTGAACTATCCCGGCCTGCCCAGCGACAAGAACAACGCGCTGCAGAAGAAATATTCGCCGCTCGGCGCTGGTGCGGTGTTCACCTTCGGTCTCAAGGGCGGCTACGAGGCCGGCGTCAAATTCGTCGAGGCGCTGGAACTGTTTTCGCATCTGGCCAATGTCGGCGACACCAAGTCGCTGGTCATCCATCCGGCCTCGACCACGCATCGCCAGCTTTCCGACGAGCAGAAGGTCAAAGCCGGCGCCGGCCCGGACACTGTGCGGCTTTCCATCGGCATCGAGGACGTCACTGACATCGTCGCCGACCTCGAACAGGCGCTTGCCAAGGTCTGATCGGGGATGGCTGCGTTTCTTTCCGTCGACACCAAGAGCATCGAACCCGAATCTGGCGCGCCGGCGCCGGACCGGCTGATCTCGGGCGATCCGAAATTCCGCACCTGGAACGTCGAGGAACGGGATGGCGGCCTCTATGCCGGCATCTGGGAATCGACCCCCGGCAAATGGCGCATCGTCTATGACGAATGGGAGTTCTGCCACATCCTGTCCGGCGTTTCGGTGCTCGCGGAAGACGGCGGCGAAGCCCGCACCGTACGCGCCGGCGACAGCTTTGTGCTGAGGCCGGGATTCAAGGGCAGCTGGGAAGTGCTTGAAACGACTCGCAAGGAATATGTGATCAAGCTGTAGTCAGCCGATCAGATGGCGCGATCAATATCGCTGCCGGAAAATCCGTACCGGGCATCTGGCTCTGCGGCCACAAGTATTCGGCAGCCACCCAAAGTTGACTGCCGTTTAGCGCGCTCTTATAGGGACGTCGACAGGCGACAATGACTACCGGTGAACTTCCCGACCAAAGCGGAGACACGAAGTAGAGATCGCCAACAGCTTTCATGCCTCGAGGACGACAGTGAAGTGTTTGGTGATCAATCTTGACCGATCAGCCGATCGGCTCGCGGAAGTCACGGCAGAATTTGCCCGCATTGGAATTCCTTTCGAGCGTGTTGCGGGGATCGATGCGGCCACTGGGGCTCCTGTCATCGCCCCTCCGCTCACCGAGGCGGAAGTCTGCTGCTTTCTCAGCCATCGTCTCTGCTGGCAAATCATCGCGGACGGCCCCGATCGGTACGGCGTCGTCTTCGAGGATGATGTCGTCTTCAGCCACGACGCCGGACCCATGCTGGCCGATGGCAGCTGGATTCCGCGAGATGCGGACGTGGTCAAGCTCGAAACATTCTTTGTCCCGGTGAGGCTCGGGGGCCGGCATGTCCCCGTCAAGAATGGATACTCCGCAACGCGGCTGTTCGGGCAACATATGGGCGCATGCGGCTATATTCTTTCGAAAAAGGCCGCACAGAAGCTGCTCAAGAGCACCAGGCGCCTTAAGGCAACGGTCGATTTCGTGCTCTTCAGTCCAACCGAGATGACGACCGCGCGCAGCACGACCTACCAACTGATGCCCGCGCTCTGCGCCCAGGCCCAGTTCGTTGCGGAGAACGGCGGCCCCGCGACCTTGATCCAGTTCGCTCCGCCGCCGCCCAGAAACAAGCGTATCCTTGACAGGATCCAGGCAGAGGCGACGCGCGCCTTGGCGCGTCTTCGAAACAGGAACTTTTTCGCGACGCAGAAGGTCGACGCCGTGCCGCTGCGTTTTCCGCTGGCGATGCAAGCCGACATCGACCCCAACCCGATCCCGGCATTGGCATAAGCGCCTCCCGGAGGGGATCGCCAAACGAGCGTCGATGCGAACTCGTTTCAGGTGATTTGGGCGCCTGATTTCCGCAGGTCTACTTCGCCGGAAACTGGCTAAGACAGGCTTCCGATGCCTTGTCGTGCGCGGTCAGCAAGTCGGCGTCCTGTGCCTCGACATGGGCGTCCGATATCTCGTCGCGATAATATTGCGCCAGGAGGTCGAGCCCGTCCTGGCTGACGCCATAGGTCGGGATCTCCCGGGCGAGGCAGCCGCAAAGCGCGAGTGCGCGATCGGGCGAGCCGATCTTGTGGTTGGTCCGAATGAAATCCTGCGCCGGGCAGGCATCGAGAAATGCGCCGAAGTTCAGCTTCTGCTGAGGCTTATCGCCATGATCGAAATAGGCCGGCGGCCATTGGCTTTTGCCGCCCGCGACATCGCAGCCTGTGGCGACGTCCTGGGCACTTTTCGACAAAGCGAGCCAGGCATCCTCCTTGTCGCCGATGGGATACTCGACATCCTGCCCGGCAATCGAAGCCGTATAGGCATCAAGGTCGGCCTGTTTGAAGCCGACGACCTGAAATCGGTTGAACTGGCATTGGCATGCCGTGGCCGCCTGTTCCGCTTCGCCCTGGGCCGGCTGCTCGCCCAACTTGCTTTTCTGGCAGGCGGCCACGAAGGCTGCGCCATCGAGCGTCGAAGCTGGAAAAGTGGAAGTGTCGACATAGCGCGTTCCATCCCAACCAATCGTCATCGTGTCGGACTGGATGTCGAAAAAGCCGTTTCGCTTGAAGGGGCTGAGCGCGATCTTGTCCTGTGGCACCAGCCGCGCGCCGGGAATGTCTCCCAAAACCTCATCGTAGCTGTCGCCCTCCAGGACGAACAGGAAGTTGCCGCATTGGATGCCGTCGCAGCCCGGCGCGTAGCGGTAGGCGAAGATTTCAGGCAAGCCGTCGAGATTGAGATCGGCCTCGATAGCGAAGGACGCCAGCGGCAGGCCTTTCGATCCGGTCTGCCGTTCCAAAAGCCCCATCGCCATTTTCTGGGCGATGGCCATGCTGTTTTCCCAGGGAATGTTTTCCGGCTGTTGCTGGGCGCGTGCGACACCCAAGCAGACGCATAGCAAGGCCAATGCGAACGCCGTCGCCGGTCTCCAGAACAGTCTCATCGCGCAGCCCCAGGCCCGCGATCGTTCAGAAGCCGACGGCGAGCGTTTCCAACCCATGGAAGTGGTAAGTGTCGCGGAAGCGGGGCTGTTCGGCAAGATGCAGTTGCGGATGCCGTTCGAACAAAGTCTTCAGCGACACCTGCAATTCGAGCCGCGCCAGCGGCGCGCCGATGCAGAAATGGATGCCGGCGCCGAAGGACACGTTCTTCTGGTCGGTTCTATCAGGCCGGAAGGCCTGCGGTTCGGCAAAGGCGCGCGGATCGTGATTGGCCATGCCGAGCAAAAGCCCGATGGTCTGTCCCGGCTGCACGACGATCCCGGGCGCAATCTCAATCTCCTGATAGGCGTAGCGCATGAACATATGCAGCGGCGCGTCGAAGCGCAGGCATTCCTCGACCGTTGCAGCGGCCGCTTCCGCCGAGGTGAAGAAGCGGCCGGGATCGCCGCCTTGCGCCAGGATCGAGCGCACCGCATTGCCGGTCTGATGCACGGTCGCCTCATGGCCGGCATTGAGCAGCAGGATGGCCGAGGACACCATCTCATCCTCGGTCAGCCTCTGGCCGTCCTCCTGCGCCGAGATCAGCAGTGAAAGCAGGTCGTCTCCAGGGTTCTTGCGCCGCTCGGTGACGTAACCGCGCAGGAAATCGGCAAATTGGCCCGCAGCGCGATTGGCCGTCTCCTCGGTCTCGCGCGTGCGGCCATGGATGTACATGGCGACCATCTGATGTGACCAGTCGAGCAGTTGCGGCCCCATCTCGACCGGCACGCCAAGCATTTCGGCGATGATGGTGATCGGCAGGGGGGAGGCGAAGGCGGGCAAAAGGTCGACCGGTCCGGTCGGGTCAAACCGGTCGATCAACTCGTTGGCGAGCGCTTCGACACGCGGCCGCAGCCGCTCGACCTGGCGCGAGACGAAGGCGCGGTTGACCAGTGTCCTCAGCCGCGTGTGCACCGGCGGTTCCAGCTCGAGCATGGAGTTGGCTTCAATGCCGTCGAACGCCTTGAGATGGCTGCGATCCTGGCCGACGCCCCGGCTGTCGGGAATGCCGGCGGGGTTCTGGCGGCCGAAGCGGCGGTCGCGCAGCAGCCGGTTGACATCGTCGAAGCCGCCAAAGCACCAGAAGCCGAATTCGTCCCAGAAAAAGGCATTCGAGACGCCGTGCAGGAAACCATAGGCCTCGTACGGGTTCAGGAAGAAAGCCGGCTCGTGCGGGTCGAGCCTGAGGCGCCGGGTGGCTGGATCAAGGGCGAGGTAAGGGAGCGTCGATTTGGTCATGCCAGACCCATAGCGCGGCTTGCAGGCCTCATTCCAGACCGTATGTTGGCGCCCGCATTCCAAAATGAATTGAGCCAGCCGATACGGCCGCGGAAGGCCTGACGGGGTGACTGTGACCGTCGTCGGCGCGGGGATTGCCGGTCTCTCCACGGCCTCGTCTTTGGCCAAAGCCGGCCATAGCATGTCGAGGGTGGCAACGGCGATATCGCCGGCCTGAAGACGTGGCTGCGAACGGAGGAGGCCTGAGTGCAGGCCAGATCGCTGCGGCTCAGGCTATGCCATGCCCGTTAATCCTGGCAATGCCTGGGAATATGCACGCGCCGCCAGCCTGACGACCCTTCGCGCACCAGCACGCGCCGCGCCACGGTCTGGTAGGAGGCGGGAACGTCGATGATGCGTCTTTGCTCGGGCTGCACCAGCACTTCCTCGGCGATCCGGTCATATTGCGCCGGGATGACGACCCGCCGCGTGCGTTCAGGCTGGATCACCACCGTCTCGGCGACGCGTTCATAGCGTGCCTTATGCCAGATCTTGCAGAGCACCTTGCGACCATGGATGACGCGCCATTCCCAGGAATAGCCACCGTCGTCGACTTGCACCGTGTGATAGACGGTTCGTGTGACGGCGGGCACGACCTCGTAGGTCACCTGAGCCGGGACGGTCATCACCACGCGTTCACGAGTGCCGTAGATGGGCGGGGTGTAGTCGACCTGCTGGCCGGGTGGGTTGACCATCACGTCTTCATAGACCGTGTCGTAAACATCGGGCGTGCGGACCGGTTCGTAACACTCCACGGCGCGGCCGCCGGCAGCCGTCTGCGAAGTGGTGCCGAGCATGACCAGCCCGGCAACAGCGAAGGATGCGCTTCTCCTGAACATGACACTCCCCCTGTTTGAACCTTGCACACAAGTTCAACGTTGAATTGTAGGGGAAGCCGCCGCTGAGAAAAGCGGTATTGCCGCATTTCGTTAAGTGACGCGGTTAAGAAATTGCTACGTTGCGGACCGGTTCCGCCTGCTCCAGGCCGGCGCAGACGTCCGGCGATGCGAATCCTTGGCCGTAAAGCTTGATTCGACTTACCCAGATGGCTAGGACGGGTCGGCCTTGCACAAGGATGAGCCGGCATCCTATCTACGGAACAACGATCCAGAACCGATTCTGCCCGAGCGGCCAGCATTCCCGGCGCCGGAATCCCCACCGCGAGATAAGAGATAACCGATGAAGAACCCCGTCGAAACCTACATGAACCTCGTTCCGATGGTGGTCGAACAGACCAATCGCGGCGAGCGGGCCTACGACATCTTCTCGCGCCTCCTCAAGGAGCGCATCATTTTCATCACCGGTCCGGTCGAGGACGGCATGGCGACGCTGGTCTGCGCGCAACTGCTGTTCCTCGAAGCCGAGAACCCGAAGAAGGAAATCAACCTCTATATCAATTCGCCGGGCGGCGTCGTCACCTCCGGCATGGCGATCTACGACACCATGCAGTTCATCAAGCCGGCCGTTTCGACGCTCTGCATCGGCCAGGCTGCCTCGATGGGCTCGCTGCTTTTGACCGCCGGCCACAAGGACATGCGCTTCGCCACGCCGAACGCCCGCATCATGGTTCACCAGCCGTCCGGCGGCTTCCAGGGCCAGGCCTCCGACATCGAGCGCCACGCCATGGACATCGTCAAGCTGAAGCGCCGTCTCAACGAGGTCTATGTCAAGCACACCGGCAAGAGCTACGAGGAGATTGAACGCACGCTCGACCGCGACCATTTCATGACCGCCGACGAAGCCAAGGATTTCGGCCTCATCGACAAGGTCATTTCGTCGCGCGAGCCGGCTGAAAGTGCCGTGGCATAAGGGCTTGGTGGCAGTTGGATGACACCATCACGCGCTTTTGGCGTGTTTTGCGGCATTTCGGCCACAATTGGCTGTTCCCTCGACGGTCGGGATTGCCTACGTTAAGGCTATGTTGATTTTCGACGGCTTAGCTTTGTGTGGGGTTGCTGCGAATCATTGCCACGTTTTCTGATTTGTGTTTCGTACGGAATACGTTGCGGGAGCCGGGACACTGGCGGCGGCGGATTCCCGCGATAAATAGAGTATGCGCCCTTTCAGCCAGACCATCGGCGGGCGGCCATGAAAGGACAGGAAAATGAGCAAGGTCGGCAACAACAGCGGTGACTCGAAGAACACGCTTTATTGCTCGTTTTGCGGCAAAAGCCAGCATGAGGTGCGCAAGCTGATCGCCGGTCCGACGGTCTTCATCTGCGACGAATGCGTCGAGCTCTGCATGGACATCATCCGCGAGGAGAACAAAACCTCGATGGTGAAGTCGCGCGAGGGCGTGCCGACACCGCAGGAGATCCTCAAGGTTCTCGACGACTATGTCATCGGCCAGCCCTACGCCAAGCGCGTGCTGTCGGTGGCGGTGCACAACCACTACAAGCGCCTCGCGCATGCCGGCAAGAACAACGATGTCGAGCTGGCCAAGTCCAACATCCTGCTGATCGGCCCGACCGGTTGCGGCAAGACGCTGCTCGCGCAGACGCTGGCCCGCATCATCGACGTGCCGTTCACCATGGCTGACGCCACGACGCTGACCGAAGCCGGTTACGTCGGCGAGGACGTCGAGAACATCATCCTGAAGCTGCTGCAGTCGGCAGACTACAATGTCGAGCGGGCCCAGCGCGGCATCGTCTACATCGACGAGATCGACAAGATTTCGCGCAAGTCCGACAATCCCTCGATCACCCGTGACGTGTCGGGCGAGGGCGTGCAGCAGGCGCTTTTGAAGATCATGGAAGGCACGGTCGCCTCCGTGCCGCCGCAGGGCGGCAGGAAGCATCCGCAGCAGGAGTTCCTGCAGGTCGACACCGCCAACATCCTGTTCATCTGCGGCGGCGCCTTCGCCGGGCTGGACAAGATCATCTCGGATCGCGGCAGAAAGACCTCGATCGGCTTCGGCGCCATCGTCGCTTCGCCGGAGGATCGCCGCACGGGCGATGTGTTCCGTCTGGTCGAGCCCGAGGATCTGCTGAAGTTCGGCCTCATTCCGGAGTTCGTCGGCCGTCTGCCGGTCCTGGCGACGCTGGAGGACCTCGACGAGCCGGCGCTGATCCAGATCCTGACCGAGCCGAAGAACGCACTGGTCAAGCAGTATCAGCGGCTGTTCGAGATGGAAAATGTCGACCTGACCTTCCACGAGAACGCCCTGTCGGCGATCGCCAAGCGCGCCATCGAGCGCAAGACCGGCGCGCGCGGCCTGCGTTCGATCATGGAAGCGATCCTGCTCGACACCATGTTCGAACTGCCCGCGCTTGAAGGCGTGCGCGAAGTGGTGATTTCGGAGGAAGTGGTGACCGGCAGCGCCCGGCCGCTCTACATCTACTCCGAACACAAGGAAAAGAAGGGCAATGTCAGCGCCTGATATGGCACTTGACCCCATATTTTTGTGGAACGGCGCCGTTGCGGCGCCGTTTTGCTGTGAAGGGCACGCGGCCTTTGTCATGGAGTGGATTTGCAGGCGATGTTAACTCTTGATCTTTGCCCTGCTTGCATCCACCTAACACGGGAAGGCCGAGGTGCCCGATTTCTGTGCTGTAAAACTCCCGTCACAAACGGTGGTAGGCGGAACGATCCCCGGTCGTTAATATAAGATTCGCGGTTGGCCTGATGGTGGCCGCGACATGAAAGGTTGGACAATGGCCAAAATATCCAAGGCTCCCAGCGACGGCGTCTTCGCAGTCCTCCCACTGCGCGACATCGTGGTGTTTCCGCACATGATCGTTCCGCTCTTTGTCGGGCGCGAGAAGTCGATCAAGGCGCTGGAAGAGGTGATGGGTCAGGAAAAGCAGATCCTGCTTGCCACCCAGATGAATGCCGCCGATGACGATCCCGAGCCCGATGCCATCTTCGACATCGGCACGCTCGCCAATGTGCTGCAATTGCTGAAGCTGCCCGATGGCACCGTCAAGGTTCTGGTCGAGGGCGCTTCGCGTGCCAAGATCGTTTCGTTCACCGACCGTCCCGATTTCCATGAAGCCAGCGCCGCGGCGCTGGTCGAGCCGGAAGAGGAAGAGGTCGAGGTCGAGGCGTTGGCGCGCTCGGTCGTCACCGACTTCGAAAACTACGTCAAGCTGAACAAGAAGATCTCGCCTGAAGTGGTGGGTGCCGCCAGCCAGATCGACGACTATTCCAAGCTCGCCGACACGGTTGCCTCGCATCTCGCCATCAAGATCCCTGAAAAGCAGGAAATGCTGGCCACGCTCTCGGTCAAGGAGCGGCTGGAAAAGGCGATGGGCTTCATGGAAGCCGAAATCTCCGTCCTGCAGGTGGAGAAGCGCATCCGCTCGCGCGTCAAGCGCCAGATGGAGAAGACGCAGCGCGAATACTACCTCAACGAGCAGATGAAGGCGATCCAGAAGGAGCTCGGCGAGGGCGAGGACGGCCGCGACGAGGCCGCCGAGATCGAGGCGCGCATCAAGAAGACCAAGCTCTCCAAGGAGGCCCGCGAAAAGGCGGAAGCCGAGTTGAAGAAGCTGCGGACGATGTCGCCTATGTCGGCGGAATCGACTGTCGTGCGCAACTATCTCGACTGGCTGCTGTCGATTCCGTGGGGCAAGAACTCCAAGGTCAAGCAAGACCTGGCCTACGCGCAGAACGTGCTCGACACCGATCACTTCGGCCTCGACAAGGTCAAGGACCGCATCGTCGAGTACCTGGCCGTGCAGAGCCGTCAGAAGAAGCTGAAGGGGCCGATCCTGTGCCTCGTCGGCCCTCCCGGCGTCGGCAAGACCTCGCTCGGCAAGTCGATCGCCAAGGCGACCGGTCGCGAATTCATCCGCATGGCGCTCGGCGGCGTGCGTGACGAAGCCGAGATCCGTGGCCATCGGCGCACCTATATCGGCTCGATGCCCGGCAAGGTCATCCAGTCGATGAAGAAGGCGAAGAAGTCCAATCCGCTCTTCCTGCTCGACGAGATCGACAAGATGGGCCAGGACTTCCGTGGCGATCCTTCATCGGCGCTGCTCGAGGTGCTCGATCCTGAACAGAACTCGACGTTCATGGACCATTACCTCGAGGTCGAATACGACCTGTCGAGCGTGATGTTCGTGACGACGGCCAATACGCTGAACATCCCTGCGCCCTTGATGGACCGCATGGAGATCATCCGTATCGCCGGTTACACCGAGGACGAGAAGATCGAAATCGCCAAGCGGCACCTGATGCCGAAGGTGATCCGCGATCACGCGCTGCAGCCGAAGGAGTTTTCCGTCGGCGAGGATGCGATCCGCGCCATTATCCAGACCTACACCCGCGAAGCGGGCGTCCGGAGTCTGGAGCGCGAGCTGATGAAGCTTGGGCGCAAGGCCGTGACCGAGATCCTGAAGACGAAGAAGAAGACGGTGAGCATCACGGCGGCGAACCTTGCCGACTACCTTGGTGTCCAGCGTTACCGCTTCGGTCAGGTCGAGGCTGACGATCAGGTCGGTGTCGTCACCGGTCTTGCCTGGACGGAAGTCGGCGGCGAGCTGCTGACGGTCGAAGGCGTCATGATGCCCGGCAAGGGCCGCATGACGGTGACCGGCAATCTGCGCGACGTGATGAAGGAATCGATTTCGGCGGCGGCTTCCTATGTCCGCTCGCGCGCCATCGATTTCGGCATCGAGCCGCCGCTGTTCGACAAGCGCGACATCCATGTCCACTTGCCGGAAGGCGCTACGCCTAAGGATGGCCCGTCCGCGGGTGCCGCCATGGCGACGGCCATTGTGTCGGTACTGACGGGTATTCCGGTCAGGGCCGATGTGGCGATGACTGGCGAGATAACGCTTCGCGGCCGCATCTTGCCGATCGGCGGCCTCAAGGAGAAGCTGCTCGCCGCTCTGCGCGGCGGCATCAAGAAGGTGCTGATCCCGGAAGACAACGCCAAGGATCTGGCGGAGATTCCGGACAATGTGAAGAACGGCATGGAGATCATTCCGGTCTCACGCGTCGGTGAGGTGTTGCGGCACGCATTGGTGCGTATGCCGGAGCCGATCGAATGGGTCGAACCGGTCAATCCACCGGCCTCGACCGACAGCGCCGATGATGCCGGAAAGTCGCTTGCGCATTAGGTTTTTCCTAAGGTTGCAGTGCTCAAACGGAAAGCCGGGCCTCGCGCCCGGCTTTTTCATGTGAAAAACCCCGGATTTCCGGGCTTTTTCCGCTTTTTTCCTGCCTTTTCGACTTGGTTGCGGGAACGCTTCTTTCTAAAGTCCGTTTCCTGCCGGATGAGTCGTTAGTTCCGGTGTTCTCATGGAAGGGAATTTTTATGAACAAGAACGAACTGGTGTCCGCTGTCGCCGACGCCGCGAGCATTTCGAAGGGTGACGCGCAGTCGGCGGTCGATGCGGTATTTTCCGTGATCACCGGCGAACTGAAGAAGGGCGGCGATGTCCGGCTTGTCGGCTTTGGCAATTTCACCGTGTCAAAGCGTGCGGCCTCGACCGGCCGCAACCCGCAGACCGGCGCCGAAGTGAAGATCCCGGCACGCACCGTGCCGAAGTTCTCGGCCGGCAAGGGCCTGAAGGACGCAGTCAACTAAGCGCGTTTTTCTTTTTCAGAGACACAGAAAAGCCGGGCTCGCCCGGCTTTTCATTTTTGTGCCTGCGGCAGTGAATGACCGCCGCGTCATGCGGTCGGCGCATCAGCGCGCATCAGGCCTTCCTTCTTGAGGTCCGCCCAGAGCGCCGCCGGCAGCTTCGCGTCGAGCAGCGCGCGGTTGCTTTCGACCTCGCTTGGCCGCTGGCCGCCGGGGATCACCGAGACGACCGACGGATGCAGCGCCGGAAATTGCAGCGCCGCCTCGATCAGCCTGACGCCATGGCGCGTGCAGACCGCCTCGATGCCGGCGACCCGCTCAAGAATGTCCTTCGGTGCTTCGGAATAGTTGTAGTAGGCGCCGGGCTTCGGTCCTGTTGCCAGGATACCGGAATTGTAGGGACCGCCCAGCACGATGCCGATGCCGCGCTTCTGGCAAAGCGGCAGGAAGGATGTCAGCGCCTCCTGTTCGAGCAGCGTGTAGCGCCCGGCAAGCAGGAACAGGTCGAAATCGCCGCGCTCGGCCAGTGTCTGGGCAACCTGCCATTCGTTGATGCCGCCGCCGAACGCCTTGATCGCCCCCTGGTCGCGCAGCGACAGCAACCCGTAATAACCCGAGCGCATGAATTCCTCGATGCGCCGGTCGGATGCCTCCTTGCTGCCATGGGTGAAGATGTCGACATCGTGCACGAACAGGATGTCGATGCGGTCGACGCCGAGCCGCTCGAGCGAGGCTTCGAACGAGCGCATGACGCCGTCATAGCTGTAGTCGTAGACTTCCCTGCGCGACGGCGTGTCGAAGAACTTGCCGATGCCCGTGCGCTCTTCCGGCGGGCAGGCGCGCATGAGGCGGCCGACCTTGCTCGACAGCACATAGTCGTCGCGCTTCTTGCCGCGCAGGAAGGGGTTGAGGCGTGTTTCCGACAGGCCGAGCCCATAGAGCGGCGCTGTGTCGTAGTAACGGCAGCCGGTCGCCCAGGCGGCGTCGAGCGTGGCATTGGCATCCGCGTCCGAAACGGCGCGGTAGAGATTGCCGAGCGGTGCCGTGCCGAAGCCGAGCTCCGTAAAGGTGAGGCCGCCATTGCCGATGCGGTCGAAATGCCGTGTCTTCATGTCCTGCAGTTTTCCTGGGTTTGATCTGTCTGAGCTGATTTGTCTGACATGACACTATCACGCCTGTGGCCCCGCAAAAGCGTTGCGCGGCGTTGGACACGCATTTTCGCGGTTGCTAGCATGAACGAAATCAAGCTGTTCGTGGGAAATCGCAAGATGATTTCGAGGATGGGTGTGCCGTGAGCGACCGGAACGAAAACCTGTTCAAGACCGCGCTCGACGAACTCGGCGGCGTGCTGGCGCGGGTGGATGGCAGCCAAATCGACGCCGCTTGCAAGCTGTTGGCCGAAGCCAAACAGATCGTTGCCTATGGTTGCGGCCGCGAGGCCTTGCAGGTCAAGGGTTTCGCCATGCGGCTCTATCATCTCGGCCTGCCGGTCGCGGTGGTCGGCGACATGACCACGCCGCCGCTGGGGCCTGGCGACGTCTTCCTCGCCAGTTCCGGGCCGGGAGAAACCTCGACGGTGCTCACCTTGATGCGCGTCGCGCGCGATGCCGGCGCGACCAATCTGCTGCTGACCGCCCAGGCCGGCGGCAGCGCGGCAAGACTGGCCGACACCACGCTGCTCATCCCGGCCCAGACCATGGCCAATGACCAGGGACCGCAAAAAACTTCTGTCCTACCGATGGGTTCGGTGTTCGAAGGCGCGCTGTTCCTGCTGTTCGAGGTGATGGTGCTGAAGCTCAAATCCCTGAGCGGTGCGTCGCCCGAGGCCATGCGTGCCCGCCACACCAACATGGAATAGATCATGCGCTATGAACTGATGCTGCCGCACCAGATCCGCAAGGCGATTGCCGAGAATTGGCCGGTCGCCCTGCCACTCGGCGTGCTCGAATACCATGGCGAGCACATGGCCGTCGGCATGGACACTCTGGCCGTCATCAAGACGCTGGAACTGTTCGAGAAGGAGAGGGACATCGTCATCCTGCCGCCCTTCTACTATGGTGCGGCGAGTTACGCGGTGGCGCCGCCGGAAGGCACTGGCTCGGTGCAGGTCGGCGGCAATCAGCTGGCGCCGTTCGGCGAAGAACTGTTCTACAGCCTGCTGCGCATCGGTTTTCGCAACATCCACGCCATCGTCCATCACCAAACCGAGAATTTCGCCGCCGGCATGCCGACTGATCTCGCCTTCAAGACCGCCGGCCGCCAGGCGATCTTCCGCTTCCTCGAAAAGCAGCGCGGCGAGGGCTGGTGGGGCTCAAAGGACATGGCCGACTATTATGCCGAACACGCCGCAGGAGAAAACTTCTTCAACTGGGTGCAGGTGCATCCGCTGATGCCGGCGGCCATGAACGGCAAGTACCCGTTCGACCATGCCGGCATTGGCGAAACTTCGCTGATGCTGGCGCTATGCCCGGAGGCGGTGGATGCAGCTCACTTTGCCGACAATACCGGCTGGTATACGGCGAGCGCGAAAGACGCATCGGCTGAACTGGGGCAAAAGGGCGTCGCCATGATCATGGACCACCTGCGCGCGATCCTGAAGGCCTAACCCCGGCCTTTCGACCGCTCCGCCCGGTAGTCGGCGATCGACTTGTCCGGATCGCTCTTGGTGGCCACGCCCCAGATGAACGTGCCGGCGCCGGCTATCGCCAGGATGATGTAGAGGGCTATGCCAAGCGCCAAGTGATCGGCGTAAAAGCCCACCAGGGCCATGAGCAGGCCGCCGCAGAGCATCGCCAGCACAAAGCCCGCGATGACGGCGCGACCTTGCCAGGCGATCGGCATGACACCCTTGCCATAGCGGTCGCGGCCGACATAACCGACACGGATGTTGCGTGCGAACCAGTATTGGTTCGTCACTTCACGGCCCCCGCGGTCATGCCCATGATGAGATAGCGTTCCAAAGCAATGCCGATGACCGCCAGCGGTGCGATCGCCGCCGTGGCAAGGGCAGCCATCGACCACCAGTTGATGCCTTGCGAGCCGGTCTGGCTCGCCACCATGACGGGAATGGTCTTGGCATCGGTCGAGGTCAAAAGGGCGGCGAAAAAATACTCGTTCCAGCACAGCACCATCGCCAGGATGAAGGCGGCGACCATGCCCGGCAGCGCGATCGGCATGACGATGCGGAAAAACGCGCCCCAGATCGACAGGCCATCGACGAGAGCTGCTTCCTCCAGTTCGACCGGGATCGAATTGAACTGGTCGCGCATGATCCAGATGACGATCGGCAGCACCATCAGCGTGTAGAGCAGGATCAGTCCGATGCGCGTGTCGAGCAGGCCGACTTCCCGGTAGAGCACCAGGAAGGGCAGAGCGAGCACGACGGGCGGCAGGATCAGCTGCGACAGGAAGAAGAAGGAAATGTCCTCGTTCTTGAACCAGGCGAACTTGTAGCGGTAGCGCGTGAGGCCATAGGCGGCGAGGCTGCCGATGACGATGGCAAGGCTCGACGCGCCGACCGAGGTGATGACCGAATTCATGAAGCGCTTGAAGAACTCATCGCGCACCGTCGAGGTCTCGAAGATCGAATCCGGCGAGAGGCCGAGCGATCGCCAGCCCTTCCAGTCCGGCTGGAAGTCGACGAAGGGGATCAGATGGCCCTGGGTGACATCGACCGCCGATTTGAACGAGGTCGTTAGCGTCCAGTAGATCGGGAACAGGCAGATGAAAGCCCAGAACACCAGCGCGCCATAGATGAAGACGCGGCTGGTGATGAAGCTGGCCGGAGAGCGGATTTCGGAAATGGTGTATTCGGTGGTTTGAACGCTCATGATTCCACCGCTCAATTGACGTTGCGCACGAAGCGGTTGGCGAATTTCAGCAGCCAGGTCACGAACACGACGATGATGACCAGATAGGCCATCGCCAGCATGGTGCCGTAGCCGACATTCGAGCGGTCGCGGTATTCGCGGTAGATGAAACTGGAGACGGAATCAGTGGCGCCACCAGGTCCGCCCGAGGTCACCGTGATGATGATGTCGGCCAGCTTCAGCTTGAAGATGATGCGCAAGATGACCGCCGTCACCGACACCGGCAGCATCAGCGGAAAGGTGACTTGCCAGAAGGTCTGCCACGCGTTGGCGCCGTCGACCCGTGCTGCTTCGAGGATCTCACGCGACATCGCCTGCAGGCCGGCGAGCAGCATGATCATCATGAACGGGATGAAGGTCCAGGCATCCAGCACCATGATCGAGATGCGGGCGATGATCGGATCCGAGAAGAAGGCCGGGTTTTCCCAGCCGAGATGGCGCGCCAGCGTCGCCGCCGGCCCGAAGCGATATTCCATCAGTGACTTGCCGACCATCCACGACACCGCGACCGGCGACAGCATCAGCGGCATCAGGAAGACGACACGGAAGAATTTACGCGCCCGGATCTGCGCGTTGAGCAGCAGCGCCAGGCCGAAGGCGATGACATATTCGACCAGCACCGCCAGCACATAGAGCACCATGTTGAACAGCGCATTGCGATAGTAGGGATCGCTCAGCATCTGCCAGAAATTGTCGAGCCCGTTGAACCTGCGGCCACTGAAGGAGGAGAGGTTCCAATCGGTCAGAGCGATGTAGAAACCGAACAGCGTCGGGAAGATCACCATGGCGATGGTGAACAGCAGCGCCGGCAGCAGGAACAGCGCGCGCTGGCCGTCCTCGCCGCGCGTCAGCACCTGGCCGACGCCGAGTGCCACGCCCCACAACACATAGGCGTAGACCACGGGACGCCATGTCTCGAAGCCGATCGTGTCGACCTCGCTCTTGTAGAGGATCTGGACAAAGATCGTTGCCAGCAAGCCGAGCGTTGCAGCGGCCATCACCGCCCAGCCCAAGCGTCTGCGGCCTGGCGGTATCAGGTCGGATGGGACGGCGTTTGCCGGCCAATCCTTGGTGGGCAAAATCTGGTCAGCCACGCGTCTCGTCCGTTTGCAGAAGGCACTTCGCGACCGGCGGCGCCGGTCAAGGCAGGGTCCGGCGGCTTTCGTCGCCGGACCCCAGATTCACACGATCAGGCCAGGCCGAGCGAGGCCTTGTAGAGCTTGATCTGCTTTTCGCGCCCGATCTGGTCAGTGAGCTTTTCCCAGGCGGCGGCGATGGCATCGGCGCCTTCCTGCGCCTTCATCTTGCCGGCGAAGGTGTTGGCCAGAATGTCCTCGGCGGCGGAATAGTACTGGAAGATGCCGGGGATGCGTGGCTCGATCGCCGCGTTCGGATGGTTGTAGCTGTCGCCTTCCGACTTGAGGTAGGAGGTGATGAAGGCCTCGTCGTAGCCGGCCGCCACCCACTCCGGAATATCGAAATGCGAGTTGCGGTAGGGCTGGAAGCCGGACGGATACATCGCCGTCCAGATCGACAGGTCCTTGCCGCCGAGATGGGCGGCCGCGGACCAGGCCGCCTTTTTCTTCTTCTCGTCCTTGTCGACGCGGGCCATGACATAGACGCCCCAGCCGAGATAGGCGCAGTTCGGCGAATAGTTCGGCCCGCTGGCGAGCTTTTCCCACTTGCCGGTCTTGGAATTGTAGACATCGTCCGAACCCGGCAGGATCGAGAAGCCGGTGACGTCGCCGATGACCGAGGAATCGTTGGTCTTGACGTTGGAGCCGATGTCGCCCCACCAGGGGATCATCGAACCGGTGCCGGCCAGGAACTGCTGGAAGCCGGTGGTGTTCGGGTCGGCGTTGATCTGGTCGGCCGGTTCGGAGGGCAGCGCGTCGATCACGTCCTGAATGGCGCGCACCCAGGCCGGATTGTTGATGCGCGGTTTCATCGTGTCGGCGTCGAACAGCCATGCCTTGTCATCGGGATGCTTGGCATAGGCGGTGGCGCGGCTGCCGAGGAAGTAGAAGCCGAAACCGCCCCAGGGCTTGGGCGCATCGAGATAGCCATAGACGTCCTGGCCCTTGAATTTCTTGCCCTTGAGGAACTTGGTCACGGCCTGCACCTGCTGCCAGGTCTTGGGCACGCCCCATTCTCCGGCCCCGCCGCCGTCCTTCCACTGCTTGGCGAGGTCGGCATCGGCGAACACGTCGGTGCGGTAGTTGAAGTTGTGCGTGTCGCCGTCGATGGTGACGCGATACTGCTTGCCGTCCCAGGTGCCGACCGGCGGCTTCAGATAGTTGACCAGATCGTCGAAATCGATCTGCTTCTTGACCCAGTCGGGCATTTCGGAGGTCAAGCCCTTGCCGCAGACATCGCCTTCGAAGGGCGCGCCCATCTCGATGATGTCGAAGTCGACCGTGCCGGTGGCGATCGACTGCTGCAGGCGGGCATTGTAGTCGGCCTGCGCCAGGTCGATCCAGCTGATCTTGGCGCCGGTATAGGCCTCCCACGGCTTCAGGAAGCCGCGGAACAGCACATTGTGCAGGTTCTGGTTGTTGAGGCCCATGAAGGTCAGTTCAACGCCGGCGAATTCGCCTTCCTTGACATTGGCCTTAGTCGCCTCGAGGCAGAGCTCGCCGACCTTCTGGAAATCGGCATCGGTCGGCTGGCCTTTGCCAACGCCCGGAATCTGCAGGATCTTCGAGCGCAGTTCGCTTGCGGCGGAAGCCGGGCGCGTGAAGGCGCCGAGCCCGGCGCCGGATGCCGCCGCGATCGCGGCCATGCTGGCCGCACCCTTCAAGACGTCGCGCCGCGTGGCGCCGGCACGGACCAGTTTATCGTAAAGACCTGTTCTCATCGACTATTCCTCCCAGAATCAGTGTGAATGGATGTGACCGCCTGTCGGACGCTGAAGCACAACGATGCTCCCGGCTCGGATACGAATTAGGCAGGACCCCACCCTGCGTCGATTAAAGTCCCGATTGCGGATCGGTGCCGACATTTGGACCAGCGCCTGCCACTATTCTCACAACCAAACGCCGTGTCAACGAGGCCGGGTTTTTATCTATAAGAGACCGACTTGCCCTGACAGGTCGCGTTGGTTAGCTTCTGCGCCTACGGCCAGTTGGAGCCGATGGGGGAGATATGGCTCAAGTCGCAATCAGCAAGGTGGCCAAAGCGTTTGGGACCGTCAAGGTTCTGCACGAAGTCAGCGTCGACATCGCTGACGGACAGTTCGTGGTGCTGGTCGGCCCCTCGGGTTGCGGCAAGTCCACGCTGCTCAGAATGGTGGCCGGGCTGGAGACCGTTTCCGGTGGCACGATCGCCATCGGCGACCGCATCGTCAACCATTTGCCGCCGGCAAAACGCGACATCGCCATGGTGTTCCAGAACTACGCGCTCTACCCGCACAAAACGGTCGAGCAGAACATGGCCTTTGCCCTCAAACTGCGCAAAACCGACCCGGCCGTGGTCGCCGAGCGGGTCAAGCGCGCCGCCGACATCCTCGACCTCAGCCCTTATTTGAAGCGCTATCCCCGGCAGCTCTCCGGCGGCCAGCGCCAGCGCGTGGCCATGGGGCGCGCCATCGTGCGCAACCCGCAGGTGTTCCTGTTCGACGAGCCGCTCTCGAACCTCGATGCCAAGCTGCGCGTGCAGATGCGCACGGAGATCAAGGAACTGCATCAGCGGCTGAAGACCACCACGATCTACGTCACCCACGACCAGATCGAGGCCATGACCATGGCTGACAAGATCGTCGTCATGCGCGACGGCCGCATCGAGCAGGTCGGCGCGCCGCTGGAGCTGTTCGACCGGCCGGCCAATCTGTTCGTCGCCGGCTTTATCGGCTCGCCGTCGATGAACCTGCTCAAGGGCGTCATGCGCAAGGGCGGCAAGCCCGGCGTCGAGTTTGCGGGCACCTTGTTTCCGATTGGCGACAATGCCGCGCAGGACGGACAGGCCGTCGTCTATGGCGTGCGCCCGGAGCATCTGGAAATCCATCCCGATGGCGTGCCGGCGAAGATTTCGGTGGTCGAGCCGACCGGCTCGGAAACGCTGGTGTTCCTGCGCTTCGGCGACGGCGAGATGGTGGCGCTGTTCCGTGAACGCCACGACTTCAAGCCTGGCGATACGCTGACGCTGAAGCCGAGGCTCGACCAGATCCATCTTTTCGACGCCGAGACCGGCCAGCGTCTCTGATCTCAACGACTCTGATCTCAAACGCACTTCACGAGGACTATCATGCTCAAAGGCATCAATCCGCTGCTCAATGCCGACGTGCTGCAGGCATTGCGGGCGATGGGCCACGGCGACGATCTGATCATCGCCGACACCAATTTCCCTTCTGATTCGGTGGCGAAGCAGACCGTGCACGGCAAGCTCTTGCGCATCGATGCGCCGGCGGCGCAGGTGGTAAAGGCCGTGCTGTCGCTCTATCCGCTGGACACGTTCGTCGATGATTCCGCCGCGCGCATGGAAATCGTCGGCAAGCCGGACGAGATCCCAGCGGTGCAGAAGGAAGTGCAAAAGGAGATCGATAAGGCTGAAGGCAAGGCCTGGCCGATGATTTCCGTCGAGCGCTACGCCTTCTACGAGCGTGCAAAAAAAGCCTATTGCGTCATCCAGACCGGCGAGCGCCGCTTCTATGGCTGCTTCGCCTTCCGCAAGGGCGTCATCCCGCCGGATGCGGAGTAGCAGCATGGCCTCCGGCAAGCCTGTCGTCATATTGGGCGTCTTCGTCGCCGACACCGCCTATCGCGCCGACCGCCAGCCGCGCATGGGCGAGACGATCCTCGGCAACTCTTTCAAGCTCGGGCCGGGCGGCAAGGGATCGAACCAGGCCGTGGCCGCCGGCAAGCTCGGCGCCGACACCACATTCCTGACCCGGCTTGGCGTCGATGCCTTCGCCGACATGGCCAAGCGGACCTGGCAGGACGCCGGCGTGAAAAGCGCCGTCATCGACACGCCGGACAGCTATACGGGTGCGGCCTACATCTTCGTCGAGGAGGGCAGCGGCAACAACGCCATCATCGTCAGCCCGGGTGCGGCCATGCTTATCTCGCCAGCCGATATCGAGGCCAATGCCGCCCTGATTCGTGGCGCCGGCGTCTTCGTCACACAGCTCGAACAGCCGATCGATGCCGCGATGCGGGCGCTGGAGATCGCGCGCGGGGCAGGGGTGACAACCATCCTCAATCCCGCTCCCGCGGCAAAGCTTCCCGATCGCATCTACGCGCTCTGCGACTATCTCACGCCGAACGAGACCGAAACGGAGGAATTGACCGGACTGAAAGTCTCCTCGGTCGATGAGGCGCGGGCCGCCGCGGGCAAGCTGCTCGAAAAGGGCGTCGGCACGGTCATCGTCACGCTCGGCGACAAGGGTGCGCTGCTGCACACCAAGAATCGCTCCGAGCATGTCCCCGCCATCAGCGCCGGACCAGTGGTCGAAACCACCGGCGCGGGAGACGCCTTCAACGGCGGCTTCGCCGCAGCCCTGTCGCGAGGCGTGGAGCCGCTGCAAGCGGTGCGCTTTGCCTGCGCGGTGGCTGGTATCTCGGTGACGCGCCCGGGTACTGCGCCGTCGATGCCGACGCTGCAGGAGGTCGAGGCGCTGCTGGCCAGGGGTTGAGCGCGACAGCATCCCTTATGGCTTCACCAGTCTCGGTTGTTGTCGAGCCAATATGGCATCACGGCAACCGATTTGGCGTGGGATGCCGAGCCGCGTTTAGCGTCGAATGCCATTTCTGAACGAGTCCACCGTGAGTTGCCCTCGGTCGCGCTGGGCACGATGGTGTGCCCATCTGCGATCAACTGCAGCCGCATTTCCTCGAAGTGCCTTTTGAAACCATTCTCTATGCGACTTTGCAGGTAGCGCCGTCCATGCAGGCATTCCTGGCCCAGAATGCCAGAATACATCTGTGCGCTGATCATTCTGAGCGCGTCTTCGGAGATCTGCCTATCGGTGTCGTTAGACCCGCATCGGCCTGCCGACGCTTCCAGCGTCGCGGACAACAACTCTGCCAAAAACCTCGCCACCGCTGGTCCTTCTGGGTGGCACATTAGCAACAGATAATGTTAATCGGCAATCCGGCCTTGCGCAATTGGCGAAGGTGTCCCGTAATGGGTCATTGCATTTGGCGCGGCAATTGCATTGCCAGCAATGCCGCGGTCAACCATCAACTCGGCAATCGGGGGGCAAATTGGGGGCCCCGCCGCTCCGTTCGCGGAGCGGCGGGTCTTTAACGGCCGAAAATCGCCAAACCGTCAAAACGTGGTGCTACGCATATGTATTTTCCGCAATTTTTGGTGGGCATGTTCGCGGCGTCGTTCACCGTGGCGATCTGGGCTGAGATAGAAACCGGCTCCATCTGGAAAGCGCTCGGTTGGGCTATTCTTGCGCTCATCATTCTTCAGGTGGGATACATCGGCCTGGTCCTCGGCCAGATCTTCAGACGGGGATCTAAGGGCGCAGCGGCGGACCTGGCATCGGCAAATTCCACGCGACCGCTCCGTGGCGAGTTGGGAAAAGTTCGGCAGGGATGGAATCGAGCGCGTCCGCGATAGTCGGTTCGAGCTCGCGCCGCAACGTGCCGGCCGGGGTACACCTGCCCCGCACATGCCAGAAGTGATTTTTGACATTCAACGTCGACATTTCTCCGAAGCCAAGGGTTTGAAACCCTTGAGAGAAATGGCGCGAGTGACGGGGCTCGAACCCGCGACCTCCGGCGTGACAGGCCGGCACTCTAACCAACTGAGCTACACCCGCGCATTGACGAGCACGTGTCAGCCGTGTTCGTCGTTGGGCCGCTGGATAAGGGGTTCGCCACCGGGTGTCAAGCGCACCAAACCATCATAACAGCAAACTGGAGAAGGTTTTTTGACAGCCGGCGTTTTGTGCACAAATCCGGCCGGCGAACAGGGCGTCGCCTGTTCATTTGGCCTTGCGAAGCCGGTCCCGACCGCTTAAAGGTCCGCGCCGGAGCGGGCGATTAGCTCAGTTGGTAGAGCGCTTCGTTTACACCGAAGATGTCGGCGGTTCGAGTCCGTCATCGCCCACCATTCCAGCGTCGTCTTGAAAATGCGATTGGCCGTTCCGGGAGGCAGGACGATGACCAGGCATCCAGGGCGCTTGCTGCTGCTGCTGCTGGTGATTGCGTTGGCAATCAGCGGTTCCGGACGCCTCGCCCATGCAGGCGATGCCAGCGACGGCGTGGACCAGCCGGCCGCCAAGGCCGCTTTGCTCAAGGCCTATCCCGGGCTGTTCACCATCTCGGGCAATGTCCTGACCTGGACCGACGGCACCACGATGGTGTGGGACGACGGCAAGACGCGCGACGCCGACGCGCTGCTGGAGAGCCCGGACATCGAGGACATGTTTCGCTACGTCTATCCCAAGGCAAGCGCCGGTGCGCTGGTCCCGGCGGAGGATTTCGATCCCGGCCGTATCCGCAACGAAGCCTTCTTCGAGAAGCTCTACGGCGCAAGTGCCGCGGAAGTCGGCAAGCACATCGCCAACGTCAAATGGCTGCCGAAACTCGGCAAGAAGACTGCGCAGGTCACCAGGGTTTTCGGCATCGACGACCGGCTGAGCAAGGTCTCTGACGCCCTGGAGGCGATGCCCGCGGATTTGACCCGCTACGGACTGAAGCTTGGAGGCGGCTTCGTCTGGCGACCCATCGCCGGCACGGACCGGTTGAGCGTCCACTCTTTCGGCGCAGCCTTCGATATCAATGTCGGCTTCTCCGATTACTGGTACAACAACAGAAACAAAGCCAACCCCAAGGCACACATTCCCTTCAAGAATCGCATTCCGCTGTCGATCGTCGAACTGTTCGAGAAAAACGGCTTCATCTGGGGCGGCCGCTGGTATCACTATGACACCATGCATTTCGAATACCGGCCGGAATTGCTGTTGTACAAGACATCTGGCTGATCGGCGTCGGCGGCCGCCAGCCGTGAGGCGCGTTTGGTCGGCCGAACATGCCGAAATTCGCGATGCCGTGCTATGAGCGTCAATAACCAAGCCCCAGATCTGTGGTGCCTTGCTGGCCGCTAGCCGTCGCCGCACTACAAACCCTGCGAAGGTCGGCCCGGATGTTTTCGGAGTTCAACAACTCGGCCGCTTCCGGATAACCCTCAGCCAGCAACGCTGCAACGATCTCGGCTGGAGACTGGTGAATACCACCCTCCGCCAAAGCATGAGCCCGCTGGTAGATATGATCGGTTCTAATTTCGTCGGCCATTCTCAGGTCCCTCCCTTGATTAGCACTTTACAAACAACCCTTGAGGGGCGTTTACGTTGCATGCAACCTATAAGGGAGTGTTTGCCGGCCGATCTGCGGAGCGCCGGATCAGCCTGTTCGTGGCCGTGAAGCAAGGATCAAGGCGGCACCATCCGGAAGTCCTTGCCCTCGGGCAGCAATTGGCCGCCATCGACGACGATGGTCGTGCCGGTGATGTAGCTCGCGTCGTCCGAGGCGAGGAACAGGAAGGCATTGGCGACGTCGCGCGGGCTGCCGAGCCGGCCGAGCGGGATTGAATCCTCCATGTTCTTGATATAGGCGGCGCCGCGATGCTGCTGGATGGCTTCGGTCAGGATGTTGCCGGGCTCGACGCCGTTGACGGTGATGCCGTAGCCGGAGAATTCAAGCGCGGCCGAACGGATGAAGCCGTTGATGCCGGCCTTGGTCGCCGAATAGTGGCCGTGGCCGGGACTTGTGACATGCGGGCCGGTGATGGAGGAGGTGTAGAGCATGCGCCCGAAGCGCTGCGCCTTCATCGGCACCAGGGCGGCGCGGGTGGCATTGAAGGTGCCGCGCAGATTGACCGCCATGACGCGGTCCCAGTCGTCGGTGCTGGTGTTTTCGATCAGCTGCCAGGGATAGATGCCGGCATTCTGCACGATGATGTCGAGGCGGCCGTGATGCTTCAGCGCCAGTGCCACCGCGGCCTCCGCGTCGCGCATTTGCGAGATGTCGGTGCCGATGAAGGGGACGCCGAGTTCGTCGGCGGTCGCTTGCCCGGCCTCGGTATCGGTGTCGGCGAGCACCAGCCTTGCGCCTTCTTCGGCGAAGCGCAGAGCGGTGCCTTTGCCGATGCCGCTTGCGCTGCCGATGATCAGCGCGACCTTGTCGTTCAGCCTGTCGGTCATGCCTGCCGTCCTGTCATGCGAGTCTTTGGCGAATGGTTTGCTTGAATGCGTCGAGCAGCACCGCGGCCAGCACCAGCAGGCCGTGGATGACCTGGGTGAAGTTGGCGGGCAGGCCCATCAGATTGATCGCCGTGTTGATGGCCGAGAGCAGAAGCACGCCGGCATAGACGCCGGGCAGGGTGCCGACGCCGCCCTTCAGGCTGACGCCGCCGATGACGACCGCGGCAAAGGCATTGAACAGCAGGCCGACGCCGAGATTGGCGGTGGCGCCGGAGGTGCGGATCGCCAGCAGCCAGCCGGCGAGGCCAGCGATGGCGCCGGCAAGCACGAAGGCGATGATGAGGTTGCGGTTGACCCGGATACCGGCGCGGAAGGTCGCGGTCTCGTTGCCGCCGATCATCACTAGGTGCCGGCCAAACGGCGTCTTGGCCATGATCAGCGAGAAGACGACGAAACAGGCGATGGCGATCCAGGCGGTGAGCGGCAGGCCGATCAGCCGCTGGATGCCGAACCAGCGGATCGCTGGCGCCAGATCCTGCGCCGAGCGGCCGCCCGAAATCACCAGCACCAGGCCGCGCACCCAGATGTAGGACGCCAGCGTGATGATGAAGGCGCTCATCTTGACCTTGACGACCAGGAACCCGTTGAAGGCGCCGATGAGGCCGCCGACGGCCAGCGCCAGCAGTAGCGACACTGGAACCATCAGCCATTCCGGATGCAATTGCAGGCCGAGGCCGATGCCCGACGAGCAGAACAGGATGCCGACCGCCATGGCGCTGAGCGCCGCCACCGATTCGACCGACAGGTCCATGTGGCCGGCGATGATGACCAGCGCCAGGCCGATCGACATGACGCCGAGCACGCTCGACGCCTCGATGATGTTGGCGAAGATGCCGAGCTGGAAATAGTTGGGGATGAAGATGGAAAAGACCACCAGCACAAAGACCAGCATGAACCAGACGAGGTTGTCGAGGACGAACTCCAGGGCTTGGCGGGTGCGGGGGGTCATGAGCTGATCCGGCTGGCGCATGCCCCGGCGAAGGGTTCTCGCAGGGATCAAGCGCGGATTGGAATTGCGGAGGATCGGCTCCGGGCCGAGAAGGCCCGGAGCGTTTCAGGCGACGTGCCTATTCGACGGATTTGACGGTATCCGTCGGTGCCTTCTGGTTGCCCCAGAAGGCCGGATTGTCGACGTTTTCCTTGGTGATGGCCGCACCCGGGATCTTGATGTTCGGACCCCAGGCTTCCTTGGTCACGGTCGATTTCAGACCAAGCACGTCATAGTCGCCGGGTTTGATCTCCTGCTTCTTGACGATCTTGTCCATGAACATGGCGACGGCCGCGGCCTGTGCGTAGAGCGGCTGCTCGACTTCGACATTGAGCCAGCCCTTGCGGATCAGGTCGAGGCCGACCGGCGCGCCGTTCGAGCTCATCAGCATGACGTCGCCCGGCTTCTTGCCGGCGGCCTCGAGCGAGGCGACGGCGGCGACTGAGAGGTGCGCGGCATGGCTGAAGATCAGGTCGATGTCGGGGTTGGCCAGCATCTGGTCGGCAACGATGGTGCCGGCATTGCTCGCTTCCCACTGCATGGCCGGAAGCGAGATGATCTTGACGTCCGGGAACGCCTTCATCTTCTCCTCAAAACCCTTCTGGATGTCGAGCGTGTAAGGGTCGCCGGGATCGCCGAGCACCTGCAGCACCTTGCCCTTCACCGAGCCGTTCTTGGCTTTCAGCAGCTTCTCCGCCTGGTCGGCGGCGATGTGGCCGATCTCGACGGTGCCAGCGACCGAGGTGAAGTCGGAAGGTGTCGAGGTGATCTGGCGGTCGAACTCGACCACCGGAATGCCTGCAGCGCGCGCGGCCTCGATCGACGGCTTCAGTGCATTGAAGTCGACCGCCGCCAGGATGATCGCCGCCGGCTTCAGCGCGATGACGTCGTTCATCTGCGACTGCTGGGCATCGGTCTTGTTGTCGGCGTTCAGCGTCTTTATGTCGTAGCCGACCTGCTTCAGGAACAGCTCCAGTGCGGTCACCGAGCCGGTCTGGAACTCGTCCAGTAGTGTCGGCACCATATAGTAGACGGTCCCCTTGGACTGGGCGAATGCCGGCGTGAGCGTGGCAAAGGCCAGTGCAAGGATACCGAAGACAGCAAGAAGTATTCGCTTCATGTCGTTGGCTCCCTGTTAAGCCGGACCCCTCTTGTCCCTCAACCCGCCGGTCCGGCACCGGCAAGCGTCTCCCCGGTGATCATGTTGATCACCGCATCGGGACTTGTTTTGTTGCGCGCGACATCACCCGCCACCACGCCTTGCCGGATCACCACGATCCGGTCGGCGACCTGAAAGGCCTGCTGCATGATGTGGGTGATGATGACGACGCCGATGCCCTGGCTCGCCACCTGGCGGATCATATCGAGACCGCGCCGCGTCTGCTCGACGCCAAGTGCGGCGAACGGCTCGTCGAGCAGCACCAGCTTGCCGCCCCAGTGCACGAAGCGGTTGAGTTCGATGGCTTGCCGCTGGCCGCCCGAGAGATGCTCGACATTGGTGCGCAGTGACGGAATGCGAGTGCCGGCGCTGGCCAGCGCTTTCTCGACGACGGCCTCCATGGCGCGCTCGTCGAGCACCGGAATGCCGAGCACCTTCCTGGTGATCTCGCGCCCCATGAAGAAATTGGCGACCACGTCGACATTGGTGCAGAGCGACAGGTCCTGGTAGACGGTTTCGATGCCCGCCGCCTTGGCCTCGGCCGGCGACCTCGCCAGAAACTCCTTGCCCTCGAACAGCATACGACCCGAAGTCGGCTCCAGCCCGCCGGCGATGATCTTGACCAGCGTGGATTTGCCGGCGCCGTTGTCGCCCAGCAATGCCACGACCTCGCCCTTGCCGATGGAAAAACTGATCCCTTTCAGCGCTTCGATCGCGCCATAGTTCTTGGTGACGTTTTCCAGCACCAGCAGCGGTTCGCTCATGCCGCAATCTCCTTGGCTGTCAGAAGATCGCGGCCGCGTTCGCGCTCGGCGGCGAACATCTGGCCGAAACGCGGCGACAGCACGCCCGAAACCGCAAGGGCGGCGGCGCCGCGCAACACCGAATGTTGCCCGCCGCGCGCGACCAGGACCCGGGGCGTCGTTCGATCCTTGCGCGCCGAGACGGAGTTGTGCAGGCCGCCGGTCGAACCGGCCAGCCGTTCGAGCAGGTCGGTGGACGCCAGCCCGCCGAGGATGACCGTTTCAGGGTCGAACAGGTTTTCGATGACGGCGATGGCATTGTGAAAGATCGGCGCGACTTCCGCGACCCAATCGGCCTCTGTGCCGTTCCAGCGCCGGAGCGCCTCGAGCGAGAGATATCTTTCGAGGCATCCTCTGTTGCCGCAGGGACAGGCCTCGCCGCCGGGGACGACAGGGATGTGCCCGACCTCGCCGGCATTGCCCCAGGCGCCGCGCTGCACGCTGCCGTCATGAACCATGACGCCGCCGAGGCCGACGCCGAAATAGAGATAGTAATATTCGGAGAATTGAGCGCCGAGGCCGTAGAGCCGCTCGCCCATGGCCGCTGCCGCCATGTCGGTCTCGAAGAAGGCCGGCAATCCGGTCGAGGCCGCCAGCCGCTCGCGAAGCGCCACATCCTTCCAGCCGGTCATGGTGGTCGGGCCGACGAAACTCATGGATTCGACACCGAACGGCCCGGGCAGGGCCAAGCCAACCCCGAGAACCCGCCCGCCGGCCCGCAATCCGGTCAATTCAGACACCATGGCCCCGATCACGTCGAAGGCGTGGTCGGGCGTTGCGTTCGGGGCCTCACGGTAAGTGCTCTCGATCACGTCGCCGCTCAAATTGATCAGGGCGGCATTGATGCCGAGCGGGGTGATGTGGATGCCGACGGCATAGCCGCCCGCGGGATTGATGCGCAGCGTCGCCGGCGGCAGGCCGCGGCCCTTGGGCTCTTCGCGCACGGAGAGGATGTAGCCCTGTTCCTCCAGTTCGCGAACGATGGTCGATACGGTCTGGACGGTGAGGCCGACGCGGCTGGCGATCTCGCCGCGGGCGATCGGCCCATGCAGGCGGATGGACTCAAGCACGATGCGCCGGTTGTACGGCCGCCCGAACTCCTGATTGGTCCCCCGCAATGCCATGCCTTGCGCCCCCAGTTGACGCAAGGTTCGCATCAAAGATTTATTCAGTCAAATGGAATTCAAAAATAAAATCGAACGCGGCACCCCAGTCCAGAAAGGCCGAGCTATTCGGCTTAGGACCTGCTCACGTGCCGGCCTTGGCCGATTGCCGCCATGGCGAAACCGCTTCAATGGTGGCAAGCCTCGCAACCGTTGAACCAAGCATGGAGCAAAGATGATCGAATTGCCGTTTGCCCGCGACGAGTACCAGCAGCGGCTTGCCAAGATCCGCGCCGAGATGGCGAAGTGCGGTCTCGAACTCCTTGTCGTCAACGACGTTGCCAACCAGCACTACATCACCGGCTATGATGGCTGGTCCTTCTATACGCCGCAGGTGGTGCTGGTGCCCCTGGAGGAGGTCGAGCCGGTCTGGATCGGCCGCGCCATGGATGCCGCCGGCGGTCTGCTGACAGCCTGGATGAAGCCTGAGAACGTCGTTGGCTTCCCGGAAGATCACGTTCAGCGTGCCGATCGTCACCCCATGGACTGGATCGCGAGCTGGATCGTCGCCAAGGGATGGGGGAACAGGCATATCGGCATCGAGCTCGAAGCCTATTACTTCTCGCCGAAGGCTCACGCCCGGCTCGTCGCCGGACTCCCCAACGCGAAATGGCATGACGCCGATCTGCTGGTGAATTGGATCCGCGCGGTCAAATCGGCGCCCGAGATCGCCTATCTGCGCAAGGCGTCGACCTTGGCCGAAGCGGCGGTGACACGGGCCTTCGAGGTGATCGCGCCCGGCGTGCGCGAGTGCGATGCGATTGCCGCGATCCAGGCGACACAGATCGCCGGCAGCCCGGATTTCGCCGGTGACATCACGGCGCTCCCGCCGACCATCCTCGGCGGTGAGAATGCGTCGGCCCCGCACATCATGTGGAGCGACCGGCGGTTCGGAGACAACGAAACGATTGCACTGGAACTCGCCGGTGTCTGCCGCCGCTATGCCGCCGGACTGGCCAGGACGATGCAGCTCGGCAAGACGCCGACGCGGGTCGCGGACACGGCAAAGGCAGTGATCGAGGGCATGGACGCGGTGCTCGACGCGGTCAGGCCGGGAACGACTGCCGAAGCCGTTGAAGCTGCATGGCGCAAGGTCATCCAGCGTTATGGGCTGAAGAAGGAGTCGCGCATCGGCTATTCCATTGGCGTCGCCTATCCGCCGGATTGGGGCGAACACACGATCAGCCTGCGGCCGGGTGACAAGACGGTGCTCCAGCCCGGCAACGTCGTTCATTCCATCCTCGGCATGTGGATGGACGGCTGGGGCATCGAGATCAGCGAGACCATTTTGGTTACCGAAACCGGTAACGAGACCCTGACGAAGTTCCCGCGAGAGATCCATGTCAAATCCTGAGGGGGCGGCCATGGCAGGCGGTGCTGAGGTTTCCGACACGGTCAACATCGACGCCGGAATTCTCAACCAGATGATCGAGATACGCCGCCATCTGCACCGCAATCCGGAATTGTCGAACAGCGAAGCCAACACGCAGCGCTATCTCACGCAGATGCTGGCCGGCGAGGGAATCTCGGATATTCGTGACGTCGCGGGCTTTGGCCTGGCCGTCGATATTGCCGGCACCGGCAAGCCGTCAAATCGAAAGATTGCCATTCGCGCCGACATCGATGCCTTGCCCATCGAAGAAGAGTCCGGCGTCGACTATGCTTCGACCAATCCCGGCGTCATGCATGCCTGCGGTCACGACGCCCACGCATCGATGGGCTTCGCGGTTGCCGCGCATCTGCACAGATCAAGGGCCGATTTTGGCGGGACGGTCCGACTTATCTTCCAGCCGGCCGAAGAGGACTCGCCCTCAGGCGGCAAACGTGTGGTGGAAGAGGGGCTGCTCGACGATGTCGACGCCGCGATCTGCCTTCATGTCGATCCGTACACGCCATCCGGCAAGATCGCGGTCAGTTCAGGTCCCTATACGCTGGCGTGCGATACGTTCGATGCAATTGTCATTGGTGAGGCGGCGCACGCGGCCAAGCCCTACGAAGGCGTCGATGCGATTGCCGTGGCCTGCTCCATGGTCGGCGAGTTGCAGAAGATCGTGTCGCGCGAAATCGACCCCTACGATCCCCTGGTCATCTCCGTCACCGGCATCAATGGCGGCAGCGCCTACAATGTCATTGCCGGCAAGGTCACCTTGAAAGGCACCATCCGCAGCGGTAGCGACGCAACCCGCGAGCGGGCCTGGCGGCGCGTTCGTGAAATCCTGGAGGGCATGGCGGCCAGCCACGGCGCCAATGTGGAGCTCGCCATCCACAAGGGCGAGCCGGGGGTCGTCAACGATGGCGAGATGGCGGAGCTGATTGCCGCCAGCGGTAGAGCCTGCATCGGCGCCGACAATGTGCTCAACACACCCGGATGGACCATTGCCGACGACTTTGGCTACTACAGCGAGAAGCGCCCATCGGTCTATTTCCGGCTCGGAATCCGCAACGAGGCGGTCGGCTCGGTCTATCCGCTTCATCATCCCAAATTTCGCGTCGATGAGGCCGCCTTGAAAATTGGCGCGGCCACCCTGGTTGCGGCGGCGACCAGATTTCTGTCCGCGCAGCCGGAAAAGGCCGACTGATCAAAGCGATGCAAAGCCCGGCTCGTGCAAGCTTGCACGAGCCGGCGAAATGCCTGTTCAGTATTTGATGACCCGGCGCTCGACCAGCACCACGGCACAGAACAGAACGATCGACAGGCAAGACGACAGTACGATCGCCGCGTAGAGCCGGTCCGATTGGTAGTTGAAGCTCGCCTGGATGATCAGCGCGCCGAGCCCCTTGTCCGAGCCGATCCATTCGCCGACGATGGCGCCGATCACCGCCGTCGCCGAGGCGATGCGGAGAGAGGAGAACAGCATCGGCAGCGCGCGCGGCAGCCGCAGGCTCCAGAAAATCTCGGAACGCGTCGCCGACAGCACGCGGAACAGTTCGTGCTCGTTGTCGCTGGCCGAGTCCAGGCCGCGGATCATGTTCACCAGCGTCGGGAAGAAGCAGATCACCGCCGCGATGACGATCTTCGGCGTCATGCCGAGCCCGAAGATCAGGATGATGATCGGCGACAGCGCCAGGATCGGAATGGTATTGAAGAACAGCACGATCGGAAAATAGGCGGCCTGCAGGATGCGGTTGTGCACGAACAGGACCGCCAGCAGCACGGCGGCCAGATTGCCGATGACGAACCCGGCCAGCGCCTCGATCAGCGTTGGCCTCAAATTGTCCATGAGCAGCGCGAAATTCTTCTGGAAGACGCCCGATATGGCGGTCGGGGTCGGCACGATATAGGCCGGCACGCCGAGCAGGGGCAGCAGATACTGCCAGGCAAGCACCAGCGACGCCGCGCCGAGAACGGGCAGGGCGATGGATAATTGCGGCGAGAGCGGCGCCGGCCTCATGATGCCTGCTCCAGCGCGGTTCGCAGCTCGGCCATGGCCGCGACGATCGCCGGGTCTTCGCGCGAACAGCGGTTGCCGTCCTGTTTGAGCGGCCGCATGTGCAAATCCTTGACCAGCCGCCCCGGATTGGCGGCGAGAACGATCACCCGCTCGCCGAGATAGGCGGCTTCGGCGATCGAATGGGTGACGAACAGGATCGTCGTGCCCGTGCGCCGCCACAGATTGAGAAGTTCGTCGTTGAGGCGATCGCGGGTGATTTCGTCGAGCGCCCCGAACGGTTCGTCCATCAAAAGCAGCTTGGGCTGGCCAAGCAAGGCGCGGGCGATCGCCACACGCTGGCGCTGGCCGCCGGACAGCTGGTGCGGCAGGCGTTCGCCGAAGCCGGCCAACCCCATCAGCTCCAGCAGCTCCTCGCTGCGGTCTTCGATCTTGCGTGTCAGGCTGCCTTGCCCGACGCCAAGCGGCAAGCGGACATTGTCGCGCACCGTGCGCCAGGGCAGCAGGGTCGAATCCTGGAAGACGAAGCCGACATCCCTGCGCGAGCGCACCGCATGCGGCGTGTCGCCGAGCACGCTGATCGTGCCGCCGAGAGGGTCGAGCAGGTCGGCAACCACGCGCAGCAAGGTCGACTTGCCGCAGCCGGACGGCCCGAGGATCGACAGGAAGGATCCGGCCTCGACGCTGAGGTCGAGGCCGGAAAGCACCTTGACGGCCGCCTGGCGGCCGCCATAGCCGACATCCAGCCTGCTGGCTTCGATCGCGTTCGCCATCAAGCGGCGGGCGCGTCGAGCTTCGGCCGGTCGGCAGCCGAGAGTTCGAGGATCTTGGTGGTGTAGACGTCGGCCGCCTTGGGCCGGCCGTTCGGGTATTGGCCGACCTTGTCGAGCAGCGCCAGCTGTTCTTCGATCGAGGCGGGATCGAACGTGCCCCAGCCGTCCTTGGCCGTCGCGCCGTCGAAGGAGAGTTTCAACACGAGGTTGACGGTCTTCTCTTCCCAGCCGAGGTCCATTTCGGGATAGGCGGCGACCATCTTCTTCACCGCTTCCTGCGGGTTGGCATGCACCCAGCCCCAGCCCTTGGCGACCGCACCGATGAATTTGGCCAGCGTGTCCGGGTCCTTTTCGATCGCCGCGTCGGTGGCGAAATAGACATCGGCGTAGGAATTCAAGCCGAGGTCGCGCACCAGAAGGTCGATACGGTCGTCGCCGACGACGCTCAGCGCCTGCGTGTTGGTGATCCAGCCGCCAATGGCATCGACATCGCCGCGCACCAGCGGTCCCTTGTCGAAGCCGACATTGATGACGGTGAGGTCGGACGCGCTCATGCCGTTCTTGGCCAGGATCTCGTCCATGACGAAACGCGCCGTCGGCTGGATGCCGATCTTCTTGCCCTTCAGGTCGGCCACGCCCTTGATCGGGTTAGAGGCCTTCGAAGTGAGTGCATAGGGGCCGGTGCGGAAGCCGCAGGCGATGATCTTCACCGGCACGCCGCTGGCGCGCGCCGAAAACAGCTGCGGCGTTTCGGAGAATTGGCCAAGTTGTGCCGCGCCCGAGATCACCGGCGGCACGGTCGAGGCGTTCGGGCCGCCCGGGCTGAATTCCACCTCGAGCCCGGCATCCTTGAAGTAGCCGTTGGCGACGGCGGCGATATCGCCCATCTGGCCGTTGGACATCAGCCAGTCATACTGGATGACGACCTTTCCGGCGGCCTTCGCGCCAGGGGTCAAAACCAGTTGCATGCCGCCCGATGCCGCGGCAATAGCCGCCAGGCCGGACTTCATGAAGCCGCGGCGGTTCATGTCGTAATTCCCATTCATTTTTCGCTCCTGTTGCAAGACTGTCTCGTCTCTTCATTGCGCGCCGTTCCCTTGGCGCGGGTGGTCTACGGCTGTTCGTCGTGATAGTCGCCGGGGCCGCCGTCGAGCCAGGCGTAGAGTTCCCAAAGCGTGTCGTCCGGGTCGGTGAAATAGGCGCAGCGCGCGTTCCAGACATAGTTCTCCGGCGGGCCATAGAACGGCACGCCCTTCGCCGTCAGCTCGGCATGCAGCCGGTCGATTTCGCCGGGCGCGTCGAGCTGGACGGCGACGCAGACCTTGTGCGCATGGCGCGGCGAGCGCAGTTTCGAGACGCCGGTATGCTGGCTGATATGGTCGATCTCCCAAGCGGCCAGCGTCACGCCCTCGCCATGGAAATCGGCGAAACCCTCGGCGCGGCGGCGCAGGCGAAAGCCGAGCTTGTCGACATAGAACTCTACTGTCCGCTCAATATTCTCGACCAGGAGGCAGACATCGGAGATGCGGGTAATGCTGGCGACAGCCATGCTCATTTCCCTCCTCCCGTGCGTTCGCCGCGCGCGGACGGCAGCTTGACGCCGACACGGTTGGCCGCGCCGATGATGTGCGCGCGCATCGCGGCCTCGGCTTTTGCCGGGTCGCCGGCGACCAGCGCCTCATAGATGCGCACATGTTCGCCGACATTGACCTCCACCAGATCGTGCAAAGGATTGGTCTGCCGCGCGTAATAGATCGAACGGCGGATCTGTTCGCAGACGAAGGAAATGAAGGTGTGGATGTAGCTGTTGCCGGTCGCCCGGGCGATCTCGCGATGGAACAAAAGATCAGCGTCGATGCTGCCGTCCTCCCAGCGCTCCTCGCCGCTCATCCGGTCGAGCGCGGCCTTGATGGCGTCGAGATGCTCTTGCTCGCGCCGTTCGGCGGCGAGGGCCGCGGATTCCGCCTCGAGGATGCAGCGCAGCTCGAACAGCCGCTCCATGTTCTGCCCCTCTTTCAGCGTCTCGCGGTCGATGCGGATCGCCGCGCGCTGTTCCGGCGCCAGGACGAAGGAGCCGATGCCTTGCCGCGCCTCGACCATGCCGTCGGCACGCAATTGCGCGATCGCCTCGCGCACCACATTGCGGCTGACGCCGAATTTTTCGGAGAGCTGTTGTTCCGTCGGCAGCAGGGCGCCCGGGTTGAGATCGCCGGACTCGATCTCGCGGCTGAGAAACGCCGCGACCCGATGCGGCAGCGCCTCGACAGTGCCGATGGCAGCCAGTCTTTGTTTCATGAAAAAGTCTCCGTCGCGGGAAAGAGGCAGCCGGGGTTCATGCGTCGGTCCGGATCGAGCGCATCTTTGAGCGTGCTGACGAGCCGGCGGTGGACAGCGGACATTCCCGCCCAGTAGACGCTTTGGCGGGTGCGCCCGATGCCATGCTCGGCGCTGATCGAGCCGCCGAGGGCGTTGGTGATCTCGTACAGCCCGGCGGTGATGGCGGTGCCCCTGGAGCGGGCGTCGGACTCGGCAAGGTCGGGCGGCGGCAGGACGTTGAAATGGATGTTGCCGTCTCCAGCGTGCCCATAGGCCTGTGAAATCCAGCCCGGATGCTCCAGCGCGATAAAATCGCGAGCCTGGGCGATGAGGGTGGGGATGTCGGAGATACGCACCGAAAGATCGGTGCGCACGTGGTAGCCGCGCTTGGCCTGGCCCTCGACCAGCCCCTCGCGAATGGCCCAGAACGTTTTGGTCTGTGCACCGCTCTCGGCCAGAACGGCATCGGTGACCAGTTCTTCTTCCATCGTGCCGGCAAGGAAATTCACCAGCAGGCTGCGCAAATCGATCGCGGCACTCGATGACAATTCGATCAGCACATGGACAGGGGCCGCGACCGGCGCGACGATGCCCGGGTCGACGAGACGCGCCAGTTCCATGCATTCCGCGCCGATGATCTCGAAGGCGGATATCAGGTCGGAGCATCCGCGTCGGGCTTGCCTGAACAGAGTGATTGCCGCTTCGAATGAAGGGAGCCCCAGATAAGCCGTTTCGACACGGCCGGGTTTCGGAAACAGTTTGACCTCGACGCCGGTGATGATGCCCAGCGTGCCCTCGGCGCCGATGAAAAGCTGCTTCAGGTCGTAACCACGGTTGTCCTTGCGCAAGCCGGAAAAGCCGTTCCACAACTCGCCGTCCGGCAGCACCACCTCCAGGCCGACAACGAGGTCGCGGGCCATGCCGTAGCGCAACACGTTGACGCCGCCGGCATTGCTGGCGGCATTGCCGCCGATCTGGCAGCTGCCTTGCGCGCCAAGCGCCAGCGGAAACAGGCAGTCCTGTTCCTCTGCCGCATCCTTGATGTGCTGCAGGATGCAGCCGGCGTCGGCTTGCACGATGAAATTGTCGGCGTCGACGAGGCGGATATTGTTCAGCCGCTCCAGGCTTATGATCACCGTGCCGCGGGCCGTGCCGATGTCGATCGCACCTGCCACAAGCCCGGTGTTGCCGCCTTGTGGGATCATCGCCAGCCCAAGCCTGCCGCACAGCCGAACCGCGGCCTGGACCTCGGCGACCGACGCCGGTTTCAGCACGGCAAGCGCTGCGCCATGATGATCGCCGGACCAGTCCACGAGGTATTTCGCCATATTGGCCGGATCGGCAGCCACGCCGCCTTGTCCCAGGAGATGCTCCAGGGCGGCGAGAACGTCAGTCGAAATGCCGTGAATGGTCATTATTGGAGTGGCGCTGGTGTTGTGGCGTATGGTTATACATATCATCCTACAACTGGAATTGTGTCAACACCGGCAGGCCGAACGGCCGTGGACAAGTCGCTTGCCAGCGCGTTGGGATGAGGTGCCGGCCAGGTCGCTGTTCAGGCAAGAACCGAAACCACCGGTGGGCAGTCGAGGCCGGCACGGACAGCGTCACCCAGATCCGGATTGCTTACAAAGCGGGACAGATTTGGTTTGAGAGGTATTGAGTGCCAATCAGGTCAGTGCCGGCGCAGCTCAGAGATACTGGGCGACCTTCTTGCCGACGGTGAGGAAGCGCAAGGGATCGATGGCTTCGCCATTGTGGCGCACTTCATAATGCAGATGCGGGCCGGTCGAGCGGCCGCTGCTGCCGGTCTTGCCGATGACGGCGCCGGCGTCCAGCTTCTCGCCCACGGTCACGTCGATTTCGCTGAGATGTCCGTAACGGGTAGCAAAGCCGTTGCCGTGGTCGACTTCCACCATGCGGCCATAGCCGCCATTCCAGCCGGCCTTGGTGACGATTCCGGGCGCCGTGACTTTTGCGTCCATGCCGATGGGCGCCCTGAAATCCATGCCCGAATGCAGCGCGGCGGTGCCGAGGATAGGATCGGTGCGCACGCCGAACGGACTGGTGACGGAGTGGCCGGGGGCAGGGTTCGCCAGCGGCAGCTGGCGCGCTTCCTTCTTCAACTGGTCGAGCGTGTCCAGAGCCTCGTCCAACTCCTTGACCTTGCTGTCGAACATCAAAGAACTGTTGAGCGGGATCAGCGGGCCGCCGACATCGCTTTCGTTCTTGCCAAAATCGCTGTCGACCGGCAGTCCGGCCGCCTGCAGCGCCTGCTGGATGGCATCGGCGCTCTTATAGGCATTGTCCGCGAGCGTGCTGATGCGGGTGAGTTGTTCGTTCTCGATGGATTTCAGCGACTGGTTGATCGAGACGAACAGCCTGTCGGCACGATCTGCGGCAGAGTCGCTAGGCAGCGGATCGGTGCGGGTCGACCACAAGGAGAATGGCCTTGTGTCGGCAGCACCCAGATCGGTGCCCAGGCTGGCGACCGCGTAGTTCTGTGCGGGCTGGCTGATACTGCCGGTCACCTCTGCGTGCTTGTCAGGCTTGGCAGCCGCCGGATCCTCGGCGGGGGCTGCTCCGACCCCGTTCTCGGCGCGCTCGAGCAGCGGTCCGAGACGGCCGTGCCGCTGGCTGAGCTGCGTCTGGCGTTCAATCAGTTCGCTGACCTTGTTTTCCATCAATTGCTGGTCGAGCAACTGGCGGCTGGTGATGCGGTCGACCTGGGCGCGAAGCGCCGAGATGCGGTCTTCGTAGGCCTGCTGCATGCGCGCCTGGCGCGCGGTGGTGGCGCCGATCAGGTCGTCGCGCAAAACGAGATAGGACGTGGCCAGGAGGTAGCCGATGGCAATGGCGGCGAGCGCTGAACCGATGAATGCCGCGAGCCAGGGCCGGATCGTGAAGTGCCTGATCTCATTGCCTCGGGCGATGATGACCGTGTGGGGTTCCTTACGCCTGCCGAAGACTGCGGACTGACCGGTTGCGTTCACGGGACCAAGCTTTCGTTTACGACACCACGACAGCTTGATTACACATTATTAGGGTTAACAAAGGCTTTCTGGGCCGATTGCGCGGGCGTGGAATGCACGCGGCGCGGACAAGGGGTTGCATGAAAACCGCCAAGGGAGCGGCCTTCATGGCCGCTAAGCCATTGGCGAAAAGCACCAATCTGCTGCCCGCCATACGGCCGGTCGCTCGCGGATCGAGGTCTAGAGTTCCTTAACTGTCTTCGATTGCATTTACTTGACGGTTTTCGAGTAAAAGCGTGATGGGTTTGGGATTCTATCGAAGATGGCGGTCCAAGGGATGCTGAGCGATCTGGTTGGCAAGATCCTCGACAAGGTGTCGGGCACCAGTCTGCTGGCGACCGGGCTCTTGCTGCTGACGGCCCTTGTCAGCGCGCTCGTAGCCTATTGGCGCACGGTCGAGGAGAAGAGCTGGAAGGAGTTCTTTGAGTTCGTCGTCCCCCATGAGGTCATCGCCCACCCCTCGGCGAAGGCCGACCTGATGTTCTGGGTCACGAAGAAGGCCTTGATGCCCTTCCTGATGCTGCCCGCCGGAATTGTCTTCGTTTCGGCGGTGGGCTACGCGACCAACTGGCTGTTTTCGACACTGTTCCAGTTCCAGCCGCCGCTGATCGAGGGACCGGCAGGCCCGGTGACGGTGCTGATCTTCACCATCACCATGCTGCTCGCCTACGACATTTCCTATTATCTCTATCACGTCGCCCAGCATCGCTACCCCGTGCTTTGGGAATTGCACAAGGTGCATCACTCGGCCGAGGTGATGGTCGGGATCACCAAGGACCGGGTCCATCCGCTCGACGAGCTGATGAACCGGGCCTGGGACGGCGTCATCGTCGGCGTCTGCTTCGGCATCTGGTCGCTGATTTCGCTGAACCTCGTCGAGCTGACCGTCTTTGGCGTCAACGTCTATGTCATGCGCAACATCCTGATGATGGATTTCGTCAGGCACACGCATTTCAAGATCTCGTTCGGGCCGCTCAACAATGTGATCCTGTGTCCTCATTGGCACCAGCTGCATCACAGCACCGATCCACGCCACTATGACAAGAATTTCGGCCTGCTCTTCTCGTTCTGGGACCGGCTCTTCGGAACATTGTGCGTGCCGAGGCCCGACGAGGACTTCAAGTTCGGATTGGTCGATCGCGATGTGCGCGACTACCAGTCGCTCGCCGGCCTCTATGTCATGCCGCTTAAGCGGATGTGGGGACATATCGCCAGGCGCATCCGGCGTGCAAAGCCACGGACCACGCAATCATCGGAAGAAGGGACACGGCCATGAACGCCCCCTTCGTGCTCGCGATCCCGCGGACACGCACCTTTGAAGTCGTCACATCGGTGGAACGCCTGGCCGAGATCGCACCGGCCTGGAGCGCGCTCTGGCAGCGGGCCGGCGGGCTTGTCTTCCAGCACCCGGACTGGATCGCGGCCTGGTGGCGCACCACTCCACACCAGGAGCGGCGCACGCTCAGGATCGGGCTTGCCTGGAACGGCGACCGGCTCGATGGCGTGATAGCGCTCGCTACTTTCAAGCGCTCCGGCATCCGCATACTCGAATGGGCGGCGAAGGATCACAGTGACTATGGCGACGCGCTGTTTGCCCCCGACAGCGATCCGCAGGCGATCGCCCGCCTCTGGCAGCATGTTTTTGACCAGGGCGGCTTTGACCTGATTTATCTCAATCGTCTTCTGCCGGATGCCAGTGTTCGTGGCCTGCTGGACCCGGCCTCGCGCCATGACAAGGCGCTTCGGCCCAACCACCGCACTGAAATCAGCTACCGTGTCGCGGGTCCCTGGCAAAGTGGTGCGGAATGGTTCGAGACGCTGTCCAAGAAGGCCCGGCAGAACTACCGTCGTGGCCGCAAGTTCATGGAGGAAGGCGGTGCGTTGCGTTTCCGCCTGATGGATGCGGACGAACCGCGTGAGCCGGTGCTCGGTCGGGTCGCGGCGCTGAAGCGCCTCTGGCTCGTCCGGCATGGCCGCGTTTCGGACCTGTTCGACAAGGACTCGCCCGTTCTCACCGCGCTTATTTCCGTGCTGGCCGAGCTCGGCCTGTTGCGCATCTTCGTGCTGGAGCTTGACGACACGATCGTCGCCGTCTCGATCAATTTCGAGCAGCACGGCACGATGATGGCTTTCATCACCACCTATGATCCCGAATATGAGCGCGCCTCACCGGGCATGGTGCTGATGATGGACTATATCCAGTGGTCGCTCGACCGTGGCCTTGCCAAGGTCGATTTTCTCTGTGGTGGCGAGGATTTCAAGCGGCGCTTCGCCACGCAATCAGTCACGCTGTCGTCGATGATCGGCGCGCGTGGCTTGCTCGGCCACCTCGCCGCGCTGGCCGATCACGTGAACCATGTTGCGAAAACTTGGCGGGCGCCGCGGTCGCCGAAGGCGGAAACATCAGACGAGTAAGGGCGCCTCATTTCGGCACGATCAAAATAGGCGATTGCATTCGTGGGCCTTCGCCGGGCTCAGAGCGCGCGAACGGCCTCCAACACCTCTTCGGCATGGCCCTTGACCCGGACCTTGCGCCAAATCCTGACGATCCGTCCGTCGCGGCCGATCAGGAACGTCGCGCGTTCGACGCCCATATATTTGCGGCCATACATCGATTTCTCGACCCACAGATGATAGGCCTCGATCACCTTGCGCTCCTCGTCGGCGGCGAGGTCGATGGTGAGATTGTACTTTGATTTGAACTTGTCGTGCTTTTTGACGTTGTCGGGTGACAGACCGATCACGACGGCGCCTGCCTTCGCGAATTCAGGTTTCAGCTGCGAAAAACTGATTGCCTCTTGCGTACAACTCGTCGTGTCGTCCTGCGGATAGAAATAGAGGACGACGGGTTTACCGGACGAGGCCGAAAGGCTTAGAGACCCGCCGCCATCCCGCGGCAGGTCGAATTGCGGCGCAAGATCGCCCACGTCGAGGTCAGCCATATCGATGCCCTTGTTTGAGGTTACGCGCGAAGCCACACCGATATAGTGTCGACCGGGGATTCGTCCACGAGCGAATTTGTACAACGGAAGATTGCGTGGATCAGGAGCAACCGCAGCACGAAAAGATCAGGTTCAGGCGTGACGAGATCACCGACCTGGGGGCTTTGCCGTCCGCGTGCCGCGTTCCGCCGCTTGGTCAGGCGTCGATCGGCCGCGGCTTCCGCATCCTGTCGCGCGTGTTTGCCGGCGTGGTCGCGCTCATGCTGCTGGCGGCGATGGCCGTCTATCTCATCGGCCTTTCCGGTATCGGGTCGGACCGGCTGCGCATCGAGGCGGAAACCGCCATCGAGAAACTCGCCGGCGTCGATGTCCATGTCGCGGTCGGCCCGGTGCGCATCACGCTGGACAGTTCGAGCTTCGTCGCGCTCCAGGTGAGCGATGTCAGTCTGGAGACCAGCGACGGCAAGCCCATGGCCGATGCCGGCCGTGTGCGCTTCGGCGTCCGCCTGATACCTCTGCTTTGGGGGGAGGTGCGGCTGACCAGCGCCAGGATCTCCGACGCCCACATCGTCACAGCGGCGATGCCATCCGGCGGCGACTGGACAGCGCAATTGCGCAATGAGGACGGCCTCGTCGATCCGGAGAAACTGTCCGCCGCAGTGTTCGGCAACATTCATCGCGCGCTCGACGCCGTGCGGGAAGATTCGCTGCGCCGGATCGATCTCAGCAATGTCGAGTTCGTGCTGCCCGAAACCGGAGCCATCAAACGGATCAAGATCGCCGACGCCAGCGTCGTACAGTCGGGGCCGGGCGGCATGGCGTTTTCCTCCGAGGCGGATGTCGATGGCAGAAAGGTCACCCTTGCCGCTTCCGCGACCCGCGATATCGCGGCGCACCGCGTGACGGCGCTGAAGGCAAGCGTCGACCTGGTGGCTGCCGACGAAACCGCGGCCGGCGCTGGGAAGCTTGGTGCGGTCGCATTGAAGCTGACAGGATCGGAAGGAGCCGGCACCACGGCGTCGCGGCTGACGGCCGCCCTGTCGTCGACGGGTTCCGTCCTTGATCTTGGCACGCGCGGCCTGCTGCCAGCCGACGTTGATGTCGATGCGACGCTTGTCGACGGCAGCAACAAGATCCAGGTGGACAGGCTGCTGCTGAAAACCGGCCGGTCTTCTTTCGATTTCGGCGGCTCGATAGGGCCAAAGCCCGCGACCGGGGCGGCGGGCGACGAACCCTCCTACCGTTATGACCTGACCAGCGACGGTTCGACGCTGGCGCCGTCGGAATCGCCCGAGCCCGCGCTGACCTTTCTCGCCCGCATTGCCGGCGTCTATCAGACCAAAAGCCATAAATTGGTGGCCGAGCAGATCGCGGTTCGGTCCGCCTCTTCCGGCGAGGTGCTTGGCACCGCGGCCGTCACGTTCGTTGACGGCAAGGCCCCCGGCATCAATCTGGCGCTCAACGTCCATGACATGCCGGTCTCGCACGTCAAGCAGTTGTGGCCGTGGTTTTCGGCCCGCAATGCGCGGCTCTGGGTTCTCGACAATCTGTTCGGCGGCCGCGTTGTCGACGCCAACCTGCAATTCCAGGTCGTGCCGGATCGCCTCGGCAACGGCGTGCCTCTTTCGGCCGACGAGGTGTTCGGCCGCTTTCAGATCGAAGGGTCGCGTTTTGACACCGCCGGCCGCATTCCGCCGATACGCGACGCGGTCGGCGTCGTCGCTTTCCACGGCAATGACGTCGATGTTTCGCTCTCCTCGGGCACCGTCTTCATGCCCAGTGGCCGCACCGTAGCGGCCAGCAACGGCACACTGACGGTCGAGGCGGCAAACCGCCCGCCGGTCATCGGCGCACTCGACATCGACGTGGAAGGGGAGGCGCCGGCTGTCGCCGAACTCGCCTCCTACGAACCGATCAATGCCATGCGCCATGTCGGCTTCCTGCCGGAGGAACTGTCCGGCAACGTTACCGGCCATGTCAGGGCTGACATTCCCTTGCAGTCCGGCGTCGACACCTCCAAGCTCGACTGGCTGGTGTCGCTCGACTACACCGGCCTGTCGCTGGCCAAGCCATTCGATGGACAGACCGTGACCGACGCCGACGGTTCGATCACCGTCGATCCCGAAAAGGCGGTGATTTCGGCCAAGGCATCGCTGAACGGCATTCCGGCCGAACTCGACCTTGTCGAACCGCTGGCGGATGACGGGCCGGCGCCCAGCCGCAAGGTGGCCCTGGTGCTCGACGACAAGATCCGTGCGGCCGCCATGCCCGGCCTGACGCCGTTGCTGGGCGGAACGGTGAAGGTCGCGATCGACAAGAGCGGCGGCGGCAACCAGAAAGTCTCGGCCGACCTGACCAATGCCAGGCTGGACATTCCCTGGGCCGGCTGGAGCAAGGGGGCAGGGGTTCCCGCCAGCGTCACCTTCGTCATGACCAAGTCCGGCGACACCACGACGCTGTCCGACTTCAACCTCGACGGCAAAACCTTCTCCATCGACGGCAGCATCGTGCTGGTCAACGGCTCCCTGTCGTCGGCCAAGTTCAGCAAGGTCACCCTGAACCGGGGGGACGATGTCGCGATTTCGGTGAAGCGCTCGGGCAAGGGTTACTCCGTCGACATCAATGGCAACGCGCTCGACGCTCGCTCGCTCATCAAGCAGTTCACGTCCGATGTGGACACCGCAACCAAGACGACCGGAACAGACAACATTTCCCTCAGCGCCGACGTCGAGCAGCTCACCGGCTTTCACGACGAGCAACTGTCCAACCTGAAGCTCGATTACAGCGCTGCCGGTTCACGGGTGAACGGACTGAAGGTCAGTGCCACGGCAAGTTCGGGCGCGGCCATCACCATCAGCAACACCACCGGCGGTGGCCAGCGTTCGCTCAACGTCCAGTCGGCGGATGCCGGCGCGATCCTGAGGTTCCTCAACGTTTACGAGCATATGGAAGGCGGGTCGATCACGCTGGCGCTGACCGGGGCCGGCGACGGGCCGATGAAGGGCAAGGTCGACACCAGCAACTTCTTCATCGTCAACGAACCGAAACTCGCCTCCATCGTCTCGACCACGCCGGCCGGCGACAACCGCAGCCTCAACCAGGCGGTCAAGGGCAATCTCGACACGTCGCGGGTGAAGTTCGAGCGCGGCTATGCCGAGATCGAGAAAGGCAGCGGCTACCTGAAGCTGGCCAATGGTGTGCTGCGCGGCCCGCGCATCGGCACGACGTTCCAGGGCATCCTCTACGACCAGAACAACAATATGGATATGACCGGCACCTTCATGCCGGTCTATGGCCTCAACCGTATCTTCGGCGAACTGCCCATCGTCGGCGCGCTTCTTGGCAACGGCCGCGACCGCGGCCTGATCGGCGTCACCTATCGGCTCAGAGGCAATGCCAACAAGCCGGTGCTCGACGTCAACCCGCTGTCGGTGATCGCACCGGGCATATTCCGGTCGATCTTCGAGTACCGATGAACCGCCTCAGGCCGGCCGCACCAGAACGTGTTTTTTCTTGCCCAGTGAAAGCTTTACGACGTTTTTCGGACTCAGATCCTGAAGCGTGACCATGCGGCGGTCGTCATTGACCAACTGGTCGTTGATACGCACCGCGCCGCCCTGGATGTGCCGCCGTGCCTCGCCATTGGACGAGGCCAGCCCGGCCGTGACCAGCAGCGACAGAATGCCGACGCCGGCTTCGAGTGCTGCCTTGTCGGCCCCGACAGTCGGCAATGTATCGGCGAGCGCGCCTTCCTCGAAGGTCTTGCGCGCGGTTTCCTCGGCCTGGTTTGCCGCTTCACGGCCATGGACGATCGCCGTCGTCTCCGTGGCCAGGATCTTCTTGGCTTCGTTGATCTCGGAGCCGCCGAGTGCGGACAGCCGCGCGATCTCATCGAGGGGCAGGCGGGTGAATATCTTCAGGAAGCGCTCGACATCGGCGTCCTCGGTGTTGCGCCAGTACTGCCAGAAATCATAGGGCGAGAAGAGGTCGCCGTTGAGCCACACCGCACCCTTTGCCGATTTACCCATCTTGGCGCCGGACGATGTCGTCAGCAGCGGCGTGGTCAGGGCGTAAAGCTGCTGCGTGCCCATGCGATGGCCGAGATCGACGCCATTGATGATGTTGCCCCACTGGTCCGACCCGCCCATCTGCAGGCGGCAGTTCTGGCGTCGGGCAAGTTCGACGAAATCATAGCCCTGCAGGATCATGTAGTTGAATTCGAGGAACGACAGCGACTGCTCGCGGTCGAGCCTGAGTTTGACGCTGTCGAAGGTCAGCATGCGGTTGACGGAGAAATGCCGGCCGACATCGCGCAGGAACTCGACATAGTTGAGCTTCATCAGCCAGTCGGCATTGTTGACCATGATGGCGTCGCTCGGGCCGTCGCCGAAACGCAGGATGCGGCCGAAGATGCGCTTGATGCCTTCGATGTTGGTGGCGATCGCTTCGGGCGTCAAAAGGCTGCGCTGGTCGTCGCGGAAGGACGGGTCGCCGATCATCGACGTGCCGCCGCCCATCAGCGCGATCGGCCGGTGTCCGGTTTCCTGCAGCCAGTAAAGCATGGTCGCGGAGATCAAATTGCCGATATGCAGGCTGGTGGCGGTGGCGTCGTAGCCGACATAGGCGGTGACCGTTTCCTTGGCGAAAAGCTGGTCGAGGCCGGTCTCATCCGAAATCTGGTGGATGAAGCCGCGCTCGCTCATCGTGCGCAGGAAATCGGATTTGAAGGCAGGCATATTCTGTTTCCCGAAAGCGTCCAGCCGGTCTGATGCGGCCTATGTGAAGGCGCGCGTTTAGCATCCAAGCGCGATCAGCAAAAGTGGAATCCGGTTTTGCGGCAGATCGCGCTTCAATCAGCAACTCGCGATCAACAAAAGTGGTTTCCGGTTTTGCGTCGGGTTGTCATGCGCCAAGGGTCACAAGATATCAGGGTGATCACCCGTTGTTGAAACGGTGCGACGAGCCGTCCGGCACGAATGCTTGCTTCATCGTTTCGGCTGGCGTAATGAGGCGCCGCGCCAAAGGTTCTTGCAGCCCACGACCTCGAGCGGCACCGCACGGCATCCATTAATGCCATATCCGACGACAGAGCCCCGACGCGACATGCCGGACGCATTGATATCCATCGTCATTCCTTGCAGGAACGAGGCGGCAAACCTGCCGCTGCTGATCGACGAAATCGAGGCGGCGATGGCCGGGCGCGACTTCGAACTGATCATCGTCAATGACGGCTCGACCGACGAGACCGCGACCGTCCTGGCCGAGCAGACGGCACTTCGCCCGTTTCCGGTGCGGGAATTGCGGCATCAGAAATCCGCCGGTCAGAGCCTTTCTGTGCGCTCTGGCGCCTGGGCAGCACGCGGCAGCATCGTCGCCACGATCGACGGCGACGGCCAGAACGATCCGCAATATATTCCTGTGCTGGTCGACGCCTTGCGGCAGGCCGGGCCCGATTTCGGCGCCGCCCAGGGGCAGCGCCTCAAGCGCCGTGACAGCAAGGTCAAGCAACTGGCGTCGCGCTTCGCCAACTGGCTGAGAAACGCCATCCTGCACGACGAGACTCGTGATACCGGCTGCGGCCTGAAGGCGGTCCACACCGACATCCTGCGCAAACTGCCGTTCTTCGACGGCACCCACCGCTTCGTCCCGGCCCTGGTCATGCAGGAAGGCTATCGCGTCGTGCATTGCGACGTCGTCGACCGCTCGCGCCGGCACGGCAAGTCGAACTACGGCATTTTCGACCGCGGCCTGCAGGGCGCGCTCGATCTCGGTGGTGTCTGGTGGCTGCGCCGCCGGCGCCGCAGAATGCCAAAAGTAGAGGAAATCAAGCGTGTTTAACGTGCTTCAGGAACTGGGAACCTGGCTTCATCAGGTCTTCATCAAGCAATTCGATGCGTGGATCCTGCTCGGCTTCGTTGCGCAGTTCTTCTTCACCATGCGCTTTGTCGTGCAGTGGCTCGCCTCGGAAAAGGCCAAGCGCAGCGTCGTGCCGGTGGCCTTCTGGTTCTTCTCGCTGTTCGGCGGTGGCCTGCTTCTGATCTACGCCATCCAGCGCCAGGATCCGGTGTTTATCGCCGGCCAGGCCATGGGCATGTTCATCTACATCAGGAATCTCTGGCTGATCGCCAATGAGCGCAAGGCGGCGATGACCAAGGTCGATTGAACGGCCTGTCGAATGATCTTTTGCATGTCGTCTTCCCAAAACCGCGGCACACTTTTGGGCGACATGCCGGTGAGAATGATTACAGAGGCTAATGCATGGCGTTGAACAGGAACTACATTCTTCTCTTCCTGTTCAGCCTGGTGATGACGGTTTCGGGGCTGGCATCGCTGCCGCCGATCGACCGCGACGAGTCGCGCTTCGTCCAGGCAACCAAGCAGATGGCCGAGAGCGGCGACTATGTCGACATCCGCTTCCAGGACGCCTCGCGCTACCAGAAGCCGGTCGGCATCTACTGGCTGCAATCGGCGGCCGTGACGCTGAGCGGCAAGGGCGCCGAAGCGCCGATCTGGGTCTACCGCACGATCTCGGCGCTGGGCATTGCCATTGCGGTGCTGGCGATCGCCTGGACGGGAACCAATCTTTTCGGCGCCAATGCCGGCATCGCCGCCGGTCTGGTGATGGCAGCGATCTTCGCCACCGCCTTCGAGGGCCGCGACGCCAAGACCGATGCGATGCTGCTGGCCTGCTGCGTGGCGGCGCAAGGCGCGCTGGCGCAGATCTATCTGGCGTCGCGCCGCAACGAACCGATCGCCGGCCATCTCTGGTGGATTTTCTGGATCGCGCAAGGCGCGGCGATCCTGATCAAGGGGCCGATCGCGCCGCTGCTGTCGGCGTTGACCATCGCGGTGCTGTTCGCCTTCGAGCGCGACGGGCGCTGGCTGTCGAAGCTCAGGGTTGGGCGCGGCCTGCTGCTGGTCGTGGTGATTGCACTACCCTGGCTTGCCGCGATCACCTGGAAGAGCCACGGCGCCTTTCTGCAGCAGGCGGTCGGCAAGGACATGCTTGGCAAGGTCGCGTCGGGCGAGGAATCGCACGGCCTGCCGCCTGGCTTCTACATGCTGACCTATTCGCTGTTCATGTGGCCGTTCGGGCTGATCGCGGTCGGCGCCGGTCTCCAGGCCCTCAACCGGCTGCGCGACGATGTCAGGCTGCGCTTCTGCCTCGCCTGGTATATCCCGTTCTGGCTGGTGTTCGAGCTCATCCCGACCAAGCTGCCGCATTATGTCCTGCCGGCCTATCCCGGCATGGCGCTGCTGATCGGCTGGCTGCTGACGTTGCAGCCGGAGGATGCCAATGCGCCGCTGAAGCGTTGGCAGCAATGGCTATGGTGGTCGACCGCATTCGGCCTGGTCGTGGTCAGCCTTGGCCTGGCGGCGGTCTGCATCGGAGCGCCGATCTACCTCACCCACACTTTCTCCTGGTGGAGCATTCCGGCCGCCGCCGCCGCACTCGGGACGGGCTACTTCGCTTTTTCGCGGCAGTTGCAGGTACCGCTGCCTCGCATCGGCGCCACCGCCGCCTGTGCCGGCATCACCTATGCCTTGCTGTTCGGCGTCATCGCGCCGTCGCTGAAGCCGATCTGGCTGAGCCCGGCGATCAAGCAGGCGGTGCTTGCCAACAAGCCTTGCGACACGACGGTGCTGGCTTCGGCACGGTATCAGGAGCCGAGCCTCGTCTTTTTGGTCGGCACCAAAACGGTGCTGACCGATGTCGGCGGCGTGGCGCAACATCTGCTCGCCGATCCCGCCTGTGCCTTGGGCCTGGTGCCGATCGAGGATGAGCAGAAGCTGAACGGCATGCTGTCGGTGCGTGGCAAATCGGCGAACCGTGTCGCCGAGATCGACGGCCTCAACTATTCGTCGGGAGACAAACTATCGCTCGGCCTCTATCGTGTGGCCCCGTGACGGCTCGTCCATGACAGGGTCGAATTCCCAATGCTCGTGAAATCGCGCCCTTCTGTTTCCAGTCGGCTCCTTAGGGTAGGGCGCCGATCCCTGAGCAATTTTGGCGACACAATGCAGATCGTCAGAAGGCGCTTCGCCGTTCGTCCCGCGCGTTACCCCAACATCGCATGGCCGGTTTGGCTCGTCGTTTGGGTGTTGCTGACTGCGGTGGCATTTGTTCGCCTCGACACACCGGCAGGGTTGCTGCATGGCCAATGGTCGGGAGCCAGGCTTGCCGAATTCCTGACCCAGTTCGCTCTCGGCGGCTGGTACCTGATCCCGTCGGCGCTTTTGCTCGTCGCGGCCAATCTGATCGATTGGCGCAGCCTTTCACGGCGGCGGCTGATGCTTGCCTACAACTGGACTTGCCTGGCTTTCCTGGTGCTGAGTTCCGTCGGCCTGTCAGGCCTGCTGGTCAATGTCCTGAAATACGCGATCGGCCGGGCCCGCCCGCTCTACTTCCAGGATTTCGGCGTGCTCGCCCTGCATCCCCTTGCCTTTGACGCGCGCTTTGCCGGTTTTCCGTCCGGCCATGCCACGACGATGGGGGCGGTGTTCGGCGTTCTCCTGCTTCTGTTTCCGAGGCGTTGGTACATCGCCCTGGTGATCACCGCCTTTCTCGCCTCGACCAGGGTCTTCGTCGGCGCGCATTATCCGAGCGATACGGTGGCCGGATTCGGCCTCGGCTGCGTCTTCGCGCTGGCTTGCGGGCTGGTGTTTGCGCGTCTCGGCTTCATCTTCCGTCCGACGCCGTCAGGATTGCCGATCCGCAAGGCATCGTTCCGGCTGATTGCTCGAAAAGATAGCTTAATGCTGGATTAATTGCCGTCCAGGCCGCCGTAGGATCTCACCAGGCGCGCCATGTCGGATGCGTTGGCGACTTCGTTTTCAAGGCCCTGGGCGACGCCGGCACGGTCGGCGACCGGACGATTCTGGCTGACCTTCCACTTGCCGTGGATCTCGCTGATTTCGATCTCCAGGCCGATGATGCCCTTGATCTGTGACTGGATGAAGGGTGGCGGCGCATCGGTCACCGCCCAGGGCGCCTCACGCGCACCTTCCTGGGAGGCGGTCAGATCGGCGATCTGCTGCGCCAGCCAGTCCTGGTCGTCGATCACTTTGGCCGTGCCGCGCACCTGCACGATGGCATAGTTCCAGGTCGGCACCACCTTGCCGGTCTCGCGCTTGGTCTCGTACCAGGACGGCGTCACGTAGGCATCGGTGCCCTGGAAGACAATTAGCACGGGCGACACAGGATTGTCGGCGATGAGACGCCAGTGCGGGTTGGCCTTGGCCACGTGAGCCCGCAGCTTGCCGTTCGGCGCTGCTTCCGCGTCGAGCAGGAAGGGAATGGCGTTGGCGACCGGGCCGTCAGGCCCGTTCGAGATCAGCATTCCGAGCGGGTGCGCCCTGATCAGTCCGTGCAGGACATCGGGCCGCGTTTCCTGGAAATGGGGAGGCTCGTACATCGGCGCTGGCGCCCTTCTTCGCTTATCTCAGCCGCTTCGGCCGCGGATCGGACAATTCGCCCGCCAGTCGGCGGTCAAGATAGTCGGCGCATTCCTCGATCAGCAGGTCGGCGTCGTTGGCGAAAAAGTGGTTGGCGCCGGGCAAGGTCTTCTGCGTGATGGTGATGCCCTTTTGCGTATGCAGCTTGTCGACCAGGCCCTGCACATCCTTCGGCGGCGCCACCTTGTCGGCATCGCCATGGATGATCAGGCCCGATGACGGGCAGGGCGCCAGGAAAGAGAAATCATAGGTGTTGGGCTGCGGCGCGATCGAGATGAAGCCCTCGATCTCGGGCCGGCGCATCAGCAGCTGCATGCCGATCCACGAGCCGAAGGAATAGCCGGCGACCCAGCAGCTCTTGGAATCCGGGTGCAGCGACTGCACCCAGTCGAGGGCAGCGGCGGCATCCGACAATTCACCGGTGCCGTGATCGAATTCGCCCTGGCTGCGGCCGATGCCGCGGAAATTGAAGCGCAGCGTGGTGAAATCGCGCTTCTGGAACATGTAGAAGAGGTCGTAGACGATCTTATTGTTCATCGTGCCGCCGAACTGCGGGTGCGGATGCAAGACGATGGCAATTGGCGCGCTCTTTTCCTTGGAGGGCTGGTAGCGTCCCTCCAGGCGACCGGCCGGACCGGTGAAAATGACCTCAGGCATGAAATACTCCACTTGGGTAATACGAATGCGCGGCGCCCGGAACGTGTCTTCCTCTGGCCTTGACGCAGCGCGAGCGTCTTCTTAGAAGCTAGTTTAGAACTGTTCAAAACTGAGTGGTCAGACGTCGAGCCCGGCCACCCGCGCCGCAAGCCGCGTAAATAGGACGGCTCGCCTTGGAATTTCAAGGAAATAACGCCATACGACAACCGAATGGCGTCTGACGGGACCAACTGGACGAAAATGGCCGCAAAACGCGCCTATCTCGACTACAATGCCAGTGCGCCGCTGCTCCCAGCGGCACGCGAGGCTATGGTCGCGGCGCTCGACGTGACCGCCAACCCGTCTTCGGTCCATGCCGAAGGTCGCGCCGCGCGGCGCCTGATCGAGACCGCAAGGCGCGAGGTCGCGGCTCTGGTGAATGCAAGGCCCGAACATGTCGTCTTCACCTCCGGTGCGACGGAGGCCGCCTCGACGCTGCTCTCCCCCGATTGGCAGATGGGGCGCGGCTGCGTGCGCATGAGCCGGCTCTACGTCAGCGAGGCCGATCATCCTTGTCTGTTGAATGGCGGCCGCTTCCCGGCGGCGCAGGTGACGCGCATCGGCGTTGACGCCAATGGCATTGCCGACCTCGACGCCTTGGCTGCGGCACTTGGCGATCATGACAAGGCCGATGGCCTGCCGCTGGTGGCGATCCATGCCGCCAACAACGAGACCGGCGTCATCCAGCCGATCGATCGGATCGCGCCGATCGTCAAGGCCGCGGGCGGTATCCTTGTCGTCGATGCGGTTCAGGCCGCGGGCCGCGTTTCCATCGACATGTCAGCGGGTTACGCCGACTATTTGATTCTGTCTTCGCACAAGATCGGTGGCCCCAAGGGCGTCGGTGCCATCGTTGCTGCTGCCGATCTGATGATGCCGAAGCCGCTGATCAATGGCGGCGGCCAGGAAAAGGGCCATCGCGGCGGCACCGAAAACCTCGCCGCCATTGCGGGCTTTGGGGCTGCCGCACGCGAAGCGCTGGCCGGGCTGCCGGCAATCGATGCGGTGCGCAAGCGCCGCGACGAGATCGAGACAATCGTGAAAATGCTGGTCCCGGACGCGGAAATCTTTGGAACCGGCGCGCCAAGGCTTGCCAACACGACATTCTTCGCTATTGCGGGCGTCAAGGCCGAAACCGCGCAGATCGCCTTTGATCTCGCCGGTGTGGCCCTGTCGGCCGGCTCTGCCTGTTCGTCGGGTAAGGTCGGACCGAGCCACGTGCTGAAAGCCATGGGCTACGGCGACAGTCTCGGCGCCTTGCGTGTGTCGATCGGTCCGGCGACGGGTGCCGAGGACATAGAACTGTTCCGCACCGCGCTGGCGGGCATTGCCGCACGGCAAGCCGCCAGGGAAAAGGCGGATAGAGAAGAAGCCGCGTAGCGGTTGGACGATTTTGGGCCTTTTGGCCTGGTAGAGCCGTGCGTTTGATGCTGGCCGGGTGAATTTCCGGTCGAGGCGCACTATATGGAACTTACGCTGCCGCGAGCGCTTCTTCGGCGTTCATTTCGGCGGTGCCATAGTTTGAAAACTGTCGGGCCTTGACCCCGGCGTGGATGGAGAACGCATATGCCTGCTGTGCAGGACACGATCGATCGGGTCCGAAAGATCGACGTCGACCAATACAAATACGGATTCCAGACGGAAATCGCTGTCGACAAGGCCCCCAAGGGTCTGAGCGAAGACATCATCCGTTTCATTTCGGCCAAGAAGGACGAACCGTCCTGGATGCTCGAATGGCGCCTGGAAGCCTATCGGCGCTGGCTGACGCTGGAAGAGCCGACCTGGGCGCGCGTCCACTATCCGAAGATCGACTTCCAGGACATCTATTATTACGCGGCGCCCAAGAGCACGCCTGGCCCGTCCTCGCTCAGCGATGTCGATCCCGAACTCTTGAAGGTCTACGAGAAGCTCGGCATTCCGCTGCGCGAGCAGGAGATCCTCGCCGGCGTGCAGAAGACGGATGCGTCCGATCTCGAGGAGCCTAGCGACAATGTCTACAAATCGGGCCGTGTAGCCGTCGACGCGGTGTTCGATTCCGTCTCCGTCGTCACCACCTTCAAGAAGGAGCTGGCGCAGGCCGGCGTCATCTTCTGCTCGATCTCGGAAGCCATCCGCGAGCATCCGGAACTGGTGCAGAAATATCTCGGCTCGGTCGTGCCGACCTCGGACAATTTCTACGCCACGCTGAATTCGGCTGTCTTCACCGACGGCTCGTTCGTCTTCGTGCCCAAGGGCGTGCGTTGCCCGATGGAGCTGTCGACCTATTTCCGCATGAACGAGAAGAACACCGGCCAGTTCGAGCGCACGCTGATCATCGCCGAGGAAGGGGCTTACGTCTCCTATCTCGAGGGCTGCACGGCGCCGCAGCGCGACGAGAACCAGCTGCATGCCGCGGTCGTCGAACTGGTGGCGCTCGACGATGCCGAGATCAAATATTCGACGGTGCAGAACTGGTACCCCGGCGACGCCGAGGGCAAGGGCGGCATCTACAATTTCGTCACCAAGCGTGGCGACTGCCGTGGCGACCGTTCGAAGATCTCGTGGACGCAGGTCGAAACCGGCTCGGCGATCACTTGGAAGTACCCAAGCTGCATCCTGCGTGGCGACGACTCTTCCGGCGAGTTCTATTCGATCGCCGTCTCGAACGGCTATCAGCAGGTCGACTCGGGCACCAAGATGATCCATCTCGGCAAGAACACGTCGAGCCGCATCATCTCCAAGGGCATCGCCGCCGGTTTCTCGCAGAATACCTATCGCGGCCAGGTCTCGGCGCACCGCAAGGCGACCAACGCCCGCAACTTCACCAACTGTGACTCGCTGCTGATCGGCGACCAGTGCGGCGCACACACCGTGCCCTACATGGAAGCCAAGAACTCGACGGCGCAGTTCGAGCACGAGGCGACGACGTCCAAGATTTCCGAAGATCAGAAATTCTACGTCATGCAGCGTGGCATTCCCGAGGAGGAAGCGATCGCGCTGATCGTCAATGGCTTCGTCAAGGATGTCATCCAGCAGCTGCCGATGGAGTTCGCCGTCGAAGCGCAGAAGCTGATTGGCATCAGCCTCGAGGGAAGCGTGGGGTGACAGAGGCGCGCAAACGCGAACCCGCAGAAAAACATGTCTACCTGCGGGATCGAGTGGATAACTGGGAAGCGGGCCTGGGCCTCGCATTCTGGCTGTGCGCGATAGGAATAGCGCTGCTCGCCGCGGCCTACTCGCCGGATGCCTTTTGGCAGGGGCTTTTGGAAGCCTTGAAGCAGTTGATGAATCGAGTTTAGCCAGGCAGACGGCTACTGATAGGACGAATGGAAATGCTTGAAATCAGAAACCTCCATGCCCGCATCGTCGATGACGGCACCGAAATCATCCGCGGCTTGAACCTGACGGTGAAAGCCGGCGAGGTTGCCGCGATCATGGGTCCGAACGGCTCCGGCAAATCGACGCTGTCCTACATCCTCGCAGGCCGCGAGGACTATGAGGTCACCGAGGGCGACATCCTCTACAACGGCCAGTCGATCCTCGAAATGGATCCGGCCGAGCGCGCTACTTCCGGCATTTTCCTCGCTTTTCAGTATCCGATGGAGATACCCGGCGTCGCGACGATGGAATTCCTGAAAGTGGCGATGAACGAGCAGCGCAAGGCGCGCGGCGAGGAGCCGCTGAAGATCCCGGAATTCCTGAAGCGGGTGAAGGAAGCCGCGGCGTCACTCAGCATGGACATGGCGATGCTGAAGCGGCCGCTCAATGTCGGCTTCTCCGGCGGCGAGAAGAAGCGCGCCGAGATCCTGCAGATGAAGCTCTTGGAGCCGAAATTGTGCGTGCTCGACGAGACCGATTCCGGCCTCGACATCGATGCGCTGAAGATCGTTTCCGACGGCGTCAACGCCCTGCGCGCGCCGGACCGGGCCTTCCTGGTCATCACCCACTACCAGCGCCTGCTCGAACACATCGTGCCCGATAGCGTGCACGTGCTCTACAAGGGCCAGGTCATCAAATCCGGCGACAAGTCGCTGGCGCTCGACCTCGAAGCCAATGGCTATGCCGGCGTGATCGGCGAAGCCGCGTGAGATGCCAGAAGGCAAGGTCAAACTGATGAATATGCACACACAACCGCAGCGGACACCGGCCGAAACGGCGTTGATCGACGCGTTCGGCGACCGGCTGTCGCTGCTGCCGGGCGACGGCGCTGTGATGCTGAAGCGCGACGACGCTATCGAGGCGATCAAGCACGGCCTGCCGACGCGGCGCATCGAATCCTGGCACTACACCGACCTGCGCCGGCTGTTGAACGTGGTGCCGGACTTCGATCCGGCTGCAGCGGCCAAGGCCGTTGCGCCGATCGTCGAGGGCTCCGCTGTTCTGTCGATCCTGAATGGCACGTCGGGTGCGAAGACGCCTGCTGTTGAAGGCGTTACCGTGCAGCGCCTGTCGGAGAAGCTGATCGACGGCAGCATCGCGCCGGGCCTTGATCCCTATGGCAGCGATGATGCTATCGGCGCGCTGAACGCGGCTTTCGTCGCTGATGGTTACTTTGTCGACATCGCCGATGGCACGGAACTCGAAAAGCCGATCGAGCTGCAGAATGTGCAGGCCGGCGGCCAGACCCATGTACGCCTGCCGGTGCGCGTCGGCGTGGGCGCCAAGGCCGTCATCGTCGAGCGTCAGGCAGGTGATGGCGCTGCTCTGGTCAGCTCGGTCAGCCAGCTCGTGCTCGGCGAGGGCGCCGAGGTGACGTGGCTGATCGTCCAGGAGCAGCCGGAGACGGCGACGCATCTGGCGCAGTTCAAGGCCCATATCGGCAAGAACGCGAAACTGACGCTGTTCGTCATGAACGCCGGCGGCAAGCTGGTGCGCCAGGAGATCATGGTCAGGACGACGGGCGAAGGCGCCGACTTCAAGCTGCGCGGCATCAATCTTCTGGCCGGCGACACCCACTCCGACGTGACCATGGTGCTCGACCACGCCGTGCCGCACACGACCTCGACCGAGATCATCCGCAACGTGGTGACGGGCAAGGCGCGCGGCGTTTTCCAGGGCCGCATCAACGTCCACCAATATGCGCAGAAGACCAACGCCAAGATGGCCTGCAATACGCTGCTGTTGTCGGACGATGGCGAGTTCTCGACCAAGCCGGAGCTCGAAATCTTCGCAGACGACGTCGTTTGCGGCCACGGCGCGACGGTGACCGAGATCGACCACGACCATCTGTTCTACCTGATGGCGCGCGGTGTCGACGAGAAGAGCGCGCGGGGGTTGCTCGTCAAGGCGTTCGTCGCCGAGGTGATCGAGGAACTGGACGACGAGACGATTGTCGAGGCGCTGGAAGCGCGGCTCGACGAATGGTTTGTGACGCACGGGTGAAAGCGGTCGAGGCTTTGCCTCGACCGTACCCCTCATCCGGCCGCTTCGCGGCCACCTTCTCCCACAAGGGGAGAAGGTCTGGCGCTCTTCCTTCTCCCCTTGTGGGAGAAGGTGGATTGGCGCAGAGCGCCAAGACGGATGAGGGGTGGGTGACGGAATGAGGCTTTGAATTTGTGATGGACCAGAAACTCGAAACCACCCCCTACGACGTCGAGGCGATCCGCCGCGACTTTCCGATCCTGTCGCGCGAAGTCTACGGCAAGCCGTTGGTCTATCTCGACAATGGCGCCTCGGCACAGAAACCGCAGGTGGTGCTGGATACGATCCAGCACGCCTATTCCCAGGAATATGCCAACGTCCATCGCGGCCTGCATTTCCTGTCCAACGCCGCGACCGACGCCTATGAAAAGGCGCGTGAGACGGTGCGCCGTTTCCTCAATGCGCCGAGCACCGACAACATCGTCTTCACCTCCAACACCACCTCGGCGATCAACACGGTCGCCTATGGCTACGGCATGCCGCGGATCGGCGAGGGCGACGAGATCGTGCTGTCGATCATGGAGCACCACTCCAACATCGTGCCCTGGCATTTCATCCGCGAGCGGCAGGGCGCCAAACTTGTCTGGGTGCCGGTCGACGATCTCGGCGTCTTCCATATCGAGGAATTCGAGAAGCGGCTGACCGAGCGCACCAAGCTTGTCGCCATCACCCAGATGTCGAATGCGCTCGGCACGGTGACGCCGATCAAGGAGATCGTGCGCATCGCACATGCGCGTGGCATTCCCGTGCTGGTCGACGGCAGCCAGAGCGCCGTGCACATGCCGATCGACGTCCAGGATCTCGACTGCGACTTCTTCGTCTTCACCGGCCACAAGGTTTACGGGCCTTCGGGCATCGGCGTGCTCTACGGCAAGAAGGACATTCTCCAGGGCATGCGCCCCTTCATGGGTGGCGGCGAGATGATCGAGGAGGTGACGGAAGACATCGTCACCTACAACGAGCCGCCGCATCGTTTTGAAGCCGGCACGCCGCCGATCGTCCAGGCGATCGGGCTGGGTGCTGCGCTCGACTATATGGAAAAGATCGGCCGCGACCGCATCGCCGCGCATGAGGAAGACCTCAAGACCTACGCGCATGAACGGCTGCGGGCCATCAACTCGCTGCGCATCTTCGGCGCTGCGCCGGGCAAGGGCGCCATCATCTCCTTCGAACTGCAAGGCATTCATGCCCATGACGTGTCGATGGTGATAGACAGGCAGGGCGTGGCAGTGCGGGCCGGCACCCATTGTGCCCAGCCGCTGTTGAAACGCTTTGGCGTAACCTCCACATGCAGGGCATCGTTCGGCATGTATAATACCAGGGCCGAAGTCGACGCTTTGGCCGAGGCGCTTGAAAAAGCGCGCAAATTCTTCGGGTGAAGATTTTTTTGGGTGACGACCATGGATGATGCGAGCATCGCTGCCGAGACCGCTCCGGAACCCGCCGCCAACAGCGTCGTTTCCGCTTCGGCCATTCCCGCCGACGAACTGGCGCGGCTGACCGACGACATCGTCTCGGCGCTGAAGACTGTCTACGACCCGGAAATTCCGGCCGACATCTACGAGCTTGGCCTCGTGTACAAGATCGACATCGAGGACGACCGCTCGGTCAAGATCGACATGACGCTGACTGCGCCGGGCTGTCCGGTGGCCGGCGAAATGCCTGGCTGGGTGGAAAACGCCGTCGGCGCCGTTGAAGGCGTTTCCGGCGTCGAGGTCAACATGACCTTCGACCCGCCCTGGTCGCCCGACCGCATGTCGGAAGAGGCGCAGGTGGCGGTGGGCTGGTACTAGGCAGGCAAAGGCTGGCGCACTTGCGCCAAGGGTAAAACTTCACCATTTTAGGTGAGGAATCATTCGGCAGGCCTTGAACCTGCATGGAATGGAGAAGGAAAAAGAATGGGACGCTTCGCCGTCATCACGATGACCGAAAAGGCCGCCGACCGGGTGCGCGAGATCGTTGCCACCCGCGACAACGCGCACGGCATCCGCCTCGGCATAAAGAAGGGCGGTTGCGCCGGCATGGAATACACGGTCGACCTGGTGACCGAGCCCAACACCAAGGATGACCATATCGAGCGCGACGGCGCCCATGTCTATGTCGCGCCTGAGGCCGCGCTTTTCCTGTTCGGCACCGAGATGGATTTCGAGCAGACGACGCTGCGCACCGGCTTCACCTTCCACAACCCGAACCAGAGTTCGGCCTGCGGTTGCGGTGAATCCGTCGAACTGAAGCCGGCCGACCTCAAGGCGCTGGCAGAGGCACGCGCCTCGGCCTGATCTTTCCTTCGCCCTGCTTACAGGGCGAAGAACACTACTCCACCCACATACCCGTCCGCCTGTGCCAGTCGGCGATCGACTCTTCCGGATAGACATCGAACACCTTGTCGCGCTTGCCGATCACGGGTTCGATCCAGTTCGCCTTGTATTTCAGCATCAGATGCACCTTTTCCGGCGGCTTCGGCAGGTCGCTGTCTATCGCCGAGGCGAAGGGATGCACCAGCTCCGGCCAGGTCGGGTCGTAGAGCCAGAGCGCCGACCCGCATTTGCGGCAGAAATTGCGCTCGCCGGTCGAGACCTCGCAATGGGGATGTTCATCGTCCTCGATCTCGGCACGGTAGACGCCAAGGCTCCTCTTGCCCCTGATGTTCAGCGTTTCGTAGTCGGCGCCGAGATTGATGGCGAAACCGCCGCCGCCCTGCTGCTTGCGGCAGATCGAGCAGTAACACAGCATGAATGGCACCGGCGTGTGGCTTTCCACCTCGAAACGCACGGCGTTGCAGCGGCAGGATCCCTTGAGCAGAAGCGGCATGACAAAAACTCCGACGGAATGGTCTCAACCTGTCAGCATGATCTTGGTTGCGCGATGACAATGTCAAATGCCGGTGACATGATCGCGGCATGGACAATGAGCGCATCGCCGAACTGTTCGCCGGCCTCGGCCCGGTCAGCATCCGCAGGCTGTTCGGCGGCAAGGGCATCTATTTCGACGGCGTCATCGTCGCCATCGTGCTGCGCGGCGAATTGCTGCTGAAGGCCGACGAGCAAAGCGCCCCCGACTTCGAAGCCGCGGGCTGCAAGCAATGGGCCTATACCGGCTCGCGCCACGGCAAGCTGGTCGCCATGCCCTATTGGAGCATTCCCGACAGCGCCTTCGACGATCCCGACGAGATGACGGTCTGGGCACGCCGGGCGTATGAGGCGGGGCGAAGGGCTGGGAAGTGACTGGCCGCTACCGAGGGGGCACGTCGAGGCCGCCCCCCATCCGGCCGCTTCTCGGCCACCTTCTCCCCAAGGGGAGAAGAGGAAGCGTCGGCGTTGCAAGCTCCTCTCCCCCGGGGAGAGGTCGGATTGCCCCGAATTGCTCTAGGCAATTCGGTCTTGGCAATCGGGGTGAGGGGGCCTTTGCCGCGTGAACCTACAGCGCCTTCGCAACCTCTGCCGCCAGCCGCGCATTGTTTTCGACAAGCGCAATGTTGGTCTTGAGACTCCGGCCGCCGGTCAGCTCCAGGATTTTTCCCAGCAGGAATGGCGTCACCGCCTTGCCGGTCACGTTGAGCGCCTCGGCAGCCTTTTGCGCCGCTTCGATGTAGCCCGCCATCTCCTCGGCCGGGATTTCGTGGTTTTCCGGCACCGGATTGGCGACCAGTACACCGCCGCCGAGACCCAGCGCTTGCCGTGTCTGGTAGAAATGCGCGATCTCTTCAGGCTTATGCAATGTGAGCGGCGCGCGGAACGGCGACTGCCGCGACCAGAAGGCCGGCATGGTCTCGCAGCCATGGCCGATCACCGGCACGCCGCGCGTTTCCAGAACCTCCAGCGTCTTTTCGATGTCGAGGATCGCCTTGGCGCCGGCCGAGACGACGATGACTGGCGTGCGCGCCAGTTCGTCGAGGTCGGCCGATATGTCAAAGCTCTTTTCGGCGCCTTTGTGCACGCCGCCAATGCCGCCGGTGGCGAACACTTTTATTCCGACCATATGCGCAGCGATCATCGTGGCGGCGACCGTGGTGCCGCCGGTGCGGCCTTGCGCCACGGCGAATCCAAGGTCGGCACGCGACAGCTTCATGGCGTCGCCGGTCATCGCCAGCGACTCCCGCTCGCCGTCGGACAGACCGATCTTGATGCGGCCGCCGACCACGGCGATCGTCGCCGGTACGGCGCCGCCATCGCTGATGATCTTCTCGACATTGGCCGCCATGGCGCCATTGTCGGGGTAGGGCATGCCATGGGTGATGATGGTGCTTTCCAGCGCCACCACCGCCCGCCCGGCGGCTAGCGCCTGCGCCACCGGCGCGTGGATGTCGATGAAGGGGCGGGCGGTCTCAGGGGTCATCTCGAATCTCCAATCCGCAGTGTGTCGCATCCACAAGGACACGTAGCCTGCACTGCGGCGTTATGAATTTGCCGGTCTCATGCCACTTCCCGGGCTTCCGGCACAAGAGCCAGAGCATCCGCAAAGGCCGCAGCGGTGAAGTCGGGAACTGCGTCGGCGCTTTCTATGGCCAGCGTCGCCGCGGCAACGCCTTCGCGCAAGGCCTGGCGCAATGGCAGGCCGCGCAGCAGCGCTGCGATCGTCGCGCCCGCCAGCGCGTCGCCGGCGCCGGTGACATCAGCGACTCTTCTCGGAGCAGGCGGCAGGATCGTAAAGGCGCCTGTGTCATCGAAGCCCAGCACCGGCGCGCTGCCCGCCGTCACCACGCCGCTGGCAAGGCCGCTGCATCGCAAACCGTCGATGACATCCCGCTCGGCGGCATTTGCGTTGACGCCGGCCAGCACGACGGCCTCGCGCCGGTTCATGAAGACCAGTGCCAGCGCGCCGAGCACCGGTATCAGCCGCACCACCTTGGCCGGCGAAATGGCAATGGCATACACCGGCTTGTCGGCGGCAAGCGAAACCAGCCGTTCCAATGCCGAGGACGGCAGATTGGCGTCGCACAGGACGGCATCGGCGGCGGCGATCGCTTCGCGGACCTTGGATCGCCTCATCTGCTTGGGGAACGCCAGATCGTACAGCGCCATGTCGGCGAAGCCGACGATCAACTCGCCCTCGCGGTCGATCAACGCCGTATAGCTCGGTGTCGTGCGATCGAGGAACACCGCCGACAGATCGGCGATCCCTGACTCGGCGATAGCGCGTGAAACGGTATCGCCGGCCGCATCGCCGCCCCGCATCGAAAGCAGTGAAGCCGAGACGCCGCGCCGCACTGTGCTGCGCAGCGCGTTGAAGACGCCGCCGCCGACATCCTCGCGCATCGTGCCGGGATTGGACGCGGCCGGCACGTAAGCGCCGGACACCTGGCCGCGCCGGTCGATATGGGCGCCGCCCACGGCCAGTATCTCTATGGATTTCACCATGCCAGCGATATGCCCTTTGTTATTGCAACTGCACAAGCGCTAGACTGCGTCGTAGACCTTCGCCAGCAAGATGGCGATTCGGCGGATCGATACAATCGAGCAGTCTGGCCCAATGCGGGGTGCATTCCTGTTCGATCTCTTGGTACGAAAAAAGAACAAATCCGGATATGACTTGTTTTTCAGATATTTGATCCCTCTTGCCAAACGAGAACAAAAAAGGTACAAAATGGCAGGGATTACGGATTGTCCGGCCTTCATTGACGACCAAGGGGTGATGTATCATGGCTCAGAATTCTTTGCGGCTTGTAGAGGATAAGGCAGTGGACAAATCAAAGGCTCTGGATGCGGCGCTGTCGCAAATCGAGCGGGCTTTCGGCAAGGGCTCGATCATGCGGCTCGGCGCGAACGAGCAGGTCGTCGAGATCGAAACGGTGCCGACCGGCTCGCTCGGCCTCGACATCGCGCTTGGCGTCGGCGGCCTGCCGCGCGGCCGCATCATCGAGATCTACGGGCCGGAAAGCTCGGGCAAGACGACGCTGGCGCTGCACACGGTGGCCGAAGCCCAGAAGAAGGGCGGCATCTGCGCCTTCGTCGACGCCGAACACGCGCTCGATCCGGTCTATGCCCGCAAACTTGGCGTCGATCTTGAAAACCTGCTGATCTCGCAGCCCGACACCGGCGAGCAGGCGCTGGAGATCTGCGATACGCTGGTGCGTTCCGGCGCCATCGACGTGCTGGTGGTCGATTCGGTCGCGGCACTGACGCCGCGCGCCGAAATCGAGGGTGAGATGGGCGATTCACTGCCGGGTCTTCAAGCTCGTTTGATGAGCCAGGCGCTGCGCAAGCTCACCGCCTCGATCTCGCGTTCCAACACCATGGTCATCTTCATCAACCAGATCCGCATGAAGATCGGCGTCATGTTCGGCTCGCCCGAGACCACGACCGGTGGCAACGCGCTGAAATTCTACGCGTCGGTGCGTCTCGACATCCGCCGCATCGGCTCGGTCAAGGACCGTGACGAGGTCGTCGGCAACCAGACCCGCGTCAAGGTGGTCAAGAACAAGCTGGCGCCGCCCTTCAAGGTGGTCGAATTCGACATCATGTATGGCGAGGGCGTGTCCAAGACCGGCGAGCTGGTCGACCTCGGCGTCAAGGCCGGCGTGGTCGAGAAGTCGGGCGCCTGGTTCTCCTATAATTCGCAGCGTCTTGGCCAGGGCCGCGAAAACGCCAAGCTGTTCCTGCGCGACAATCCCGATACCGCACGCGAGATCGAATTGGCGCTGAGGCAGAATGCCGGGCTGATCGCCGAGAAATTCCTCGAGAATGGTGGCTCTGAGGGCAATGGCGACGACGGTTTTGAGGACGAAGCCGGCGCGATGTAGGCGACGGCCAGAGTTCGGCCATAAAGTCGGCCTATGACCTGATGCTTAAGTAACCGAGTTCTTTAGTACCGCGTCCAAACCGCCGGCCTTCGAGCCGGCGGTTTTGTTTTTGGGCAGCGTCGAGCCAGCCTGGCAGCTCCTTGATTGGCCCAATTCCGTGTTTCTGGACAGGCTGGGGCGTGCCCGCTAAAAGGCCAAATCTATTTCTGCAAAGCAGAGACCAGTTTCCGCCGGCCGCGCCGGCGGTTTTCGCGAAAAGGCAGCAGTCATGAGTGGCGTGAACGAGATCCGGTCGACCTTTCTCGACTATTTCCGCAAGGAGGGCCACGAGGTCGTGGCCTCGAGCCCGCTCGTGCCGCGCAACGATCCGACATTGATGTTCACCAATGCCGGCATGGTGCAGTTCAAGAACGTCTTCACCGGTCTGGAGAAGCGGTCCTATTCGCGCGCCACCACTGCGCAGAAGAGCGTACGCGCCGGCGGCAAGCACAACGACCTCGACAATGTCGGCTACACCGCGCGCCATTTGACCTTCTTCGAGATGCTCGGCAATTTCTCCTTCGGCGATTATTTCAAGGAGCGTGCCATCGAGCTTGCCTGGAACCTGATCACCAAGGAGTTCGGGCTGAAGAAGGACAAGCTGCTGGTCACCGTCTACCACACGGACGACGAGGCGGCCGGCTTCTGGAAGAAGATCGCGGGTTTCTCGGACGATCGCATCATCCGCATCGCGACCTCGGACAATTTCTGGGCAATGGGCGACACCGGTCCTTGCGGGCCGTGCTCGGAAATCTTCATCGATCGCGGCGAGCACATCTGGGGCGGTCCTCCCGGCAGCCCCGAGGAGGATGGCGACCGCTTCCTCGAATTCTGGAACCTGGTGTTCATGCAGTATGAACAGGTGACGAAGGAGGAGCGCATCGACTTGCCGCGCCCGTCGATCGACACCGGCATGGGCCTGGAGCGCATGGCCTCCATCCTGCAAGGCGTGGAAAGCGTCTTCGAGACCGACCTGTTCCGGCACCTGATCGATGCGGCGTCTTCCGCGCTCGGCCGCGCTCCCGATACGGAAACGGTGGCGTCCTACCGCGTCATTGCCGATCATCTGCGCTCGTCCTCCTTCCTGGTCGCCGACGGCGTGCTGCCGTCGAACGAGGGCCGCGGCTACGTGCTGCGCCGCATCATGCGCCGCGCCATGCGCCACGCGCAGCTGCTTGGCGCAAACGAGCCGCTGATGTGGAAGCTGGTGCCGGCGTTGGTGCGCGAGATGGGCCAGGCCTATCCCGAACTGCTGCGCGGCGAACAGTTGATCACCGAGACGCTGAAGCTCGAGGAAACGCGCTTCCGCAAGACGCTGGTGCGCGGCCTCGGCCTGCTCTCCGAGGCAACAGAAACGCTTCATGCCGGCGACATGCTGGATGGCGAGACGGCGTTCAAGCTCTACGACACCTACGGCTTCCCGCTCGACCTGACGCAGGACGCGCTGCGTCAGCGCAACATCTCGGTCGATCTGGCCGGCTTCACCAATGCGATGGAGCAGCAGAAGGCCGAGGCGCGCAAACATTGGACCGGGTCCGGCGAGGCCGCCACCGAGACGGTGTGGTTCTCCGTGCGCGAAAAGACCGGCGCCACCGAGTTCCTCGGTTACGAGACTGAAGCTGCGGAAGGCCTCATTCAGGCGCTGGTCAAGGACGGTAAGAACGTCGACAGCGCCAACAAGGGCGATGCCATTGCGGTGGTCGTCAACCAGACGCCGTTCTATGGCGAGTCCGGTGGCCAGATGGGCGATACCGGCATCATCTCGGGCGAAGGATTCTCGATCGAGATTTCCGACACGCAGAAAAAGGCCGACGGGCTGTTCGTGCATCTTGGCAAGGTGGCGAGCGGCACCGTCAAGACGGGCGCTGCCGTCGAGCTCAAGGTGGACCATGCGCGCCGCACCAGGCTGCGTGCCAACCACTCCGCCACGCACCTGATCCACGAGGCGCTGCGCGAGGTGCTGGGCACCCATGTCGCGCAGAAGGGCTCGCTGGTCGCGCCGGAGCGGCTGCGCTTCGACATCTCGCACAACAAACCGATCTCGGCCGAAGAGCTCGAAGAGGTCGAGCGCATGGCCAACGAAATCGTCGTGCAGAACAGCCCGGTGACGACGCGCCTGATGTCGGTCGACGACGCCATCGCCGAGGGCGCCATGGCGCTGTTCGGCGAGAAGTATGGCGATGAGGTGCGCGTCGTGTCGATGGGCACGGGGCTGCACGGCGCCAAGGCCAACCGGCCCTATTCGGTCGAACTCTGCGGCGGCACACATGTCAGGGCGACCGGCGATATCGGCCTGGTCCGCGTCGTCTCCGACAGTGCGGTCGCTGCCGGCGTGCGCCGTATCGAGGCGCTGACCGGCGAGGCGGCCAGAAAACATCTCGACGAACAGGACAGGCGCCTGAAGGCGGCGGCAGCCGTGCTGAAGATCTCGCCTGCCGACGTGCCGGCGCGTGTCGAGACGCTGCTCGAAGAGCGCAAGAAGCTCGAGAAGGAACTGAGCGAAGCGCGCAAGAAGCTGGCGCTGGGCGGCGGTGCCGCGTCGGGTGGGCCCTCGGAGAATGAGACGGTTGCGGGCGTCGGCTTCCTCGGCAAGGCGGTCTCCGGCGTGTCGCCCAAGGATCTGAAGCCGCTCGCCGATGCCGGCAAGACCTCGCTTGGCTCTGGCGTCGTCGTCTTCGTCGGTGCCGGTGAGGACAACAAGGCCAGCGTCGTCGTCGCCGTCACCGACGACCTCGTCGGCCGCTTCAGCGCCGTCGACCTGGTGCGCGTGGCCTCCGCCGCACTCGGCGGGCAGGGCGGCGGCGGACGGCCCGACATGGCCCAGGCCGGTGGTCCGGATGCCTCGAAGGCCAATGATGCGATCGCGGCTGTGAGGGCGGCACTCGAAGCCGCCTGAAAGCCGCGACATGAAAATTCTCGTCCTCGGCGGCTATGGGTTGATCGGGGACGCCGTCATCGGCCGCTTGCTTCGCGACGGTCATCAGGTGACCGGCCTCGGCCGCGATATTCGGGATGCCGGGCGCCGCCGGCCGTCGGTTCGCTGGATCGCGGCGGACATGTCGAAATTGCTTGCCGCTGAAGACTGGCTGCCGGTGGTCGCAGGCATGGACGCGGTGGTCAATGCGGCAGGCGCTTTGCAGGACGGCCCGCGCGACCGCCTCGACGCCGTTCACCGGGGCTCGGTGGTGGCACTCGTCACGGCCTGCGAAAGGGCCGGCGTGCGGTGCTTTGCACAGATCTCCGCGATCGGCGCCGATCTCTCCTCGGCAAATCCTTTCTTCCGCACCAAGGCGCAAGGCGACAAGGCCGTCGCAAGCTCCTCGCTGGAATGGACGATCCTGCGGCCCGGCCTGGTGATCTCGCCTGCCGCCTATGGCGGCACAGCACTTCTGCGCGCCCTTGCGGCATTTCCCGGTTTTGTCCCGGCCGTCATGCCACGCCAATTGATCCAGACCGTTTCGGTCACCGACGTTGCCGAAGCGGTGTCATTGGCAGTCGCCGGATCGCTGCCGCCCAGACTTGCCGTCGATCTCGTCGAAGGCAATGCCAGACCGCTCGCCGATGTCTTGCTGACCCTGCGTGCGTGGCTTGGTCTGCCGCCGGCGAGGGTGGTGCCGATGCCGGCGATTCTCGGCCGACTTGCGGGCGCCGTTGCCGATATGCTTGGCATGTTTGGCTGGCGGTCTCCATTGCGCAGTGCAGCCCTTGCCGCGGTGGCGCGCGGCGTGACAGGCGATGCCACGGCCTGGAACCAGGCCTCCGACCGTCCGCTTCAGCCGCTGGAAGCAACGCTGGCCGACATGCCCACAAATGTCCAGGAACGATGGTTTGCCCGGCTCTGGCTGGCGAAGCCTGTCATCTTCGCTGGTCTGTCCCTGTTCTGGCTCGTTTCGGGCATCATCGGCCTGATCCGGCAAGAGGCAGCGTCGGATATCCTTGTTTCGCACGGCGTGTCGGCGAGCCTCGCCCATCTGTCGGTTCTTGGCGGAGGTGTGGCGGATATCCTGGTCGGCGCGGCTGTCGTGGTCCGATCCCTGGCCCGGCGCGCGCTGCTGGCGATGATGGCGATCACGCTGTCCTATCTAGCTGCGGCGACGCTTCTTGTCCCCGGTCTATGGCTTGATCCGCTGGGACCGCTGGTCAAGACGATCCCCGAGCTTTGCCTGGTGCTGGTGGCGCTCGCGGTGCTCGACGAGCGATGAGCCTCTGGGCTGACATATTGCGCTGGGCGCATGTCATCGGCGCCACGGTTCTGTTCGGCACCGGCGCCGGCATTGCCTTCTTCATGCTGATGGCGCAGCGCACCGGCCGCGCCGATATCGTCGCCCATGTCGCCGGCACGGTCGTCGTCGCCGACACGATTTTTACGGCGACCGCCGTCATCGTCCAGCCGATCACGGGCGTGTTGCTGGCGCGGGCGGTGGGCTGGCCGCTCTCCGAAGGCTGGATCGTGCTGTCTTTGCTGCTCTATATCCTGACTGGTCTGTTCTGGCTGCCGGTGGTGTGGATTCAGATTCGGATCCGGAATCTGGCGCGGCAGGCGGTCCTCGAAAACGCGCCGCTACCCACTGAGGAGAAGCGCCTGTTTCGCATCTGGTTTGCTTGCGGCTTCCCGGCCTTTGGCGCGGTGCTTGCGATCCTCTGGCTGATGGTGACCCGGCCAGAAATCAGTTTCTAATGCGCTGGTGCCGCCCGGATATTCAAAGGCCGATCGGGAGAAAGATGTGCCAACACTGATCATGTATCAGGCCGATGCTTTCGCCGATCGGGTTTTTCAGGGCAACCCGGCGGCCGTCCTCATTCTGGAGGACTGGCTTCCGGAAGAGGTCATGCAGGCCGTTGCCAATGAGAACAATTTGGCTGAGACCGCCTTCGCGCGACCGAACGGCGCGGGTTGGGATTTGCGCTGGTTCACGCCGGTGCATGAGGCCGAGTTCTGCGGCCACGCGACGCTCGCCACGGCGCATGTACTTGCTGAAGCTTACAACGTATCGGGCGACATGGCCTTTGCGACGCGAGTCGGCGAGATCAGGGTTTCGCAACATGACGGTGCCTATCAACTTGACCTGCCATGCTTCCCGCCACAGCCGCTCGATGTCGAATTAACGCACGCGCTTCAGGACAGCGTCTCGGCCCGGCCGGTCGCGTGCTTTCGCAATTTCGAGAACCTGTTCGTCGAGCTTGCCGATGAAGCCGCCGTGCGATTTTTCGTTCCCGATCTATTCAAGATCGCGGCCTTCGACCCGCTCGGTGTCGTTGTCACCGCGCGGGGCGGCGGCCATGATTTCGTGTCGCGCTACTTCGCTCCGGCAGCGGGCATTCCCGAGGACCCAGTGACCGGTTCGATCCATGCGACGCTGGTGCCGTACTGGGCTGAAAAGCTTGGCAAGACCCATCTGTCGGCGTTCCAATGCTCGCAGCGCGGCGGCCATTTGCTGTGCGAGCTTGCGGATGACCGCGTGCTGATCAGCGGTCGCGCCAAAACCTTCATGAAGGCGGAAATCTATCTTCCCGATTGATGCGCTATTCGGCTTTCTCGGTGCGGGCAAAGCTCGCACGAGCGGCAATGCGGGTATACCAGCCTTGTATGTCGGCGAACTGCGCCAGCAGCTTTTGGCCTTCGGCAACCTTGACGAAATAGCCGACGATCGGAGCCGCATGCAGGTCGGCGAGCGTCAACTGGTCACCCAGCAACCACGGCCCCGGCGCCTTGAGTGAGGTGAGCACCCTGAGCACCGTCTCCGCCTGCCGCAGCCCGCCGGCGATCAGGACCTCATTCGGCTGCGCCTTTTCCAGCCGTTCGACGGCAACGTCCCAGACCATGGCGCGGTAGCCATAGGCGTCGAGCATGCCAATGATTTGGCTCATCCTGGCGCGGCCGCGCGCATCGGCGGGCTGCAGCGCCGGGCCGTCGAAGGCCTCGTCGACATAGCGCGCGATCGCATTGGTCTCGAACAGCCGGAATCCGTCATGCTCGAAGGCCGGGATGCGGCCGAACGGGTGATGCTCCAGATACCAGGCCGGGATGCCTTCGGCGGCAAAGATATCGAGCGGCACCAACTCGTAGTCGATGCTCTTTTCCTCCAGCGCCATCCGCGCGATCCGCACGTAAACGCTGTAGTCCGCGCCGTAGAGGATCGGCTTGGTCATGCTGTCAGCCCTTCGCCTTCGCTGGCCCAAAAAACGAAGGCTCCTTTCGGAGCCTTCGGCATGTGGAAATTTGGGTTCTTACGCCATCGCCTTCTGCAAATTCTCGTCGATCTTGTCGAGGAAGCCGGTGGTCGACAGCCAGGGCTGGTCGGGACCGATCAGCAGCGACAGGTCCTTGGTCATGAAGCCGCTCTCGACCGTCTGGATGCAGACCTTTTCCAGTGTCTCGGCGAACCGCTTCAGCTCGGCATTGTCGTCGAGCTTGGCGCGGTGGGCGAGGCCGCGCGTCCAGGCGAAGATCGAGGCGATGGAATTAGTCGAGGTTTCCTCGCCCTTCTGGTGCTGGCGGTAATGGCGGGTGACGGTGCCGTGCGCGGCTTCCGCTTCCACCGTCTTGCCGTCCGGCGTCATCAGCACCGAGGTCATCAGGCCGAGCGAGCCAAAGCCCTGAGCCACAGTGTCGGACTGCACGTCGCCGTCATAGTTCTTGCAGGCCCAGACATAGCCGCCCGACCATTTCAGGCTCGACGCCACCATGTCGTCGATCAGGCGGTGCTCGTACCACAGCTTCTTCGCCTTGAACTCCGCCTCGAATTCAGCCTCGTAGACTTCCTGGAAAATGTCCTTGAAGCGTCCGTCATAGGCCTTGAGGATGGTGTTCTTGGTCGACAGATAGACCGGGTAGTTGCGCAGCAGGCCGTAGTTCAGCGAGGCGCGGGCGAATTCGCGGATCGACTCGTCGAGATTGTACATGGCCATGGCGACACCGGCGCCGGGCGCATCGAACACGTCATGCTCGATTACCTGGCCATCTTCGCCGACGAACTTGATGGTCAGCTTGCCTTTGCCCGGAAAGCGGAAGTCGGTGGCGCGGTACTGGTCGCCGAAGGCGTGGCGGCCGACGATGATCGGCTTGGTCCAGCCGGGCACCAGGCGCGGCACGTTCTTCATGATGATCGGCTCGCGAAAGATGGTGCCGCCGAGGATGTTGCGGATGGTGCCGTTCGGCGACTTCCACATCTTCTTCAGCTTGAACTCCTCGACGCGCTGCTCGTCGGGGGTGATCGTCGCGCATTTCACGCCAACGCCGTATTTCTTGATGGCGTTGGCCGAATCGATCGTCACCTGGTCGTTGGTTGCGTCGCGATGCTCGATGCCGAGGTCGTAATATTCGAGCTTCAGGTCGAGATAAGGATGGATCAGCTTGTCCTTGATGAACTGCCAGATGATGCGGGTCATCTCGTCGCCGTCGAGTTCGACGACCGGGTTCGCCACCTTGATCTTCGCCATGAAAGAATGCCTCGTTGCTGGGATATGGGACGGCCTTGCCCGCGTGGCGTTCGGCCGGGAGATGCCGCCCGTATATCAAAGCGTTTTTGGCCGCGCAAACGGCGATCGGTCACGAATGCGGGCTGTCGACGCAATCATTTGCGAATGCTTCATTTTCGCGGCCGAATATGGCAGGGGACGCTGAAATGCCGCAAACAGCAGTTCTTTGACAATCATGCCCGTCACCAAAGATCCCGATAACGCTCCAGCCGCTGGTCCGGCCATCATTCTCGTCGAGCCGCAGCTCGGCGAAAACATCGGCATGGTCGCCCGCGCCATGGCCAATTTCGGTCTGTCGGAGTTGCGCCTGGTCAACCCGCGCGACGGCTGGCCGAGCGAGAAAGCGCGCGCCGCCGCCAGCCGTGCCGACCATGTCATCGACGCCGTGAAGGTGTTTGACGACCTGACCTCGGCGCTTGCCGACCTGAACTTCGTCTTCGCCACCACCGCCAGGCAGCGCGACGGCTTCAAGGCCGTGCGCGGTCCGGTGGAAGCGGGCAGGGTGCTGCGCGCCCGTCATGGCATGGGGCAGCGCACCGGCATCCTGTTCGGCCGCGAGCGCTTCGGTCTCTACAATGACGAGGTCGGGCTTGCCGACGAGATTGTCACTTTTCCCGTCGATCCTGATTTCTCCTCGCTCAACATCGCCCAGGCGGCCTTGCTGATGTCCTATGAGTGGATGAAGTCGGGCCTGGAGGACGAGACCAAGACCAACTTCACCGGGCCGGAGATGAAACCGGCAAGCAAGGAAGAATTGCACGGCTTGTTCGCCTATCTCGAAGGCGCGTTGGAAGCGCGCGGCTATTTCCGGCCGGCGCCGAAGAAGCCGAAAATGGTCGACAATCTGCGTGCCGTGCTGACGCGTGCCGGCTTTGCCGAGCCGGAGCTCAAGGTGCTGCGCGGCATCATCTCGTCCCTCGACAGGTTCTCGCCGGCAATGCCGCGTGGCGATGGCTCGCCGGGCGATGATCCAAGGCGGCTTCCGGCCGCCGCGCGCGCCGGCAAGGCAGAATCCGATCGCCCGGCGCACCGGCCTGCCGGTGACGATGAGGACGCACCGCCGCTGGGCGGCAAGGGAACCGACAATGACTGACCAGCCGATCCTGATGTTCGATTCCGGCGTCGGCGGGTTGACCGTTTTGCGCGAGGCGCGCGTGCTGATGCCGGACCGGCGCTTCATCTATGTCGCGGACGATGCCGCCTTTCCGTTTGGCGCCTGGGAGGAACCTGCGCTGCGGACACACATATTGGAACTGTTCGCCAAGCTGCTTGACAGGTTCACGCCGGCGATTTCCGTCATCGCCTGCAACACCGCCTCGACGCTGGTGATCGATGCGCTGCGCGACAGATTTCCGGGCCATCCCTTCGTTGGCACCGTGCCGGCGGTCAAGCCGGCGGCGGAGCGCACCCGCTCGGGTCTGGTCTCGGTGCTGGCGACGCCGGGCACGGTGAAGCGGCAATATACGCGCGACCTGATCAGCAAATGGGCGCAGAAATGCCATGTCCGCCTGGTTGGCAGCGACAGGCTGGCGGGGCTTGCCGAAGTCTATATGCGCGAGGGTTTTGTCGACGAGGAAGCCGTGCGCGCGGAGATCTCGCCCTGCTTCATGGAGCATGAGGGGCTCAGGACCGACATCGTCGTGCTGGCCTGCACGCACTATCCCTTCCTGGTCAACCGCATGCGCAAGACCGCACCCTGGCCGGTCGACTGGATCGATCCGGCCGAAGCGATCGCCCGGCGGGCGCTCTCACTGCTGCCGCCCGTCGATGGGCCGCTACCACAAGGCGAGCCCGATATCGCGGTCTTCACGTCAGGCAAGGCGGATTTCGCCGTCAGCCGGCTGATGCAGGGCTTTGGATTGGTAGCGGAAACGTCTGCCGCCTAAACGGGTTCGAAGGCGATGCTACGTTGATCCGCATCGGCCAACACCAGCCTTAGTGTCACGCCGTCACCCTGTCTGAATCCGGTGGCCTTCACGGTGGCAACGACAGGCATGTCGGCAAGCTGAACGCGCACGCCATGGTCGACGAAGTCGGTGACGACGGCTTTGAACGTTTCCCCCACTCGTCCCCTGAGCATGACCGCCTCGGCAAGGTCGATGGCCGCATGGTTGATCTGCGAGGCGCGGGCATCCGCACGTCCCATCACCTTCGGCAATCCAGCGAACGCATCGCTGACGGCCTGCGGCACGGGCTGACCGTTGGCGATTGCCAGCGCGCAGCGCACGACGTAGCGGTCGGCCAGCCGCCTGAGCGGTGCGGTGGCGTGGGCATAGGTGGCGGCCATCGCTTCATGCCAGGGGACAACGCCCTCCACATAGGGCTGGTAGGACGCGCCGTTGCCTGCACGGCGGATTTCCAGCATCAACGCCGCCTGTTTCGGGTCGGCCGGGTCAAGCGTGCGCTGGTAGTCGCGCAGGCCGGTAGAGGCCGGCCAGGACAGACCGAGGGCCTGTGCGGCGTTGCGCAGTCTTTGCACCTTGGAAGCGTCCGGCCCGGACATGACCCTGAACAGCCCGGTCTTGTGCGCCAGCATGGCGTCGGCAATCGCCATATTGGCGGCCAGCGAAAGTGCTGCATTGTCCTGCTCGGATTGCAGGAGCGGTCTGAAGGCAAGCCGGAAGGTGCCGTCGGCGAGCCTTTCCACCTCCTGCTCGGGCGGGTCGACGCGGGAAGCGCCGCGACGCTCTTCGTTTGCCGCAATGCGCCGCGCCAATTCGGCGAAGTCGGACGGAACGTCGGAGGCCCTCACGCTGTCATAGGCGAGCTTCGCGCGGCTTTGAATGATTGCCCGTTCCACACCGTCCAGCTTCACCGCGCCGTCTTCGGCGACCCGAACCGTGAAGATGACAGCCGGACGCGGTCCATCCGGCAACAAGCTCGCCGCAGCCTCGGCAAGCACCGGGGGATAGAGCCCGGCCTTGCTGTCCGGCAGGTAAAGCGTTTGGCCCCGGTTCCAGGCTTCGACATCCACCGCGTCGCCGTCCTCGACGAACCAGGCCACGTCGGCAATGGCATAATGCAGCAGAAGATCACGGCTGCTCGCCTCGATCGAGAACGCCTGGTCAAGATCGGTGGAGGCCGCCGGATCGAGCGTGACGAAGGGCATATCAGTTCGATCGGCATGCTGGTTCGGCACACGTCTGGCCGCCGCTTCCGCGGCTGCCACGACGTCTGCCGGAAATCCATCCGGCACGTGGAATTCGGTGCGGATTTTCGCCAGGCCGGTGGAGAGAGCTTGTGAGGGGTCTGTCAGCGACTTCATTCAGCCGTCCTACACCAGGGCTTTGGAGACGGGAAGGCTGCCGGCGAATCGCCAAAGCCGGCCGCCTGATGGGCTGGCACAGCCGGCCGAGGAACCGGACAGCTGGCGCTGGAACCGCCGCCACAACGCGGCGTTTCTCCTGACAGCAAAGGAGAAACCGCCATGCCAGCCACTTCGAAAGCCCAGCAGAAAGCCGCAGGCGCCGCGCTCTCCGCCAAGCGCGGCGAGACGAAAAAGAGCGAGCTCAAAGGCGCTTCCAAGGGAATGTACGAATCCATGAGCGAAAAGCAGCTCGAGGAATTCGCCGAGACCAAGCGCAAGGGGCTGCCGGAAAGGAAGTCGAAAGACTGAGTATCGCTCGCGAAACATTGACCAAACACACAAGGCCCGCAGCGGAACTGCGGGCCTTGCTTCTTCAAGCAAAATCTCTGGAAATGTTTGCCTTACCAGCGGTGGCAGCGCCTTACCTTTGTCACGATCACCTTGCGATGGCCGTGCCGCCACACCACCCTCTTCTTGACGATGACGCGGCACACTTGTTTGTGGCCGTGCCAATGTCGCGCCATGGCCGGTTCCGGCGCCACCGCCATCGAACCTGCAAGCACCGCTGCTCCTGCCAAGGTAAGGAAGAACTTCTTCATGTTAATTGGACTCCTCAAGCTCCAGATCCCTTCCTGGTGCCGTTGGCGCAAAACCTCCCGCCACATCCGGCATCGCATAACGCCTCGAACGCTAGAGGGTTGCGTTGCGCCGTTCCACTCACAAGCTTGACACCGGTTAACTCTCGGTTTAATCAGCCGCCAACGCCGGGCAGCGATGTCCGGTGTTTGTTTTGTATGCGCAAGACCGGTTGCCTTGGTTTCTGGTTTTGTTTGAACTGACGTGTCCCGTGGGTTTTCCGCCGCGTTGCGTGGGAAAACCCTGTCAGGTCTCGAAAACGGAGGCCAGAGGAGGGCGCGTTTCCTTCACCCGGACCATGAGGTGCCGGGTGTGTTGTTTTGAAAAGGGAATGCGATGAGCAAGCGCGAATCCGCGAAATACAAGATCGACCGCCGTCTCGGCGAAAACATCTGGGGCCGCCCGAAGTCCCCGGTCAACAAGCGCGAATACGGCCCCGGCCAACACGGCCAGCGCCGCAAGGGCAAGCTTTCCGATTTCGGCCTGCAGCTGCGCGCCAAGCAGAAGCTGAAGGGTCACTATGGCGACGTTTCGGAAAAGCAGTTCCGCAAGGTCTATGAAGAGGCCGATCGCCGCAAGGGCGACACCTCGGAGAACCTGATCGGCCTGCTCGAGTCGCGTCTCGACGCGGTCGTCTACCGCGCCAAGTTCGTGCCGACCATTTTCGCCGCCCGTCAGTTCGTCAACCACGGCCACGTCAACGTCAACGGCAAGCGCGTCAACATTGGCTCGTACCGCTGCAAGCCGGGCGACGTCGTCGAAGTGCGCGAAAAGTCGAAGCAGCTGGTCATCGTGCTGGAATCGGTCGGCCTCGCCGAGCGCGACGTGCCGGACTATATCGAAGCCGATCACAACAAGATGGTCGCGACCTTCTCGCGCATCCCCGGCCTGGCGGACGTTCCGTTCGCCGTCCAGATGGAACCGAACCTGGTCGTCGAATTCTACTCGCGCTGAGCGAACGCATTTCCGCGATACCGAAAGGCCGCCCTCGAGGCGGCCTTTTTGTTTTGGCACATCCGCTTTGCGGTTTCGATTCTCCGGCCGATGCGCTAATCCGGGCGGACGTCACATCCGGGGCCGCCGCGCCATGAACATGCAACCAGACATAGAGACGCTTGAACCGGCCGCCGAAGGCGGCTCCCATCCGCTGTTCGCCGATGTGCCGTCCTCGGTCGAGTTCAACAAATTGCGCAAGCGGCTGCTGCGGCTGACCCGCCAGGCGATCGAGGATTTCTCGATGGTGGAGCCGGGCCAGCGCTGGCTGGTCGCGCTGTCGGGCGGCAAGGATTCCTACGGCTTGCTTGCCACGCTGCTCGACCTCAAATGGCGCGGGCTGCTACCGGTCGAATTGCTAGCCTGCAATCTCGATCAGGGCCAGCCGAATTTCCCCAAGCACATTCTGCCCGATTACCTCGACACCAACGGCATTGCCCACCGCATCGAGTACCAGGACACCTATTCGGTGGTCACCGACAAGCTGCCTGAGGGCAGCACCTATTGCTCGCTCTGCTCGCGGCTGCGGCGCGGTCATCTCTATCGCATCGCGCGCGAGGAGGGGTGTTCGGCGCTGGTGCTCGGCCATCACCGCGAGGACATTCTCGAAACCTTCTTCATGAACCTGTTCCATGGCGGCCGTCTTGCCGCAATGCCGCCAAAGCTGCTCAACGACGAAGGCGACGTCATGGTGCTGCGGCCGCTGAGCTATTGCGCAGAAATCGACCTCGAGAAATTCGCCGCGGCGATGCGGTTCCCGATCATCCCTTGCGACCTCTGCGGCAGCCAGGAAGGCCTCCAGCGCAACGCCATGAAGGCGATGCTGGAGGACATTGAAAAGCGCATGCCCGGCCGCAAGGACACGATGATCCGCGCGCTGTCCAACACCAGGCCCTCGCATCTGCTCGACCGGAAACTGTTCGATTTCGCCGCTCTGAACCAGACCCTCATCACAGGACAAGACGCTTCCGATGACATTTGACGACAATGCGATCGACTGGCTGGCCAGCCTGCTGGCCGAGGCCGCCGACACCGAAATCATGCCTCGTTTTCGCCGGCTGGGCGATGGCGACGTCAGGCAGAAGACCTCCGCCGCCGATCTGGTGACGGAAGCCGATGTCAACGCCGAGCGGCTGATCACCGCCAAGCTGCGCCAGCGCTATCCTTCGGCCATGGTTGTCGGCGAGGAAGCCTGTTCCGACGATCCGGCGCTGCTCGATGGTCTGGGCGACGCCGATCTGGCCTTCGTCATCGACCCGGTCGACGGCACCTTCAATTTCGCCTCCGGCGTGCCGCTGTTCGGCGTCATGCTTGGCGTCGTGGTCAAGGGTGAGACGGTCGCCGGCATCATCCACGATCCGGTCGGCAAGGACTGGCTGATCGGCGCCAAGGGTGCCGGCAGCCATATCCGCCACGCGCATGGCAGCCTGGAGACAGTGCGGGTTGCCGCAAGCGCGCCGATCTCAGGGATGACCGGGGCGGTCTCCTGGCAATATATGGCCGAGCCCGACCGCACGCGGCTGGCCTGCAACCAGACCAAGACGCTGTCGCAGTTCAATTACCGCTGCGCCGCCCACGAATACCGCTTGCTGGCCAGTGGCCATGGCCATTTCGTCGTCTATAACAAGCTGATGCCCTGGGACCATCTCGCCGGCGTGCTGATCCACGCAGAGGCCGGCGGCCATGCCGCGCGCTTCGACGGCACAGCCTACCTGCCGTCGCATGTCGGCGGCGGCCTGCTGGTCGCGCCCGACCGGGAAAGCTGGCAGGAGTTGCGCCGCGAACTGTGGGCTGGGTAGGATCAATTCCTGCGGCCAGCGGTTTGCGCGGCCGAAGAATTGGTGCTTCGCTGGGGGCTCTTGAATGAAATCTCGGTTCGCAATGTTTGCGGCGGCTCTCGTCTTGTCTGCCAACGCCAATGCGGCAATCGCGCAAGAGCGCCCCTGCCACAGTCCCGATCCCGTCGACACCCTCAAGGAGATGTCGGACGCCATCTACGCCTGTTGGAGGCCGCCGGCGGGAACCGCGGGCATGTCGCTGACGCTGCAGTTCTCGCTTCGCCGCAACGGCACGCTGATCGGCAAGCCCCGCGCCACCTATTCGGATCTCGGGACCGATCCGCAACTCAGCCGGGCCTTCGTCGCATCAATCCTCAAGGCACTCGACGAGGCTCTGCCCTTGCCCTTTTCGGACAGTATGGGCGGAGCAATCGCAGGGCGTTTGCTTGCGCCTCGCTTCACGGCGGCGATTCAAGGTGCATCCTGAGGTGCCTCACCTAGAGCAATTCCAGGAAAAGTGTGGGCGCTTTCCCTTGGGAATTGCGTTAAAACAAGGAGTTAGAGCGGTTCGCCGTTTCCGCGAAACGGTGAACCGTTCTAATGCAGGTCGGTGATATGCCCTGAAACGGGCGGGTTGTGCGGCTGGAACATCTTGCCGCGCTCGGCGATGAGGATCATCAGCAGCGCCGCGACCGAGACGCTGCAGAAGCCAGCGGCAAGCGGCGTCACCGTGCCGTTGAAGGCCTGGCCGATCAGCGTGCCGAGAATGCCGCCGAGAAACGTCTGCATGAAACCCAGGATGGACGACGCCGTGCCGGCCAGTTGGCCGAGCGGCTCCATGGCCAATGCGTTGAAATTGGCGCCAAGCGCGCCGAAGGGAAGCATGGCGCTGGCAAAGAAGGTGACGAACAGCCAGAGCGGCATCTTGATTTCCAGCGAAACGACCAGCCAGGCCAGGCTGATGACCAGAAACAGCAGCAGCGCGCTCTGCGACAGCCGGCGCATGCCGATGCGGCCGACGAGGCGTGAATTCAGAAAATTGGAGAAGGCGAGAACGCCTGCGACCCCGGCGAAGATGACGGGGAACATCTCGCCGACATTGAAGATGTCGACATAGATCTGCTGCGCCGAGGCGATGAAGCCGAACATGGCGGCAAAGACGAAGGTGCTGGCAAAGGCGTAGCAGAGCGCGATGCGGTTGGTGAGCACGATGCGGAATCCACCGACGACGGAGGAGACCGTCAGGGACCGGCGATATTCGGGGCGCAGCGTCTCAGGCAGGCGCAGCAGCGACCACGCCGATACGATCAGGGCGCCGACGGCCATGGTGACGAAGATGTAGTGCCAGGTCGCGAACAGCATGATGAACTGGCCGATGCCGGGCGCGATGACCGGTATCGCCATAAACACCATGAAGATCAGCGACATGACCTCGGCCATGCGCCGGCCTTCGAACGTATCGCGTACGATCGAGACCGCGATGACGCGTGTGGCGGCCGCCCCAATGCCTTGCACGGCGCGGCATATCAGCAGCGTTTCAAAGCTTGGCGCGATGGCTGCTGCGGCCGCTGCCGCCACATAGATGATCAGACCCGCGACAAGCGGTGAGCGGCGGCCGAAACGGTCCGAGATCGGCCCGAAGAACAGCTGGCCGCCGCCAAAACCCAGAATATAGGCGGTGACCACATATTGCCGGTGGTTTTCATTTTCGACGCCGAGCGAGGCACCGATCTGCTGCAGTGCCGGCAGCATGATGTCGATGGCCAGCGAATTCAGCGCCATCAGCGCCGCGCACAGCGCAATGAACTCCCAGCGCGCAATAGGCAGTTTGCTTGCCGATTGCGGCGCTGATGATTGCTGGTCCACGGCAAGTCCGATCTCTCAAACGAAAATGCGCCGGCGGGCCGGCGCATTGGCTCGTCTTGGTCCCGATATCGGGACATAATAAATTGCCGAGGTTGGGCTGCCCCGGCGTTCAGTGCAGTCGCTACGACCTGCCCGAAACCGAATCAGGCAGTGGCTTTGACGCTCACGCCCTTCTCGACGAGGAACGTCTGCAACTCGCCCGCCTGGAACATCTCGCGGATGATGTCGCAGCCGCCGACGAACTCGCCCTTGACGTAGAGCTGGGGGATCGTCGGCCAGTTGGAATAGTCCTTGATGCCCTGGCGCAGCTCTGCAGAGTCCAGGACATTCACGCCTTTATAATCGGCGCCGATATAGTCGAGGATCTGGACGACCTGGCCGGAAAAACCGCACTGCGGGAACCCGGGCGTGCCCTTCATGAAAAGCACGACGTCGTTGCCCTTCACTTCATTGTCGATGTAGTCGTTGATACCGCTCATGGAATATCCTTTCACGCCTGTGGGAGACAGGCTCGAAGCATGTCCTTCAAATAAACCCATAGGTTGCCCGAAACAAGACATTAGCCGCGCCTGGGCCGAAATGGCGCAAAGGATGGGCGGGTTTGGGCCAAGCGGGTTGGTGGGAACTGCCTCAGTCGGGAACACTGGTCTGCAGCGCCAGTGCGTGCAGCACGCCGCCCATATTGCCCTTCAGCGCGTCATAGACCATCTGGTGCTGCTGGACGCGGCTCTTGCCCCGAAAGCTCTCGGCGACGACTTCCGCTGCATAGTGGTCGCCGTCGCCGGCGAGGTCGCGGATCGTCACCTTGGCGTCCGGAATGCCGTCCTTGATCAGTTTTTCGATGTCGTGGGCATCCATTGCCATGGCACAATTCCTGTTTCGGGCGGACGGCAACGTTGCCGCCCGTGCGATGAGAGTCGGATAAACCTAAAGCCTTTCCGGCCGCGATTGAAGCCGTTCCGTCCTGCACCAGCGCGATTGTCGCCTAGGACGCATTCCTGTCCGGATGGACCGCATCGGTCGCAAGGTCGTCTTCGCGCATCGAGAAGGCGCGACCAAGGCTGAAGACCAGCACATAGAGCGGGATGTTGACCGCCAGATCGGCGATCGGCAGGTAGCTGGTCATTTGCCAGGCTGGCGAGAAGAACGGCTGGCCGTAACCATCGCAGACAAGCGAAGAGCCATATTCCCACAATGCGCCCAGGACGGCTGCGACAGCGAAAAGCTTGATGCAGGTGACGACCCGGCTTGCCCTCGCGGGTTCCGGCAAAAGCCGGCTCCAAAGCACGAGGCAGATGATCGGAACCGCATAGATGAGGTTCTGCAGCACCAGCATGGGCAGCGTGCCATTGGCCGAAGCCAGGAACTGCTCGCGCCTTTCCAGCAGCGGACAAACCTCGCTCGAGGTCGTCGACAGCAGGAAGAAGACGAACGGCCCGAGGAACCAGAAGAAGAACAGCGACGGCCAGAAGACGACTGCAAGCAGCGCCCGGACGGCCAGTGTGCTCAACTGGCCTGGTCCATGAAGCGGGGGAACCAGCCTTCATGCGCGGCCTTCAAGTCGCTGACCGGGATCGCCCTGGCGTCACCGAGCTTCAGCGTGTTGCCGCCGGTCGAGCCGATCCACGGCGCGAAAATGCCGAGCTCGCCCTGCTGCTTGCGGATGGCGTCCCATTCGTCGCCATGCGGATCGATCGACAGTGTCAGCAGATAGCGGCCCTGATCCTCCCCGAACCAGACCGGGATCGGATCGGTGCCGACAAGCCCGGGAACCGTCGCGCCGATGCCCGACGCCATCGCCATTTCGGCCAGCGCCACCGCGATGCCGCCATCGGAAACATCATGCGCAGCGGTGACGATGCCTGACGCGATCAGCGAACGCACATGGTCGCCGACGCGCTTCTCATGCGCGAGGTCCACCGGCGGCGGCGGGCCGTCCGTGCGGCCATGGATGTCTCTGAAATAGACGGACTGGCCAAGATGCGTACCCCAGGAGGGGGGCGCACCGACCAGCAGGATCATCTGGCCCTCAGCGGCAAAGCCGGCGCGCACCATCTTCGACCAGTCGGCGATGAGGCCGACGCCGCCGATGGTCGGTGTCGGCAGGATGCCCTGGCCGTTGGTCTCGTTGTAGAGCGAGACGTTGCCCGACACGATCGGGAAGCCGAGCGCGCGGCAGGCATCGCCGATGCCTTTCACCGCACCGACCAGCTGGCCCATCATCTCAGGCCGTTCCGGATTGCCGAAATTGAGGTTGTCGGTGGCGGCCAGCGGCAGCGCGCCGGTGGCGGTGAGGTTGCGCCAGCATTCGGCCACGGCCTGCTTGCCGCCTTCATAGGGATCGGCCTCGCAATAGCGCGGCGTCACGTCGGACGAGAAGGCGAGCGCCTTGGTCGCATGGCCTTCCACCCGCACCACACCGGCATCGCCGCCGGGAAGCTGCAGCGAATTGCCCTGGATCAGCGTATCGTACTGCTCCCACACCCAGCGGCGCGAGGACAGGTCCGGTCCGCCGAGCAGCTTCAGCAGCGCGTCCGCGACATCGGCCTGCGGGATGTCATTGGCGGCGAGCGGCGCCGGCTTTTTCGGCTCGACCCAGGGGCGGTCATATTCCGGCGCCTTGTCGCCGAGGTCCTTGATCGGCAGATCAGCGACCTGGTCGCCCTGGTGCAGCACGCGAAAACGCAGATCGTCGGTGGTCTTGCCGACAATGGCGAAGTCGAGACCCCATTTGTGGAAGATCGCCTCGGCTTCCTTTTCCTTCTCGGGGCGCAGCACCATCAGCATGCGCTCCTGGCTTTCCGACAGCATCATCTCATAGGCGCTCATGCGCTCCTCGCGCACCGGCACCTTGTCGAGGTCGAGCTCGATGCCGAGATCGCCCTTGGCGCCCATCTCGACCGCCGAACAGGTGAGGCCGGCCGCACCCATGTCCTGGATGGCGATGACGGCGCCCGAGGCCATCAGTTCGAGGCAGGCCTCGAGCAGGCATTTTTCGGTGAAGGGATCGCCGACCTGCACGGTCGGACGCTTCTCGTCGATCTTGTCGTCGAACTCGGCCGACGCCATGGTGGCGCCGCCGACCCCGTCGCGGCCGGTCTTGGCACCGAGATAGACGACCGGCAGGCCGACGCCCTTGGCTTCCGACAGGAAGATGGCATTGGTCTTCGCGAGGCCCGCGGCAAAAGCGTTGACCAGGATGTTGCCGTTATAGCGGGCGTCGAAATTGACCTCGCCGCCGACCGTCGGCACGCCGAAGGAATTGCCGTAGCCGCCAACGCCCGACACCACACCCGCGACGAGATGCCTGGTCTTGGGGTGATCGGGAGCGCCAAAGCGCAGCGCGTTCATCGCCGCGATCGGCCGCGCGCCCATGGTGAACACGTCGCGCAAAATGCCGCCGACGCCGGTCGCCGCACCCTGGTAGGGCTCGATGAAGGAAGGGTGGTTGTGGCTTTCCATCTTGAAGACGACGCAGTCACCGTCACCGATGTCGACGACGCCGGCATTCTCGCCTGGTCCCTGGATGACCTGCGGCCCGGTGGTGGGCAGCGTGCGCAGCCACTTCTTCGAGGATTTGTAGGAACAGTGCTCGTTCCACATCGCCGAGAAGATGCCGAGCTCAGTGAAGCTCGGCTCGCGGCCGACGAGATCGAGGATGCGCTGATACTCGTCTGGCTTCAGCCCATGCGCGGCAATGAGCTCGGGGGTGATCGGCACGGAATTGGAAATGGTCATGGGCGGCGATGTATGTCCATGGAGCGGGGATTTTGAGTCCCCTCTTATCGCAAGCTTTGCGGCCGATACACCCGTCGATGAACGAAAAAAGACAGAAAGCAACAAGGTGATGCCCGGGGCAGGCCCGCACCGGGGCTTGCAGGCGCCCGAGATCACTGTGAGGGATGCAAAGCCGAATGGGGAACGCTATGGCGTCCCGGCCGTTGGGTCTGCGACCATTCAGGAGACCGGACCATGGCTAGCAAGCAAGGCAAGAAAGACAATCGCCTCTCCGACAAGGAGGCCATGCATATTGCCGAGACCACCGACGTTTCGCCCGGGCAGGCCAAGGAACTGGCCGAAAAGCACGGCAAGGACAAGGCCAAGGAGGAAGCCAGAAACTTCAAGGCTGAGGGTTGATCCATTCAGCTCTCTCAGGAGAAGCTGTCATAGCCGGCGCGGCCTTCGTCGAGGAGGCGCCGGATGACGGCAACGCCGTTGGCGACATCGCCGCGCTGTCTCGGCTGCGAGGTGCCGAAGCGGACGCCGTGAAAGACCTGTTCGGATCGGCCGGCCTTGAACTCGTCCTCGTCGTCGATCAGCACGCCGTGTTCCAGACAGGCATTCTTGAAGGTGCCGGAAAGCCAGGGATCGGGCAAAGTCAGCCAGACGAAGGGCACCTTGTCGTGTGACTTGAACGCGACGCCGGCCAGCGTCTCGCGCACGATCGCGATGCGGGCGCTGATTTCGGCGATGCAGCGCTTACGGATATCGCTGGCCTGACCGGAAAGCACCAGCCTTGTATTCACCTCCGCCAGCAGGAAGGGCATGCCGCCGGTCATCATCTTGTGGGCGACACGGATCCGGTGGCGATAGGCAGGAGGGCAGGAGAGCCAGCCGCCGCGGATTCCGGCCGCCACCGATTTCGACAGGCCGCCGGCGACGATGGTTCTTTCCGGGGCATATTCGGCAAGCAACGGTGTCGGATCGTCGGTCAGGTGGCCGTAGAGGTCATCCTCGATCAGGATGACGTTGTATTCGCGCGCGACACGCGCGATCGCCACGCGCCGCGCAGCGGACAATGTCGTCAGGGTCGGATTCTGCGCCGTCGGCATCAGGAAGATCATCCTCGGATGCTTTTGCGCGCAGACGCGCTCGAAATCGGCCGGGTCGAGACCTTCGTCGTCGGACGCCACCAGCGCGGTGCGCCGGCCAATCAGCCCGGCACTACGGGATATCTGCGAATAGGTGAGGTGTTCGAAGGCGACATAATCGCCGGGCGTGGTGAGTGCGGCGATCGCCGCCATCACCGCGGCATGGGTGCCGAGCGTTGGAACAATGCTGTCGGCGGTCGGGCGGAAGGAGTTTCTCGCCAGCCAGCGGGCGCCAGCTTCGTACCAGCGGCCTGGAAAATCGCGCGTATAGCTCGAGATTTCATGGGGATGATCCTGCGCCGTGCGCGACAGCACATCTGCGACGTCAGTGCCCTGGCCGACATCGGGCGCCGCCGTGCTGTCGAAACGCAGCTTGCCCTGCGGCGCATCGACGGTGCGCGTGCCTTCCACTGTGACGTCGGGCGCCTCCGGTTTCACGCCGTCGGCGCGCCGGCCAAGCACATAGGTTCCACGCCCCACTTCGCCGCTCACGAGCCCGCGCTCGCGCAGCAATTGATAGGCCCGGCCGACCGTACCGACGGTGGTGCCGATGTCATAGGCGAGGTCGCGCTGCGGCGGCAGTTTTGTTCCAGCACCGATCACGCCCTGGTCGATGCCCGCTTCAACGGACTCGGCAAGGCGTTGATAGAGCGGCCCGGTGCCGGAGGTCAGATCTGGGAGCCAATTTGTCATGGTGACAATTTTCTATATTGCACCGGAATATGAGTCAATACATATCAATCACGCACAAAAAAGGGTGCAATTGAGAGTTTTGGCAGAAAGAAAATGGATACAATCGCGACAATCCGTCATTCAAGAGCCGCGTTTCCGAGCGAGTCGCTGCAGCCATCCGGCCAGCGAGGCTTTGTCGGCCGTCTGGTGCGCGTGGTCATGTCGCTGGCACGATGGATCGACCATTTGCTGGAGCGCCGGCGCGGCCGGCTGGCATTGCTGGAGATGACCGACGATCAGCTCAAGGACATCGGTATCTCCCGTTGTGATGCTCACCGCGAGGGCATCAGGCGTTTCTGGGATTAGAGGCCAAGCTTAGCGGACCCGTTTGGCTCCGCGATGGCCGATGCCGCGATCGATAAAAACGGCGACGACGCAGATCACCAGGAACAGCGCGGTGATGGCCAATGCCGCCATGGCGACACTGGCTGCGCCGTTCTTGGCGACATCAAGGAAGGGGTAGGGCACCTCGGCGGCAAACGGCGCCCGCGCCAGCGCATAGGCCAGATAGGCGATGGGATAGAGTACCCACCAGGAAATGTCGCTCCATCTTGTCCTGCCGTCGGCGCCCGCGATCAGCCACCACAGCACGAACAGCACCGGCGTTACGTAGTGCAGCAGCACATCGCAGAGCAGGAACAGTCCTTGCGGCTGCCAGAGCCGCGCCAGGACCGTGGCATAGACGATGAAGACCAGGGTGATCGAAACCGCGACGCCCGCCCGCATTCGTGACCCGGCGAAGGCCGGCAGCCAGGCATAGCCGGTGGATGACAGCAAGGACGTGTGCACCAGCACGGCGCCGATGTTGGTCAGGATGGTGAAGAAGCTGAACAGGAAGACGATCGAGCCGAGCAGGCTGCGCCCGGCGTCCATCGACGCTGGAATGCTGATGCAGAACTGCAGGACGAGGCTAGCCAGACCAATGGCCAGACCCGTCACCTGCAGGAAGCGGCCCATGATCAGGCCGTTGCGGCGCAAGCCGGATTACCGGCCTGCCAGCGGGCAATGTCAGAGCCGATGCGCGCGCCGAGCGGATCGTTCATCAGCGGTCCGAACGCGTCGACGCGGCTCGAATTGCCTTGCGCCTGCACGACCAGCAACGGTTTGCCGCCGTAGTGCTTGGCCGGCACCAGAAGGAAGCGCGGCGTGCCGCTGAACGAGTTCAACTCATTGGCCATCTGATATTGCTTGAAGGCCGGGTCCTTGCTGGCGATCCAGCATTTGTGGGCAGCGATCGCAACCTGTTCCATGGCCAGCAGCGCCGCGCTCTTGCCTGAGGGCACAGGCGTGCTCTTCGGGGTCGATTGGCACGACGCCAGGGCAAAGCCTGCCGCGGCGACGAGAACGATCGTCTTGCTCCTGATCAAGCGGCACCCATCTCGAGTTCGGACAGAAAGATCTTCAGGCCGTCGGTCATCTCGCCCCAGACCCGCGACAAGGCCGGATGCTGCGAGGCGATCTGTTCGTAGGCATCGAATTTGGGATAGGCGTCGAGCAAGGCGTGGCGGCCCGTCATGGCGCGGAAATTGTTGAAGATGAACCGCGTCGGCGTCAGCCAGGCGTCGGCGAAGCTGATGTCGTTGCCGAGTGCGAAGGGGCCTTGCACCATGCGCGCCTCGATCACCGCCAGCCCGTGATGCAGGCGGGCGAATTGGGCGTCGATCTCGGCATTGTTGCGCTTCGGTACGAAATGCAGCTCGAAAAGCTTCATTGTCGGCGTCAGCACGTCGAGATCGGTGATGCGGGCGAACATGCGCACCAGCGCGCGATCCTTGGAATCGGGTGGCAGCAGCGCCGGTTCCGGAAACCGCTCCTCGAGATATTCGGCGATGACCACCGATTCGACGATGGTTTCGCCCGAGCCGGTGATCAGCACTGGAATCCGGTTCATCGGCGAGACGGCGCGAAACTCCTCGGGGATCGGAAAACCCGGCGGTGGCGCGATGATCTTGAGCGGCACGTCCTTGATATAGGCCAGCGCCCGCACGATCGACGAGTAGGGCGACAACGGCCGCGAATAGAGTTTCATGACCGTCTCTCTCCCCTCAAAGCGGACTTGCCCAATGGATGGACTGAACTGTCCGGCTGTTTTTCAAGGCATTTTGCCTTGTTGATGTCACGCGGCGATGCCGAGCGCGCCTTCGAAAAGGGCACGGCCGTCGCTGCCGCCATGGGCGGCTTCGATCAGGTTTTCGGGATGCGGCATCAGGCCGAGCACATTGCCTTGTTCGTTGATGATGCCGGCAATGTCATTGATCGAGCCATTGGGGTTGGTACCCTCGGCATAGCGGAACACGACCTGGCCTTCACCTTCGAGGCGGGCAAGAGTTTCGGCGTCGGCGAAGTAATTGCCGTCGTGGTGCGCCACCGGCGAGCGGATGATCTGGCCCGGCTGATAGCGGCGGGTGAACATGGTGTTGGCGTTGGTGATTTCGAGCTTGACCTGCCGGCAGACGAACTTCAGCGACGTGTTGCGCATGAGCGCCCCCGGAAGCAGGCCGGCCTCGACCAGGATCTGAAAACCGTTGCAGACGCCGATGACTGTGACGCCCTTGGCGGCCTTTTCGGCAACCGCCCGCATCACCGGCATGCGCGCCGCGATCGCGCCGCAACGCAAATAGTCGCCGAAAGAGAAGCCGCCTGGGATGGCGATCAGGTCGACATCCGGGATTTCGGTGTCGGTCTGCCAGACGGTAGTCGGCGCATGTCCGGAAATCTTGGTCAGCGCTGCGATCATGTCGCGGTCGCGGTTGAGGCCAGGCAGAAGGACGACGGCGGATTTCATGGCAATTCCCGTTCGAGCATCTGAGTGAGATACCGGGGTGGAACGTGGTTGGTCAACCAGACACCGTTATCGGAGAGAAAGAATGACACCCCATCCTTGGTCATGGCTGCCGAGTCGACTTGCAGGATAACACTTTTTCCGGCGCGGCGCCGAGCGACGATCAGAGCCGTTTCGACATCTTTTGACAAGTGAACATGCTGGCGTGACTGGCTGGTCAGGCCCTCACGCAAAATGGCGGGTAGAAACTCTTCCTTGGTGCCGTGGAAGAGGACATCGGGCGGAACCGACGGCGGCAGGCCGAGATCGACATCGACACTGTGACCCTGCACGGCACGGATGCGATCGCCGTCGACGGCAAAGCGCTTTTTCGGATTTTCTTCGACGATGCGCAAAACATCGGCGGCCGATGCGCCGAATTTTGTCTGGATGACCGCGCAAAGCGCGCCGAAATCAGCCCAGCCGTTCTCGCCGAGCGATAATCCCGCGTCCTGCGGCGCGTGCCGCAGGACCAGGCTCATGAATTTCGAGATTTGCGTGTCGTTTGGCATTTAAGAAGCGGTCGCGCCACTGTGCTTGGGCGGCTTTATTTCAGTCCGTTCATTTGAGATATCGCGTGCCGGTCTAGCGAGTGGGAGCCCGCCGGTCAAACCGCCCATACCAAGATTTCTTGCTGAAGAGCGTCCACGAAGGTTTCAGGCGGTTACTGTTGATTAAGTCTACGCCCACGTCTGTGGGCTTCGAGAGACCTTATCGAGGATTTTCTACAGTACGAATCCCGAAATTAACATCTCTACTCGCAAGATGAATTTGCATACGAATGACTGAGGCTCGAGTGGACAGCGACAAGATCAAAGAGCGCGAAAATGTTCGACGCAGCATGTGGGTCTCGGCAACGATCATAGCATCGCTTTGCGCGTTTGCGTTCATGCTTGTGTGGGATGCTAGCCCCTCTACCGGAACGCTTTTTTCAACCTGGCTTTCCCTCGATACGGACCTGGGAGCATGCGCTGTCTCGTTCACGCGCCTGCTGCTGGCGACCACGATCATTTCGGTCGGCCTGGGCGTGATGTCCGCGGGGCTGGTCGTCTCGGATCTGATTGATGTCTTCAGCTACAAGAGAAGCTTTCGCGTTTACCGCAGGCTTTTCCTAGTCGGGACGGTCCTTACGGCATTGTTGCTGCTGCCGCTCATTTCGAAAGACGGTGGGTGGTACGCGGGCGGCCGTCACGGCATGTCGCGGATCGACCTCGCGAATGCCTGTATCGCCAGCCACTACACCACTTTCTATAGACTATACTGGAGCCTTCTCGTCGTCGTCATCCTGAGCTGGGCCAGCATGATGGTGTTGACGATCCTGCGGCGCGCAATCATTGACGGGCGTGATCCGAACGAGCTTTCCGACGATCCGCAAGTGAGGGAAATCCAGCTGCGAGCCCTGAAATGGTCTCAGCGCCGCATGGCAATTGGACGAATCACGTTCAAGCTCGCGGCGACCATTCTGGCAGCGGCGCTTTTTTTTGTTGGCGCGTCGTCCATGAAGCCCGCCATTGCCCGGTTCATTCATACATTCACCTGGGAACGGCAAAAAGTGAATGTGGTCGAGACCGGCATGCAATGTGTGCTGGAGGTCAAAGTCAGGCGCGAATGGGTGGAGCAGTCCCGTGCCGATTGCTCTCCTGACGCCGACATGATCCCGTCAACGCCGACGCCGGGCACCGGTGTCTGGCGCATCACGAAAGTCCCGACCGCAAAGCTTGCCTATCGTTCTCCGGACGGTGGCCAATACTCGTTCGACGTGGTCGGAGATTTTTATGTGAATTTCCCGACATCGGTTGGCGCCGAGATCGAGGTGCTGCGCAATCCGGCCAGCCCGGAGGGGATCGACAAGGTGTTCGATAATGGCGACATCCAGCGAATGGCCTACAAGCTGCTCATGATCGTCATCGGCGCCGTTGCGATCTACTTTTTGTGGATTCGCAGACAACAGAACCAGCGCCCCGTCTAAAGCAGATTATTGCTTGTGGGCAGGGGTTGGCCGTTGTTTCCAGCCCCGGCGAGGGCCAACTCGCAATCCATTAGCGGGAAGGCAGCTTCAGCCCAGCGTCACGCTATAATTCTCGATCACCGTATTCGCCAGCAGCTTGTCGCACATGGCTTTCAGATCGGCCTCGGCCTTGGCCTTGTCGCTTTCCGCCAGTTCGACGTCGAACACCTTGCCTTGCCGTACCGCGCCGACGCCATCAAAACCCAGGCCGGACAAAGCGTGTTCGATCGCCTTACCCTGGGGGTCGAGAACGCCGTTCTTGAGGGTGACGGTAATGCGGGCCTTAATCACGCTGGACATGCTCCTGTTCTAATATCGGTCTTGGTTCAGTGCGGCTTGCCTTTGAGGCCGTCGGTCGACGCGACAAGCACCGGACCGGTCGGGCGCGGTGGCTCATTCTCGTTCATGATGCCGAGGCGGCGGGCGACTTCCTGGTAGGCTTCGACGAGTCCGCCCATGTCGCGGCGGAAACGGTCCTTGTCGAGCTTGTCCTGCGTCGCCACGTCCCACAGGCGGCAGGAGTCGGGCGAAATCTCGTCGGCAACGACGATGCGCATCATGTCGCCTTCGAACAGTCGACCACACTCGATCTTGAAGTCGACGAGCTGGATGCCGACGCCCATGAACAGGCCGGAGAGGAAATCGTTGACGCGGATGGCCAGCGCCATGACGTCGTCGATCTCCTGCGGGCTTGCCCAGCCGAAGGCGGTGATGTGCTCTTCCGACACCATCGGATCATCGAGCGCGTCTGCCTTGTAATAGAATTCGATGATCGAGCGCGGCAAAACGGTGCCTTCCTCGATGCCGAGGCGCTTCGACAGCGAGCCGGCGGCGACATTGCGCACCACCACTTCGAGCGGAATGATCTCGACTTCCTTGATCAACTGCTCGCGCATGTTGAGCCGGCGGATGAAGTGGGTGGGAATGCCCATGCGGTTCAGATGGTTGAAGATGTACTCGGAAATACGGTTGTTGAGCACGCCCTTGCCGTCGATGACCTCGTGTTTCTTCTTGTTGAACGCGGTTGCATCGTCCTTGAAGAACTGGATCAGCGTGCCCGGTTCCGGTCCCTCATAGAGGATCTTGGCCTTGCCTTCATAAATGCGGCGGCGATTTTTCATCTGATTTTTTCTCTGGATTTGCGGGCAGGCGGCAAGCGACCAGTTCCTGTCCGTCTGCCTAAATTAGTGTGGCGACGGTTGGGTTCAATGCCGGGTCTATCCCAATCACATCGTTTGCTCAATCGGCAAATCCGTCCAACCAACCGCTTTCGGGACTGAAATGCCGCAGCGCAGCATATGACGAAGCGTATTGACCGGCCCGCGACCTTTTGGTTTGTGCTTTGGCAACACACATATCACTTGCCAACGAATCGGATTTGACCCGGAGGGACGCCATGAGCAGCATGAAAGACCGCGAAGAGGGCTTCGAGCGCAAATTTGCATTCGACGAGGAGCTTCGGTTCAAGGCCTCGGCACGCCGCAACAAGGCGCTCGGCCTGTGGGCCGCCGAAAAGCTCGGAAAATCGGGCACTGATGCCGATGCCTACGCCAAGGAAGTCGTTGTTTCCGACATCGAGGAAGCCGGCGATCACGACGTGTTCCGCAAGATCCGCAAGGATTTCGACGCCGCCGGCGTCGAGCAGTCGGACCATCAGATCCGCCGCACCATGGACGAACTGATGGCGCAGGCGATCGAGCAGATCAAGAACACCTGATACCCGGCCGGAGCAGGTTCCGCAAAAGTGTCCCACGGTTTTTGCGACGGGATCTGCGGCGAAAAGGATGACTGGACCAATCGACCGCCCGGCCAAGCCGGGCGGTTTTTCTTTGCCTTTGCCGCGGTTTCCGGCTGAAACTGTGATCCTTAACAAGGAAAGAGATAGATGTCCCTGAAGTCCCGTCTTGCCGCCGATGAAACGCTGGTCACCGCCTGGTCGGGCGTGCCGGACGCCTTGACCGTCGAGATTCTTGCCAAACAGGGCTTCGATGCCATCACGCTCGACATGCAGCATGGCGGTCATCACGAGGACAGCGTGCTGCGCGGTCTCATGCCCGTGCTTGCCGCCAACAAGCCGGCGCTGGTGCGCATTCCCGTTGGTCGTTTCGACATGGCAAGCCGGGCGCTCGATTTCGGCGCCGAGGCGGTCATCGCGCCGATGGTGAACTCGGTGGCCGACGCAAAGCTGTTCGCAGCGGCGATGAAATATCCGCCGCTCGGCGAGCGCTCGTGGGGCCCGACCTATGCCTTCCCGCGCCATGGCAAGGGCGACTATGCCGAATGGCTGCGCGACACCAACCAGCGCACGATCGCTTTTGCCATGGTCGAGACGCGCGCCGCGCTCGATGCGCTCGACGGCATTCTCGACACGCCGGGCATCGACGGCATTTTCCTCGGGCCATCGGATTTCTCGATCGCCTGGAGCAACGGTACGATCGTCAATTCGACGCTGGAAAGCATGATGGAGACGATAGCATCGGTCGCCGAACGCACCCGCAAGGCCGGAAAACATGCGGCGATCTATGTCGTCGAACCGGCAATTGCCGGCCGTGTCGTGTCGATGGGCTACCGCTTGCTCGCCACGGGATCCGAGCATGCGCTGATTTCGCTGGGGGCAAAGACCCTGCTCAAGGGCATCAAGGATTCGATTGACGCCTGATCCGCCTCGTCAAAGTCGGCGGGTTATCAGCCGACCGGTCGGGATGAGACATGAGCAGCATCGCGCGCTGTGGCCATCGCGCTACGGTGGCGGAACCTACTGAACAGGCTGGCGATTAGAGCAACCCACCAATTGTTGAATGCCATCAGCGGTAGCGCCGCCACGATTGAACCCAGCATGGCCACGGCTGCGCCCAGCGCAACCGAACCGCTGGCCAGGGCTACCCATGATCCAAGCGAGCCGATAACAGGAATATGCACCAGATAGAGTGGAAAAGATAAGTCGCCGAGGAAACGCGCCGCTTTGCCAGTCAACCATAGCGGCGGCTTTTCCAAGGTCAGCACGGCATAGACGAGCATGAGACTGCCCAGCGTAGCGACATAGGCCTGTCGTCTATATTCGGAGAGCCCGTCGATCTCCAGCACGGCCAAGGGTCGGTAAATACCGACGCCATTCCCCGCATAGCCCAGCATCACGAGTGAGACCGCGATGATCGCGATCCTTGACCATGTGGTCGGACGAAATTTCCAGCCGAGCAGGAGATAGAGCGAGAGGCCGATTGGAAAGGCGATAAAAATGAAGTTCACCAGCAATGCTATGAAAACGCCGGAGAGTAGGACGAACCAGGAAAGCAGTGGTATGCGGTCTTGGAAGGAGAAAATGGCCGGCGCAAGGGCAAACACCATGAGGCTGCCCCAGAACTCGTACCACATGGTCCATAGGCTGCCGTCATAATAATAGTCGCCAAGGATGAATGTCCGCCACGCGCCCTGATTAAAGGCATCCAGAAAGCTGGCTGCATCGGGTGACAACACTTTTGAGGCAGAGGCGAAACTCGTCAGCCAGGGCGACCCTGACAACGCGCCTGCATCAAGGAAAAAATAAAGATCGAGCTTGAAGAGGAGGCAGGAGAAAAGAACCGTGACGAGTACCGGGCCGGCCAGTCGCGGCAACCGTTTGAGTGCTCCAACCAGCAGGTCTCGCGGCTCGCGGCTGGTATAATAGCGCTTCACCAGCACGAAGGATGAAAGCACGAAGAACAGAAACACGGCTGATTTGCCATTCAACACGACGAAGAGGAGGCTCGTCTGCAAGGAATCGGCAGGGCCATTTGCAAAGATGCCGCTTTGCGACGGCGCAAAGGCAAGCATCACGTGCCAGAACATCACCACAATTGAAGCGACGCCCCGCACGAATTCCAGTGACTCATCCTTGTTCAAGTCTGTGCCTTTGCCTCACAACAGCCCGGGCCTGCGCGACACGTTGCCTGCTGCGAAGCCGGGCTGCTGGCCAGTGTTGCGGCAGCTATAGCCGCAAAACACTGCATTCCGGTGAATGCTTGATTGGCTAAAGGTCCGTCAGGAACTTGGCGAAGGTCATGGATCCCTCAGGCCAGGGGCCGAAGCCCGAATCCTGGTTGAGATGGCCGGTCTCGCCGGCATCGATGAACAGCGAGCCCCAGGCACCGGCAATGTCCTCGGCGACATTGAAGGCGCAGAACGGGTCATTGCGGCTGGCAATCACGATCGACGGAAAAGGCAGCGGTTCGCGCGGGTAGGGGCCGAAGGTCATCAGGTGCTTCGGCTTGATCTTGGGATTGGCGACATCGGGCGGCGCCACGAAGAAGGCGCCGGCGACCGGCTTGACGAAGTGCGGGATGGCTTGCACCGCCGCCGCGACGCCAAGCGAATGGGCGACGATGACGACCGGCCGCTCGGCCTCGTTGACGGCTTTGGCCACGCTCGCCGTCCAGTCCTCGCGCACCGGTTTCGACCACTCCGCCTGATCGACGCGCCGCGCCGTCGACAGTTTCGACTGCCAGCGGGTCTGCCAATGCTCAGGTCCGGAATTGGTGTAGCCCGGAACGATCAGGATATCTGCATCTTTGACTTTCATGGCGCTGAGATAGCGAGCGCGATTGTCTCATGCAACCGTCGATGGACAAGCTCTCGATCACAATGGTGAACACCATGTTCGCTTTTCGCGGTCTTGTGTGAACGATCACGATAGACGATCTCTCATCAGGAGAGAAACAGCCGTGAAGGACCGGATTTTGGCGCTGACACGACGTACAATGATCGGCGGCGCCGGGTTCCTGGCTTTGGGAGCTTCATCAAGCGTGGCCGCAACGGAGACAATGATGAGCGAACTGCCATTTGCCGCCACCACGCCGGTGAGCGTTGCCCGCGTCGGGCTGAAGGCGCGCGATGCCGAAAACCTCGCTGCCTATTACCGCCGGGTTGTCGGCCTGCAGGAGTTGAGCCGTGCCGATGGCGCGATCACGCTCGGCGCCGGCAGCCGTCCGTTGCTGGTGCTCGAGCCGGATGCCTCCGCCAAGCCGGACGATCCGCGCAGCGCCGGCCTGTTCCACACGGCCTTCCTGTTGCCCAGCCGCGCCGATCTCGGCCGCTGGATCAACCACGCCATATCAGACAAGATCGCCATCGAGGGTGCTTCGGACCATCTGGTCAGCGAAGCGCTGTACCTGACCGACCCCGAAGGCAACGGCATCGAGATCTATGCCGACCGCCGCCCCCAGGACTGGAAATGGAACGGCGACAAGATCGCCATGGCGACCGAGCGGCTGAATATTCCGTCCATTGTCGCCGAAGTCCCGGCAGGCGATGCCGGCTGGCAAGGCGCGCCGGAAAACAGCATTGTCGGCCATGTCCATCTGCGTGTCGGCAGGCCGGAAGAGGCCGAAGCCTGGTGGAACCAGGAATTCGGCTTCGACACGGTGGCCAAATATGGCGGCCAGGCCGTGTTCCTGTCGTCAGGGCATTACCACCATCATATCGGCGCCAATGCCTGGCAGAGCTCAGGCGCCGGCCGCCGCGACGCGTCGCGCTCAGGCCTCGCCTGGGTCGAGATGCGGTCCGACAATGTGGCCAGCGAAACGACCCGCGAGGATCCCTGGGGCACGGTGATCAGGACTGTTCCTGGAAAGGCTTGAGCGGCGTCGCGACAGCCTCTTTCTCCCCGTTTACGGGGAGAAAGAAAGCTCAGGCTTCCCCAAACACCCGCCTGAAAATCGTGTCGACGTGCTTGGTGTGGTAGCCGAGGTCGAATTTCTCGCGGATTTCCGCCTCGGGGAGCGCGGCGGTGACTTCCTTGTCGGCCAGAAGTTCCTCAAGAAAATCAGCGCCTTGCTCCCATACCTTCATGGCGTTGCGCTGCACCAGCCGGTAGGAGTCCTCGCGCGACAGGCCGGCCTGCGTCAGGGCCAGCATGACGCGCTGCGAATGCACCAGGCCGCGGAACTTGTTCATGTTCTTCAGCATGTTCTCGGGATAGACGACCAGCTTGTCGACGACGCCGGTCAGCCGCGACAGCGCGAAATCGAGCGTCACCGTGGCGTCCGGACCGATCATGCGCTCGACTGAGGAGTGCGAGATATCGCGCTCGTGCCAGAGCGCCACATCCTCCATCGCCGGCAGCGCCATGGAGCGCACCATGCGGGCGAGGCCGGTGAGGTTTTCCGTCAGCACCGGATTGCGCTTGTGCGGCATGGCCGACGAGCCTTTCTGGCCTGGCGAAAAATATTCTTCCGCTTCCAGCACCTCGGTGCGCTGCAGATGCCTGATCTCCGTCGCCAGCCGTTCCATCGACGAGGCGATGACGCCGAGCGTGGCAAAGAACATGGCATGGCGGTCGCGCGGGATCACTTGCGTCGAAACCGGCTCCGGCTTCAGCCCGAGCTTTGCCGCGACATGTTCCTCGACATAAGGTTCGATGTTGGCGAAGGTGCCGACCGCCCCGGAAATGGCGCAGGTGGCGATGTCCTCCCGCGCATGCACCAGCCGCTCGCGGCAGCGCGAGAACTCGGCATAGGCCTGGGCCAGCTTGATGCCGAAAGTTGTCGGTTCGGCGTGGATGCCGTGGCTGCGGCCGATGGTGACGGTGTCCTTGTGCTCGAAGGCGCGGCGCTTGAGCGCGGCAAGCAGGCCGTCAATGTCGGCGAGCAGAATGTCGCTGGCGCGGGTAAGCTGGACGGCAAAGCAGGTGTCGAGAACATCCGAGGAGGTCATGCCCTGGTGGATGAAGCGCGCGTCCGGCCCGACGAATTCGGCGAGATGGGTCAGGAAGGCGATGACGTCATGCTTGGTGACGCGCTCGATCTCGTCGATCTTCTCGACATCGAATTTCGCGGCACCGCCCTTTTCCCAGATGGTTTTCGCCGCTTCCTTCGGGATGACGCCGAGTTCGGCCAGCGCGTCGCAGGCATGGGCCTCGATTTCGAACCAGATGCGAAACCGGGTTTCGGGCGACCAGATGGCGACCATTTCCGGCCGGGAATAGCGAGGGATCATCGGTCAGTCCTGATGTGTCTAGAGCAATTCCAGGAAAAGTGTGCAGCGGTTTTCCGTCCGGAATTGCGAAAAGAAGGAGTTAGAGCAGGTCGGCGGTTTTACCAAACGCTAAACCGCTCTGGGTTCGCCCGCGTCCTAACAGAGGCGGACACAATGCTCAACGCCGCTGCCGTGCAAACCAGAGGCTCACGGCAAACAAGGCGACGAAACCCAGTGGAAAATAGAGCCTGATGCCCAGCACCACGAACTGGTAGGACGCCACCGCCATCGTGAAGGCGAGTTGAAAGCCCCAGGTGAGTGTGAAGGCGGGCGCATGCCATTCGGCATAGTAGGACCGGTACTGCAAGGCATAGAGCCCGGCGGCCAGCCCGATCGTCGCGGCGGCAAGGCACACCATTGCCGCTGCGAAGGCGACCTCCCGGCCTCTTCCCAGCGAGACCAGCCGTGCCGCGAACAGGCCAAGCGGAAAGGCCAGCGCGCCGCCGCCCGCAAACAGCAGCGACACGGTACGGATTTTCTCCGGCGTCACCCAATTGTCCAGCAGCAGGTTGATCAGCGCGCTGGCGCCCATGGTCGCGCCCCACAAGAGCGAGCCGAAAAGCGTCGCGCGCCAGCCGGGCAGTGCGCGGCGGACGTGGTTCACATTGCGGCTGAGTGTGGCGGCGTGCTGTATCACAGGCGGCCGGTCACGGCGATCCAGCGGAAGTCCGGTCCCTCGAAGCCATACTGGCGCACCGTGATCAGCACTGCATAGGCGCTGAGGCTGTCCATGGAGAATGTCTGGACCGCGCCGATGCGGTAGCCGTTCGGGCAGCCGCGGCTCTTGGGGATCGATTTGTCCTCATGCAGCACTTTGGTGGTACCGCCATCCTGCGCCTCGATGCGCAGCAGCCGGAAGCCATTGATCTCGCCCTGGCTATCACAGCCTTCGGTGTTGTTCATGCCGATCTCGTCCAGCCGGAACTCGAGCGGTTGGTCGACCGGAGAGAAGATCGGCCGTGGATTGACCACTATCCGATGCGGATCGGCCGAAAGCTCGGTCACCGGGTTGAAACCCGCGGTGATGCCGCGATTGGCGCTCAACTTGGCCTGGCTGACAATGGCCTCGCCCTTTTGCCGGGCCTGAAGGCGCGCTGTGTCGAGCGCGGCATTCTCGTCGTCGAGCCGGACCCGGATCGGCGTGCCCTTGAGAAAGCTGTCATTGCTCGTGTCGATGTAATAGCGGTTGGCATAGGGAAAGCCCGACCCGTCCTGGACACCGTATTCCTCGAAGGCGAACACGCTGCCGTCCTTGGTGAAGCCAAGGATCTCAAGCTCGGCGACATCGCCAGCACGGGCGATTGACGCCGCAAACTGTATGGCCAGGGAAACGGCAAACAAAATAAGCATTCGCATCGGTTCTTCCCCCAGCAGTCTCGATCCAAGCAATCCCTAGCACGGCCGAATCAAAACGTCGTGCGGCTGGAAAGCCGATGCATCCAATCGGCTCGTCGTTTGTTATTGTCGGCAGTCCCAATGGAGAACCACCATGACCGACACCAGCAAAATTCGTGAGCATATGGAAGTCGTCGGCGCCGATGGCGTGCATGTCGGCACTGTCGACAAGGTCGACGGCCAGCGCATCAAGCTGACCAAGGCCGACAGCGGCGAGGGCGCTCACAAGGGTCATCACCACTACATTCCTCTGGCCCTGGTTGCCGAGGTCGACGGCAAGAAGGTGTGGCTGTCGGCGAACTCCGATGTCGCGGTAACGTTCGAGGAAGAAAAATCCGATCCGGTCTGATCGACCGATTCAGCCCAAACGCGATGACCAGACGGGAAACAGGTCGTTGTCGGCCGGCGTCGCGGCAAACACGCCGCGGCTGATGGCGCGCGCCATGGTGGCGCCGGCCGCGGCATAGAGGTCGATTGCCGCATCGGCTTCGAGCACAATACCGCTCGTTCCCGTCGCCAGTGCGAACACCAGATCGCCATCCGCCGGCGTGTGCGTCGGCCAGATGGCGCGCACGAAGCCATCATGCGCCGACATCGCCAGGCGTTTTGCTGCGGCCTTGGTGAGGGCCGCATCCGTGGCAATGACGGCGATGGTGGTGTTGCCGCCCGTTTCCATCTGCCTGCCTGCCTGCCTGTCGCGGTATTTCAGCAGGATGCGCTTGGCGTCGTCGGGCATCGGCGAGGGATAACCGAGCCCGCCGAATTCATCGCTGATTTCAAACGGTGCCGCCCAAAAATGGCGGGTGCGGCTGACGGTCACCGAGCCGGTCGGGTTGACGGCGGCCAGCGCACCGATGGTGACGCCATTGTCCAGCAGCGTCGAGGCGGAACCCAGGCCGCCCTTCAGCCCCGCGGTCAGCGCACCGGTCCCGGCACCCGCCGTGCCAAGCTGGAAATCGCTGGCGGCGGATTGCGCTGCCTCATAGCCGAGGTCGCGGTAGGGTGGATAACGCCCCCAGTCCTTGTCGCCGCCATTGCGCAGGTCGAACAGGATCGCCGCCGGCACGATCGGCACGCGAAAGCCGCCCACTTCGAAGCCGATGCCGCGTTCGCGCAGCGCCGCCTGTACGCCGGACGCGGCGTCGAGGCCGAAAGCCGAACCGCCCGACAGCACCACCGCATGCACCGCCTCGACCGAATTGTGCGGTTCGAGCAGATCCGTCTCGCGCGTGCCCGGCGCGCCGCCGAGGATCTGGACACCGGCCACCGCCGGTTCGTCGCACAGCACGGTCGTCACGCCGGACTTCAGCTTGGCGTCGGCAGCGTTGCCGACGCGCAGCCCGGCAACGTCGGTGATCAGATTGCGCGGACCGGTGCGGAACATCAGTTGCTTTCCAAGGGCACGAAGCGCGTGCCGTCGAAGCGGAAGACACGGTAAGGGCTCTGGCTGAGGTCGCCCTTGGCATCGAAGCGGATCGGCCCGATCGCCGTGATGAAGTCATGCCCGGTCAGTGCGTCGGCCAGCGGCTTGTCCGAGGACAAGGCCGACGCCGCCTTGGCGATCTCGACCGCCGCATAGGCCGGCAGCGTGTAGCCGTCCGGCACGATTTTCTGCGCGGAGAAGCTTTCCAGCACCTTTGGGTCGGCGACATCGGCCCATTCGGGCGGCGCGATCATCAGCGTGCCCGTCGCATAAGGCACGTCGCCGGGCGGTGCGCGCAGGTTTTCGCCGCCGGCAAAGACGATGCCGGCCTGGAGCTGTGCTGTATCGCGGCCCATTATGGCAATGTCGTCGCCGTCACCGCCGGCAAAGACATGCGTGGCGCCGGCTTTCTTCAGCCGCCCGACCAGGCCGATCTGGTTGTCGAGCTGCGGCCGGAACGTGTCGACAAACACCGGCTTCAGCGCCGCTTGCTCGGCCGCCGCGCGAAATGTCTCGGCCATCTCGCGGCCATAGATGGTGCCGTCATCGATGATGGCGAACAGCTCGTTCTGCCACAGGCGGGTGAGGGTGGAGGCAACGGCGTTGCGCTCATCGTCGCCGCGCGGCCCGAGGCGATAGACCGGCCAGCTAGTCTTGGCGCGGCGATCGGTCAGGCTTTCGGTGCGCACGCCGACAGTGATGACCGGAATGTTGGCGTCCTTGAGGATCGGCATCGCCGCCTCGATCGCATCGGTGCAGAGGAAGCCGACCACGACACTGACCTTGGCGGCTGCAAAATCCCTGGCCGCGGCTGCACCGCCATCGGCGGTGCAGGCATCGTCCACGGTCTTGAGTTCGATACCGTTTGCTAGCGCTGCCAACCCGGCCCCGGCCTCGATCTGCTTGCCGAGGATGGCCGACGGTCCCGACAGGGGCGCGGCGACGCCGATCGTGAGCGTCTGGGCGCTGGCGGCGCCGGCCAGGAACAGCCAGGCCAGCGCGGCGGATATCGTTGCCCCGGGTCGCATCCTGCCGAAGAGTTCCTCCCAAGCCCGCGACAACAGCGCAGGCGCCAATTCCCGCCAAGACCTAAAGGCTGCCCGGCCCTGGTGCAACACGCGAATTTGGGGATATGGGCCAAGCACTTCGCTTGTGGCGTGTCCTGTCTGGCCATATATGTCAGGACGATACTGGCCATGGAATATTCCCGGTGCTGAAGAAGAACGATATTGGGCCGCAGGCCTATCGCGACGCGATGAGCCATTTTGCTGGCCACGTCCATGTGGTTACAACAGACGGGCCCGCCGGAAAGCGCGGCACGACGGTGATTGCCGCCTGTTCGGTATCGGACACGCCGCCGACCATCCTGGTCTGTCTCAACCGCGAAAATGCCAAGAATGAGCTGTTCGTGAAAAACGGCCGGTTTGCCCTGAACACGCTGGCCTCGCACCAGGAGCCGCTGTCGGTTGGCTTTTCCGGCATCACCGGCCTGCCGGTCGAGGAGCGTTTCGCGCTCGGTGAGTGGGATGTGATCTCCACCGGCGCGCCGACGCTGAAGGGCGCACTCGCCGTGTTCGATTGTGAACTGATCGACACCAAGGACCTTGCCACCCATCGTGTGCTTTTTGGCAAGGTGACAGGCCTGCGCATGGGCGATAATTTGCGGCCGCTGATCTATCACGCCCGCGGCTACCATGTCCTGGATAGCGGAGCGGCGGCGTTCACGGAGAAAGAATGACCGAACTGAAACCGCGCCCCGTACCGCGGACGATCGACGAGACGCTCGATCTCCTGACCGGCGCGGATTATGTGGCCGACCGGTCGCTGGCGACCGTGCTTTTCCTGTCGTTGCGCATGAACCGGCCCTTGTTCCTCGAGGGCGAGGCCGGCGTCGGCAAGACAGAGATCGCCAAGGTGTTGGCCGGCGCGCTCGGCCGCAGGCTGATCCGCTTGCAGTGCTATGAGGGGCTCGACGTCTCCTCGGCCGTCTACGAGTGGAATTACGCCGCGCAGATGATCGAAATCCGCATGGAGGAGGCGGCCGGCAAGGTCGACCGCTCCGCCATGGAGCGCAACGTCTTCTCCGAAAAATACCTGATCCGCCGCCCCGTGCTCGATGCGCTGACCGGCAAGACGGGGGCGGCCCCGGTTTTCCTGATCGACGAACTCGACCGCACCGACGAAGCCTTCGAAGCGTTCCTGCTCGAAATCCTGTCCGACTACCAGGTGACGGTGCCCGAACTCGGCACCATCAAGGCCGAAGAGCCGCCGATCGTCATCATCACCACCAACCGTACCCGCGAGATTCACGACGCGCTGAAGCGGCGGTGCCTTTACCACTGGGTCGATTATCCCAATGCCGAGCGCGAATTGGAGATCGTGCGCCGCAAGGTGCCGCGAGCCAACCAGCGGCTTTCGGCGGAGGTGGTCTCCTTCATCCAGAAGCTGCGCCGGATCGAGCTGTTCAAAGTGCCGGGCGTTGCCGAAACCATTGACTGGGCCGGCGCGCTGACCGAACTCGACAAGGTGGCGCTCGACCCGGAGACGGTGTCCGACACGATCGGCGTGCTGTTGAAATACCAGGACGACATTGCCCGCATCGGCGCGGGCGAGGGCCGGCGCATCCTCGACGAGGTCAAGGCCGAGCTCGCGGCGGCGGAGTAGCGCGATGACGGCATCGCGTCCCGACCCCAGACAGGCGACGGCGGACGGACGCATCGCTGACAACATCGTCTATTTCGCCCGCACCTTGCGCAAGGCAGGCATGCGGGTCGGGCCGGCCTCCGTCAAGGATGCCATCGAGGCGGTGCTGGCCGCCGGCATCGGCTCGCGCGATGATTTCTACTGGACGCTGCATGCGGTGCTGGTGTCCAGGCACGAGGATCACCCGGTCTTCGACGAAGCCTTTAGACTCTTCTGGAAATCGCGCGAACTGATCGAGAAACTGCTGGCGATGTTTTCGCCGGTGGCGCCTGATGTCCGGGAGAAGCAGAAGCCGCGCGCGGCCGAGAACCGCGTCAGCCAGGCGATGTTCGAAGGCCATCAGAAGAATCAGCCACCGCAGGAAGTCCCCGAGATCGAAGTCGATGCCCGCTTCACCTTCTCCGGCAACGAGGTGTTGCGCGGCAAGGACTTTGCCCAGATGAATGCAACCGAAATGGCGGACGCGAAGAAAGCTATCGCCGAGCTGCGGCTGCCCTTCGACCTGGTGCGGACCCGGCGTTTCAAGGCCGATGCGCATGGCCGCCGCATCGACCCGCGCGCCATGATGCGCTCTGCCGCGCGCACTGGCGGCGAATTGATCCTGCCGAAATTCCGCTCGGCCCGCGAAGTCCATCCGCCGCTGGTGGTGCTGGCCGATATTTCCGGTTCGATGAGCCAGTACACCCGCATCTTCCTGCATTTCCTGCATGCATTGACGGAAAAGCGCCGCCGCGTTCACACCTTCGTCTTCGGCACGCGGCTGACCAACCTGACCCGGCAGATGCGCCACCGCGATCCCGATGCGGCCCTGGCCGACTGCTCGGCGGCGGTCAAGGACTGGTCGGGCGGCACGCGCATCGGCGATACGCTGGCCGAGTTCAACCTGATCTGGTCGCGGCGTGTGTTGGGGCAGGGCGCGGTCGTGCTTCTGATCACCGACGGGCTGGAGCGCGACGATGTCGCCGGCCTCTCGCAGGAGATGGAGCGCCTGCACAAATCCTGCCGGCGGCTGATCTGGCTCAATCCGCTGCTGCGCTTCGACGGCTTTCAGGCTCGCGCCCGCGGTGTCAAGGCGATGCTGCCGCATGTCGACGAATTCCGTTCGGTGCACAATCTCGATGCGCTCGCTGACCTCTGCGCCTCGCTCGACAAGAAGTCGGCACAGTCCGTCGACCCGCGGCGATGGATGGATGCTGGCGCGAAGCACGCCGCGTAGCCATATGTTTAGCCACCGGAAAAACAGACTCTGAGAGAAGCGATCATGGACGACAGCATCTATCTCGATGAGGCCCGCGACCCGCTGATCATCGCGGAAGGCTGGATGAAGGACGGCAAGGATGTCGCCATTGCCACAGTGGTCGAGACCTGGGGTTCGGCGCCGAGGCCGGTCGGTAGCCATCTGGTCATCGATGCCGAAGGCAATTTCCACGGCTCGGTCTCGGGCGGCTGCGTCGAAGGGGCGGTGGTGAGCGAGGCGATCGACGTCATTGGCTCAGGGAAAGCCAAGATGCTCGAATTCGGCGTCGCCGATGAAACGGCCTGGCAGGTCGGCCTGTCCTGCGGCGGCCGTATCAAGGTTTATGTTGAGAGACTAGGCTGATCCAATGGATCCTTATGCGCTGAAAACGCTCAACGCCGAACGACGCGCCCGCCGCGCGGCGATCCTGGTCACCGATCTCGGTGATGGCCGCGACCGCATCGTGCGTGAGGGCGACCAGGTTGCCGGTGATCTCGGAGCCGCGATCGCCAAGGCATTTCGGTCGGGCAATTCCGGTTCCGTCGAGGCGGAAGGGCGAACCTTCTTTCTCAACGCGCATCTGCCGCAGCCGCGCCTCGTGGTGATTGGCGCCGTCCATATCAGCCAGGCGCTGGCGCCGATGGCCAGGATATCAGGCTATCCCCTGGAAATCATCGATCCGCGCACCGCCTTTGCCACGCCGGACCGCTTTCCCGATGTCGCCTTGTATGCCGAATGGCCGGAAGATGTGCTGAAGCGCCAGCCGCTCGACAGCTACACCGCACTTGCGGCCGTCACCCATGACCCGAAGATCGACGATTTTGCGCTGAAGGCAGCCCTTGACGCCAACTGCTTCTATGTCGGCGCGCTCGGCAGCCGCAAGACGCATGCCAAGCGTGTCGAACGCCTGCTGGCGCTGGGCGCGAGTGCCGACCAGATCGCCCGCATCCATGCGCCGATCGGGCTCGACATCGGCGCGGCCAGCCCAGCTGAGATCGCCGTGGCGGTGCTGGCGCAGGCCATCCACGCCTTCCGCTCGCGCGGCCTAGACGCCAAGGATGCCGTGGCGTGAAATTTGGTCCCGTTGCCATTGAAGAGGCCGAAGGCGCGGTGCTGGCGCATGCCACCACTGCTGGCGAAAAGCGCTTTCGCAAGGCGCACAGGCTGAGCGCCGAAGACGTCTCCATACTCAAGCGGGCAGGGGTCTCGCAGGTCGTTGCGGCCGTGCTGGCCCCGGATGATCTCGGCGAGGACGCCGCGGCGCAAAGAATTGCCGAGAGCATGAGGTTCAGCGGCATCGAAGTGAGGCCTGCCGCCACCGGCCGGGTCAATCTCCACGCCGAGGCATCAGGCATCTTCACGGTAGATGCTGCCATGATCGACGCCATCAATGCCGTCGATCCCGCCATCACCATTGCGACGCTGGCGCAGCATGCTCCGGTCGAGAAGGGTCAGATGGTGGCGACGGTGAAGATCATTCCTTTCGCGGTCGCCTCCACCCTGGTCGATACTGTTACGAAAATCTGTGCCGACGGCGAGATCTTTGCCGTCAACGCCTATCAGCCGGTGCGCGTCGGTGTCATCCAGACGGTTCTGCCGGGCATCAAGCCCAGCGTGCTGGACAAGACATTGCGCGTCACCGAAGCGCGGCTGGCGCGCTCGGGCGGCAGGCTGACGGCGGAACGCCGCACGCCGCACGAGATCGCTCCGGTAGCACAAGCCGCCGCCTCGCTGGCGCGCGACAACGACATGGTGGTGATCTTCGGCGCCTCCGCTATGAGCGATTTCGCCGACGTCGTTCCGGCGGCGATCGAAATGGCGGGTGGAACAGTTATCCGCGCCGGCATGCCGGTCGATCCCGGCAATCTGCTTGTGCTCGGAACGCTTGCCGGCAAGCGGGTCATCGGTGCGCCCGGCTGCGCCCGCAGTCCCAAGGAAAACGGCTTCGACTGGGTGCTGGACCGTCTGGTTGCCGGCCTCGATGTCACCGCGAAGGACATCGCCGGCATGGGGGTCGGCGGGCTGTTGATGGAAATCCCGACGCGGCCGCAGCCGCGCGAACCGCTGCTGGCCAGGAACCGGCTCAAGGTCGCCATCGTGCTGCTGGCGGCTGGCCGGTCGAGCCGCATGGGCGGACCGAACAAGCTCATGGCGCTGTTCGACGGCAAGCCGCTGGTGCACCGCACCGCCGAGCGCGCGCTCGGCTCGAAGGCGTCGGGCACGATCGTCGTCATCGGCCATCAGCGCGAACGGGTGCGCGCGGCGCTGGCGGGGCTGAATGTGACCTTCGCCGACAATCCCGATTTCGCCGATGGCCTGTCCACCTCGCTGAAGGCCGGCATTGCCTATCTGCCCGAAGACATCGCCGGCGCGATGATCGTTCTGGCCGACATGCCTGGCGTTGTGTCAGACGATCTCGACCGGCTAATCGATGCCTTCCGCAAGGCCGGAGGCAATTCCGTGGTCCGAGCCTCGCATCAGGGCAAACGCGGCAACCCGGTGCTTTTGCCACGCTTGCTGTTTCCGGCCATCGCCCATCTCGAAGGCGACACCGGTGCGCGCCACCTGGTCGAGGTCGAAGGGCTCGATGTCATCGATGTCGAGATCGGCGAGGGCGCGTCTGTCGATGTCGACACCCGCGAGGCGCTCGAAGGCGCCGGCGGCGTGCTGCAGGATTGACAAACCTAGGCCGAATTACGCAAGCCTGCGATATGTTTTTCAATTCACCAGCGTTTGCGCCTCTACCCCCCTCTGGCCTGCCGGCCATCTCCCCCTCAAGGGGGGGAATCAGCAGTTTCGATGGCGGCTCCCACCTTTCAGCCATGGAGGTTGGCGAAAGCCGAATGCGCATCCAATCTCCCCCCTTGAGGGGGAGATGGCCGGCAGGCCAGAGGGGGGCGGCCACGCTCCAAGCCCTTCTGATTTCGCTGTTTTTCCTGTTTTCTGCCGGCCAAGCCAATGCGCTCGAGCTAAAGCCCTTCAAGGACGATCTCTTCGCCTACCCGGCCACGCTCTCGTCCGACAGCAACGGCGCCTACATGGTCATCGACTATCGCGAGATGCGCGACATCAACCAGCGCGACGAGGTGCCGGAAAAGCGCGTGCACCCGCAATACACCGACACCAGCGTGCGCAAGGTGCAGCAGGATCTGATGCTGAAGACGGACGCCGGCGATGTCCGGCATGTCGCCGTCGGCAAGACGCAAGGGGCCGGCATCATCGTGCTTTACCTGCACGGGCAGGGCGGCAGCCGCAAACAGGGCGTCGACGACTTCACCTTCGGCGGCAATTTCAACCGCATCAAGAATTTAATGGCCGGCAATAGCGGGCTCTATCTGTCTCCGGATTTTCCCGATTTCGGCGACAAGGGCGCCGCGCAGGTCGCGGCCTTGATCGATCACTACGCCGAACAGTCGCCGGGCGCGAAAATCTTCGTCGCCTGCGGCTCGATGGGCGGCGCGCTGTGCTGGAAGCTTGCCGCCCGCAACGACACCGGCCGGCGCATCAACGGGCTGCTGCTGCTCGGATCTTTGTGGGACGATAGTTTTCTCGCCAGTCCCGCCTTCAGGCGTCATATCCCGGTCTTCTTCGGCCAGGGCAGCCATGACGTGGTCTTTCCCATTGCGAACCAGGAAGCCTTCTTTCGTTCCATCATCGCCAGCTCGAAAGCCTATCCCTATCCGACCCGCTTCGTTCGCTTCGAGACCGGTACGCATGGCACGCCGATCCGCATGGTCGACTGGCGTGGCACGCTGAACTGGATGCTGTCGAAGGCGCCTTGACCGGCGCTGTCTGGAAGCCCCAGTGCTCAAGGCGCGGTGTTGTAGTCGACCACCGTCTGTGGGTTTTCCTCGCCATCATAGGACGCATCGACGTCATACTGGACCAGCGAGAAATTGCCATTGCGAAACAGATAGGTACCCGAGTCCGAGGCATCGCCGACACCGCGCCACTTGTTGAAGGTGGTGATCGTATGGGCGTCCGGGTCATAGTCGGAATTGACGGCCCAACCGGTCGTCTCGAAGCCGACGATGCTCATGCCCAACAGCTTACCGTCGCTGTCATTGTTCTCGTAGCGGATGTCCATCTTGGGTTCGGCGAACTGCAATTGCTGTACTTCGGACAACTCGTCGCTCATGTAGTAGATCGAACTTTCATTGTAGGCCGCGGCCGAACAGGAGAAATGGAACAGCCGTGTTTCCTTGTCGGGATCGCCGGGCTGCGCATTCTTGTCCTTGTACTTGATCGAAAAGACTTCCGGCTCAGTAGCCAGTAGGTCCTTGTCGCACTGGTCGCCATAGGTCGCCAGAAAGGCCTTCTTGGCCTGTTCCAGCACGGTATCCTTCTTCGGCGGCGGCGGTCCGTCGCCACAGCTTGGCGGCACAGCCTTCTCGAAATCGGCCGTCGAAGGTTTGAGCGCGCCTTTTTCTATGTGGATCGGATCGAAGGGCGGCGCTGCCTGGGCCTGCGCATTCACCTGGCGCAGCGTATAGCAGCCGGCAAAGACCTTTTCGCCGCCGCTCTTGTCGGTGGCACGGATGGCGACCGGGACATTGTAGAAGATGCTGCCGGCGGCACCCTCGTCTGAAATGGCGCCCGTCGCGACCTCAACCTTGTCTGTACCGTCATAACCCTTAACGAAACTGTCGAAGTCTTTAGCCGGCTTTGCATCGCCATAATAACCCCAGGCCCGGGCGAATTCATGCCGATTGATGGCGCTGTAGAGCGAGCGGATGACCGCCTCGGCGCTCGAACGGTCATCGACATAGGGCGCTTCAGGGGTGTCGTCGGCGGCGACCGCCGCTTGGCCAGATATGGCAAGGGAGAAAAGGGCAGTCGCTGCGAGAAGGACGCGTCTCATCGGGAATCTCCGCTCGATAACGGAAATTCTACCATAGCGATTGCGGCGCCGTGGTGACGCGGAGCCCACGGCGCTTGAAGAATCGTGTGGGGAGGCGCTACGTCCCCTGCGCCGGCGTTCCGACCGGACAGGAGATCTGACGTGACCATATCGATGTATGAGGCATCCGTGCCCGTGTTTTCAGCCAGGCTGAAAGCACTTTCCAGTGTACTGGCGGCCGCCGAACAAAATGCGCTTGACCGCAAGATCGACCCGCAGGTGTTTTTGACGGCGCGGCTTGCGCCGGACATGTTCGCCTTGACCCGGCAGGTGCAGATCGCCACCGATCATGCCAAGGGCGCACCCTCGCGGTTGGCCGGCCGCGAAGTGCCGAAATACGAGGACAATGAGGCAAGCTTTGCCGATCTGGAAGCACGGATCGCCAAGACGCTGGCGCTTCTGGCGACGTTCTCGGCCGCCGATATAGACGGTTCCGACGACAAGGTGATCGAGTTGAAGCTCGGTGGGCGCGAAACGACGTTGGGTGGCATGCAGTATCTGCTGCATGTGGCCATGCCCAATTTCTACTTCCACCTCACCACCGCTTACGACATCCTGCGCCACAATGGCGTGCCGCTGGGCAAGGCGACATTCCTGGGATCGCGTTGAGCGGCTGACGTTTCGAGATGTCCCGGATCGGTCCGGGACATCTCGCGAGATGCATTCAGCGGATGGACATTTCGCGGGCGATGCGCGGAAAATCGGCGGGCTTGATGCCGATATCGGCGCGATCGGCACTGCTCATCGAATGAAGCAGCGCGAGCGCCGCGCGGTATCTCAGATGTTCCTGCGGGCGCGGCCGGGCGAACATTTCCGTGAAGAAACCCATGATTCAGGCTCCTGGTTGGTCCTCCACGCCAGCCAATATAGGTGAATCGTGACAATTGTGCAGTGCAGCATTTGCATGCCTGCTATGTCCGGATGATTTTCATAAGACTTTTTTTGCGGCCTACTGAAACTTCCGCGCCGCACGAACCGTAGGCTTCGACGCTGGCACATGGCCAGTTTTTCCTCGCCACTCCTGGCGAATTTCCGGACTGCATGAAAATGCAGTCCGGCTTTTTGTTTGCGGGCGGGACGCGATCCCTCGAAAAAACTAAATTCATTACGATCGGAGGTATGTATTTTTAACGAGCCGGTTCTATGGTCTGGAAACCTGACAGTCAGGCAAGCGGGAGGCTGACATCGCTACCAGCGCCAAGCGGGATTTCGCTTCGCTGCTCGACGACCTCTTCGTCGCCTCCGACAAGGGCGACGGCATAGAGGGCGACGAGGCCGGCGCGCGTCCGTCCATTCCGTTCGACTATCTCTCGGTCGCCGATGAACTCCATTCCGGACGCATCAAGGTATCCGCTGCCGAATACCGTGAGGCCGGTGCCGATCTGGCGAGCGAATTCGCCGCTCTGCTCGAACACGCCAAGCTGGCCCTTGCTGCCGAGGACCCGAAGCCCGAGGAAAAGCTGCCGCCGATCGACCCTGAATCGATCGCGGCCGAACTGGGGTTGAACCTGCCCAAGAGTTCCGCCGATTTCAGCCGCATGCGCCGCAGCTTTGCTTTCAGCAACCATCCCGACCGCGTCGCTCCGCATCTGCGCCAGCGCGCCATGATCCGCATGCAGGTCGCCAACATGCTGATTGACGAGGCCAAGCGCCGCGCCGTGGCCGGTGTTCGCCGCTAGCCAACCTGCTGGTTCACGCAAAAGTCGGCCTGGTGAGGCTTGGAGAGCGCCGTAGCTTTCCCTATACATGCAGCCTCCCTCCCGCGCAGACTTTCCCTCCGGAGCAGAATTCCATGGACAAACGCCGTCTCGGTCGGACCGATCTTCTTGTTACCCAGATCTGCCTTGGTTCGATGACCTGGGGCCAGCAGAACACCGAGGCCGAAGGCCACGCGCAGATGGACCTGGCGTTTTCGCGCGGCGTCAATTTCATCGACACCGCCGAACTCTACCCGATCCCGCCCAAGGCGGAGACGCAGGGGCGGACGGAAAAGATCATCGGCAGCTGGATGAAGGCCAAGGGCAACCGCGACCAGGTGATCCTCGCCTCCAAGGTCGTCGGCCGCACGGCCAACGCCTGGTTTCGCGGCGACAGGCCGTCGCAACTGGTGCGCGCCGATATTTTTGACGCCGTCGACAAATCTCTGGCCAAGCTCGGCACGGACTATCTCGACCTCTATCAGATCCACTGGCCGGAGCGGGACATCCCCTGGGGCGCCAATCCGACGCGGGTCGGGGCGATGGCGCGGCGCGCCGATGCAGACGGCGCACCGGCCAACGAGACGTCGATCGCCGAGACGCTTGGCGTCTTCGACGAACTGGTCAAAGCGGGAAAGATCCGTCATTTCGGCCTGTCGAACGAGAGTTCCTGGGGCCTCATGCGTTACCTCTCAGAGGCCGAGAAAGGGATCGGCCCGCGGGTCGCGTCGATCCAGAACGCTTACAATCTCGTCAACCGCACCTTCGAGGTGAACCTTGCGGAGGTCTGCGAGCGCGAAGAAGTGTCGTTGCTGCCTTATTCGCCGCTGGCGCAGGGCTATCTCTCAGGCAAATACGACCATGGCGCGCGTCCGCAGGGCTCGCGCTCGCAACTGTTCAACCGCGGCCAGCGCTACGAGACGCCCAATGCAGCCGAAGTGCTGCTCGAATACAATGAACTGGCGCGCTCCTTTGGCCTGGAGCCGGCCTTGTTCGCCAATGCCTATGTGTCGAGCCGGCCCTTCGTGACCTCCAATATCATCGGTGCCACGACCCTCTCACAACTCGAAATGGCGCTGTCCTCGGTCGATGTCGTCTGGACAGAAGAAATGCAGAAGGCGGTGGACGCGATCCACCAGCGGGTCGGCAATCCTTGTCCTTGATCGGTCGAGGGAAATTATCAGGGAATAACAAAGGGGTGGAGACGATGGTGGATTTTCCGATCGAGGCTGTGCGTGGAAAATTTCCAGCGCTTTCGCTGGCCGACAAGGGCCGCCGCCGCATCTATCTCGACAATCCCGCCGGCACGCAGGTGCCGCAGGCCGTCGCCGACGCGGTGTCGCGTTGCCTGCTCACCACCAATGCCAATCTCGGCGGCTATTTCGAAACGACCATCGCCGCCCAGTCCGTCGTCGACGAAGCGCATCAGGCGATGGCCGATTTCCTCGGTGCGCCGAGCCCTGAAGAAATCATCATCGGCGCCAACATGACGACGCTGACCTATCACATGTCGCGCACACTCGGCCGCACGCTGAAGCCCGGCGACGAGATTATCCTCACCCGCATGGACCATGAGGGCAATGTCTCGCCCTGGCTGCAACTGGCCGAGGACCTTGGCCTCGTCGTGCGCTGGCTGCCGTTCGATGAAAAGAGCTGGCAGGTCGAAGAGGCGACGTTGGCTGGGCTGCTGTCCGACAAGACACGGCTGGTCGCGTTGAATTATGCCTCGAACCTGACCGGTTCGATCAACCGGGTTAAGGCCCTGACCGTCATCGCAAAACAGGCCGGCGCCCTGGTCTATGTCGACGCTGTCCAGTTCGCGCCGCATGGCCTGATCGATGTGCGGGAGCTCGGCTGCGATTTCCTGATCTGCTCGGCCTACAAATTCTTCGGTCCGCATATGGGCATCTTGTGGGGACGGCGCGAAATCATCGATGGCCTGAAACCCTACAAATGCCGCTGTTCGTCCAACGACCTGCCGGAACGCTTCGAGCTTGGCACGCCGCAGATCGAGTTGATGGCCGGCCTCACGGCGGCGGTCGACTATTTTGCTGACCTTGGTGCAGCGGCGGGTGAGGGCGGCTCGCGCAGGCAGAAGATCGCCAGGGCGTTTGAAGTCTCCATCGCCTATGAAAACGCGCTGGCGCAAAGGCTGATCGACGGCCTGTCCGACGTTGCGGGCCTGACCATCCACGGCATCACCGATCACAAGCGGCTTGGCGATCGCGTGCCGACTGTTTCCTTCACGGTGGATGGCATCGTTCCGGAGACGATCGTGCGGCAGATGAACGCCGAAAACATCTTCCTGTGGTCCGGCCACAACTACGCCTGGGAAATCGTCCACCAGCTCGGCATTCCAGCCGAACAGGGCGTCGTGCGCATCGGCATCGCGCACTACAACACGGCGGCTGAGATCGACGAGACGCTGGAGAGCGTGCACCGGGTCATTGCCATGCTCAGACAGCAGCGCTCCTGACTCCTGATTGAATCTCTACCTCGCCTTGCCGCCGAACCCGGTGAGGAAGGCGGTGAGATTGTCGCCGAGTTCGTCGCAGAGATAGCCGCCTTCCTGGACGATCACCGTCGGCAGGCCGAGTTTGGCGATCGCCTCGCCAATGCGCGAAAACCCCGGCGTCGTCACCGAAAGCCCGCCGAACGGATCGCCTTGGAAGGCGTCGAGGCCGAGCGCCACGACCAGCGCATCCGGCGCAAAGGACCTGATACGCTGGAACGCCACCTCGAGTGCTTCCAGAAACGTCGCGTCCGCGGATTTGCGCGGCAGTGGCAGGTTGAAATTGTAGCCGAGGCCCGGGCCTTCGCCACGCTCGGCGGCGTGACCCCAGAAAAATGGGTAGAAGCGCACTGGATCGGCATGCAGCGAAACGGTGAGCACGTCAGGCCGTGCATAGAAGATACCTTGGGTGCCGTTGCCATGATGCAGGTCGACATCGAGGATTGCCACGCGCGCCGCCTGCTTGCGCAGCACCTGCGCCGCAACGGCCGAATTGTTGATGAAGCAGAAGCCGCCGGCGACATCGGCAAAAGCGTGGTGACCGGGCGGGCGGCACAGCGCATAGGCGGCCGTCGCGCCAGCCATCACCGTTTCAGCGGCCTCGACCGCGCTCCAGGCGCTCCACAGCGCGCTTTGCCAGGTTTCGCCCGAGATCGGGCAAGCCGTATCGGCCATATGGTAGCCGGCCTGGCCGACCGCCGATGCCGGATAGGAGCCGCTGCGCGCGATCGGGTGGATGTTGGGGATCACTTCGGCCGAGGCGCCCTCGATGCGCTGCCAGCGCTCGAAAATGTGCTCGAGGAAGTCGAGATATTCGGGCGTGTGCACCGCGGAGACCGGGCCGAGGCCATGATTGCGCGGCTGTTCGATCGTGCAACCGGCGGATTTTGCGCCGGCTAACAATCTCTCGACACGCTCGGGCTTTTCCGGATTGGGCTGCGCGGCGCCGCTGGAAAGAAAGGCCTTTGGGTCGTGCCGCTTCTGCTCCTCGGCGTAAAAGGCTTTCATTCCTGCTCCTCCGGCGCGTCTGCGAAAGCGAAAAACGCCTCGCCGATGATCTTCTGCGTCTGTTCGTAACTCGACCAGGCGATGCCCAGCCTCTCGTAAAAGGCCTTGGCGCCTTCATTGTCGGTATCCACCGACAGCCTGAGATAGACGCCGCCATCCTTCCGGCAGTCTGCCGCGACACGCCGCAGCAGCCGCTCGCCGATCTTGCGGCCACGGAACCGGTCCTCGACATAGAGATCCTGCACATAGACGCCGGGCCGCCCCATCCAGGTCGAAAAGATCGGGAAATGCAGGCAAAGGCCGGCGAATTCGCCGTCGACCTCGGCGATCAGGGTCGAGAAGGCGGGCTTTTCGCCGAAGCCGTAGCGGCGCAAGTCATCTGACGTGGACGTGATCTCCTGATGCGCGCCTATATGGGTGCCGAGTTTGAGAAGCGCGGCGTGGATGGTGTCGACGTCATCGACTGTGCCGGGGCGGATGAGGGTATCGCTGGTCGCGGTCTGGTTCTTGTCTGCCATGGATCAGGCCGTGGTCTCGGCTGAGCCGGGCTTGTTCAGGAGATCGTCAAGGTCGCCGATACTGTCTTCCGAAAAGACGCGAATGCCGTTGGCTTCCAGGAGGGCGGTGGTCGTGCCGCGACCAGCTACGCGCTTGCCAGAAAAACTGCCGTCAAAGACGAAGCTGCTGCCGCAGGACGGGCTGCCATCGGTAAGAACCGCATAGCGGCATCCTGTTTCTCGGGCGAGTTCGAGCGCAAGCTGCCCGGCTTCGAGATAAAGTGCGGTCACATCGCTTCCCGTCTGCTCGACCACTCGACCCTGGCCGTTGAGCACGGCGTCGGCTGTGCCGTGAATTTCTGCGGGAGGACGCGGCGTGGAGAAGCCTGCGGCAACCTCTGGACAGATTTGCACGACCCGTCCTTCCGCCTGCCACCGTGTCAGTACGGGATGGTCGTTCAGCCTGTAGGAGCCGTTATAACGGACGTGGCTGCCGAGCAGGCAGGCGGAGACGAGAACCCTTTCCATATCAGCTCCTCCCTCGCCTCTAGAAAGCCACCCTGTCGCCACCCTTCAGCGCCAGCATGTCGCGCGCCTCGGCCGGCGTGGCAACCTCCAGTGACAGGCCATCGAGAATGCCACGGATGCGGCGCACCTGGTCGGCATTGGATTTCGCCAGCTGGCGGCCGTCATAGAGGCTGTCCTCCAGCCCGACACGGACATTGCCGCCCATCGCCGCGGCGATCGAGATCAGCGGTATCTGCTGGCGGCCGGCGGCCAGCACCGAGAACTGGTAGCTGTCGCCGAACAATTTGTCGGCGATCCGCTTCATGTGGATGAGATTGTCCGGATCGGCGCCGATCCCGCCCAGAATGCCCAGCACGAACTGGATGAACAGTGGCCCCGACACCAGGCCACGGTCGCGGAAATGCGCGAGAGAATAGAGATGGCCGACATCGTAGCATTCGAATTCGAAGCGCGTGCCGCACCCCTTGCCCAGCCTTTCAAGCACGCCTTCCATATCGGCGAAAGTGTTCTTGAAGATGGTGTCGCGGGTGGCTTCGAGCAGCTTCGGCTCCCACTCGTGCTGCCACTCGCGTGGCTTGTCGAGCATCGGGAACAGCGCGAAATTCATCGAGCCCATGTTGAGCGAGCACATTTCGGGCTCGGCGCGCAATGGGGCTGCCAGCCGCTGGTCAAGCGTCATCAGCGAGGAACCGCCGGTGGTGATGTTGATCACCGCATCGGTCGCCTGCTTGATGCGCGGCAGGAACTGCATGAAGACATCAGGATCGGCGGTCGGCCGGCCATCCCTGGGGTCCCGTGCATGCAGATGCAGGATCGAGGCGCCGGCTTCGGCCGCGGCGATGGCATCCGAAGCGATCTGGTCCGGCGCCACCGGCAGATAGGGCGACATCGATGGCGTGTGTACCGAGCCGGTGACGGCGCAGGTGATGATGACTTTGCGCGGCACCATTCTGTTAGCCCCGGCCTTCGACCGGCAGGTCGAGTTCGGCGGCCAGGACCTCCAGCGAGTCGCCAATGATGGATATGATCTCGCCGACCTGTTCGCTGGTGACGATCATCGGCGGCGCGACCATGAAATTGTCGCCGTCGACACCGCCCTTGACGCGGCGGCCATAGATGATCAGCCCGCGCTCATAGGCAAGGTCAAGCAGCCGTTGCGTGGCTTTCTTGCCTTGCTCGATCGGCCGCAGCGTCTCGGGGTCGGCAACCATCTCGGCACCGGTCAGCAGGCCCTTGCCGCGCACATCGGCGATGAAGGGAAAGCGTTTCGCCAGCCCCTTCAGCCCATCCATCAGCACGTCGCCCATGGCGGCGGCATTGGTTATCAGGTCGAGCCGGTCCATTTCGCCAAGCACCGCGAGGCCGGCGGCGCAGGCCAGCGGGTTGCCGGCATAGGTGTGGCCATGCTGGAAGCCACCGGAGGCGAGCAGCGGCTGCACCAGCCGCATCGGGGCCGCCAGCGCGCCGAGCGGCGCATAGCCGGAGCCCAGCCCCTTCGACAGCGCGACGATGTCGGGCTTGCAGTTCCAATGGTCGCCACCGAGGAATTTGCCGGTGCGCCCGGCGCCGCTCATCACTTCGTCGTGGATAAGCAGGATGCCGTAGCGGTCGCAGATTTCGCGGATGCGTGCGTAATAGCTGTCCGGCGCCACAAGCGCCGCCGTGGCAGCGCCACCGATCGGCTCCATGATGAAGGCGACGACGCTCTCTGGGCCCTCAGCCAGGATCTTCTCCTCCAGCATGTCGGCGTAGCGGACGCCGCGCTGCTCCATCGACAGATTGTCGCGGTCGCGCCAGGCGGTCGGCGCCGGCACGGTCGGCATCACCCGCATCATCGGCTCAAAGGTCTTCGACAGCGCGTCGTCGCCGGTGATCGACAGCGAACCCAGCGTGCCGCCATGATAGGAGGGAAAGCGCGTGATCACCTTCCAGCGGCTGGCCTGGCCGGTGGCAACCGCCCATTGCCGGGCCAGCTTGATGCAGGATTCGGTAGCCTCCGAGCCGCCCGAGACGAAGAAGATGCGGTCCATGCCTTCGGGCAGCTTGCCGGCTAGTTCCCGCGCTAGTTCCTCGGCCGGTTCGTTCTCGAAATGCAGGCGATAGGCGAAGGTGGCACGGTCCATCTGCCGCTTCATGGCATCCAACACATTGCGGTTGGAATGGCCGATATTGGCGACCATCGGCCCGCTCGATCCGTCGATGAAGCGGCGGCCATCCTGCGTCCACATATAGATGCCCTCGGCGCGGTCGATCAGCGGCCGGCGCAGGCTGGACAGATAGAACAGATGCGATTCTCGCCGGGCCTCGGTTGCTTGAACGGCGGTCTGGGTCTTCGACATGTCAGGACTTTCCAAGGTAGCGATCAAGGACATTGCGGGTGACGCGTTCGACCATCGGGTCTTGTCTTAGCAGGCCGGCCACCCATTCGCAGCTTCCGGCGTGGAACACCTCGCCCTTGCCGCGCGGAAAATTGACGATCATGCCGTTGCCGCGTTTGACTTTTTCCAGATTGGCGTCGCTCGCCTCGCCAAACAAAGTCTCGGCGGTGAAGCGGCCATCCTCGTCGGTGAGGAACTGGTCCTCGATCGGGATGTCGGCGCTTTCTTCGACCTGGCTGGCCATGCCGACCGCGAGAACCTGCAATCCATCCGGTGCACCGCTGTCTGATGTGGGGTAGGGCAGGCCGCCGCGTATCTCGAAGTCGAGCCCGTCGACCTCATAGCCATAGACATGGCTGTCGGCGCCGAGCAGGTCGCCATAATAGATGCCGGTGCCGGCAAAAGCCCAGTGTTCCGGCCGGTAGACCGGAAAGCCACGCACGCCACGCGGTGCGCAGCCACCCCAGCCGGCATAGACGCCACGGGTCGCGTTGAGGCCGAAGGTCGCTGAACCCGGCCGGCCGATTTCCGGCGCTTCCCACGAGTTGGTGGCACGCGTTACGTCTCCGCCGCGATAGGCCGAATCCTCAGCGCGGGCGCGGTACTTGTAGCAGACCTGGCGCCGGCCTTCGTCTTCCAGCCGTGTCTGCCACATGAAATTGCCGGCAAAGCGCGCCGCATGGCCGCCGCGCTCGACGTAAGTGTCGACCGCATCGCGCATTTCCCAGGTCCAGTATTCGTCATGGCCGACGAAGACAGCGCAGTCATAGCCGTCGAGAATGTCGGGCGAAAAATGCAGGTCGTGTTGGCTGGCGAGATCGACTTCGTAGCCTGCCCGTTCGGCGAAGCGGAAGAAGTGGCTGTCATAGCTCGCCCAGCCGGACGAGGCGTATTTCTTCGAATGGCCGGTGGCCAGCGCCCACTCCATATGCGGATAGCGCGGCACCATCTTCGGCGGCACGGCGAACTCCAGCGGCACGCGCGGCGCATCCCCGGGCAGCACGACGAAGCCGCGGCACCAGGGTCGCTGCGTCGAGACGATGGGCGAGTACTGGTTGCGGCCCGGCCCGGTGATGCCCTGATAGTGGTTGGAGCCGCCCCAGGTGTTGTAGGCGAGCCAGGTCCCCGTCGCCGCCACCTGCAGCACACGGCCTGGCTTCCTGCCTGGCTGCGGAGAGACGATGAAAAGGTGGTGGCTGTGGATCGGCTTGCCGTCGCGGCCATCGGTGGTCAGCGTGATCCGATAGGCGCCGGACGGCCAGTCGCTGCCGACACGGAATTCGAACGAGGCTTCCCAACCGCAGCCCTCGGCCGAGCACTGGTCCGGACTGTCCTGCCAGCGCGACGCAATGCCCGATTTCTCGAACACCTTGGTCTCGGCTCCTCCGTCGCGGATAATCGTCATGCCGAAGGACGGAGCCGTCGAACTGACATGCAGTGTCACTGTCTCGCCGGCGCGATAGGAAAACCGGTCGCTGTAGCACCAGATTTCGCCGCGCTCGCCGTCGATGCCTGGCCACTCGTAATAGTGGCCGCGCACCGCGTGGCGGCGCTGCTCGGCCGTCAGTCCGAAATCGGGGAATTCCGTGGGCAATTTGGTCATCATCGTACTCAGGCGGAAAGATATTTCTTGAGGAAGCCGCGGGTACGCTCTTTCTGCGGCGCGCGAAACATGTCGGCGGGCGGGCCTTCCTCGACAACCACGCCGCCATCCATGAACAGCACCCTGTCGGCCACCTCGCCGGCAAAGCGCATTTCATGCGTTACGATGAGCATGGTCATGTGTTCGGCGGCAAGCTGTTTCATGACGGCGTTGACCTCGTCGACCAGTTCCGGGTCGAGCGCCGAGGTGGCCTCGTCGAACAGCATCACCTTGGGCTGCATGGCCAGCGCACGCGCAATCGCCACGCGTTGCTTCTGGCCGCCCGAAAGCCGCGAGGGATAAGCGCCGATCTTGTCGGCAAGCCCGACCTTGGACAAGAGGCCATGTGCCAAAGCCCGCGCCTCGGCCTTCGCCATGCCCTTGAGGATCACCGGCCCCATGGTGATGTTCTCGATCACGGTGAGATGCGGGAACAGGTTGAAGTGTTGGAACACCATGCCCATCTGCTGGCGCACCTTGTTGATGTGCCGCTCGAAGGCCTGGCCGTGCAGTTTCTGGTTGACCTGCACACCATCCAGCCAGACCTCACCACCGTTCAAATTTTCAAGATGGTTGATCGAGCGCAGCAGCGTGCTCTTGCCCGAGCCGCTCGGCCCGATGATCGCCACGATCTGCCCACGCTCGACCGACAGATCTATGCTCTTCAGGACCTCGACGGCACCGAAGGATTTGCGTGCGCCGCGGACCTCGACCATTGGCCGCTGCGTGCTCATCGGGAAACCTCCACATGTCTTTCAAACCGATGCAAGGCCGCTTCGAGCACGAGGTTCAAGAGGTAATAGAGCGCGGCGGCTGTGATGTAGAATTCGAAGGGGCGGAAGGTTTCGCTGATCGCCAGCTGCGCCGAATGAACCAGCTCGGCGATGCCGATGACCGAGACGATGGAGGATTCCTTCAACAGCGCGATCAGGTTGCTGCCGATCGGCGGTGCGGTGTTGCGGATAGCCTGCGGTATCACGACGTAGCGCAGCGTCTGCCATTTGCCGAAACCGATACTGCGCGCGCCTTCCGTCTGGCCGGCATCGACCGCCACGATGCCCGCACGGATGACATCGGCATTGTAGACGGCAAAGTGCAGGCCAAGCCCGATGATGCCGGCGGCAAGGGCTGGGATGTCGATGCCGATCTGCACCAGGCCGAAATAGATCAGGAACAGCTGCAGCAAGAGCGGCGTGCCCATGAACAGCCACATGAAGGCGCGCACGGGATAGGCGAGGATCGCCGGCGCATAGAGCACGATGACGGCAAACAGGATGCCGCCGGCGAAGCTGAGTGCTCCTGCCGAGACGGTCAAGACGGTGGTCCACCAGGCGCCGGTCAACAGCAGATCCCAATAGGGCGCGATGACGGTGAAATCCAAACCTTGCATCGTGCTCTCCCGTCAGACGATGGCGAAGCGCTGGTCGAGCAGGTCGACGAGGCGGGCGACGGCGTAGACCATGACCATGTAGAGCAGGGCCGCGACGCCGAAGATCTCGAACGGCTTGTAGGTGGAGCCGATGAAGCGCTGGGCGGTATAGGTCAGCTCCACGACCGAAATGGTCGACACCAGTGCGGATCCCTTCAGCAAGGCGACTGTGTTGACGCCGAGCGGGCGGATCATCAGCCTGGCGGCTTGCGGCAACACGACCTTGCGCAAGGTCTGGAAACGGCTGAAGCCGATGGTGCGGGCGGCCTCCGTCTGGCCCCGGTCGACTGCAACCACGGCGCCTCGGATCGATTCTGCCATATAGGCGCCGATGTTGAGACCGAGCCCGATCACGCCGGCGGCGAACGGATCCAGATTGATGCCGATCTGCGGACCGCCGAAATACAGCACGAAGAGTTGGATCAGGCAGGGCGTGCCGCGAAACAGGCTGACATAGGCTGTGCCGACAGCGCGCGGGATCGCGGACCTCGACATCCTGGCGGTCGCGCCCAGGGCTGCCGCAGCCAGTCCCAGAACCAGGGCCAGCACTGTCAGTTCCAGCGTCACCAGCGCGGCTTCCACGAAGAAGGGGAAGACGCGGCTCATCAAGGAAAAATCCATGGGGCAGCCCAGCAGAAATGGCGTTTGGCCCCAGGCGAATTTGCGTCGCCCGAGGCCTCAGGAAATTAGCGGATGTCGCTGCCGACCCAATGCTTGGAGATCTTTTCGTAGGTGCCATCGGCCATCATGCCGTCCAGCGCCTTCTGCATGGCGGCCTTGAGCCCCGGATTGTCCTTGCGGATGGCGATGCCGATGGCGACGCTGCCGCCCTCGATATCAGGTGTGTCGAGCTTGCGCACCTTCTCGCCGGTTTCCTTGACGGCGACCATGACCGGAATGTTGTCGACGACGATGGCGTCGACACGGCCGGCCTTCAGCTCCAGCAGCAGTTCCGGCAGGCCCTTGTAGGTACGGACATCCCAGCCGCCCTGTTCACGCGCCCACTTTTCATGCGTCTCGCCGAGCGTCACGCCGAGCGTCTTGCCCTTGAGCTCGTCGAGGCTCTGCACCTTGGAATCCTGGTTCACGAAAACCGCGCGGCCGGCATGGTAGTAGGGGCCGACGAAATCGACCACTTTCTCCCGCTCGGGGGTGATCGTCATCGAACCGACCACGGTGTCGTATTTGTTGGCCAGCAGGCCAGCGATGATGCCGTCCCAGGCCGTGGTGATGATGGTGCCCTTGACGCCGATACGTTCGGCAATGGCCTTGCCGATATCGGCGTCGAAGCCGACGACTTCGTTCTGGTCGTTGACGAAGTTGAACGGCGGATACTGCCCGCTCATGGAAATCTTCAGTTCGCCCGCCGCCTTGATTTTCTCGAGATCGTCGGCCTGCGCCGAAACGGTGGTGAAGGCCGACGCGAGCAGCAGCGTCGCGACCGCAATGCTGGAAAATACTTTGTTCATCTGGATTCCTGGTCCTCTGGATGGAGCGCGAAGGCTTGTTCTTGGGAGGCGTTGGGGCGCTCTCCTGATGTCAAGGATTGCCTTTGCGCCTGCATTGCGCAAATAGATAATGGGAATAAGGAGCATAGATTTCAGGAATGGCTTTGCCGCGCCCCGAACGCCTGGTCTGGGACCTCGACTGGAACCTTCTGCGGACGTTCGTCGTCATCGCGGAAGTGAAGAGCATCACCCGTGCCGCCGAGCGCCTCAACCTCAAGCAGCCCAGCGTCAGCAACGCCTTGCGGCGCCTGGAGGACCGGGTTGGCCGGCGGCTGGTCGAACGCGACGCGACACGCTTCGAGCTCACCGAGGTCGGGCGGCTGATCTATGAGCAGAGTGTCGAAGTCTTCGGCTCGATATCGCAGCTGCCGCTCTTGATGCGGGGGATCAGCGACGACGTCACCGGCCACGTCATGATCGCCACCGCGAGCCATGTCGTCTCGCCGCTGTTCGACCGGGCGCTGGCGGAGTTTCATCGCAATTATCCGCGCGCCAGCATCACCATTTCGGTTTCGGCAAGCACCGAAGTCGCCAAGCAGGTGCGGGAACGCCGTGCCTCCTTCGGCATCTGCCTCGTCAGCCAACGCGATCCGGCGCTGGACTATGCGATGGTCTATCGCGAGTTCTTCGGCTTCTTCTGCGGCCCGCAGCACAGGCTCTACGGGAAAACCGGACTGATGCTTGCCGATCTGCGGGGCGAGCCCTCGGTATCCTTCCAGACCGACCATATTTCGGACGCGTTGCGCCCAGTGGCGTTGCTGCGCAGCGAGGCCCGCCTGAATGCCGATGTCGTCGGCGTGTCCTCCAGCCTGGAGGAGGTGAGGCGCATGATCGTCGCCGGGCTCGGCATTGGCCCGCTGCCGCTGCATGTGGCGCAGCGCGACGTGGCTGACGGCACGCTGTGGCGGCTGCCGCCCTACGACGCGCCGCCGGCCATCGATATCTTCCTGCTCACCAATCCCGACAAGGCGATGAATCGCGCCGAGAAGGCGTTGCTGTCTGGGCTGCAGGCGCTGATCGCCGAGACGCGGTTCGAGGAGCGCATCTACAACGGCTGAACAGCGGAAGCCGAACTATTCGGCGAGGTAGGCCGCCGCACGGTTTCGCATCGATTCGTCCAGCGCCACCGAGGCCCGCGCGGCAAGATCGAAGCGCACGCTGGTCGTGCGGCTCGACGCATGGACGACGCCTTCGAGCGACCCCGACATCACCTGTTCGAAGGTGAAGGAGGTGCGGCCGATCTTCACCACATGCGAGTGGATGGTCAGCAGCGAGCCGGCTCTCGTTTCATGGCGATAGTCGATTTCGGTGCGTACATCGGCCCATCCGGTTGCCGAGGCCTGGCTGCTGTCCTGCCCGGCGATATGGCCAAGAAGCTGGAAACTGGCGTCGTCGAACATCGCAGCGTAGTGGCGCACATTCATGTGACCCATCACGTCGCACATCCAAGGATGCGCGACACCGACAAAAGTGACGAGGGATTTGTTCATGGGGATTGCTCCGTCCGCGATCGCGGACAGGGAATAACGAAATGCGCGGCGGCAGGCAAACCGGCTAGCTAGGCCTGGTATTCGTTAGCCGCGCCCTTGGCCGCCTTCAGCAAAGCGACTATCTCAGGCGAGGCGGTATTTTCCGCCTGGGGAGCCAATATGCTCAGAGTGCAGAAGGTTAAGGTCGGCGACATCTACGTGCCGACGGCGCGCAAGAAGACATTGCATCCCGAGACCGTCCGCCATCTCGCCGAGGACATTCTGGAGAACGGCCTGAAGACGCCGATCCAGGTCCGCCACGACGGCAAGCGTCATATCCTCGTCGAAGGTCTGCACCGGCTGGAAGCGGCCAAGTGGCTCGGCGAGACCGAGATCGACGCCTATCTGGTGCAAGCCAAGCGCCACTGACGCGGGCTCGGCTCGCGGTCCTCCCCGCACATGGTCTCCAGATTTTTTCGCCGGCGGTGTCGGGTTGCGTTCTGTCGGCTCGTCCTTGGGACGGAAGCCAGATCAAACCCGAGGAGACCGCCTTGACCGCCAAGCTCGACGACATCGCCCCCGCCAACGACCGCGAACTGGTTGTCGCCCGCATCATCGATGCGCCGCGCGAGAAGGTCTATCGCTGCTGGACCGACACCAGGCTTTTGATGCAGTGGTTCGCTCCGAAACCGTGGACGACGCCGCGCGCCGAAATGGATGTCCGCACTGGCGGCTCGAGCCTTGTCGTCATGGCCGGCCCCGACGGCAATGAATTCCCCAACCCGGGCGTCTTCCTGGAAGTCATTCCCGGCAAGAAGATCGTCTTCACCGATGCCTACACGCGGGCATGGGAGCCATCGGGAAAGCCGTTCATGACGGCGTGCTGACCTTTGAGGACGAAGGCGAGGGCAAGACCCGCTACATAGCGCGCGTCCAGCACTGGAGCGTCGCCGACCGCGAACAGCACGAGGCGATGGGTTTTCACGCGGGCTGGGGCCAGTGCACCGACCAGCTCGAAGATCTCGCCAAGACGCTTTGAAATCGGACCGCCCTGACGACGACCGCGCCAGGTTCAGGAGGCCTTGGCGCGGCGTGGCTCACGCAAATGCTTGATGCCGCTCATCTCGACGAAATTCGTCGCTGCCTCCCAAAGATAATCGCCATAAAGAAACGGTTCGAAAGTCTCGGCGCCGCTCAGCGGCAAGGGCGCGATCTCGGCATCGACCCGCGGTTCATAGAAAAACGGGATCGAAAACCGCGCCGTCTTCGGCGCAATCACCCGGTGCCGTGTCGCCCGCACGCGTCCGCCGGTCCAGCGCTCCAGCAACTGGCCGAAATTGACCGCCAGCGTGCCGTTGGCGGGCGGCACGTCGATCCATTCGCCGGCGAGGTTTTTTGCCTGCAAGCCTTCGACGCCGTCCTGCGCCAGCAAGGTGACGAAACCGGAATCGGCATGCTCGCGGCCGATGATGGTGCGTGTCTCACCCTTGTGGACCACCGAGAAGTCAGGCCCGCTGGTGTCGATGCCGGCATTGGCATCGCGCAGGGGGTAGCGGATCAGGCGCAGCGTCGAGATGCCATTGTCGAAATGGGGATCGAAGATCGTCTCCGGCAGGCCAAGCCCGCGCGCGATCGACTGCATCAGCGCCTTGCCGACCGTCTCCATCGCGCGGTAATAATCCGCCGCAGCCGCGCGCCAGCCGGGCAGGGTGTCTTCGGCCGGCAAGGGCGTCGGCTCGCATAGCGGATCGTCGGATACCGAACGGCCGGCTGCACCAGCGATATCCGGCCCTATGTCGATGCCTTCCTTGTAGGAGACGGCTGTCGGCTGCAGCGGGAACCATCCGCGATAGACGTTCTTTTTTGTCTGGTCGAAATTCCAGCGCAGCAATTTCTGCTTCTCTGTGTCGGGAAGGGCGAAGATGCGCAGCAATTGCGCTCTTCTGTCCGGCATCAGCCAGTCGTCGCCGGCAAAATCGCGGACCGCCATGAAACCTATTCCCGAGGCAGCGGCCACGATGCTGGCGTCGGCGCGGTCGCGGGCGGCCGAGGGCGGCCCGAACAGATCCGCGATGCCGATGGTTTCGATGTCTTGCGTCATGATCAGAATCCCACCGCATCACGGTAATCGATGGCTTTGTATCAAAGCTTTTCAATTGACCCAATCAGTCTCGCCATTTACCTCGGCCGCACACTCTCGTCAGGGATCACGGTGATGGCTAAATATCAGGGCGGGTGCCTCTGCGGAGCGGTGCGCTACAGCGCCGACGCAGCGCCCATCAACGAACGCATCTGCCATTGCCGGCTTTGCCAGAAGGCGATCGGCGCCGCCTTCAACGCACGCGTGTTGTTTCGCATCGACGATGTGACGATCGAGGGGCCGTTGGCGATGGTGAACACCTCGCCCGATCTCAAGCGCGGGTTTTGCCCAAGCTGCGGCACGACGATGTTTTCGCGTCGCGACTCCGCCGGCATCATCGGTATCACCACCGGTTCACTCGACGACCCCACTTTCTTCAGGCCGCAGATGCATATTTTCACCGCCTCGAAGCAGCCCTGGGTGGTGCTGGATGACGGCCTGCCGCAACATGAAGGCGCTCCGCCGCCAGGCTAGGTCTTTCGTTCTCCCTTGTGGGAGAAGGGAAGGTGAAACCATGACCAAAATTTAATCCAAAACAACACGCGATAGCCGGCAAAACGTCATTGGCGGGCCATTATTGTCTTCCTATCTATGCTGCGCGGGCCGGCATTCGAGGAGACGACGGATGAACGACAGCATCAGCGCCCTGGACGAGCTTTTGAGCGATCCGATGGTCTTGCTTGTCATGGAGCGCGACCGTGTGCGCCCGGAACAGGTGCGCATGTTGCTCGAACGGGTCCGCAGCAGGGTGCCCGATGGTGCCCGTGCCGATGAGCCGGTCGTTCCGCCGGCCCATATAGTGGCCAAAAGTTGTTTCCAGCAATGGCTGCGCAGTTAGGCGCGGTCAGTTGGAACTAGCCGGCAAATAGCTGTAATGACTGCGGAAATAGGCGATTTTGAAGCCCAGCCGCGCATAGTTGCGATAGGCTGGGCCGTCGCGGTCGTCGTACGGCGCCTCGATATCGGCGGCGAACAGTTTCGCGCCGGCCGCAATCCCGTCGCGCACCAGCGCTTCCGCAAGCACCGCGTCGAGATCGAAGCTCGGCGCCATGATGCCCGGCACCGGCGCTTCGATGCCGCTCCAGGCCGTGCCGTCGGCGCCGATGAACAGCGAGCGCACCGCCACCACCGCGCCATCCCGCCTGGCGATATAATGATGCCAGCCCTGCCGGCCGACCAGAGCCAGCAGCCAGGGTGAGGTGGGCAGCCGGTAGCTTTTGTCGATGAAGCCGGCCCATTCGCTTGCCGATGCCTTCGTCACGCGTTCGACTGAAACCCCGTCAATAATGAAGAGCGGCTCGGATGACAGCGGTTCGGCCTCGCGATAAATCCGCTCCCAGCCGCCCTGGCGCTGCAGGCCGCGCGCCTCGAGCCAGCATCTGAGGCGTGATGGTTCGGTGTGTGGATTGACATAGAACCAGGGCCGCGAAATGCCGGCGGCGCGGTAGTGCGCCAGCAGCGCGTCGAGCTGGCTTTCGGAGGCCGGGCTGTCGACGCCGAAATTCTTCACGCAGTTGAAATGGACGAACGGGATCGTCGTGCAGGTGGTCCAGGTGAGGTCGCCTTCTCCCGCTATCGAAAGCCCTTGCCTTGCCGCGAAATCGGCCGGCGCGGCGGCATAGAGGTCGAGCCAGGCGTTCACCTCGGCACGCTCGATAATACGGCTGAGGTCGCGCGAGACATCCTCGATCGCGATGCCAGGCGGGTGTGGTTCCGGCAGGGGCTGTAATTCCGACAGGGCGGTCGGCATGGCTCTCCTCCGTCATTTAACTTACAGTGTAAGATTAGCGGAGAATAATATGAACAGCCGGCTTGTCAAGCGGCGCCTTACAAATCCGTAAATAGGATTCCGGGGATCGCCAGACTATTGCTCGGCGGGGATCGCCCCTCATGGTTGTTCGACAGAAAGGCTCGATATGGCTGACATCTGCACTCAAGGCGTAGACACCGGCTTCGTCGGCCTGGGATTTGCCAAAGTCGCCTTTCTCGGCCTCGTGCAGGGCATCACCGAATTGCTGCCGATTTCCTCGACCGCCCATATGCGCATCGTGCCGGCGGTGCTCGGTTGGCAGGATCCGGGCTCCGCCTTCTCCGCCGCCATGCAGCTTGCCGCCCTTGCCGCCGTGATCAGCTATTTCTGGGGCGATGTCAGGGATCTCCTGTTCGGCTCGCTCGATGCTCTCACGCGGCGCGATTTCGCCGACCGGCATTTCCGGCTGGCTTCCTGGATCGTGCTGGCGACGGTCCCGATCGTAATTGCCGGCGTCGCGCTATCGGGTATTCTCAACGCCTGCAATTCGCCGCTGCGCAGCCTGAGCGTGATCGGCTGGTCCTGTATCGCTATGGCGATCCTGCTGGCTCTCGCCGAGATTTTCGCCCGCCACAAACGCACCATCGGCGAAGCCTCGCTCACCGATGCGCTGCTTGTCGGCGTGGCGCAGATTGGCGCGCTGATACCCGGCGTCTCGCGTTCTGGCTCAACCTTGACGGCGGCGCTGGGGCTCGGCTTCAAGCGGGCCGAGGCGGCGCGCTTCTCGTTCCTGCTCGGACTGCCAGCGATCGCGCTTGCCGGCCTCAAGGAGCTGTGGGAACTGCATAAGGTTCACCTCGACGCCCATGGCTGGTCGGTTCTTGCCACCGGGCTGGTCGTCGCCTCGATCTCCGCCTTCTTTGCCATCTGGGGCCTGATGCGTGTGCTGGAACGCTTCTCCGCCTGGCCTTTCGTCATCTACCGCGGCCTGCTCGGCGCCGTCCTGTTGCTCGGCTTGGCGATGGGGTGGCTGGCTTAGCAGGCCCAGTGTTGCGTGACGGCAACCAGTTGGGCGCGTGAGTCGATCCCCCGGAGATGTGATCGCCAGGGTTGATTGACTTCGGAATATAACCGCCCTTAACATTCTGTTAACAAAACAGATGGGTGGGGCCGGATGGCATCCTCGACGGGTTGGCGCCGCAAGGCGAAGGGGCTGGCGGTTGCCGTGGCCGTTTTCTATTCGGTGGCGGGTTCGGCCTATGCTGCGCCTGCTTCCATGGTTGTCGGCGGCTCGACCTCCCAGCCGATCGGTCACTATGATTTTTGCAAAATCCATGTCGCCGAATGCTCGATCCGCTCGCCCGACAGCGTGCCGGAACACCTGAACAGCAAGCTGCTGCACGAGATCTCGGCCGTGAATCTCTCGGTCAACACGCGCGTCAAGCCGATGAGCGACATGGACAATTACGGCAAGGACGAGTGGTGGGCCTATCCGGACAATGGTTTTGGCGATTGTGAGGATTACGCGCTGGAAAAGCGACGTGAGCTCAACAGCCTGGGCATTGCCATAGCCAATCTTTTGATGACGGTGGTTCGCAAGCCGGATGGCGAAGGTCATGCCATACTGACGGTGCGCACCGACAAGGGCGACTTCATCCTAGACAATCTGACCGACAAGGTCCGCCTCTGGAACCAGACCAGCTATCGCTACCTGAAACGGCAGGCGAGCGACAATACGGGGCACTGGGTCTCCATTCTGGGTGGCGACGAACAGCTGGTCAGCGCCGTCAAATAATCGAGATCTTTGTATTGACGCAATTCCGCACGGAAAACCGCTTCACACTTTTCCTGGTATTGCTCAGTTGGCCCCGCCGCGGCCGAGCTTGAAACCGGATCCGACCCTTTCGTGCCGGCCTTCCATGGTGCCAGCAAGTGGTGGTAACCACGAGAGCTGATTGAATCTGGCATCCGCAGGCGCATGGACTTTCTGACACTTCTCAACTCCGCGCCCCTACTTCTGGGGCTGGTCAAGGCAGCACTGCCGCAGGCGGTCGCCACGACGATGGCTTTCAGCCAATGGTTTGTGTCGCTGCCGCCGTGCCGTGACTTCGCCTTCGAGGCGACCAGTTATCTCATCTGCGAGGTTGACCCGAAGCTCTATTCGATCGAGCTGTTCTGGAAGGATCCGGCCGGCAAGCCTTTTCAGTCGCTGCACAATCTCGACACCGCCCAGCGCGCGGTCGGCCGCACCATGCTGTTTGCCATCAATGCCGGCATGTATCATCCCGACCTCAGGCCAGTAGGCCTCTATGTCGAGCGCGGCCAGGAAATGGCCGGCGTGAAGACGGGATCGGGAAGCGGCAACTTTTCGCTCCAGCCGAATGGCATCTTCTACATCAGCGGCCGCAAGGCCGCGGTCCGGGCGACCAGGGACTTCGTCAGGAAGCGGCCGTCCACCGACTATGCGACGCAATCCGGGCCGATGCTGGTGATCGACGGCCAGCTTCATCCGAAATTCCAGTCCGACGGCACCTCGCGAAAAACCCGCGACGGCGTCGGGGTGCGCAAGGACGGTGTCGCGGTCTTTGCCATTTCGAACGGCACGGTAAACTTCCATGCATTCGCCCGACTGTTTCGGGATGCGCTCGGCTGCGACAATGCGCTGTTTCTCGATGGCACGATATCGAGCCTGTTCGCGCCCGCGATCGGCCGCAACGACGATTACTGGAATCTGGGGCCGATGATCGGGGTGTTCAGGAAAAGGGGCTAGGCTCGCGCCGCTCGCTTGCCCCGAAACTTGAAAACAATCACCGCTACGACGATCAGGGCAGAGACGGCGATCCCCGCCAACCCGAACCGGCTGGTCACATCGAGCTCGGGAATGCTGCCGGCGCCCTTGGCCACCAGCCATCCCGGCGACAGCACGACGGGAGCCCAGATGATCGCCGACAGGATGTTGGCGATCTGGAAGCGGCGCCGGTGCATGCCCATCATGCCCGCGACCAGCGGCACGGTGGCGCGGACCGGGCCGAAGAAGCGGCCGACGAAAACCGCTGCAAAACCATAACGATGGAAGAATAGCCGCGCCCTGGCGACCTCGCGGCGGTAGCGATTGAGCGGCCGTTTGTGGACGACACCGCGCCCCAGCCATCTGCCGAGGAAGTAGGAGATGGTATCGCCGAGCGCCGCCCCGATCATCGCGGCGAGAAGTACGGGCAGAGGCTGGACGATGCCGGCTCCCACCAGGCCGCCGACGATGATGAGCACCGTGGTGCCAGGCAAGAGGATGCCGACCAGCACCAGCGACTCGCCAAAGGCCAGCAGCCCGACCACGAGGCCGGCCCAGGCCTGATGGTTCTCGATGAGACAAACGCTCTGGTCGATGAACGACTGCACGCAGGCTCCCTGTTAAAAGCGTTTCTCAGCTGCCGCTGTCGAGCAGGCTTCTGAGTTCGTCGAGCTTGTCGTTGACGAGCCAGCCGTAATAATTCTCGACCGGCAGCTTGCGGCCCTTGCCGCCGGCAACCGCCGCGCGCAGGTCGGCCGCGCGCTGCCGGGGCTGGCCGACATTGTAGAGCGTGGCGGTGATCCCCGGATTGCCTGATATGTCGAAGCCCTGTTGCTTGTAGGCGTCGATGGCGTCGCGCACGATCGCGGCGATGTAGACGATGCTGCGGTCGGGATCCATGACATCGCGATAGATCGCCTGCGGATGATCCGGCGTCAGCCTATCGTAGCCGCTCACCTTGTTCACCAGATCGGTCACCTCGAGCGCGGTCAGCGGGCTGATCTGGCCGAGGCCGAATGTCTGGCCGGCGAAGAAGGGCTGGAAGAATGCCTGCTGGAAGGTCTGGGCGTCATAGGTGACGCCGCCGACCGTCTTGCCGCGGAAATGCTCGACCCAGACCCTATCGCGGCAACTCCAAAGGGTGGCACTGTCCTTGGCCTCGGAGCAGGCTGCGAATTCCGGCCGCTGCACAAAGGTCTGCACCGGCACGCCCTTGTAGCGGAAGGCAAAGTCGAGGCCGGAATAGGACAGCGCCTTCACATAGTAGGTCTGGACGGAGCCGACGGCGGTCACATTGTAGGTATGTTCGCCGACCAGTGCGCCGACGATGTGGATGGGGTCGATATCGTAAGCGGCCGCCACCTGCTTGATGTGCGCCACCAGTTTCTTCTCGCGCTTCAGCAGCGCGACGATCTTCTCGTATTTTTCCGCGTAGGTGGTCTTGAAGGCGCGGGTCCGCGTCGCCGATGCATCCGGGATCGGCGGTTGCGTCTGCGAGCGATTGCCGGGGGGAACGACGGTCAGTGCGCTGGCATGCGCTGGCTCTGACAGGAGCGCGCCGCCGCAAGAGATAGCCACGAGCAGGGGGACCAGGAGAAGCCGCTGCAACGCAATCATCGGGCGCCTTTTTGGGAATCGCGGGAAATGCCGGCGGCAAGCGCCGTATCCCCGTCTCAACAGCCACATAATGGCGCTGTCAAGGCTGGCTGGCCGTCGACGGCGAATGTCTGAAACGGTCACAGTCATCATGGTAAAAAACTTGATTCAAACTTTATTGGTAATTTCTCGTTCATAACTGGGCTGGTTGTCCGTGGGCCGTCGCCTTCGGTCTGTTGTGTTTTGAGTACAGGTCCAGATGCGGTTACCAGGCGCCATCAGTTTCGTGATCGCAGCGCTGTGCCTTGCCGGCTGCTCGTCGACATCGGGCATGGACGCGCTCGACATGCAGAAGCCGTCGAATGAAACCACCAGCTCGGTGGTGCGGCCAAGCGCACCGATCGCATCCGTTCCAGAGACCAAGGCCAACAAGGTGCGCAAGCTGGCCGAGGCCGCGCCCGCCGACGACAATGCTCCGCCCTTCGGCCTGGCGGAGGAAGAAACGGTGGCGTTTCCGGCGCCTGAATTGCCTGACAGCGTCGATCCGCCGGTCGAGCCGGCAGCGCTGGTGTCGCCGTCGAAGCTATTGAACCGCAATGCGCCGCCCATCTTTGCCGGGTCGATCATGCGTTACGGCTTTCGCGACGCCAAGCCGATCAATTTCGGCCGATCATCGCCCAGGCATCTCGCCGTCCACGGTGTCGACGTCTCGCGCTGGCAAGGCGACGTCAACTGGGGGAAGCTGCGTGCCCAGGGCGCCAACTTCGCCTACATCAAGGCGACCGATGGCGGCGATCATCTCGACCCGATGTTCATGAAGAACTGGCGCAATGCCGATGCCGCCGGTCTGAAGCGCGGCGCCTATCATTTCTTCTACTGGTGCCGCACCGCCGGCGAGCAGGCCGACTGGTTCATCCGCAACGTGCCGAAGGTCGATGGCGCCTTGCCGCCAGTGATCGACGTCGAGTGGAATGGCGATTCCAGCTGCCAGCGGCGGCCGTCGCGCGAAAAGGTTCTGGAGAAGATGCAGGTGTTCATGGACAAGCTTGAACGCCACTACGGCCAGAGGCCGATCATCTATACATCGCCGGATTTCTATCGCGACAATCTCCAGGGCGCCTTCCCAGACTACCCGTTCTGGGTGCGCGCGGTGGCACGGCACCCGTCAAAGGTCTATCCCGGCCGCAAATGGCTGTTCTGGCAGTATTCCGGCTCCGGACTGTCGCATGGCGTGACCGGCCGCATCGACCTCAACGTCTTCCACGGCGACGAGCGGCAATGGCGCGCCTGGGCCGGCGGCGGCGGCCGTCAGATGATGGCCGACGCGGACTAGGGTCCGCGTCGCCCTTCGCTCTGGTTCTGCCGCCTATTGGAGCTGGTTGCTCCCGCCATTCCTCTCCTCGCTCAGCCGCAACTTTCTCCTCAATGCCATGATCTCGGCAATCGCGGCATCGATCATGGTGAGAAGTGTCAACGTGTCGTGCTGGGTCGGATCGGCCCTGACATAGGCGAGCTGATTCACGATATCGTCCTCGGGTTCGTCGCTCATGGCCACTTTTCCGGTTGCTATCCTCCAGACGTTCTCATTCGACCCGGTCCGCCGTCAAATTGCACCTGTATCACTTCGTTGTGTGGATGGCCGCCGGACCGCCCGTCCAAGCCGGTCCGGTCGCCAACCCTATCTTGGGTGACGGCGACGCGATTCGTCGAAGGTGGCAAAGGCGAGGACCACGGAAAATGACGCGAAGCTGAGCAGGACTGCGGCGGTAACCATGAGGTCGTAGGTCGACATGTTCGTTCTCCTTGCGATGATAGCCGAGGAGACAGCACTGACGATGCGTCGGCGTTGATTTGGATCAACTTGCAGGGGGCATTGCGCGGCAGGAGGTGACTGTGGCCGAGTCGGAGCCCGGCGACGCGAAGTGCCTTCGTTCGTCCACCTGTTGGCCGCCGCTGCCGCGCGCTAGGACGAAGCCTGGGCCTCCTTGATCATTTTGTGAGCCTTGCAATCCTATGTCTGGCGCGCTTCCAGCGCCCGGATATCCGCGGTCTGGGCCAGCACCCAGTCCCGAAACACCTTGATCTTCGGCACGTTGCGGCGGCTTTCCAGATGCACCAGCCAATATCCGTCGCCGTCGGATCCGAGCACCTCAAAGGGCTGTATCAGCTGGCCCTTTGCCAGCAGGGCGCTGTAGATGTTGCGGGTGAGGATCGCGGCGCCCCGATCGGTCAGCGCGGCCATCGCATCATAGGCCTGCGAACCCAGCATCGGGCCCACGATGACGCGGTCGGGCTCGAAAGGCACGCCGGCTGCCTCGAACCAGATTTTCCACCAGGGATCGTCGGCACAGCACAGCGGCACCTTGTAGAGATCCTCGGGGCCGCGGATGCCGCCCACGCTTTCGGCGAGTTTTGGGCTGAGCATGGGCGCGTAGTCGGCCTTGAACAGATAATGCGCTGTCAGGCCGGACCAATTTCCGGTGCCGGTCCGGATGCCGATATCCATGTCCTCGCGTGTGAAATCGACCAGCCGGGGCGATGTATTGACCTTCACGGCAAGATCGGCATGCATCAGCTGGAATGTTCCGAGCCACACGGCCAGCCAGTTCGTCGCGAAGGTTTCCATGGTCGTCACCGACAGCACGCCGGTCGCTCCACCCTTGGTCGCGACCCACGCATCCGCCAGCGCCGAGAAAGCGCCGGATGCATGCGGCGCCAGCTGCTGCCCGGCCTCGGTCAAGGCAATTTGCCTTGTTTTTCTTATGAAAAGCGGCGTTCCGGCGCGTTCTTCCAGCACCTTGATCTGATAGCTGGCCGCCGACTGTGTCATGCCGAGTTCTTCGGCCGCCTTGGTAAAACTGCCCAGTCTGGCTGCGGCTTCAAAGACCCTGATAGCCCCTAGTGGCGGCAACTCCCAACTCATGACGCATCAATCCTCCTGATGCATGGTACGCGAGGTTCGATTGGAAACCAAGACCGGAAAACGGCATGCTCTGGTCATCAACTCGAACCCGAAAGGACCACGGCAATGACCCTCTACAACACGCTTCGCCGCCCGGTGCTCGACCTCTTTACCGCACCGTTCAGACCCCGCAGGCGCGGCCTGCTCGACCAGTGTTGCCTGTCGGATCATTTCCTGCGCGATATCGGCGTGCTCGACGGACACGTGTCTCCCGGCACCATTCACTGAACGCGCTTTTTGATCCACATGAATGCGAGGGAGGGAAGGATGGATGAGTTGTCACAAGCCCTGGCGAAGAGCCGCCAAACGATCAGTGCCTATCAGGACTATGCGGAACGCTACGATGCCATCGTGCGGCATGTTCCCAACGAGAGAGAGCAGGCATCGCTGAAGCGGCTTGTGGCGATTGCAGGCACGGCAGGCCAGACTCTCGAAGTCGGGTCGGGAGCGGGCTACGATGCGGACTTTGTGGAGGGCCTGGGCGTCAAGGTTCGCCGCACCGACGCGACAAAGCGCTTTCTCGAACTGCAGGCCGCGCGCGGCAAGCACGGTGAGCTTCTCGATCTCCTCACCGACGATCTCGGAGGCCCCTATGACGCCGTCCTGGCGCTCGCGGTCCTGATCCATGTGCCGCGCAACCAGATCGACCAGGTCCTTGCCAAGATAGCTGGGTCGCTGCGGCCAGGCGGCGCCTTTCTCGTATCGATGCGCAATGGCGATGGCGAGACGGACAGCAACTATCACACGGTCCTGTGGCGCAAGGAGGACTTCGCGGCCCGCCTCGAAGCCGCCGGGCTGGTTCTTCTCAGGGATGATTTCAACATCGGCCGCAACAGCGAGGAATGGAACACGTTCCTGGCTGTAAGGCCGTCATGAAGGATATTTTCCCTTCTCCCACAACAGGAGAAGGAGAGGGCGCGCCCGGCCGCTCATCTCTCGGCTTTGCGAATAGGCGAGACATTGCCGCCGCAGTGCTGTCTAGTATCGGTTCCTGCACTCCGGGGGGTCAGGGTGGAACTGGAGCTCAAATTTCTGCTGGTCGGATTTGCCTGCGCGGTCGCGGGCATGTTGTCGCTTATCACCTTCGTGAAATGGCGCGAGGTTCAGGCCCTCAGCCACTGGTTGCCGACGCCGGGAAAGATCATTTCGTCGCGCGTCGAAGCACGTGAGGTCAGAAGCTCGGGCGTTGGCTCGGACAGCAGCGATACCACCGAGATGCGCAATTTTCCGGCGATCACCTTCGAATACAAGGTGGGTGGCAAGAAATTTCAAAGCTCGCGCTACAGCGTGAAGGAGAATTTGGGGAATTTCGAAGTCCCCGAGACCCTTGCGCAGTTTCCCCGCGGCGCTGAGGTGACCGTCTTCTACAATCCGGCTGATCCCAGCAAAGCCGTGATCGAGCGCACCATGCCGGACGGCGCCTTCAAGTTCATGTTCCAGCTCTCGGCAGGGCTGGTGATCGGCGCGGCGGTGCTGGTGTTTTCCGTCGGCGGTTTGCTGGAGGCGATCCGGCCGCATCTGCCCAAGCCGCAGAACCTCGGAGCCGCTGCACTGCTGCTGTTCATGGGCCTGATGATCCTGCGCATGGGCTTCGCCCAGAAGTCGCTCGCCGAGCAGGCGGCAAAATGGCCCGTCGTCACCGGCCGCATTGAGTCCTCAGGTCTGCAGGCGCTGCGAAACTATAGCGGCTATCAACGCTGGCGCACCGTCTTCAAATCCCGCATCGTCTACAGCTATGGCGTCGCCGGCCAGCGCTACACCGCCGACCGCGTCACCTTCGGCGCCACGGTCACGGCTTCGCTGCCTGGCCTCGTCCGCGGTCAGGCGCGAAGCTATGCCGAGCGCAGCAACGTCGACGTGCATTACGACCCCGCCAACCCCGCCTCGGCCGTGCTCGAATGCCGGGTGCGCGGGCTCTGGCTGCTGTGGGTCTGTTCGGCAGGCTTTCTCGGCGGCGCGGCCTTTCTGGTCGGGCTGGTGTGAGGAGAGGTTTTTGGCTTCCAAAACGCTTCCCCGGAGACATCTGGTGATCATTCGCAAACTGGCCTTCGTTTTCCTGGGCCTGCTCGGTCCGATCCAGGCGGCGAGCGCAAAGGAATGTCTGCTGAGCCACGCCACCTACCGCGAGCCGCGTTCGGGCGCCGTTCTGCAATTCCGGCCGCTGGACAATGAGCCGGAGGCGCTGACGGCGCAGGTGTTTTCGCTGCGCGTGCCCAACACCGACAAAAACCTGCCGGCCGACATCACCTGGACCAACGGCAAGAATTCTTTTCCCCTCGGCACCATCCGCCACACCTGCACCGACGACGACCGCGAAGCGGGCCTGCAGGATGGTAGCGGGCTGTGCAGGATATGGGATGGCCAGGTCTACGCCTTGACCGGCGGCGGTGCCGAACAGCTGAATTCGCGCGAAGCGACACCGGCGCCGATAGGGCTGTTGCTGCCCGATTTCGGTGCGGCTTTCACCGAATGGGCCGATTTCGCCAACGCCAATCCGGACGGCTCGGCCTGGGATGCTTTTACTCTCACAGGATGCAGCGATGACTAGCGCCATGAGATCGATCGCCTGGATCAGCATCCTGTTTGCGTCCGTGAAGAAATCCGTCGCGGCACACGCGGATGAGCCCGCGCCATCGCGCCTGCCGATCGACAAATGCGTCTGGGAAAAATTGGCCGACAAGACGGTCGGCCTTGCCGCCTGGGCGCAGCGCTGCGACTTCGGCTTCCACCAGATCCACTTCGAATTCGCCGGCAACGCGCTCGCCATCAAATACAGCGACGGCGGCGCGGCTGATCCTCTGGTCGAGGTGTTCGACATCAAATCAGGCGAAACCGCCGAGGCCGCCGTGCAGCGCCTGTTCCTGGAAAAGACCGACAAGATTGTCAGTTCGCGCTGCGTGGTGGCGCCTTATACGGAGGGAGTGCTCCCGGCAGGCGTCAAGCGTTACACATTCAGCCCCGACGCCGCCTATGCGAAAGAGCTGGAGGCGGTTGCTGACCCCAACGAGGTTCCCGAGCCGCCCTGCGGCGACTGGGGCGAAATGCCTGATGGCATCCAGTATTTCGAGGTGCCGGCGGGTGAGGGGCGGAAGGTGCTGTTCGTCCGTGTTGGTCAGGACGAGCCGTTGTTTGACGAGCAGACGCTGGAGGTTTCGCCGGCGGAATCGCTGCGCCGGGAATAAAAGCGTACGGATTGCGGTTTGGGCGCCTCGTGCCTACTGCCACAAAGGGAACACTAGACTAACCTTCCCATTTTGAAAGGTATGGTCGACCACATGACCATTGCCGCTGGTCGAGGCGTTTTATCTGTGCCGCACTCGAGGTCGGTAGCAAGGACAATGACGAATGCAGTTTGGGTCGAAGCTCAAGCGGAGGTTGAGCTGTCGCCCAACTCAATATTTCCAAGAAGGGGTGCAATTGCCCACAGCTCTGTGGCCACCGGGTAGGAGGGAAATTCAATCTCGACCATTGGCTTTGGGTGTTCAGCATACCAAAGTGCTGCTTTGCCGTCCTTTGCTTTCCGGCGGTCCTTTTGGAAAATGTCTCGGTAACGGTATGGGGAGATACCTAGAAATGGCACGAACGAAACTCGATTGAGATCGCTTTCCGATTCTATCTGGATCTCATCGCCGTGAAGCTCATGCGCCTTGCTCTTTGGATAAGGCTCCATGAAGACAACCTTTTTGATTCCACATGCGACTATATGTTTGGTGCAGTTGTGGCACGGGAATGTGGTGCAATACAAGGTTGTACCTTGGATTGGGTTGCCGATACGAGCGGCGTCGCAAATCGCGTTCATCTCGGCGTGGACGACGCGACCGAACTCTGTAACATCCATTATCTTTGCGTCAGATAATATACCGTTTTCTTTGTTTTTCTTATCTGTCATGCTGGCAACCATATCGAAGCTGTTTCCGATTTTCTGAGCTTTTTCTGACAAGAAACCGCCGTTGCTCAATCGCTCTAAAACATTCCGTAGAAGTTCTTTTTTTAGCGTGTCGTTTGGATCGTATCCTCTCCTAATGTCTCTGTAATCTGGAATATCTCCATCCCAATAATTTCCTCCACTTGATTTCGGGACCTCGTTGCATCCTTGGGATACGATCGTGCCGTCTTTGGAGAAGATGGCAGATCCAACTTGTCTAGATAGGTCAGCTGATCGCAATGAGGCTGACTTGGCCGTGTACATGCCGTATTCATCTCTCGACGGGGTAATGTCGTTCCTGCCAAAAAAAGCTTGGAAAAAGCGCTCCAGTGTTATTTCCATGGAGTCCTTGTCTACCCCATGTGTAAAAACATCTCCCAAATGAAACGTTTCCCTTAGATTCTGCCCTAAAGGGTCCGTTTCCTCGCGAGCATCTCGGGCTATCAGCCTGGAGGCCTTGTGAGCGATATCGGTTTCAGGCGTATCCGTTGGCAAACTTCGTGCGATATCCCTGGCCAGCAAATCGAACCGCTGCGCTTCGCTCGCATATGCCGAGACAAGTATGAATTGCCGCCCGTAGGTTCGACGCAACAACTGAACCTCTTCGGGAAGTTTGAGCTGCCGTATGAGATAGGCCCGTGAAGGGGCGGGAACGCTTTCCTTGCCAGAGAATGATCGTCTGAATTCCCGGATGGTTTGGATTGCTATCCGTGCAAGCGTGTCAGGCCGACCGTACATCGTCCGAATTTCGTTCGCGCAATCCATTTTCCAATTTATTTGGCTAAAAAGGTCTGGCCCATCCGCCTTTCTGCTAGGCGTTCCAAACCTGCCCATTTCCGAAGTCAGTTTGATTAGTTGGGTACGATATTTTACCTGCTCCAGACATGAAGAGATGGAAATGGTGAGCCGATCGATGTCGACCCCAATAGGGCCTGCAATTCCGATCACCAATTCCGGGAACTCCACCGGCGTCAGCTGCGTTTCCATCGTGACCTCACAAACGTGTCAGGAACGTACCATTAACTTCGGTTTACTATATTCCAAATCGGCAATTCGAATTATCATAGCCTGAGTCCGAATGGCGCAACTGGAGGGTCGCTAAATGAAGAATCAATCCAAGGAAAATGAACGGCGCAGAGAGGATTTTCAAACTTTAACAAAGGATATCCAGGATTTGGCTGCGCTCGTTGGCGCCCGTTTCGTCGTGGACGATAAGAAATTGCAAACCTATCGAGGAGCCGGCGACAGCGACCTTCAGAAATTTGTTAATTTAGCTTAAGTTACCATAATCGGATATAAAAAGGGCCCCAACCGGGGCCCTTTTTGCTGCAGTTCAAAATTCTCAGCTGCACCCGCTCGTAGCACCGCACGTATCGCACTTCTCGCAGGTCCCGTTGCGCACCATCGTAAAGTTCTGGCACTCGGAGCAGGAATTGCCGGTGTAGCCTTGCAGCAGTGACTTGGCGCGGCGGTCGGCGGCGAGTTTTTTTGCCTCGGCCGCTTCATTGGCTGCCACGTCGGTGAACAGCGCCGCCGTGGTGTCGGAAGCAGAGTCCGCCCCTTCCTCGAAGGCAATGTCCTCGGCCAGTTCCTTGGCCCGCTCCTCATAGTCGCGCTTGTAGGCGATCGCCTCGTCGCTGGCCGGCTTCAGCGCCAGCACGTTGGAGCCGGAGAAGGCGGTGGGCGCCGAGCGGGCAGGGGGCGAGCCGCCGGCAAAGCCCTTCGGCTCGTTGCCGATCGCCCTCGACACCAGCTTCACCGGCGAACCGCGGGTCAGGCCCTTGGAGACGGCGTCGGTCTTGCCTTCGCTGATGCCACGGCCAAGCGCGGTGTTGGAAAAGTCCGACTGGTCGACATGGGCAAGGTCGTTGCGGCCGAGATAGGAGATCGCGAGCTCCCGGAACACGTAGTCGAGGATCGACGTCGCGCTCTTGATGGCATCGTTGCCGATGACCATGCCGGCCGGCTCGAACTTGGTGAAGGTGAAGGCGTGCACATATTCGTCGAGCGGCACGCCATACTGCAGGCCGAGCGAAATGGCGATGGCGAAGTTGTTGAGAAGGCCACGCAGCGTGGCACCCTCCTTGTTCATGTCGATGAAGATCTCGCCGAGGCGGCCATCGTCATATTCGCCGGTGCGCAGGAAGATGGTGTTGCCACCGATCTTGGCCTTCTGGGTATAACCCTTGCGGCGGCCGGGCAGCTTTTCCTGCTCGCGCGACACGCGCTCGATGATGCGCTCGACTATCCGCTCGGTGATCTGCGCCGCGCGCGCTGCCGCCGGGGCGGCGATCAGCTGCTCGACCGCATCGTCCTCATCTTCCTCGCCATCGGCGAGCAGCGAGGCATTCAGCGGCTGCGACAGTTTCGAGCCGTCGCGGTAAAGCGCGTTGGCCTTCAGCGCCAGCTTCCACGACAGCATGTAGGCGCCCTTGGCGTCCTCCACCGTCGCATCGTTGGGCATGTTGATGGTCTTGGAGATGGCGCCGGAGATGAAGGGCTGCGCCGCTGCCATCATCTGGATGTGGCTGTTGATCGACAGCGAGCGCTTGCCGATCTTGCCGCAAGGGCTGGCGCAGTCGAACACGGCGAGGTGTTCGGCCTTGAGGAAGGGCGCGCCTTCCAGCGTCATCGCACCGCAGACGTGGATGTTGGCGGCCTCGATGTCCTTCCTGGAAAAACCCATCGCCGGCAGCATCTCGAACGAGAAGTCGTTGAGCTGCTCATCGGTGAAGCCAAAGGTCTCCTTCACCCAGTCGGCGCCGAGCGTCCACTGGTTGAAGACGAACTTGATGTCGAAGGCCGACTTCAGCGCCGCATTGAGCGCGGCGATCTTCTCGTCGCTGAAACCCTTGGCCTTGAGCGAGCCGGGGTTGATGCCGGGCGCCTGGTTGAGGTTGCCGTGGCCGACGGCGTAAGCCTCGATTTCGGCGATCTGGCTCTCGGAATAGCCGAGCGTGCGCAGCGCTTCCGGCACGGCGCGGTTGATGATCTTGAAGTAGCCGCCGCCGGCGAGCTTCTTGAACTTCACCAGCGCGAAGTCGGGCTCGATGCCGGTGGTGTCGCAATCCATGACCAGGCCGATCGTGCCGGTCGGCGCGATCACGGTTGCCTGGGCATTGCGGTAGCCGTGTTCCTCGCCAAGCTCGATGGCGCGGTCCCAGGCGGCTTTCGCATGCTCGGCAAGCGCCTGCTGCTTGAGGTCGGAGGCGACCAGCGGCACCGGGTTGACGGCGAGCTTCTCGTAGCCGTCCTTGTCGCCATAGGCGGCGCGGCGATGGTTGCGCATGACGCGCAGCATGTTCTGGGCGTTGCGGTCATAGTCCGGGAAGGCGCCGAGTTCGGAGGCCATTTCCGCCGAAGTGGCGTAGGCGACGCCGGTCATGATGGCGGTGAGTGCTGCGCAGATGGCGCGGCCCTCGTCCGAGTCATAGGGAATGCCTGAGGTCATCAGCAGGCCGCCAATGTTGGCGTAGCCGAGGCCGAGCGTGCGGTATTCGTAGGAGAGTTTGGCGATCTCCTTCGACGGGAACTGCGCCATCATCACCGAGATTTCGAGAACGATGGTCCACAGCCGCACGGTGTGCTCGTAGGCCGCGATATCGATCGTGCCGTCGGCATTGCGGTAGGGCAGCAGGTTGATCGAGGCGAGGTTGCAGGCCGTGTCGTCGAGGAACATGTATTCCGAGCACGGATTGGAGGCCCGGATCGCACCGGCCGAAGCGCAGGTGTGCCAGTCGTTCATCGTCGTGTTGAAATGCAGGCCCGGATCTGCCGACGCCCATGCGGCGTAGCCGATCTTTTCCCAGAGATCCCTGGCCTTCAGCGTCTTCAGCACCTTGCCGTCCTTGCGGGCGGTCAGGTGCCAGTCGGCGTCGTCCTCGACTGCGCGCAGGAAATTGTCCTTCAGCGACACCGAATTGTTGGAGTTCTGGCCCGAAACGGTCAGATAGGCATCCGAATCCCAGTCGGTGTCGTAGGTCTTGAACGACATCGAGGTGTAGCCTTGCTTGGCGAACTGGATGACGCGATAGATGTAGTTCTCCGGCACGGCCGACTTCTTGGCCGCCTTGATCTCGCGCTTCAGCGCCGTGTTGATGGCCGGATCGAAGCAGTCGTCGTCATGGCCTTCGCAATTGACGCAGGCCTTCATGATGGCTTCGAGATGCTTCTTGACGATCTTGGAGCCGGTCACCAGCGAGGCGACCTTCTGCTCTTCATTGACCTTCCAGTCGATGAATTCCTCGATATCGGGGTGGTCGGCGTCGACAATGACCATTTTGGCCGCACGGCGGGTCGTGCCGCCCGACTTGATGGCACCGGCGGCGCGGTCGCCGATCTTGAGGAAGCTCATCAGGCCGGACGAACGGCCGCCGCCGGACAGCTTTTCGCCTTCGCCGCGTAGAAGCGAGAAGTTCGAGCCGGTGCCCGAACCATATTTGAACAGGCGCGCTTCACGCACCCACAGGTCCATGATGCCGCCCTCGTTGACGAGGTCGTCCTGCACGCCCTGGATGAAGCAGGCATGCGGCTGCGGATGCTCGTAGGAGGATTTCGACTTGGTCAGCTTGCCGGTGAAGGGGTCGACATAGAAGTGGCCCTGGCTCGGACCGTCGATGCCGTAGGCCCAGTGCAGGCCGGTGTTGAACCATTGCGGCGAGTTCGGCGCGACGCGCTGCGTGGCCAGCATATAGGCGAGCTCGTCGCGGAAGGTGCGCGCGTCTTCCTCCGACTTGAAGTAGCCGCCCTTGTAGCCCCAATAGGTCCAGGTGCCGGCGAGACGGTCAAAAACCTGGCGGGCGTCGATCTCGGAGCCGTAGCGCTCGGCTTCCGGCAGCTTGGCAAGTTCGGCTTCATCGGCAACGGAGCGCCACAGGAAGGAGGGGACGTCGTTCTCCTCGACCTTCTTCAGCCGCGCGGGGACACCGGCCTTGCGGAAATATTTCTGCGCCAGGATGTCGGCGGCGACCTGGGAGAATTGCGCCGGCACATCGATATTGTCGAGACGGAACACCACCGAGCCATCCGGATTCTTGATCTCGGAAAGTGCCTTGCGGAATTCGATCTCCGCATAAGCAGATTGCCCTGGCTTGGTGAAGCGACGCTCGATGCGCATTGGTCCGGTCCCTTTTGTCTATATATAGCGCTTTCGTCAGGGGATTTCTGCCCCCTAATGCGAAACACGCATGTCCGCCGTCCGCCGGCGTTCGAAAACGGCCGGCTCTCCATTTCGCGGTCCCCGCCGGCCTCTGCTGGTCGAGCTCCTTGCGAAGCTTTTGCCCAACGCGCCGACGAACCCCGCGGGTCCCTCAAATCTGAATTTTTTCCGAGTCCCTCACCTGAGGGAAATTCACACTATCTAGCGTCGAACCTACCTGCAAACACTAAATATAGTATTAACAGACAATTTATTCCAGTCCGACAATTCTCCCTTTCGTCGCCCCACCACCCCACAATCCCCACGCTTCCGCCGGCCTCGTAAACAGGCGGAAATGCGGGAAAAAACGCACATAATCCGGGAAAAAGACCGGGCTCAGAACTTTCCGGTCGCACTCTCAACAGAAGCGCATGGCCTATAAAAGGCGACTCGTTTTGCGCCGTCAAGGATTCGTTTGCGTAGCTTTTGTGACCCCAACATCTTGTGTGTCACACATGTGGATAACGGGGATAGAAATGCGCCGCTGCGATTGCCAATTGCAGCGGCGGGTTCGCGCGCCGTTGACGCTTCAGCAGGCGCCTGCCCGAGGTCAATCTGGGTGGCAGCGAAGCTTGTCAGGCCGATTAGCCAGATATCAGCCGTAATGCAACTTCGGCTTCGGCTCGGTGCCGGTGAACTGCACACCGACCCGATCGTTGCGGCGCCAGCGGACCTCGCAGCGATAGGCGACGCCGTCGAGCGGCACATAGAGAAGGAAACGATCGGGAACCCGCGCCTCGAGCGGTACTTTCAATTCGGCGCCCCCGGCATGCTGGTTGCGTAGCGTAACGGCGATTTCCGAGTTCTGAATCCCGGTAATAACGGAACCGCCCTTGAGCACGCGCGGACGGTGCTCTCGCTTGGAGGCGTCGGTATCTTGCTTAAGTGGGTCTACGGAGTTCGCCATCGATCAATCGCTAGATTGACCGATTCTTAGCGAAGAAAAATTAGCAAACCATTCATGCGGCACATCACATGGTTGTGAATCCGCGCTGCAAGATGTCGCTTAGGAGAATCTGCGTGGGTCGGCACAGAAATAGGCGATGATCTGGCAAAGATCCGGTTCATTGACCATGCGCACCGCTTCGCTGGAATTGACCCATTTGCGGGTGCGGGAGTGCTTTTCCTTCCAGCGGTCGGCGATCTTGTCGACGTGCAGCGGAAACACCAGCACCTCGCAAGGCACTTCTTCGCCGGAAGCCAGCACCTTGGCGTAGAAGTAACGGCCGGCTTCGAGATGGGAGACGCTTCCGCGCAATCCGGCTTCCTCGCCGGCTTCGCGCGCCGCCGCCTCGCAGAGCGGCTCCTTGGCTTCCGGCCAACCCTTCGGCAATACCCAGCGACCAGTATCGCGGCTGGTGATCAGCATGATCTCGACACCATTCCCGGTATCGCGCCAGGGCAGGGCGGCAACCTGCAGACGGCACGGCGCGGTGCCGAAGAGTCGCCGGACCCTTTCGGCCAGATGGTTGTGCGTCGTTGGCCTTGTCAACATCGGAGAAGCTAGCCCCAGCCTCCAGAATCGTTTGCCGCCTTACGAATCTTACGGCTAATTGTGACCAATAAAAGTAAAAACTTTGATCAGGCTGGCCGATTTCCGCCAACAAGGGTCGATTTCACAGGATATCCTGCCCCGCGGACCCGCCCGCGGAAGCAAATATTGTCATCGGTGACGGCTTAACTGGAAAAAATCGGCGTGTTGGGAATCAGCCGGCGTGGTCGTCGGCGATCGGCTTCTGATAGGTGAAGCCCATGTCCCAGGGGAAATAGATCCAGGTGTCCTGGCTGACCTCGGTGACGAAAGTGTCGACCAGCGGGCGGCCCTTCGGCTTGGCGTAGACTGTGGCGAAATGCGCCTTGGGCATCATCGCGCGCACGATGCCGGCGGTCTTGCCGGTGTCGGTCAGGTCGTCGATGATCAGCACGCCGGCGCCGTCGTCGGCGAGCAGCGCGGGCGTGATTTCCTTCAGCACCTGCAACTGCCCCTGGCTGGTGTAGTCGTGGTAGGAGGCGACGCAGACCGTCTCGATGACACGGATGCCGAGCTCGCGCGCGATGATCGCCGCCGGAACCAGTCCGCCGCGCGTGATGCAGACGATCGCTCTCCATTGACCCTTGTTGGCGCCCGAAAGCCGCCAGGAAAGCGCGCGGGCGTCACGATGGAACTGGTCCCAGGAGACCGGGAAGGCTTTTTCGGGAAGGGACATTTTTCGCGCACTCCGCAGCACGCGAAGGCCGCGTGCAAGAAAACAGGGGAATGCGCGCGGAATTAACTGGAAAACCTTGGGCTTGGCAAGGGCGGCCGGCCGCGATGGCTGTGGACTTATCGCGACAGGAAGGCCGCCACCTGTGCCGTGCGCAGCACCGTGCGCGTCACCCCGCCGAACAGCAGCTGGCGCAGCCAGGAATGGCTGTAGGCACCAAGCACCAGGAGATCGGCGCCGCTCTCGGCGACCCGGTTCTGGATCATGTCATCGACCGAGGTGCCGCCAGATTGCTGCACCGAGACGCTGACGTTGGCGCCGTGGCGCGACAGCGCCGATGCGATTTCGGCGCCGGCGGCTTCCGGGCTTTCCTCGAGCGTGTCGGGCGGATCGATGACCAATATGTCGGTTTTCTCGGCCTCGATGATGAAGGGCAGGGCGTCGAAGGCGGCGCGCGCGGCCTCCTTGCTACCGTTCCAGGCGAGCAGCACACGCTTGAAAGTGGTGACCAGCGGACCCGCGCTCGGCACCACCAGCACCGGGCGGCCGGCATCATAGACCAGCGTGTCGACATCGGCGCTCGGGTCGCCGCCGGTCTCACGCTGGGCGGCGATGATCAGATCGGCGGCCCGCACGTTCGAAATCCCGGTCAGCGCGCTGTCGCCGGAAAAGCTCTCCAGGCTGCGCCACTCGAAGGAGAGGCCGGAATCCTCGATGCGCCGGAGAAAGACGGCCTGCAGCTTGTCGGCCCGCTCCCGGTTCATGTCGGCCGACACCTGCAGGAACTCGGTGTCCGGGAAACCGGTCGCCGAAGTGTAGGGCACCGGAAGCGCCTCGGCATGGATGCCGATCAGATGGCTCTCGAAGCGGCTGGCGAGCGGAATGGCGCAGTCGAGCACGCGCTCGGCGTCCTGCTCGTTCTGCAGAATGGCAACGATGGTCTTGAAGCGCATGGTGATCCCTCAATCTGGTGAGCCTTGGAGCTCACGTGCAGGAAAACGCCGCGGCGCCGTGCTTGGTTCCGGCCTGAACCGGCTCAACTCGCCTTGGCGGCGAAACCCGCCACCATCGCCTCGACATCGGCGCGCGCGGCGTCAAGCGCCTCCTGGCTGCGGGCGCGAACGACCAGTTCGGTCCAGAACTTGCCGTCGCCATATTTCGGATAGGAGCCGATGATCGTGTCTGGATGCGCCTTCTGGATCTCGCCCAATGGTCCGCCGACTACGCCTTCGCCGAACGGACAGTGCACCGTCGCCGACAGCATCTTCGTGCCGGTCTTCAGCGTCGGCACGACATTGTCGAGCATGGCCTGGAAAATCGAGGGCACGCCGGCCATGACATGAACGTTGCCGATGCGAAAACCGGGCGCCACTGATACCGGGTTGTCGATATGGTCGGCGCCGCGCGGCATCCGCGCCATGCGCTTGCGCGCCTCGGTGTATTCGATGCCGCGCGCCGCATAGCTTGCCTCCAGCAGCGCATAGGCCTTGGCGTCGTATTCGCAGGGCACGCCGAACGCCTTGGCAATCGAATCGGCGGTGATGTCGTCATGGGTCGGGCCGATGCCGCCGGTGGTGAACACATAGCTGTAGCGCGCACGCACCGCATTCACCGCAGCTATGATCTCGTCTTCCTCGTCGGGAACGATCCGCACTTCCTTCAGGTCGATGCCGACGGCGGTCATGATGTCGGCGAGGTGGCCGATGTTCTTGTCCTTGGTGCGGCCGGACAGAATCTCATCGCCGATGACAAGCATGGCGGCGGTAACGATTTCAGGCATGGAAGGCTCCGGCAGGACGGGGTCGCCTCAGATAGCGCGGCGCGTGGCTGTCGGCAATGCCGCGCGGGCGGCGAACGCTCCGTGCCTGGATACGCCCGTTTGCGAGGTTGCAGCGCAACCGGATGCGGGTAAGCTCGAACAGGTTCTGGTCCGGGTGAACAATGCTGATATCGATCCTGTCGTGGCTGCTGGCCCTGTTGTTGCTGCTGGCGGTCCTGGGGATCGCCTCTCTGGTGCTGGCGACATTGTGGATCGCGGCCAAGGCGCAAAGACTGGTGCCGCCGGTCGGAAAATTCGTCGAGATCGACGGCAACCGCATCCACTATGTCGACGTGGGCGAGGGCAGGCCGATCGTCTTCCTGCACGGGCTTGGTGCGCAACTCCATCACTTCCGGCACACTTTGTTCGGGCATTTCGGCCCGGGCTACCGGCTGATCGCGCTCGATCGTCCGGGATCGGGCTATTCGGTGCGGGCGAACGGTGCTACCGGCCGGTTGCCCGAACAGGCGGAATTGGTGCGCCGCTTCATCGAAAGACTGGGGCTGGAAAGGCCGCTGGTGGTGGGCCACTCGCTGGGTGGCGCCATCACGCTGACCCTCGCCGTGGAGCATCCCGAGGCGATTTCGGGCGTCGCCTTGCTGGCGCCGTTGACGCATCTGGAAACCAGGACACGCCTGCGGTTTGACCTGCTCTACATTCCCTCACGCCTGCAGCGCTGGATCATGGCCTACACCGTGGCGATACCCCTGAGCCTGCGCTATGCGCGGCCGACAATGGAATTCATCTTCGCGCCGCAGGCTTTTCCGACGGACTACATGGTTGACGGCGGCGGCTGGCTTGGGCTGCGGCCTGCCCATTTCCAGGCGACATCGGCCGATGTCGTGGCCGTGGAACAAGATCTCGGCCGCATCGAGCTGCGCTATGGCGAGATTGCCATGCCGGTCGGCATCCTGTTTGGAACCGCCGACCGCGTCATCGACATCCGCACCCATGGCGAGCCGATGCAAGACAAGATCGCGGGACTCGATTTCGAGCCCGTCGACGGCGTCGGCCATATGCCGCAGTTCGTCGAGCCCAGGCGGGTGATCGATTTCATCGAGCGGATTGCCGCCCGCGCGTTTGCATCACCACTGCCTCACGACAATTTCAATGAACCAACCGGCTGACTGCCGGGTTTACCCCGTGTCGCACCCAAGGCGACCAAGACACGGAGTAATGCAATGTACAGGAAACTTCTCGCAGCATCGGTTCTGACGATCGGTCTCGCCACATCGGCGATGGCGCAATCGTCGGACGATACATATTCCAATCATCAGGATTGGCTTCATCACAACTGGCTCTGGGGCAACGAGGATTCCTCAGGCGTTGACCAGAACACGACCGGAAGCATCAATGCTCTTGGCAATCCTGGCGGCCCGGCCGGCCCTTGTGCCTACAATGCGGCCGGTCCTGACGCGAACCATCAGGGAAATGTGAACGACCAGTATTGCGGTAAATAGTCGGCCGCGAGGGCTCGCAACTGGCCACGAGACGTCCCTCTCTCCAGACGTCCGTGGCCTGCGGCCTTTGGCAATAAAATCAGTCAGAGACCTCGGTCTGCGGCCTGTCGCGGCCATCGGCCAATTCCTCGTGCCATTTGCCGTCGGCATCCTCATACTGGATGCCGTCCGTGGCGCCTGCCACCTGCTGTTCGGCCGAAGCGATCTCGGCGGCGCGCAACGCATCCTGATGGGTGGGAAATGTCTCCGAGAAGGTCGTGCCGACCTTGTAGGCCCAGCCGCCGTCATGTTCGACGATCTTGTAAGTCAGCTTCGCCATAAAAACCTCCGGTTGAAAGGTCCGCCTGCTCAATGCAGCCGGTCGTCGGAAAGCTTGTCGTCTGGCACCAGCACTTCCGATTCCCTGGCGGCCTCGATCAATGCCCGTCGCGCTTCCGCTGTCGAACGATAACCTTCCAGCACTTTGAGGCAAGTGTCGAGGGCATCACGATGGCGCGGGCCGCGATTGAGCGGCCACACCGTCATCAGACACTCCGCCGCTTCCTGGGCGCTGCGGATATGGCGATATTTGCCGACATGGCCGAGTTCGACCACCACCGGCGTTTCAAAGGGTTTGTTGTCCATCATGGCCGCAACGCAAAACAGCCAATTTGGTTGCAAAAGTGGCGCGGAACCTGCGCCCAAAAGTCGCGTCGCGTTTGCGACGCGCTCTAGGCTGTAGTGACAATTTAAGGGCTTGGGATTCCCATCGAGAGGCAAATCAGATTCAAAGCTGACTTTTGGAGGTCAGTCTTGGACGGTGAGATTCTACGCGACGATCAGTGGGAGCAGATCGAGCCGTTTGTGCCGGGCGGACGCAAGGGCAAGCGCGGCCCTCGTAGCAATGGCCGTCGCTTCTTCGATGCGCTTTTATGGATCGCTCGCTCTGGCGCGCGCTGGCGCGACTTGCCGGAGCGGTTTGGCCCGCATCAGAGGGCAAAGCGGCGTTACTACCGCTGGATCGAAGCGGGCGTGTTCGACCGCATGTTCGAAGCCATCAGCAGTGATCCTGATCTGGAATGGCTGATGATCGACGCGACCGTTATCCGCGCTCAGGCCCAAGCTGCAGGGGCCCGGCGTAAAAGGGGGGATCTGAAGCCCAGGCTCTCGGTCGCTCGCGAGGCGGGTTCGGCACCAAGCTCCATGCCGTCGTAGATGCACTCGGCCTGCCGGTCCGCTTCGAGATCGGTCCTGGCCAGCAAAACGACATGGCACCTGCCTGCGGTCTGGTCGAAGGGATTGGTGTCGGCCAAGTGATCGCCGACCGCGCTTATGATGCCGATCGACTGCATGATGTGATCCTTGACCAAGGCGGGGAACCAGTCATTCCGCCGCGACGCCATCGCAAATACCAACACAGCTATGACAAGATCGCCTACAAAAACCGCTGGGGCGTCGAGGCTTTCTTCGCAAAGCTCAAGCAGCGGCGGCGCATCGCAACGCGCTACGACAAAATCGCCGCCAACTTCCTCGGCTTCGTCAAGCTCGCTGCCATCATGCTCTGGCTTAAATGATTAAATTGTCACTACAGCCTAGGTCTTTGTTTGATGCATGTCGTCGTCCCAAAACCGGACCCGCTTTTGGGTGACATGCATCGGTGTCTCAGTAGTCGCAATCGTTGCGCAGCCAGCGTGCGTTCGCCCAGCCGGTCGTGCCGCCGATTTCGACCTGGTACCAGTTGCCGCGCCGGTCGAAGATTTCGACGTGATCGCCGTTGAACAACTGGCCGATCATCCGCGATGACGAATTCGGCCGTGTCCGCACGGCGAGAAAGCCGCTGCCGGTGGCCAGATTGTAGCGGCCGGACAGGCCGTGCACCGTCCCCTCGCAATATTGCGCGACGCTCGGCGTCGACGTACCGAGCCAAAACCCGGCCACGGCCACAATAGCTGCAGCCGGCAAGAATGCCCTGAACGACATGATTTCCTCCCAAGCCCGGCCGCGCCCGCCGCAGCCTCACCCAAGGTAACAGTTTGCGGCCGGAATTGAAGCGGGCGTCTGCAAACCGGCTAGGCTGCATCGGGAGGCCCCGATATCAAGAGAATGGCCCGATCAGCCGGCCGCCTTCATCCAGTGCTCCATCGTCGTCACCGAGCGGGCGAGCTGTGGCGCCGGATGGATCTTCTCCTTGAATGTCGCGGCTGCGCGCCAGCCCCAGCGCGGATCGGCAAGGAAGGCACGCGCCAGCGCCACCATGTCGGCGCGGCCTTCCGCGATAACAGCCTCGGCCTGCTTGGGATCGTCGATCAGGCCGACCGCGCGGGTCGGGATGCCGGCGCCCTTGCGCACGGCTTCCGCCAGATGCACCTGATAGCCGGGGCCGGTGGGCAGTTTCTGCAAAGGCGAATTGCCGCCGCTGGAGCAGCAGAGATAGGCGACGCCTTCGGCCTTCAATGCTTTCGCCACCTCGATCGCGTCCTCGACGTCGAAGCCGCCGTCGACCCAGTCCTTCACCGACAGCCGCGTGCCGAGCATCAGCTTCGGCACCGCTTTCTTCACCGCTTTGGCGATTTCGACGACAAGACGCATCCGGTTTTCCAGCGAGCCGCCCCAGCGGTCCGTACGCTGGTTGGACAGCGGCGACAGGAACTGGAAGATCAAATAACCGTGTGCTGCATGCAGTTCGATGAAATCGAAGCCGGCGCGTTCGGCCCGCCTTGCGGCTTCGGCGAACCGTTCGATAACCTGCCGGATTTCTTCCTCATTAAGCGCGCGCGGCACGTTCCAGCCAGTGTCGTAGGCGATGGCCGAGGCCGAGACGGTCTGCCAGGGGTCTTCGTTTGGCTGCAACGGCCCGCCGCCCCCCCAAGGCTTGCGGTTCGAGGCCTTGCGGCCGGCGTGCGCCAGCTGGGTGCCGAATTTCGTGCCGGGCGCGGCGACGCGTCGTGCCGCGTCCAGTGTGCGGCGCGCGGCGGCTTCGTTGTCGTCGGAGTAAAGCCCGAGGCAGCCATGGGTGATGCGCCCGCGCCGCTCGACATCGGTCATCTCCACCGTGACCATGCCGGCGCCGGACATGGCCAGGTTCATCCAGTGGTAAAGATGCCAGTCGCTGGCGCAGCCGTCCTCGGCGGAATACTGGCACATCGGCGCCACGGCGATGCGGTTGGGGAAGGTGAGGCCGTCAAGGGTGATCGGCTGGAAAAGCGATGCGGTCATGAAGAGGGCTCCGGGAGAGGGAACGCGTTATTTAGGTGACGGATATGTTGCATACCACACACGAGAGAGGGAAACGCTTGCTGGACCAATCGCTGCCCCAATTGCGCTGGCGCCGGTTCGCGGTTACGCCTGCGCCCGGCGACAAATACCGAGGTATCCAATGGAAGATCGCATTCGCATCCGCTCGGAAGAGGTTCTTTCTGACGACTGGGCCGTGCTGAAAAAGACCGTGCTCGACTATCGCCGGCGTGACGGGCAGTGGGAGACGCAGATCCGCCAGACCTATGATCGCGGCGATGGCGCGGTGATCCTGCCCTACGACCCCCAGCGTTCGACGGTGCTCCTGGTGCGCCAGTTCCGCTACCCCGCCTATGTGACCGGCCACCCCGAGCCGCTGATCGAGGCCTGTGCCGGGCTGCTCGACGAAAACGATCCCGAGACCGCCATCCGCAAGGAAGCCGAGGAAGAACTCGGCTACCGGTTGAAGGATATTGAGCGGCTGTTTTCGCCTTACATGAGCCCGGGCAGCGTCACCGAGCGGCTGTGGTTCTTCGTTGCCCGCTATTCGCCCGCCGACCGCATCTCGGCCGGCGGCGGCGCGCCGGAAGAGGGCGAGGACATCGAGGTCCTGGAAATGCCGCTCGACGAAGCGCTGGCCGGCATCGTCGACGGCCGCATCGTCGATGCCAAGACCATCATCCTGATCCAGCATCTGAAATTGCACCCGATGAAGGCCTAATCTCTCGAGGCTCGCCGGGCATTTGCCTTACGGCTGCGGACAGGCCGGCACGTCCATTTCGCGGATGAAGTTGCGCAAGGCCTCCATGTCTCGGGACAGAGGCCGATCATCGGAATAGTGGGAGATGTTTTCCCGCACCATTCGGTAGACGATGTTTGTACCAGGCGCACGTGCACCTCGCGCGGCCAGAAAATCATGGGCCTGCGCGGCTGCCATGAGTTCGATCGCCAGAATGTATTCGGCGTTGTCGATAACCGCCAGCAGCTTGTTGGCGGCGACGGTTGGATGAGCCAGAAAATCCTCTTGCAGGCCGGATGTGACGCCGCCGTCGGTCGCCGCCGGCGCGGCCAAACGCCGATTGACGTTGCTGAGCGATGTGGCCGTGTATTGGGCGATCATGAAGCCGGAATTGGCGCCGTCCTCATCGGCAAGGAAGGCCGGCAAATTGTTGACAAGTGGATTGACGAGACGATCGATCCGACGCTCGCTCATTCCAGCCACCTGCGCCAAAGCGATGGTCAGGCCGTCGGCGGCCTGCCCGAGGGCGGGCGCTACCGCATGCGCCTCTGAAACAACCTGAGGATCGTTCAAGGACCCGAATACCGCCGGATTGTCGGTGACGGCAGCCAATTCGCGGTCGACCAGCTCGGCGGACCGGTCCAGCACCTCCCGGGCGGCGCCATGAACATGCGGCACAGCTCGAAGACTGAGTGCGTCCTGCGTGCGGCTGCCGTGGGCGAGCGCAATAAGTTCGCTGCCATGAAGCCAGCCACGCAGCGATTTGCCCACCTCCTGAATGCCGGGTGAGGGCCTCATCGCCAGGATTTGTTCGCCAAAGGCCGGCATTTGCGCGCCTGCGGCTTCAAGAGTCAAAGCCGCCGCGGCGTCAGCCCATCCCAACAAACGCTCCGCGCGCAGCACGGCGATGCTTGTCAGTCCGGTTGCGCAGGCGGTGCCATTGACGAGGCTCAAGCCTTCCTTGGCGCCAAGCTCCAAGGGCTCCAGACCCATTTCAGCCAGGGCCTCGAGCCCGCTCATCGAGCGGCCTGCCACGGTTGCGCTGCCTTCGCCGATCAAGACCAGTGCTACATGCGCGTTGTGCGTCAAATATCCGGCCGATCCCCGCGACGGCACGTCGGGAACGCAGTCGCGCTCGATGAAGGTGAGCAGATTGCGCACGATCTGAGGGCTCACACCCGAATGGCCATGCGCGAAATTAGCCACTTGAGCGGCAATGATGGCGCGCACGCCGCGTCGCGGCACGAGGTCACCGACGCCGCAGGCATGACTGCGAATGATGTTGCGCGACAGTTTCTTTTGCAGGGCAGGCGCCACGACCTTGCTTGCCAAGGCGCCGACCCCGGTGTTGACGCCATAGGCGCGGATACCTTTTTCGACGATGGCCGCTACGATCTGGTTCGCAAAAGCGATCCTCTCCCACGCTGCCTGGCTAAGCGCCAGGGATTCGCCTTCGCTCACCCGTGCGATATCGCGCCAGCTGGCGTTTCCATCTATCGTGATTGTCATTGCCCGTTCCGAAATAGCTTTGCGAATGCGCAGGCACTCGCCCGAAAGGCGGCATCAGAATCGCTGTTTCGGCCCTGTGCCGCCCAATCGTGATGCATAACGGCAATGGATTGCCGGCTGATGCGACTGGAGCGACGTCGTCGGCAATAAAGAGACATGCCGCCTGCGATCCGACGCTGGAAATCGGGCGCGCCGTTTGGAGTCACTTTCGAGGGTGATCTCGAAGACCTATAGGACTGGCAGCCCACGGGAATATGCGGCTATCCGGTGCGGGCGGCTTAACGGAGGGCCTTGGAGCAAGGGTCGCTACATGGAGGCGAAAGACGCTTCCGGGACGGTATATTAGCAATAAACAATATATTAATAGCTATAATGCAGCCTTGGCACAGGGATGGAAATACCTCCCATCGACGTTCCGACACGCGCCCTGGAGCGCCGGAACGCTTGGCCAATGCGGAGCAAAACGCATGAGTGTCGGAGCCGCTCTCGAACAATTGCTCCGGCTGATTCATCGCCGAGCCATCAAATTGGCGATGTTGCCGGAGGATGAAAGGGATTCTCACTACGATCACATCCGCCTGTCATGTTGCGCGGCCGCCGAGCACATTGGGCAAGATCCCGACAGGGCAGCCATCACGGCGAACGATATGGTTGAGTTTGTTCGGGCGCTGGTCGGAATCATTGAAGTGGGCTCCGGGTCAGACCATGAGCCAAGCGCCGATCAGCGGCCGCCGGTGCTACATTCGAGCAGCCAACAGAGTGGCGCTACGCGCATCTAGCAGACAGGGGAGAACGCCACCGTTGGCAGCGGGAACGAGGCCGCTATCGCTGATGTTGTACGATGTAGCTGCTGGTGATGGCGTCGGCGCCGAGGCCGCGCGTCACAAAAACCCTTGTATAGCCGACTGGTAAGCCGTCTGTGACGCTCGTATCAACGAGACGACACCGCCCAACGGTTTCGCCGCTCGGAGCGCTTGCCAACCTGTCCCTCAGCGAAGCCATGCATAGATCGAGCGACGCATACATGGTCGGCCCCATATCGACGGGTTTGCAGACAGAACCCTCAATCGGACCGCACTGGAGCAAAACCATCACTGCCGCAGTTGCCGGATCCATTTTCAAAAATCCCTCGTTTTGACGAACCTCAACGTGGAAATGCATCCTTTGTTGCGCTTTTGCTAAAAAACGAAGGTGGATAGCCGTCCTCGATGCGGTTGCCTTGCGGCTATCCTGCCAAACGTCTTCATGGGATTGCCGCCCAATACCAGTCAGCCAAACTCTGCTTTTATTTCAATCTGGTGCGGACGACGGGAATCGAACCCGTACGATCAGAGATCGAGGGATTTTAAGTCGCTTTTTTCTGCGGTGCTTCCCGCTCAACAGTCTGGAAAACCGGGACTTCGAGCTGATGGTGAAGTCCGGTTTTCTCCCACATGCGTGGGAAATCCCCACGATATTTCCCACACAATCAAGTGTGCGAGCCTGCTCCCTTGCTCTTTGCAAAATCCCACGCCACGCGTACATGTGCGGGCACTGCGGGCGTGGTGAAATTGGTATACACACCGGACTTAAAATCCGGAGGCCTCGGCCATGCGGGTTCAAGTCCCGCCGCCCGCACCATGCTTCCCATAGGACCGAACGCATCACGGCACGGAGGCAATTTAAGCATGGCTAGGCGACCAACGAAAAAAATAGCGAAAAAGATGTCGGCCGGACCGCACAGCTTGGCGCTGCGATTGGATGTCATGGGCGTAACCGCATACATGACGAAAGCTGCAATTGAGGAACTCATCAAAGAGCTAGTCAGGATTAGCGCGTCTGATCCGGAGGAATTCCACGATGTGCATGTCGCGATGCACTTCGGCGGCCGGACGCCCTCAGGCGAATACATCGCGCCGAGTTTCGGCCATCACCATGGGCTTGGAACAATCTTGACCAAACTGCGCAACGAGCAGCTGAAGGACGGCATGACGAAGGCGGAAATCGAACGCGACATTACGCCAGATGAGGCTTATCGGGCTTTCGATATTACCATCATGCATGTGTCCCCCGAGGTGGTTCAGCGCGTGGCCATCGAAAATGAAGCGGCCGAGAGCAGCAGTACTGACTAAGGTCGTGAACTCATAAATTAGCGTCCGATCCCGACCCTTTGCGGACGTTGGCAGCACCTTCACTGAGGCGTATCCTGATGAAGTTCATCTTAGACAAGCTTGAGACAGGAACTGACGAGTTCCTGACAGACGATCACACGGCTCAGCTTGCTGCCAATCCTCACTACGATGAGGTCTACATTCGATGGAACAAGCCGTTTGCGAAAGCTGATGCCGCTAAATTGAAAGTGATCCGGTCTGTATACAAAGTCCGGATATGGTGCGACATCACGCGCGCGGCGGTCAATTCTATCGTGCAACTTCCTAACCTTAGGGAACTTCACTTACTGGGTATTTCTCGGGCCGGTCGCTTGGACGGTTTTAGAACGGCCGAAGCTCTTGAGGAGCTTAGCTGTCTGTGGGGCGTAAGCAGCAGTGACCTGTTCCAAATTGCACAGCTTCCAACTGTCAGAAAGCTCACCGCGCATAGGGCGCGCATTACGGAAGAATCCCTTGCAGCGCTCCTCGGCAATCCGTCAGTGACCGAACTGGACTTTGAGGAGTCAAGGTTCTCCGACGATTTTGCGCGGATGGTCTCGCATTCGAAGGCAATCACAGCTTTGGAGCTTGGCGCCACAGACATCACGGCAGTTGGCCTGCAGGCGATCTGCACGATGTCGCAGCTCCGTTGGCTCGACATATGGTCAACGAATATCGTTGAGGACGATCTTAAGATTCTGTCACAGCTCCCGAACCTCGAATACTTGTCCATTGGCGGTCACGAAGGTCAAACAACCTTTACCGCTGCGGGAACTTTGGCAGCGCTATACGAGATCCCGTCTTTGAAAACAGTATGGTTGGACGGATTGCATGTTACCAAGCAGGACTTTGGAAAACTCAACGAACGGTTCGAAAAAGTCTGGGTGTCATCGGTTCTTGACAGCTAGCCCGACGTCCCACAGGTGCTAGGTCCGCTCCGGGCGCCTTTGCCAACGCTAAGCGCGTTGCCACAAGATTTCCCACATTTTCTTCGTGGGCATCAGTGTCGGGAGTGGGAAGATCGCTTCAATGAGGAAACATAGCGTCGCGATTTCAATAAGTTGGCACGACAAAATCAGAGGTTGAAAACCGCCGCAACTCAGGATCGTGCGGAGGCAGAGTGGGGTGCCAAGGTAAACCGTTGAAAACATTGCTGTAGACGCAAGGGATATTTTAAGTCCCTTGCGTCTACCAATTCCGCCACGTCCGCAGGCCAGCCCTTTTCAGATGCCAGACACAGGCCGTCAAGTCGTGTTCTTAGGCCGCCTGAACGCGCACCCCAGAGGAGGGGGCATGGCGATACTGGCGTGATCGCGGAATTTAGCGCACGGCGCACAATGCGTAGGGTGTTTGCACGGCGGACTTGATCCGCCGAGGCTGGCGTCTACCAGGCCCAACCCATTCCCCCGCCCACTGGGGGCGCCGGCCGCCCCTCTCATCGAAATTGCTGATCACGTCAGTCGCTCGCCGATCGCTGTCGGCGGCGCTCAGAACTTGTAGCTGAGATTGATGCCGACGGTGTTCAGCTTGGTATCCTGGTCGCGGCCGACGAAGTCGCTGGATCCGTCATAGTGCTCGGAGCCGAAATCATAATAGCGATACTGGGCGCCGACGACGAATTTGTCGGTCAGCGCATAGTCGACGCCGGCGCCCACCGTCCAGCCGACATTCGTGCGTGTCTCGGAGAATGCGGCGCCCGAGGCTTGCGACGTCTCGATGCCGGCGAAGGCGACGCCGCCTATGCCGTAGACCAGCACCCGGTCCATCGCGTATCCGGCCTTGGCGTTGACCGAACCGAACCATTTGATGTCGGTGCCAACGACATTTCCAAGCCCGCCGAGTTCTGCCGTGCCGTCGATCGAGGAATAGTTGAGGTCGGCCTCGGCGCCGATCACCGCCTGGTCGAACTGCCATAGGCCGGCGACGTGCCCGCCGACGAAACCGCCGTCGATGTCGGGCGAGACGGAAAACGGCTCCCCCTCCGTTCCTGAGATGTCGGAATGGCCCCAGCCATAGCCTGCCTGCAGGCCGGCATAGTATCCGGTCCAGTCGAAGCCGGGCGCGGTCATCGGAACATCGACCGTCGGGTCGGCTGCAAGAGCCGGCATGGACAGTGCGGCAAGAAGACCGGCACTTGCGACGACAAGGCGATACATTCGAACTCCCCAGACGGAAGAGTCAGAAAAATCCTTAGCATTGAGGGTAGACCGATTTGCGACGAAACGGAAACCTGTTTCTGGCTGCGGCCGTGCGCCGCTCGCCGAACAGCGGCCTGCAAGCAGACGACAGCTGACATTGCCGGGCGCATGCAAGCGTGCAAGATGAGCGTCTTGCAGGGAAAATCGTGATGAACAGCCTGGCTCGTCTCATCGCTGCAGTAGCCGTCATGCTGCTCGCCTGCGGCCTCGCCATGGCCGAGCCATTGACGCTCGCCATCGCCAAGGCCGCGGTTGTTTCCGATCAAACGTCCGGGCAGATGGTGCTCAGCCTCAAGATGACAGCGGACAGCGCAAAGGCGTTCGCCGACTTCACCAAGGCGAATGTCGGCAAGGTGGTCGATCTCAGCGTCGACGGTGCCGTGGTGGCGTCGCCGCGCCTGGTCGAACCCATCCTCGGCGGCGAGGTGATGCTCAACGGCACCTTCGCCGCGGGCGAACTCCAGCGCCTCGCGGACCGGATTTCGACCGGAGGTGCGAAAGTCACGGTCGAGGTAAAGACCGAACAGCCTTTGTGAGTGTTGGGTAGGCCTATCGGTTGTTTGGCGCTGGTCAAAACCAGGCAGGCTTGGCACAGTCGCGCAAACAGGAGTCCCTTCATGGCAAAGAAGCCGGCGGCGCATGCGACGAAACCAAAACCCTGGACCGAGATGGCCACGCATCTGGTAGACGTCGCCATGGGCCGCAAGCCCGCCGATCTCGTCATCCGCAACGGCCGCTGGGTGAACGTTCACTCAGGCGAGATCATCGCCGGCACCGACATCGCCATTGCCGGCGGCCGCTTCGCCTATTGCGGGCCGAATGCCAGCCACGCCATCGGCCAGGGCACCAAGGTGGTCGATGCCGGCGGGCGCTATCTGGTGCCTGGCCTCTGCGACGCGCATATGCATGTCGAGAGCGGCATGGTGACGGTGACCGAGTTCTGCCGCGCCGTCATCCCGCACGGCACCACCTCGATGTTCATCGATCCGCACGAGATCGCCAATGTGCTGGGCCTGCCGGGCGTGCGGCTGATGCATGACGAGGCGGTGGCGATGCCGATCAACGTGCATGTGCAGATGCCGTCCTGCGTGCCTTCGGCGCCCGGGCTGGAACACGCCGGCGCCGAACTGACGGTCGCCGATGTCGCCGAAGCGATGACATGGGAAAACATCATCGGGCTCGGCGAAGTGATGAATTTTCCCGGTGTCGTCGCCAACGATCCTGTCATGTCGGGCGAGATCGCCGCGACGGTCAAGGCTGGCAAGACCGTCGGCGGCCACTATGCCTCGCGCGATCTTGGCCTGCCGTTCCACGGCTATGTCGCCGGCGGACCCGAGGACGATCACGAGGGTACGCGCGCCGAGGATGCGATCGCCCGCGTACGCCAGGGCATGAAGGCGATGCTGCGGCTGGGCTCGGCCTGGTATGACGTCGCTTCGCAGATCAAGGCGGTGACCGAAGGCGGCATCGATCCGCGCAACTTCATCCTTTGTACCGACGACAGCCATTCCGGCACGCTGGTGCACGAAGGCCATATGGACCGGGTGGTGCGCCACGCCATCCAACAGGGGCTGAAGCCGGTGACGGCGATCCAGATGGCGACGATCAACACCGCTCAGCATTTCAGGCTGGAACGCGAGATCGGGTCGATCGCGCCGGGGCGGTTGGGCGACCTGCTGATTGTCTCCGATCTCGCCGCAATGGCCGTCGATGAGGTCTATGCGCGCGGTGTCAGGCTGGCCAAGGGCGGCAAGCTCGATATCGACATTCCGGCCTATGATTATCCAAAGACGGCGAAAAACACCGTCAAGCTCGGCAAGAAGCTCAGGGCCGGCGATTTCGACATCACGGCCCCCAAGGGCGCCAACGAAGTGCGGGTGCGCGTCATCGGCGTCATCGAGAACCAGGCGCCGACACGGGCGCTGGAGGCCGACCTTCCGGTCGAGGACGGGCTGGTCGCCATGGATCGCCGCAACGACGTCTGCCAGATCGCCCTGGTCGAGCGGCACCGGGGAACGGGCGGCGTCACCAATGCCTTCGTCTCCGGTTTCGGCTATATGGGCGATTGCGCCATGGCCTCGAGCGTGGCGCATGACGCCCACCACATCATCTGCGTCGGCACCAACAAGCAGGACATGGCGCTGGCGGTCAACCGGCTGGGCGAAGTCGGCGGCGGCGTCGTGCTGTTCTCCAAGGGCAAGGAACTGGCGTTGGTCGAAATGCCGATCGCCGGCCTGATGTCGGACGAGCGCGCCGAGATCGTTGCCGCCAAGGCCGAGAAACTGACCGAGGCGATGCGCAAGATGGGGTGTTCCCTCAACAACGCCTACATGCAGCACTCGCTTTTGGCGCTCGTGGTCATTCCGGAACTGAGGATTTCCGACGTCGGGCTGATCGACGTGACTACGTTCCAGAAGGTCGATCTGTTCGTATAATTTTTTCGGAGCGCGTGTCCCGCTGGAGCTATGTGCGGGCTCTCTTAAGCGGGATCAGAAGAGGTAATTTTCAACGAAAGATGCTATAATTCCGACAATAATAGATCCAAATAGGGCAATATAGGCGTACAGATCGCTTCTATTTTCTACTTTTCGCCACCGCTGCGTATTCTTATCCAGAAGATTGAAATAAACCAGAATTGCAATGCCGATTCCACCAAATACCCACATTGAATAAGGCATAAGCTAAACCTCTCATCCGCCGGTGACGATGGTCAGCACCTTGAACGGCGTGGTGATCACGACCTCGGCGACCGAACCGACGGCCTTGCCGAGGCCCTGGCCGATATTGTTGAGCTGTGCCGGATCGGGTTCGTCAGAGGCCAGGCCAGCCGGCGTGCGCAGCCGGTTGCCGAGCAGTTGCACCAGGATCGGATTGTCGGCGAACTTGGCGTGGTTGAGGCCACCGTCGCCACCCTTGATCTTGGACAGGTCGACCACGGAGACGCCATAGCTGGCGAGATCGGCGGCATTGCCATAGTCGCCGACACGGGGCTTGTCACCCGAGATGATGGATGACAGCTTGAGCGCCCGGTCATCGCTTGAAAGCAGCACGGCAAACGGCTTGTCCGGCTTGCCGTAACGCATCATCTGCTTCTTGAACACGTCGACATCGATGTCGGGCGAAGCCAGGACGACATAGCCGAGCTTGCCGCCGAGATCGCGGTCGCCGGTGATGGCGAGCTGGCGCAGCGCCTCCATCGTCAGCCAGGTTCCCATCGAATGAGCGATGATGTCGATGCTCTTGACCCGCGTCTTGGCGAGCATCCTGAGCGTCGCCTCGAGATCGTCACGGGCGGCGTTGGCACTGTCCTTGTCGTAGATATAGCCCGTCGTCTTGGCGCTCGACGCCCAGGAGAACAGCACCGGCGTGCCCGGATACTTCGTGTCGTGGGCGATCTGCGTCAGCCGGTAGATGCCGTCGTCGAAGCCGTTGTTGAAGCCATGCACGAAGACCAGCGCACGGTCGCCGCGCATGGCGATGTCGGCGCCGACAGCCTTGGCGAATTGCGGGGCGTCGCCATAGTGGACGACATTGGCGGCGGTGAATTGCTTGGCTGGATTCGAGTTGGCCGAACCCTTGGCCCGCTCGATGGCGCCGACCTGGTGGACTTTCGGCACGGTGACGTCGACACGGGCGTAGCTGGTGGTCAACGAGCGATCGCCGTCAAATACCTGACGCGGATCCTTGGTCGCCTGCTGGCGGGTGGTGGCGACGAAAATTTCGTGCGTGGCCGCGATGTCGGAAGCCGGTACCGAGACCGTCGTCTTGTTGAGCAGATCATGCGTACTCTGGCCGGCGCAGCCAGCAACAGCGAGCGCCAACGCGACGACGAAACTCTTCAAACGCACGGTCACGCGTCGGCTCCCGTAAAGGGGGACGTCAAAAGCATGACGTCACCAGTCATTCCGATAAGGCCAGAGACGGGCTCGGTCCAGTTCAAAGTGGACCAAGGCCTTCCAAGGTTTCATTGGCATGGCAAACCCGCTGCGCAGCCTACTGTCCGAGCAGGCTGATGCGGTCGGTCACGTCCCGGTCGCTGGCAAAGCCGTCATCCTCGCGCAGCCGCTGGCCGATCATCTTCACCAAGGCGGGATTGTCGGCGAATTTCGTGTGATTGAAGCTGTCGCTGCCTTTGACCTTGGAGAGATCGACCACCGTCACGCCGTAGGAGGCAAGATCGGCGGCGTCCTTGTAATCGCCGACACGCGGCCGAGAGCCGGCGATCAGGCCGGAGAGCCTCAATGCGCGGTCGTCGTCGGACAACAGCAGGATGAATGGCTTGTCGGGCTTGCCATAGCGGCGCATCTGGCTCTTGAACACGTCGACGTCGATGTCGGGCGAGGCCAGCACCACGTCGCCCAGCTTGCCGCCCAGATCACGGTCGCCGCTGATGGCCATCTGGCGCAGCGTTTCCATGGTCACCCAGGTTCCCATCGAATGCGCGACAATGTCGATGCGCCGCGCACCGGACTGCTGCAGCATGCGCAAGGTCACTTCAAGCTGGTCACGTGCGGCGCTGGCACTTTCCTTGTCATAGACATAGTCGGTGGTCTTGGCGCCAGATGCCCAGGAAAACAGCACCGGAGTGCCCGGATAGCCGGAATCGTGGACGATCTGGGTCAGGCGATAGACCGCATCGTCGAAGCCGGTGTTGTAGCCATGCACGAAGACCATCACGCGGCCGCCGCGCGCCGCGATATCGGCGTTGAGCGCGCTGGAGAATTTCGGCTGCGTGTCGTAGCCGACAACCTCGGAAGCCATGAAATATTTGGCCGGATCATCCGACTTGCCGCGCGAACGCCGTTCGATCTGACCAGTCTGATGGATGCCGGGAACGGTGACGTTGACGCGCGCATAGTTCAGCGTGGCCGAGCGCTCGCCGTCGAATACCTTGTTGGGATCGTCGGATTTCTTGCGCGTCGTGGCGATGAAGATCGAGTGGTTGCCGGCGATTTCCGTCACCGGCACGGACATGACCGCGCTGCCGAGCAGTTCCTGGGTTTGCGGGCCGGCGCAGCCGGCAACGAGCAAGGCAAGGACAACCGTAAGTATCTTCTTCAAAGGCACGTCTGAAATTCCACTCCGGCCAAAAGGCCCATCCATCCCCGCGACACCTCCCGGACAGGGAGAGTGCGGCAGAACTAAGTCGTGTCCAGTCGAAATGTGGTCAGCGCTTGGTTACAGCCATCGCACTGTTGCGCGAAAGCCAAAATGGCGGAAGGAACGCCGGAATGTTGGAGAAGGGCAGCACCTCCGGTTTGAGGCGGATGCCGAGCACATCCGCCATGAAGGCGCGGCGCGCCTCGATGCGGCTCCAGGCTTCGGGATAGTGCGCCGCGATTTCCTCGCGCAGTGCCTCCTCGGCGAGCGCGATGCCATCCTCGATGTTGGTGGTGAAGTAGTCGCTGCCTGTCGCCGGGATGATGTCGACCTGCAACGCCATGCCGGATCGCAACTTGATGTCGGAGCCGGAAAAAACCGGCGAATGCATCCATTCGTCGATATGGACGAGATGGCCGGGGTTGAGGGAGACGCCAAAGAACGGGTCACCGATGCGGTCATGCACCGCCTTCCACAACGCGCCGCCCGTCGTGCCGATGCCAATCGCTTCGTACCAGTCGACAACCGCGGCGAAATAGGGCGCCACCAGCTTTTCGACATAGTCGCGGATGGCAGGAGGCAACTCGGAGGCGCCCTCGGCCAGGAAGCCGGCACGGGCATTGAGCGCACCCTGGATGCCGTAGGCCATGGTGATCGGATCGCCGCGCCGGATGACGTCTAGGCGAGGGCTGGGCAAGCCATAGGCGGCGCGCTTTCCCGCCGACAGCATAGGGTGACAGCCATGCGGCAGGCCGTTCATGCCCATCAGCCGCGCCGCCTGCAGTTCGGTCATACCGGGTTCGATGCTTTGCAGGACATTGCGCAGCCCTTGCGAGGTGAAGGTCGCAGCGAACTCGAAGGCAGCCAACTGGTCCGCCTCGTTGATTGCGCGCAGGCCGTCGGTGGGATTCATCAAAAGATCGGCGGCATTCACGACCGCACCCTTGTCGCCGACAAGCGTGCGCAGCGTATCGGCAGGGAAGGACGGCAGGTCGAGCGTCGTCTCATCGATCCCGGCATCGCCGGCGCCAAAAGGCTTCCAGCCGATGGCGCCGATCCTGTGGCCGGGCTTCAAGCCGCAGGCGGCAAGGATATCGGGCAGCGCGTCCGAGCGGTCGCGCGGCTGCGCCGGCAGCGAGAAGGTCTGGTAGAGCATGCGCTGGTAGGGGCCATCGCAGATTTCGGCATAACCCCAGCCCTCATTGCCGACGAGAAGTCTTGGCTGCTTGCCGGGAACGATGACCAGCAACGTCTCCTCGAAGCGCGGATCGTAGCCTGAGAGATAGGCGACATTGGCGGCATGTTCGCGGTCGCCATAGATGGCGAAGCCATCGAGGCCGGCCCTGGCGCCGCGCGCGATCAGCGCTTCGATGCGCGCCTCATAGGTGCTTCGCGCAACCAGCGGCATCACCGTCGGTTCGCCGAATTCCGGCAGTGACATGGATTTCAGGCCGACCGATGCGACAGGCATGAACAAACGCCCTCAAGTGCTTGCAAGGATTTTGCGAATGCCCTTTGCGAAGGGGCATGAAGGGTCGGACAATGGCGTTGCCGGCCCGGATATGCAATAGGCAGGATCGGCTGCGTCGGATCACGATAGACGCTTTGCGGCCAGGTTGATGACAGGGGTCCGCGAAAAACATGCGGCACAAGGTGGCTTTCCGATGACCAGTTTTTCCTCCCGCGTCGCTACCGCAGCCGCCGCGATCCGCCAGATCTTTCCGGAAACGCCGCTGCAGGAAAACGATTATCTGTCGAAGAAGACCGGCGGGCGGGTGCTGCTGAAGCGCGAGGATCTGAGCCCGGTACGCTCCTACAAGATCCGCGGCGCTTTCAACTTCTTCCGCAAGGCGCTTGCTGCCGGCAATCAGGCTGAACTGTTCGTCTGCGCGTCGGCCGGCAACCATGCGCAGGGCTTCGCCTTCGTCTGCCGTCACTTCGGCAAGAAGGCTGTGGTGTTCATGCCGGTGACGACGCCGCAGCAGAAGATCGACAAGACCAGGCTGTTCGGCGGCGAGTTCGTCGAGATCAGGCTGGTCGGCGACTTTTTCGACGACTGCTATCGCGCCGCCTTCGAATTCACCGAAAGCTCCGGCGCCCACATGGTGCCGCCCTTCGACCACAAGGACATCATCGAGGGGCAGGCGACGGTCGCCTATGAGATCTCGGACCAGATGCCGGGCGCGCGCATGCCCGACATCATCATGCTGCCGGTTGGCGGCGGCGGGCTCGCTGCCGGCGTGACGCACTATTTCGCCGATCAGGGCCGGGAGGCGCGCTTCGTTTTCTGCGAGCCGGCCGGCGCGCCGAGCCTGCATGACAGCCTCGCGGCCGGAAAACGGCTGAAGCTCGCCAAGGTCGACAACTTCGTCGACGGCGCGGCGGTGGCCGAGATCGGCCGCGAACCCTTGAGATACCTCAAGGAGTTCGCCGCTGACACCGTGCGGCTGATCCCGGAGAACCGGCTCTGCGCGACCATGATCGAGATGCTCAACGTCGAAGGCGTCGTGCTCGAGCCGGCCGGCGCTTTGGCGATCGACGCATTGAAGGATTTTTCCAGGAAGGAAATCCGCGGCAAGACCATTGTTGCCGTGGTTTCAGGTGGCAATTTCGATTTCGAGCGGCTGCCGGATGTCAAGGAGCGGGCGCTGCGCTACGAGGGCCTGAAGAAATACTTCATCATCCGCTTCCCGCAGCGGCCGGGCGCGCTGCGCGACTTCCTCGAAATGCTGGGTCCGGACGATGACATTGCGCGCTTTGAATATCTGAAGAAGTCGGCGCGCAATTTCGGCTCGGTGCTGATCGGCATCGAAACCAAGGACCGGCGCAATTTCGACCTGCTCAAGGCGAATTTCGAGGCCGAGGGCGTCCAGTATCAGGACATCACCGACAACGAGACATTGGCGGGTTTCATCATATGAGCGCAAAGGTCTTCATTGCCCTGTTTTCCGGCATCAATGTCGGCGGCAACCGCATCGTCAAGATGGCGGAGTTGCGGTCGTTCTTCGAGGATCTCGGCTTTTCCGACGTCGCCACCTATGTGCAGAGCGGCAATGTCGTGTTCCAGGCCAAGAAGGGCGACGCGGCCGCGCTGACCAGACAGATCGAAGCGGCGTTCGAGAAGAAATGGGGTTTTCATTCGCGCATCATGGTGCGCGATCTCTCCTGGTTCGAACGGCTGGTGAGAGAAAATCCCTATCCGGAAGCAGCCTCTGACCACACCAAGCTCCATGCCTATGCGCTGGAGCGTCAGCCGACTGCTGAAGAGGTGGCGCGCCTGGCCGAGAAATGCACCGGCCCCGAGCGCTTCGAAGTCAAGGGCGACGTGCTCTACCTCAGCGCGCCGGACGGGCTCGGCAAGTCAGTCTTTGCCAACCTCATTCCGCGTGTACTGAAGGTGCCGGGCACCGCGCGCAACTGGCGCTCGGTGCTGGCGCTGCTGGAGATGGCCGGCCAGGCCGGTAAAAACTAGCCTGATCACGCCGCCGTGGCTGGCCTCCAGTCGAAGGTCAGTTCTTCGCGGAAGGCAAAGCGCTTGATATGGTCGGCCACGACGCTTTCCAGACGCTCTAGCGATCCGCCTTCATCCGTCGACACGGTGATGTGCAACGCGCTCGCATCGGCGTCCATGACGGTTCGTCCCAGCGACGTCAGGTCGATGGTGCCGTGGGTCGGGTTGAATTCGACGGGGAATTTGTGCGCCCAGTGCTTGCACAACTGCTGCAGGTAGCGGCTGGCGTGCTCGGTGGCGACGTCGGCATGGCTGGATGGCATGAATGACTTCTCCTGGTCTGGGCGCCGGCCTGCCGGTCGGGCGCGATGACCGGTCAGATAGGTGGGATGATGCGAAACGGCAAAGGCGGCCGGCTTATCGCCCGGCCGCCTCCCTTCAACATGGTGTGATCGCTACCAGCTTCCGGTATTCGGCATCGACGACCAGGGCTCTGCCTTGGCTTTTGGTGGGCCCTTCTGCAGAAGCTCGATGGAGATGCCGTCCGGCGACCGGATGAAGGCCATGTTGCCGTCGCGCGGCGGCCGGTTGATGATGACGCCGTTGTCCATCAGATGCTGGCAGGTCGCGTAGATGTCGTCGACCTCATAGGCGAGGTGGCCGAAATTGCGCCCGCCCTTGTAGTCTTCCGCATCCCAGTTGTAGGTCAGTTCGACCAAAGGTGCCTTGTCGTTGATGCCGCTCTGCTCGTCTTCGGAGGCAGCGAGGAAGATCAGCGTGAAGCGACCTTGCTCGTTTTCATAGCGGCGAACTTCCTTCAGCCCGAGCTTGTTGCAGTAGAAGTCGAGCGAGGCATCGACATCGGCGACGCGGACCATTGTGTGCAGATAGCGCATGAGTTTTCCTCGATCTGTTGGGGTGCGGCGAACATAGGGTCGGCCCGGCGAAAGGGCAATCTCCCGCGGCCGGCGATGCCGGCAAAGAACAAATCCGGTATTCCCGCAATGAACCGTGAAAAAAGGCAGGGAAGGTCTTGCACACACCGGAAGCCGCGGTGTTAATCTGGTGTCAAGAATCAGTTGCGGTGTTCTTGCAAAAAAGGGGGCATTCTTATGGGGGAAAAGGCCTCTTTGACGGGGCGGGCCGGAACCCTTGGCGACGCCTTGAAGCGCGACGAAGGCGGTGATGCCGCCGACCTGACCGAAATTGCCGGCGCCATCAAGTGGTTCGATGTGGCCAAGGGCTACGGGTTCATCCTTCCCGATGACGGTGTTTCGGGCGATATCCTCCTCCATGTGACATGTCTTCGGCGGGACGGCTTTCAGACAGCCTTGGAAGGCGCGCGCGTGGTCTGCCTTGTCAAGCAGGGCGATCGCGGGCTGCAGGCTTTCCGGGTGCTTTCCATGGATGTCACCACCGCTGTCCATCCAGCGGAAATGCAGGAGCAGCGCACCCATGTCGCGGTAACGCCGGAGAGCGGGCTCGAACGCGCCTTGGTCAAGTGGTTCAACCGCACAAAGGGCTTCGGCTTCCTGACGCGCGGCGAGGGCACCGAGGACATTTTCGTCCATATGGAAACCTTGCGCCGCTACGGCATCACCGAGCTTCGGCCGGGGCAGGTCGTGCTTGTCCGTTTCGGTCGCGGTGACAAAGGCCTTATGGCCGCCGAAATTCACCCCGATATGGGCACCTTGCCGGTTTCGCACTAGAACCGGCCCATCCCGATAAATCGGGGTGGTTCAGGCTCTAGCTCCTCTTTGTTTGACCATGATCTTGTCCGAAACCGGTTCCACTTTTCGGGATCATGGTCTAGGACGATTTCCGGTCGAGGATTTTGGATGGCTCACAGGAACTGGCTGACGGCGGGCGTGCTTTGCGCGTTTGCTACCTTGATCGTGGCCTTGGGCGCTTTCTTCTATTCAGAGCGTCCGACCTCGGCCGACAGCCGGGCGATGATTCTTCCGGTCGACCCGACGCCGCTGGTCGTTGTGACGAAAGAAGGAAATCGCTCCTTTTCAATCGAAATCGCCGACACCGATACAGAGCGCGAGGCCGGCTTGATGTATCGCCAGGACATGGCGGACGATCACGGCATGCTGTTCGTCTTCGAAATACAGCAGCAGGTCAGTTTTTGGATGCAGAACACGCCGATGCCGCTTGACCTGATCTTTGTCGGCCAGGATGGCAAGATCCGAGCCATCAAGCATGGCGAGCCGCAATCCCAGGCCATCATCTCGCCCGGCGTACCCGTGCGCTTCGTGCTCGAGCTCAAGGCCGGCACCGCCGCCAAATACGGCATCGAATATGGCGACCTGTTGCGTCACCCGGCAGTCGGCACAATATCTGGCCCTGGCATACCACCGTCGGACAAGGGCGATTCCCCGAACGTCGATTCCAACTGAGCGCCGGGGATAGCCTTCCGATGCAGTTTTTTTCCCATGACGGGTTCGATCTTGCCTTCCTCGACCGCCAGCCGGCCTCGGGCGAGGGCGATCCCGTGCTCATGATCCACGGCTTCGCTTCGAGCCACTATGTCAACTGGGTGTCACCCGGCTGGTTCAAGACGCTCAACGATGCCGGTTACCGCGCCATCGCCTTCGACAATCGCGGCCATGGCTCGTCATCGAAGAGCTATGACGAGGCCGATTATACGCCTGCAAAAATGGCCTCGGATGCCGCCGCCTTGCTCGATCATCTCGGCATCGAACGGGCTCATGTCATGGGCTATTCGATGGGAGCGCGCATCGCGGCGTTCCTGGCACTGTCCGATCCGGACAAGGTGGCGACGCTGGTCTTTGGCGGCCTCGGCATCGGCATGATCGACGGTGTAGGCGATTGGGATCCGATCGCCGCGGCCCTGCTTGCCGACGATCCGACGGCGACCACCCATCCGCGCGGCCGCTCTTTCCGCGCCTTCGCCGACCAGACCCGCAGCGACCGTCGGGCGCTTGCCGCCTGCATCGCCAAATCGCGGGAGTTGCTGAGCGAGGACGACATTGCCCGAATCGCTCAACCGACGCTGGTCGCTGTCGGCACCACGGACGATATTGGCGGTTCGCCCGACGAGCTCGCCGCCTTGATGCCGAACGCCAGGGCTTTTCACATCGAGGGCAGGGACCATATGCTGGCGGTCGGCGACAAGACCCTCAAGCAACGCGTGCTGGAGTTTTATGCTGAATATCCGCTCTGACCTGGCATGCTGACACGTAGGGTCAGCCTGGCGCTCTCGCTGCTTGAACCGACTTCGCCAGCACGCACAGCAATTCGAACATCATCGTCGCGCCCGCCAGCGCCGTCATGCCGGCGAGATCGAATGGCGGTGACACTTCCACGACATCGGCGCCGACAATGTTCAATCCGTCGAGCAGTCGAACCATTTCCTGCGCCTCGCGGGTGGTGAATCCGCCGAGCTCGGGTGTGCCTGTTCCCGGCGCCATCGACGGGTCGATGCAGTCGATGTCGAAGGTCACATAGGTCGGGCCGGTTCCGGCAATGGCGCGCGCTTCCTCCATGACGCTGGCCGCGCCACGCCTGACGAACTCCTCCATGTAGATGATACGAATGCCCTGGGCGACTGCCCAGTTATGCTCGCCGGGCTCGTAGATCGAGCCGCGAATGCCGATCTGCACGACCCGTCTGGGATCGAGCAGGCCTTCCTCGATCGCGCGGCGGAAGGGCGTGCCGTGCGTATAAGGGTTGTCGCCGAAATAGCGGTCATTGGTGTCGGAATGCGCATCGAAATGGATCATGCCGACCGGGTGATCCCTGGCAACGGCGCGCAGCACCGGCAGCGTCGTCAGATGGTCGCCGCCGGCGGCGAGCGGAATAGCGCCGGCCGCCACGATTGCCGCGATGCCGTCCTCGATGCGCTTCAACCCGTCCATGAGGTTGATTGGATTGACCGAGAGATCACCGACATCGGCGACGTTGGCGATGCTGAACGGTTCGGTTCCCGAGACGTGGTGGACGCGCCGCATCAGGCTCGACTGGTTGCGGATCTCGCGCGGGCCGTGCCGCGCCCCGGCGCGGTTGGTGGTACCGCCATCCCACGGTATGCCGACCAGCGCGATGTCGAGCCCCTCGGCGCTCGCCACCGCCGGCAGCCGCATGAAGGTCGAGAGTCCGGCAAAGCGGGGAACGGCCGAGGCGTCGACCGGCTGGAAGAATTTGCTGCTCATGGTGTCGGCACCTCGGAAGAATTTGCTTTTGACGAAGCCTCGCGAAAATCACGAGGGCTTTTGCAGGGTTTCCAGCGACCGCGCCATGTTCAGCCTGGCCTGCGCCTCGAAACGCTGGCGGAATTCCTCCGTATGGAAGATGTGCGGGCGGGCCAGGAAATCTTTCAGCACGGCACCCCGTCCGGCACGCCACATCGGCTCCGCCACCCAGTCATATTCGCGGCGGACCGCGCGTTCATAGGCATCGAACGCATCCGGCGCGGCACCCAGGATCGACAGGTCCATGTCGAGGAACAGGCTGGCGTCGCGTATAGCCGTCGCGTCGTCGAACTGCGGTAGCTGGTGTGTGGCGGTGGTGAGGATCATCGCGCTGATGCGGCCCAGGCGCCCGGCATCGGTGCGCTCCGCGAGTTTGGTCTCGGCAAGGGCGGCACTTTTGGCCTCATTGTCCTTCGCCTTGCTGTCGTAGATGGCGTCGTGGAACCAGATCGCCGCTTCGACGGCTTCGGGGTCATGTAGCGACGCACGATAGTCGCCGGCCAGCGCCAGCATGGCCTCGATATGGGCGAGGTTGTGGTAGTGGCGATCCCCGGCGTTATAGAGCGCCGAAAGCTCGGTTTTCAGGGCCGCGTCGATCAAAGGCTGGTCTTTCATTTCTATCATCCGTCCAGTTAATCGATCTCAGCCCTTCGGAGTCAAAGACCCAATCACTGCGAACCTTGCATGGGCCGGGGCTCTGGGGAATGTTGCCAGTCCAGGAAATATGCAAGCCAGGGAGGCTGACATGGCCAATACTCTAAGCAGCGAGACTCCAAGACCGGGGACGATCGACATGAAGCTGGAGGCCGTCATCATTGCCGTTGCGGATGCCGATCGGTCCAAGCGTTTTTATGGCGGCCTCGGTTGGCGGCTCGACGCGGACTTCGTCGTCGGCGACGCGTTCAGGGTCGTGCAATTCACGCCACCGGGTTCGCCGTGCTCGATCCATTTCGGCAAGGGCCTGACATCAGCCGCGCCAGGCTCGGCGAAGGGGCTTTATCTCGTGGTGTCCGATATCGTGGCGGCGCATGCCGAACTCGTGGCGCGCGGCGTCGAGGCGAGCGAGGTGTTTCATCGCGCCGGGCCTGGGCAGCCGCCGATCAGCGGCCGGCATCCGGAAGGGCGCAGTTATTCATCCTATGTCACGTTCAGCGATCCGGATGGCAACAGCTCCATACTGCAGGAAATCACCCAGCGATTGCCTGGACGCGTGGATGCCAGCGACACGATATTCACGTCGTCGGGCGAGCTTGCCGCGGCGCTGCGGCGTGCGGCGGCCGCACATGGCGAACACGAGAAAAGGACGGGCGGACAGCACGATGTGAACTGGCCCGACTGGTATGCCGAATATATGGTGGCTGAACAGGCCGGCACGCCGCTGCCGACTTGAACGGCGTCCATTGCAGCGCGGCGTCATCGGCGCCGCGCTGACCTTGAGCCTGCCACCAGATCGCTCTACGCCTTCCCCGCAGCCAGGCACGGAAGGCCGCCTTTCGGGGTCCGGCGATCAAGGGTTCGTTTTCCATGGCTGCTTGAATTCCCGCGAACCAAATCCATTTGACAATGCACTAAGGAAAATTGAGTTCAATCGTGCTATGATCTGGCTTATATGTGCGGCCGGAAAACAGGCAAGCCAGCAGGACGCAGGACGAGACGTCGATGAACAGCATCAGTATTTCCCGCCACAGCGCGTTGCAGCCGGTCGACCCGATCTGGCGTTCGATCCGTGACGAAGCGATGGACGCGGTCAACCGCGACCCCTTGCTCGCTGCCTTCCTCTATTCGACGATCCTCAACCAGGAGAGCCTGGAAGAGGCGGTCATCCACCGGATCGCCGAGCGGCTTGCCCATCAGGATATCGGCTCCGACCTCATCCGCCAGACCTTCAAATCGATGCTGGCCGACGACAAGGAATGGCCGACGACGGTGCGTGTCGACATCCAGGCCTATTACGACCGCGACCCGGCCTGCGACCGTTTCATCATGCCGGTGCTCTATTTCAAGGGCTTTCACGCCATCCAGACCCATCGGCTGGCGCATTGGCTGTGGAACCAGGGCCGCAAGGATTTCGCGCTCTACCTGCAGAGCCGCTCGTCCTCGGTCTTCCAGACCGACATCAACCCGGCCGCCCGCATCGGCAAGGGCATCTTCATCGACCACGCCACCGGCCTCGTCGTCGGCGAGACCGCGGTCATCGAGGACGATGTGTCGATCCTGCATGGCGTGACGCTGGGCGGAACCGGCAAGGCCGGTGGCGACCGCCATCCCAAGATTCGCCGTGGCGTGCTGATCGGCGCCGGCGCCAAGATTCTCGGAAACATCGAGATCGGCCATTGCTCCAAGGTCGCCGCCGGATCGGTGGTGCTGTCGCCCGTGCCGCACAACAAGACGGTTGCCGGCGTGCCGGCTCGCGTCGTCGGCGAGACCGGTTGCGACCAGCCGTCGCGCCAGATGGACCAGCTCCTGCCTTCGCAGACGATGGACCATGTGATCAGCTTCGATATCTGATTTCCGCCCCGTCGCGTTGCTCGGCGTCGTTGCAATTTTGCCCGGCGGCGCTGTCGCTTCCGGTGCAATACGGCCGGCTTGCCTTTACATCGCCATTGTCGACGTGCCAGAAGCGCCCTTCAAACCAGCAAGCCCGATGATCGGAGAAGACTGTTGAAGCCGGACGAAATCAGAAAGCTGGACGCCTATTTCAAGCGCGTCTTCCAGAACCCCAAGCTTGAGGTCAAGGCACGGCCGCGCAAGGAAGATTCGGCCGAAGTCTATGTCGGCGACGAATTCCTCGGCATCGTCTTCAAGGACGAGGACGACGGCGACTACAATTTCTCGATGGCGATCCTCGACATCGATCTGGGCTGAGCTCGCAATCCAACGGCAGGCCGCGCCGGGCGTGGCCTGCCTTAATCTCTCAATGTCCGGTCTTCAGGATTCGCCCGGCCTCTGCCGTCATCGCCGCGTCGAGCGTCTGCCAGTCGCCAAGGAATTCCTTGGGAAAACGGTAGGTGAGGCTGAGATCGTCGCCGACATGGATGTCCCGCTCGCAGGGCGCCAGCGATTGATCGGCACTCGGTCCGCTCAGGCAGCGGGCCACGAAGGGATCCTTGCCCCCGCGCTTGCCGACCACCAGCACCTCGTTCAGATAGCCCGACTTCTCGTTGAAACCGTAAACCGTCGTGCCGCCGGGCCCCGGAACGCCGGGCTGGACGATCAGCGCGCTGTAGATCGGCGCGAACCGGCCGCTCATGTCGCGCGACATCATCTGTTGTTCGAACGACAGGAAGATGATGCTTCTGTTGGCTTCCGAGTGATTGAAATCGTCGCGGGCCGCCTCGCTGTAACCGTCCATCGGGGGATAGCGCAGATAAAGGTCGAGACGTGAGGCGATGCCGTCGCGCCGGGCCTGGTCGAAACGGATGAAATTAGCCGACACGGAAATCACATTGTTGCCGATCACCACCCGGCGCATCGTCGTGTCGTCGGAATATCCGGCCATGGCGATGGTATGGCCGAACCACTTGCCGCCAAGGCTGATCGCCACCGACAGCAGGGCAAGTGCGGCGAAGGCATAGAACACCCGCTTCATCAGCGTGGAATCGACCACGGTGAGTTCAGGGCCGTCGGCGATCGCTGCCTGCTTCATCTCGGTCCTCATCCCAACCGCCCGTCTTGTGTCCCCAGGCGGCACACATCGCGCGGCACGGCTCTTGCAGCCTTCCTGAAACGACTGTGCGATTTCATGGTAAATGGAAGGTTAAGATGGCTGAGATGGAACTCTTCCTGTTTGCTTTTGTCGTCGGGCTGACGGTTTGCGGGCTGACGGGTTCGACGATGGAATTGCTGTCGGGCCGCAAGGTCGCCTTCACCGAGCCCTATGTGTCGCCGGCGCATGTGCTGCGCTCACTGGCCGCCACCGCAGGCGCCGGGCCGTTCATGCTGGTCAACGATGCCCTCGATGCCCGCCGCGAAAACCGCATTTCGACGATGGCGCTGCTCTCATGCGGCTGCACGGCGATCGCCTGGTCCCTGGCGCTCGGCATCGTCGTGCTTGCCATTGCCTCATGGACGATCGGTCTCCTAGGGTCCGGCATCTGAGACGATTCGGAGACCGACAATGCCGCTTTATGCGATCGACGGAACGGAGCCCAGCTTCGCGGACGCGGACACAAACTGGATCGCGCCCGATGCGACGCTGATCGGCAACGTGCAAGTCGGCCGCAATGCCGGTTTCTGGTTCGGGGTCGTCATTCGCGGAGACAATGAGCCGATCATTATAGGCGCCGACACCAATGTGCAGGAAGATACGGTCATGCACACAGATCCTGGCTTTCCGCTGACCATCGGCGAGGGCTGCACAATCGGCCACCGGGCCATGCTGCATGGCTGCACGATCGGTGACAACAGCCTGATCGGCATGGGCGCCATTGTGCTGAACGGCGCCAGGATCGGCAAGAATTCGCTGGTCGGCGCCGGCGCGCTGGTGACCGAAGGCAAGGAATTTCCGGACAATTCGCTGATCGTCGGCTCGCCGGCCAAGGCGATCAGGGTGCTGGACGACGCGGCCGTCGCCAGGCTGCACGGCTCGGCCGCCCACTACGTCGCCAACGGCAAACGCTTCAAGGCCGGGCTGAAGAAGGTCTGAGGCTGGCTGGCCAACAGCTGTCGCCGACCGTTTTAATCGCGAGCTGACTCACTGTCCGTTGGAGCCACGCCCGGCCATCGCATCGCGCAACAATGACGCGCCGGCTTCAAAGCCGGCATTGCCGGCTTCCTCGGCGGCTGTCGTATAGTCATCGATGCGGGTTTTGAGCGTCGGGTCGGCGCCCGCCGCCAAAAGCAAGCGGATCGCGTCGGCGCTGCGGATGGCCACCGAATAGTGTAGCGGCGTCCAGTCGTTCACGCCCCGCATGTCGGGATCGGCGCCGGCCTCGATCAACAGCTGGACGATTTCCAGTCGGTCGGCCCGGTCGGTAGACAGCGCTGCAATGATTGCCGGAAACCCGCCGTGATCCCCGTAATTTGGATCCGAACCCGCATCCAGCAAGGTCGAGATGAAACCGACAGGGCTCCAATAGATGGCATATTCCAGCGGATGCCCGAGGCCGAGTTCGAACGGCATGCGTTCGTCGAACCAGCCGGGCGAACCGCCCAAGGCCACGCCGAGGCCCTCGAAATCGCCGGCCTTGAAGGCATCGTCGATCGCCTTGAACAGACGATGGCGCTCGCATCGATCTTCCGGGATTTCCAGCATCGCGGTGATCCAGAGGACGAAACCAACGGCCTACAATGCCTCGATCCGCCGCCCTTGCAAAGGATGTCGGATGCGCTGGGCAGCCGTGATCCTCTGCAGGCCAAGCGCCTGTCGTTAGGCTGATTTGATTTTTCCCTTTTTCCCGGCCGCAGGCTTGATTCGAATACGCATGGCTCCCCCTTTGGGCGCTTCGATTTCGAATTCGGCTGTACTCCTCACCAGGTCACTCAGTTTGCCGAAACCATAGGTGCGAGGGTCAAAATCGGAGAAGAGGTTTGAGAGCTGCTTTCCGAATGTGCCGAGCAGCACCCAGCCATCTTCGCTGTCCATCTGGCCAATGACTTTCTTGAGTATGGGCAGCGCAGCGCTGGATGATTGGAGCGGCTTCGATGGAGGCGCGGTATCCGGGATGTTCGCCGGGCTGCGAAGAAGGTTTTCGGTATAGATGAACCGGCGGCAAGCTTGCCGAAAGCTCTCCGGGGTCTTCTGCTCGCCGAACCCGAACACATCGACACCCTGTTCACGAATGCGTGCGGCAAGCCGGGTGAAATCGCTGTCGGAAGAAACCAGACAGAAACCGTCGAAGCGGCCGCTATGCAGCAGATCCATCGCGTCGATTACCAGTGTGATATCGGAAGCATTCTTGCCAGTGGTATAAGCGAACTGCTGCTGCGGAATGATTGCGTGCTTCGCCAATATGTCCGCCCAGCCCTTGGACCGAGTGCTGGAGAAGTCGCCATATATGCGGCGCACGCTGGCCTCACCGATCTTCGCGATCTCCTCGAACAGGCCGTCGGCGATCTTGGCGGAGGTGTTGTCGGCATCGATAAGAACCGCAAGACGTGGTGATCTAGCTTCGGTCGGCATAAGACCTCCTGCGGCTGACATCTTCTCAACATATGGCGGCGCGAATACACACCTGCCATCGAAATTGGATCAATTTTGGCAGCCGCTGCCAGAAATGGCGGAGCCGGCCCGGGGACGGGGCCGGCTCCTTAGACCCGGTCGTTGGGGACGGGGA
>NZ_JBWLUW010000080.1:0-549 GCF_057784245.1 Mesorhizobium sp. CNPSo 4671 | reverse complement strand
CGGCACCGGCCCGCATGGCCGTGTGGTGAAGGCTGATGTCGATGCCGCGATTGCCGGCGGCGGCGCCAAGGCAGCACCCGCGGCCAAGGCTCCGGCTGCCGCGCCGGTTGCCGCCTCCGCTCCGGCAGTGAAGCCGATGTCGGACGATCAGGTGCTGAAGCTGTTCGAGCAGGGCTCCTACGAACTTGTCCCGCATGACAATATGCGCAAGACCATTGCGCGGCGCCTGGTCGAGGCCAAATCCACCATCCCGCATTTTTATCTCACGCTCGACTGCGAACTCGATGCCTTGCTGGCACTGCGCACGCAGATCAATGCCGCAGCACCGATGAAAAAGACCGACAAGGGCGAGGCTCCCGCCTACAAGCTGTCGGTCAACGACATGGTCATCAAGGCGATGGCACTGGCATTGAAGGCGGTGCCGGATGCCAATGCCTCGTGGACCGAAAGCGCCATGGTCAAGCACAAGCATGCCGATGTCGGTGTTGCCGTGTCGATCCCCGGTGGCCTGATCACGCCGATCATCCGGCATGCGGACGAAAAGACGCT
>NZ_JBWLUW010000079.1:0-551 GCF_057784245.1 Mesorhizobium sp. CNPSo 4671 | reverse complement strand
TGTTGGTATTGTACCGATCACGGAGGACGGTCGACTCTCTGCGAAAGATTTTTTTAATGGCAAATTGAAGATGAAAGCCATTCAAGATGATTTTCATCGGCACATGGTTGAAAACGGTTTTGACCTGGTACGCGGCGAACCAAGCGAAAAGAAGCATGAGAATGTTCACCAGTATAAAATAAATCAGCGGAAAGCGGAGCTTGAGCGGCTTAATGCTGAAATTGCTTTAAAGGAAAAGCAGAGAGAGGAACTGGAAAAGCAAAACAAAGCTGTTCAAGCAGTTATAGAAGTGAAAAAAGAATCGCTGACAGTTAAGGCTGAAGAGTTGAAAATGCCGACTATTGAACATGAAAAAGCGTGGCTCAAAAAGGATAAAGTCATTGTGCCGGAGCGGGAACTTCATGCTTTGTACGCCTATGCGGAGCAGAAAACTAAAACAGCAGCCGAGTTGGCGGGGCAATTGAAGTCGGAAACGAAGGAAAAGGAGCGCTGGCAGTCTATCGCCCGGCAGGAAGCAGATCGGGCGGATGAAAAAGACCAACGGCTTCAGG
>NZ_JBWLUW010000078.1:0-564 GCF_057784245.1 Mesorhizobium sp. CNPSo 4671 | reverse complement strand
CTGGGCGACGCTGCGAGCAGGGGAGCGATCGTCGATGGCGGTTCGTTGTCAGCGCGATGCTTGGCACGCCAATCCCAAGGCGCTTCAAACGTTCCTGCCCAGATGCCGACTTTTGCCGCCTTGGCCTTCTCCTGCAGCATGGCGTAGGCACCTTGGCTGTATTTCGGCCAATCAAGAGCTTGGCCGTTCTCGACCATCCAGGCGGCGACGCTGACACCATCGGCCCGCCGGCAATTGCCGACATAGCGGCCATACCGATCCCATGACACAAACGTGCACTGGGTCGGTCGCGAGGCGGCGAGAAAGGCATCGAGAGCGGTGGCGGACCTGGCGCCACATTGATACCGAAAGCCCTTCGCGTCGTCGCACTGCTGTGCTGACTCCGGTGCATCGATACCATTGAAGCGAATGCGCTGGCCATGGATCTCGATCGTGTCGCCGTCGATGACAGATGCGACCCCAGCAATTGCTACCGGTCGCGACGTTACCAAGTTCTGCAGATTGATTTCCGGCAGCGCCCCGCTGTTGTGCATGACAAACTGCGTCACCAGCGCGGAAGTCGCA
>NZ_JBWLUW010000077.1:0-587 GCF_057784245.1 Mesorhizobium sp. CNPSo 4671 | reverse complement strand
CGGCGCTCAACCGCGACTACACGCTGGTGATGGGAACAGTGGTGGTGATCGCCATCTTCACCATCGTCTTCAACCTGATCGTCGACGTCATGTACGCGGTCGTCGACCCGAGGGTGCGCTATGACTGACATCGCAGCCACGGCTCCCGCTATCGTCGGCCGCTCGCTGTGGGGCGATGCCTGGGCGCGCCTCAAGGCCAACCGCGCCGCCATGTTCAGCCTCTACTACCTCGCCTTGATCGGGCTCGTCAGCGTGTTCGGCCCCTGGTTCGTGCCGCACCAGTACACGACCATCTATGCCGACTATGTGCGCATGCCGCCAAGCCTGTCAGCCTATCCCAAGCCCGACATGATCGAAACGGCGCTCACCGAAGCGATCAAGCGCATGCGGGTCGACATCAAGGAGTGGCATCAGGAGGGCAGTCAGGTCTTCGTCACCGTCAAGTCGACCAAGCCGATCGATGACCGCAACATCCGCTACCTCGACCGGTCCGATGCCTTTGACGACACCAAGATCGAGAACAAATCGCCCGACGGTCTCGAAGTGACGATGAGCGCGTCGGTCAAGCAGCAATATTTCCTGTTCGG
>NZ_JBWLUW010000076.1:0-587 GCF_057784245.1 Mesorhizobium sp. CNPSo 4671 | reverse complement strand
CCGAACAGGAAATATTGCTGCTTGACCGACGCGCTCATCGTCACTTCGAGACCGTCGGGCGATTTGTTCTCGATCTTGGTGTCGTCAAAGGCATCGGACCGGTCGAGGTAGCGGATGTTGCGGTCATCGATCGGCTTGGTCGACTTGACTGTGACGAAGACCTGACTGCCCTCCTGATGCCACTCCTTGATGTCGACCCGCATGCGCTTGATCGCTTCGGTGAGCGCCGTTTCGATCATGTCGGGCTTGGGATAGGCCGACAGGCTTGGCGGCATGCGCACATAGTCGGCATAGATGGTCGTGTACTGGTGCGGCACGAACCAGGGCCCGAACACGCTGATGACTGATATAAAGGCGAGGTAGTAGAGGCTGAACATGGCGGCGCGGTTGGCCTTGAGGCGCGCCCAGGCATCGCCCCAGAGCGAACGACCAACGATGGCGGGAGCCGTGGCTGCGATGTCAGTCATAGCGCACCCTCGGGTCGACGACCGCGTACATGACGTCGACGATCAGGTTGAAGACGATGGTGAAGATGGCGATCACCACCACTGTTCCCATCACCAGCGTGTAGTCGCGGTTGAGCGCCG
>NZ_JBWLUW010000075.1:0-593 GCF_057784245.1 Mesorhizobium sp. CNPSo 4671 | reverse complement strand
CGCGGCGATTGGCACTGGCATCGTTCACTGGCAGGAACAGGAAGTCGGCCGTGTCGTCGCCATTGTGATCATGAACGATGCGCTGGAATGCGCGTAGCATGTCGCTCTCGGTGCCCAAGCGCAGGCTGCCAAGGGTTATGAGGGGATCCACGAACCGCGTCCGGGCGGCGAGACCCGGATTGTTCCCCTGCAACTCTTGCGTCAGGAGCTGGTAGTCCCTCAGCACATGCTCGTCGCCCAGCCATTCCATGTCCTGGAGCACCAGCCCGCGGCCGTGAGACGGGGCGGTCGGACCCAAAGCCCCGACCTGAGCATCGGAGGGCATGCTTGCAAACGCCGGCACGGAATTATCATCGTCGCGTGACTCAGACGGCGTAGCCGCAGTCAGATCAACCAATGGAAAATCCCGGTAGGTGTCAGGGCGGGCGCTGGCAGTGGGCGCTGGCGCTGCTTCCAGGGTCGGCCACATACTCCAATCAAAGTTGAGCGGCATCTGCGGCCACCCGGTTGAGGCGAACCGGGCAGGTTCTTGCCGTCCGGCCTGGACGATGTCCTGCGCCTGCGATGGCAATGCACCCAGTTGATGGATGGGG
>NZ_JBWLUW010000074.1:0-644 GCF_057784245.1 Mesorhizobium sp. CNPSo 4671 | reverse complement strand
GGCCTGCCCATTTCCGTCCAGCTCGGTGCCTCGGCGCTGATCCTGGCGCTGCTGCTTGGCAGCGTGCTCGGCACCATTGCCGCGCTCAACCAGAACAAGCTTGGCGACTATACGGTGATTGCGCTGGCCACCGCCGGCAGCACCATCCCGACCTTCGTCATCGCGCCGGTGATCCAGCTGCTGTTCGGACTGACCTGGAAGCTCCTGCCGATCGGCGGCTGGGGCGACGGCGCCTTCATCAACAAGGTCGGACCGGTGCTCACGCTCGCCCTGCCGCAGATCGCCATCGTCGCCCGTCTGATGCGCGGCTCGATGATCGAATCGCTGCGCTCCCATCACATCCGCACGGCGCGCGCGCTCGGCCTTTCCGACTGGTCGGTGGTGGTCAAGCATGCGCTGCGTGGCGCCATCCTGCCGATCGTCTCGTTCACCGGCCCGGCGGCGGCGGCGCTTTTGACCGGGTCGGTCATCGTCGAGACGATCTTCTCCATTCCCGGCGTCGGCCGCTATTTCGTCGATGCGGCGCTCAACCGCGACTACACGCTGGTGATGGGAACAGTGGTGGTGATCGCCATCTTCACCATCGTCTTCAACCTGATCGTCGACGTCATGTACGCGGTCGTCGACCCGAGGGTGCGCTATGA
>NZ_JBWLUW010000073.1:0-644 GCF_057784245.1 Mesorhizobium sp. CNPSo 4671 | reverse complement strand
GGCCTGCCCATTTCCGTCCAGCTCGGTGCCTCGGCGCTGATCCTGGCGCTGCTGCTTGGCAGCGTGCTCGGCACCATTGCCGCGCTCAACCAGAACAAGCTTGGCGACTATACGGTGATTGCGCTGGCCACCGCCGGCAGCACCATCCCCACCTTCGTCATCGCGCCGGTGATCCAGCTGCTGTTCGGGCTGACCTGGAAGCTTTTGCCGATCGGCGGCTGGGGTGATGGCGCCTTCATCAACAAGGTCGGCCCGGTGCTGACGCTTGCTCTGCCGCAGATCGCCATCGTCGCCCGTCTGATGCGCGGCTCGATGATCGAATCACTGCGCTCCCACCACATCCGCACGGCGCGCGCGCTCGGCCTGTCCGACTGGTCGGTGGTGGTCAAGCACGCGCTGCGCGGCGCCATCCTGCCGATCGTCTCGTTCACCGGCCCGGCGGCGGCAGCGCTTTTGACCGGGTCGGTCATCGTCGAGACGATCTTCTCCATTCCAGGCGTCGGCCGCTATTTCGTCGATGCGGCGCTCAACCGCGACTACACGCTGGTGATGGGAACAGTGGTGGTGATCGCCATCTTCACCATCGTCTTCAACCTGATCGTCGACGTCATGTACGCGGTCGTCGACCCGAGGGTGCGCTATGA
>NZ_JBWLUW010000072.1:0-651 GCF_057784245.1 Mesorhizobium sp. CNPSo 4671 | reverse complement strand
GCCAGACCTGCCTGGTCCGGCGTTGGGGCCGGATTGGAACCACCGGCCGCACGATACAGCACTCCTTTGATACCGAGGGTGAAGCCGTCGCCCTTTTCCTCGAGCTGCTGCGCGCCAAGCGGATGCGTGGCTATCAGCCGCGATCCGCCTGACGCGCAGAAGCGATCCCGTCTGGTTGCCAGGCAGCTGCTAAGGCGACGGGGCCAGGCTTTGAAGAAAGTCGCTCGTGTAGCCGGCGCGGGCGCGATATCACAAGGCGAAAGTAAGTGATCTTGACACTGCCGCATACTCGCACTTTCTGGGACGCGCCAGCGCAGGCGAAAAGCAGGGCAATACCTGCCCCTGTGGCTTACGCTTTGCTTTGCGCCAACCGGCCGCCACCGCCCCTTCCTCGCTGCAGAACCAGCGCTCTCCCTTGCTGGTGGTGATGACGGTGCGATCGTAATACTCCTGGCCAGGCATGTGATAGATGTGCTCCCCGCGGGCACTGATGTTGCCCTTGATGTTGCAGGCACTGGGCGACGCTGCGAGCAGGGGAGCGATCGTCGATGGCGGTTCGTTGTCAGCGCGATGCTTGGCACGCCAATCCCAAGGCGCTTCAAACGTTCCTGCCCAGATGCCGACTTTTGCCGCCTTGGCCTTCTCCTGCAG
>NZ_JBWLUW010000071.1:0-675 GCF_057784245.1 Mesorhizobium sp. CNPSo 4671 | reverse complement strand
CTGCAGGAGAAGGCCAAGGCGGCAAAAGTCGGCATCTGGGCAGGAACGTTTGAAGCGCCTTGGGATTGGCGTGCCAAGCATCGCGCTGACAACGAACCGCCATCGACGATCGCTCCCCTGCTCGCAGCGTCGCCCAGTGCCTGCAACATTAAGGGCAACATCAGTGCCCGCGGGGAGCACATCTATCACATGCCTGGCCAAGAGTATTACGATCGCACCGTAATCACCACCAGCAAGGGAGAGCGCTGGTTCTGCAGCGAGGAAGGGGCGGTGGCCGCCGGTTGGCGCAAAGCAAAGCGTTAAGCCACAGGGGCAGGTATTGCCCTGCTTTTCACCTGCGCTGGCGCGGGCCGCGGACCGCTGAGGCTTCAACGGCCCCGAAAGTGCGAGCATGAGGCAGCGTCAATTGATGACTTCCCACTGGCGACATCGCGCACGCCGGGTAAACGAGCGACTTTGTTCAAAGCCTGGCTTCCGTCGCCCTAGCGGCTGCCTAGCAACCAGACGGGATCGCTTCTGCGCGTCGGGCGGATCGCGGCTGATAGCCACGCATCCGCTTGGCGCGCAGCAGCTCGAGGAAAAGGGCGACGGCTTCACCCTCGGTATCAAAGGAGTGCTGTATCGTGCGGCCGGTGGTTCCAATCCGGCCCCAACGCCGGACCAGGCAGGTCTGGC